>NZ_JBIVUE010000003.1:476287-686927 GCF_044757045.1 Streptomyces sp. NPDC091377 | reverse complement strand
ACCACCACACCATCACCCACCACCACCAACGCACCCGCATCCACCCCCACCCACCCACCAAACAAATCCAACACCGAACCCACACCACCACCACCATCCACCACAACACCCTCAACCCCCGCACCACTCCACTCGACCAGTACGCGCTGGCGCTGCTGCTCGTCGAGCACCCGCACCTCACGCAGAGCGGTGTCAGCTCCGCCGTCGAGCGTCGCGGCCAGGGCGGAGACGACGTTCTCGATGGCGGTGCACAGCATCAGACCGACCGCTTGCGGGTCCAGTACGTCCAGCGTCTGCACGCTCAGGCTCAGACCGGCGGCATCCTGGTCATTGACCGAGACGACCAGCGGATAGTTGGTGCGCTCCTCCATGAAGACCGTCTGAATACCCTGGACCGACGCCGCCCGCTCCTGCTCGTCTCCAGCGGGAGCGCGGGTGGCGCCCGCGGTGTGCCGGTAGTTGAACAGGGAGGAGAAGAGAGGGGTGTTCCCCGGGACTCCGCTGGCCTGCTGTGCGACGGCCAGGGGTGCGTGCTCGTGCTCCAGCAGGGCCGCCAACTGGTCCCGCATCCCCTCCACCGCGGCCCGCACCCCGACCGGACCCGTCCGCACACGAACCGGCAAGGTGTTGATGAACGGACCCAGCACCCGGTCAGCACCCTCACCCGCGTTCATCCGCCCGAACAACACCGTCCCGAACACCACATCATCCCGACCCGCCAACGACGCCAACACCCGTGCCCACACCACATGCAACACCGTGGCCGTACTGACCCCCAACTGCCGGGCCACCGAGCGCAAGGCACCAGCGACCTCGTCGGCGACGGGCAGCATCTGTGCGCGCAGCCCACTGCCGTCACCGCGCACGTCCAGCAGTCCGTACGGTGCCGTCGGCTCGGTCACATCACCCAGCAACCCGGCGAAGAACCGCTCATGCTCCGCCCTGGGCACCGACCGCGTCTGCGCCACGAAGTTCCGGAACGGCAGCGCCGGGGCCAACCGCTCCACGTCACCGGTGAGAACCGTCCGCAGCTCCTGCAACACCACGTCCATGCCCATGTGGTCTTCGATCATGTGATGCATCCGCAGCAGCCCGAGCAACCGGCCCTCGCCGACCGTCGCCACATGCAGATCCATCAGCGGGGCGCGACGCAGGTCCATCACCGATCCGACTGTACGCACCAGAGCGTCCACGCGAAGCGCGGGATCGGTAACCTCCGCGTCCAGGACATGCTCGACCACCGGGAGAACCGCTCGCCGCCACACCGCCTGGACGGGCTCCCGCAGGCCCTCCCACACCACACCGGTCCGGTAGATGTCGTGCCGGTCCACGACCTGCTGAAGCGCGCTCGCGAACTCCTCCATCCGGGCTCGCGAGTCAAACTCGACCACGCGCACCGTCACATAGGCGTCCTGGCCGCCGCCTGCCATGAGGTGATGGAAGAGCATGCCCTCCTGCAAGGGCGCGAGCGGGTACACGTCCGCGACATTCGCCGCACCGCCTTCCACGGTTCCGACCACCCGGTCGATCTCGGCCTGCTCCAGCTCCACCAGCGGCAGCATCTCCGGCGTGATCCGCTCGGCCCCGGCCGGGATCAAGTTCTCCGGCACCTCCACCGACGGGGCGCCGGCCGCACGGGCGAGCCCCGCCGGAGTCGGCGACGCGAACAGTGCCCGCACGGACACGGAGACACCTCGGCTCCGCAACCGCTCGACCAGTGAGACCGCGAGGAGCGAATGTCCGCCGAGCTGGAAGAAGTTGTCGTCGACCCCGACCGCGTCCAGGCCCAGCACTTCGGCGAAGACCGCGCACAGGACTTCCTCCTGCACGGTGACCGGGGCACGGCCCGAACCGCCGGCGTACTCGGGCGCGGGCAGGGCCCTGTGGTCCAGCTTCCCGTTGGCGGTCAGCGGCAGCTCATCCAGCGTCACGAACGCCGTCGGCACCATGTACTCCGGCAGCCGCGACGCCACCAGCTCCCGCAGGCCGTCGACCGCCTGGTCCTCCGGCACCACGTAGGCCACCAGAACATCTTCGCGAGCCACCACCGCGACCTGGGCGACCTGCGCGTGGCTCAGCAGGACGGCCTCGATCTCACCGGGTTCGACCCGGAACCCGCGCACCTTGACCTGCTGATCCGCCCGCCCCGCGAACACCAACTGCCCATCCGCAGTCCACCGCGCCAGGTCACCCGTCCGATACATCCGCCGCCCCGCATCGAACGGAGACGCCACGAACCGCTCACCCGTCAACCCCGGACGATTCACATACCCCCGCGCCAGCCCGACACCGGCCACATACAACTCACCCGTCACACCCACCGGCACCGGCTCAAGCGCCTCGTCCAACACATACACCCGCGTGTTGGCGATCGGCCGACCGAACGGCACCGGACCCGAACGACCACCATCCACCTCCCCGATCGCCGAGATCACCGTGCTCTCCGTCGGCCCATACGCATGCACCAACCGACGACCCACAGACCAATCCCGCGCCACCACCTCACTGACCGCCTCAGAACCCACCACCATCGGACCCACATGCGCCAGATCCCCAGGCTCCAGAACCCCGAGGAGCGACGGCACCACACTGGCCGCCCGGACACCCGCCAGCTCCGCCAGCCGACGAGGCTCCTCCCGCTGCCCCTCACTCGCAATCCACAGCGCAGAACCTGACGACAACGCCACAGCGACGTCCAGCACGGACGCGTCGAAGCTGAACGACGCGAACTGCAACACACCCACACCCGGACCCGCACCCATCACCGGCCCGAACACCGACACCAGATTCGCCAACGAAGCATGCGAGACCGCCACACCCTTCGGCGTCCCCGTCGAACCCGACGTATAGATCACATACGCCAGATCACCGGCAACAGCAGGCGCGGAAGACGGCTCACCCGGCTGGTCCAACTCCTCCGGACCCACCACCACACCCACACCCGCATCCGCAAGCATGAAATCGATACGGTCACCCGGCAACGCGGTGTCGATCGGCAGATACGCAGCCCCCGCCTTCCACACACCCAGAATCCCCGTCACCATCCCAGCGCCACGCGGCAGCTTCAGGCCCACCACAGACTCCGGCCCAACGCCCTGCCCCCGCAGATAGTGCGCCAGCCGATTCGCCGCCGCGTCCAGATCGCCGTACGACAGCTCAGCACCCTCACTCACCACCGCCACCGCACGAGGAGCCTCGGCCACCCGCCGCTCGAACAACTCGACAACAGTGCCGTCGACACCCTCGGCAGCCGTGTCGTTCCAGTCGACGAGTACGCGTTGACGCTCCTGCTCGTCGACGATGACCACATCGCGCAACGCGGTTTCCAAACCGCCGTCCAGGGCGACGGTGAGTGCGGCGACCGTGTTCTCGACCGCGGTGCACAGCAACCTGCCCACGGCCTCCGGGTCGAGTACATCCACGCTCTGCACGCCCAGGCTCAGACCGCCCGCCCCACGGTCGTTGACCGACACCACCAGCGGATAGTTCGTCCGCTCCTCCATGAAAACGGTCTGGATACCCTGCACCGACTCCGGCTGGTCCTCTCCTTCACCGGCAGGGTCTCGGGGGGCTTCGGTGATGTGCCGGTAGTTGAAGAGTGAGGTGAAGAGAGGGATGTTCCCTACGATCCCGCTGGCCTGCTGTGCGACGGCCAGGGGTGCGTGCTCGTGCTCCAGCAGCGCCGCCAACTGGTCCCGCATCCCCTCCACCGCCACCCGCACCCCGACCGGACCCGTCCGCACACGAACCGGCAAGGTGTTGATGAACGGACCCAGCACCCGGTCAGCACCCTCACCAGCATTCATCCGCCCGAACAACACCGTCCCGAACACCACATCATCCCGACCCGCCAACGACGCCAACACCCGCGCCCACACCACATGCAACACCGTGGCAGCACTCACCCCCAACCGCCGCGACACCTCCCGCAACCCCGCGACCACCTCATCACCCACCGACACCACACCCGACACCACACCACTGCCATCACCCCGCACATCCAACAACCCATAAGGCGCCGTCGGCTCACTCACATCACCCAGCAACCCCGCGAAGAACCGCTCATGCTCCACCCTCGGCACCGACCGCGTCTGCGCCACAAAGTTCCGGAACGGCAACGCCGGAGCCAACCGCTCCACCCGCCCCGTCAAAACCGCCCGCAACTCCTGCAACACCACATCCATACCCAAGTGGTCCTGCACCAGATGATGCATCCGCACCAACCCCAGCCAACGACCCTCCACCACCTCCGCCACATGCAGATCCATCAACGGCGCACGCCTCAGATCCATCACCGACCCACCGGCACGCGTGAGCGCATCCACCCACTGCTCGGGCTCCGTCGCCCCGGCCGGCAGATCGAGTACGTGCTCGACCACGGGAAGCACTACCTGTCGCCACACCACCTGGACCGGCTCCCGCAGGCCCTCCCACACCACACCGGTCCGGTAGATGTCATGCCGGTCCACCACCTGCTGCAACGCACCCGCGAACTCATCCAGCCGAGCCCGCGACTCGAACTCCACGACCCGCACGGTGAGGTAGATGTCCGCCCCATCACCTGCCATGAGGTGGTGAAAGAGCATGCCCTCCTGCAGGGGCGCGAGCGGGTACACGTCCGCGACGTTCGTGACGCCGCCGTCGACGGAGGCCACCACCTGGTCGATCTCGGCCTGCTCCAGCTCCACCAGCGGCAGCATCTCCGGGGTGATGTGCTCAGCGTCCGCCGGAATCAGGTTCTCCGGTACCTCCACCGACCCGACCGCAGCCGCCCGCGCCATCCCCGCCGGAGTCGGCGCCTCGAACAACGCCCGCACCGACACCGACACACCCCGACCCCGCAACCGCTCCACCAACGACACCGCCAACAGCGAATGCCCACCGAGCCGGAAGAAGTCGTCCGCCACTCCGACCGACTCCAGGCCCAGTACCTCGGCGAAGACCGTGCACACGATCTCTTCCTGCACAGTGACCGGGGCCCTGCCCGCACCCGTGCTGTACTCCGGCTCCGGAAGCGCCCGGCGGTCCAACTTCCCGTTGGCGGTCAGCGGCAGCTCGTCCAGCGTCACGAATGCCGCCGGCACCATGTACTCCGGTAGCCGCGACGCCACCAGCTCCCGCAGCCCCTCCACGTCCTGGACCGACGGCACGGCATACGCCACCAAGACACCCTCGCGCGCCACCACAGCAACCTGGGTGACATCCGGGTGGGTCAGCAGAACGGTCTCGATCTCACCCGGCTCGATACGGAACCCGCGCACCTTCACCTGATCATCGGCACGACCACCGAACACCAACTGCCCATCAGCAGTCCACCGCGCCAGGTCACCCGTCCGGTACATCCGCCGCCCCGCATCGAACGGAGACGCCACAAACCGCTCACCCGTCAACCCCGGACGATTCACATACCCGCGCGCCAGCCCAGCCCCGGCCACATACAACTCACCCGTCACACCCACCGGCACCGGCTCAAGACCGTCATCCAGCACATACACCCGAGTGTTGGCGATCGGCCGACCGAACGGCACCGGACCCGAACGCGCACCATCCACCTCCCCGATCGCCGAGATCACCGTGCTCTCCGTCGGCCCATACGCATGCACCAACCGACGACCCACAGACCAATCCCGCGCCACCGCCTCACTGACCGCCTCAGAACCCACCACCATCGGCCCCACATGCCCCAGATCCCCAGGCTCCAGCACACCCAGCAACGACGGCACCACACTCGCGGAACCGACCCCCACCAACTCCGCCAACCGACGAGGCTCCTCCCGCTGCTCTTCACTCGCGATCCACAGCGCAGAACCCGACGACAACGCCACAGCGACGTCCAGCACGGACGCGTCGAAACTGAACGACGCGAACTGCAACACACCCACACCCGGACCCGCACCCATCACCGGCCCGAACACCGACACCAGATTCGCCAGCGAAGCATGCGAGACCGCCACACCCTTCGGCGTGCCCGTCGAACCCGACGTGTAGATGACGTACGCCAGATCACCCGCAACACCCGGCGCAGAAGCAGACTCACCCGGCTGGTCCAACTCCTCCGGACTGACCACCACACCCACACCCGCATCCGCGAGCATGAAATCGATGCGGTCACCCGGCAGCCCGGTGTCGATCGGCAGATACGCAGCCCCCGCCTTCCACACACCCAAAATCCCCGTCACCATCTGCGGACCACGCGGCAACCTCAGGCCCACAACTGACTCCGGCCCAACGCCCTGCCCCCGCAGATAGTGCGCCAGCCGATTCGCCGCCGCATCCAGATCGCCGTACGACAACTCAGCACCCTCGCTGACCACCGCCACCGCACCCGGAGCCTCAGCAACCCACCGCTCGAACAACTCGACAACAGTGCCCTCGGCACCCTCGGCAGCCGTGTCGTTCCACCGCTCCAGCACCGCTTCACGCTCGCCGGCGTCCAGCACATCCACGGCGCGCAGGCGGATGTCAGGTACCGAGGTCACCGCTTCCAGAACCCGCAGCCACCGCTGAACCATCACCTCGGCCGAACCCACGTCGAACAGATCCGCCGACCCGATCAACGCACCCCGCAGCCCTGCGGGGCGGCGATCCTCGTCGAACTGCTCGCCGACAACCAGCTCAAGGTCGAACTTGGCCGGAACCAACACGGGTTCGCTGAGGCCCTGTCCGCCAGGGGCCGCACGCATGCCGGCCAGGCCCCCCAGCTCACCTTGCTCAACGTTCTGAAGGGTGAACATGACCTGGAACAGCGGGTGGCGTGCAAGGGACCGTTCCGGGGCCAGTTCCTCCACCAGCCGCTCGAACGGCACATCCTGGTGGGCGAACGCCTCAAGGCTCGCCTCTCGGACCCGGCCCAGCACCTCACGGAACTCCGGATCGCCGGAGAGATCGTTCCGGATGACCAGGGTGTTGACGAAGAACCCCACCAGGTCGTCCAGCGCCTCATCCGTACGGCCGGCGGTGGCTGAGCCGATCGGAATGTCGGTTCCGGCGCCGATGCGGGTCAACGTGACCGCGAGCGCGGCTTGCAGCACCATGAACACCGTGACGCCTTCGGTCCGCGCCAGATCCACGAGCCCTTGATGCAGTTCGGCGGGGACCGTCATCGCTACTCGGTGTCCCAGATGACCGGCTACTGCCGGACGTGCGTGGTCCACGGGCAGCGCGAGTTCCTCCGGCGCCCCGGCGAGAGCATCCCGCCAGTACTCCACCTGCGTGGACAGCAGGCTCTCCGGGTCGGACTCCTCCCCCAGCAGCTCCCGCTGCCAGACGGCGTAGTCGGCGTACTGCACCGGCAACGGCTCGAACACCGGCGCCGCGCCCCGCAGCCGTGCCGCATACGCCGTGGAAAGGTCACGCCCCAGAGGCCCCATCGACCAGCCGTCCCCGGCGATGTGGTGCATCACCACCACAAGCACCTGCTCATCAGAACCGGACTCGAACAGCCATGCACGGAAAGGCAGTTCGGACGAGAGATCGAAGGCATACCGCGAGGCATGCCCCACCGCATCGGCCATACTCTCGCGGGCGACCTGGGACACCTCCAGCGCCCAGTCCAGCTCCTCCACATCCAGCACCCGCTGATACGGCTCGCCCTCCACCGCCGCGAACACCGTCCGCAACGACTCATGCCGCCCGATCACATCCAGCAAAGCCGAGTTGAGCACAGCGGCATCGACACCAGTGACCCTGATCGGTACAGCGAGGTTGTACGTGGGGCTGGGCCCCTCCAACTGGCTCAGGAACCACAGCCGTCGCTGCGCGAAGGACAACGGCATCCGCTCCGGACGCTCCGCGACCGCCCGCAACGGCGTACGAGCCCGGCCGCCGCCCTCGGCCATGCGGGCCGCCAGTCCCGCCACCGTCGGCGCCTCGAACAGTGCCCGGACCTCGACCTCCACACCCAGCACCACGCGGATCCGCGATGTCAGGCGGACCGCCAGCAGGGAATGCCCGCCGAGCTGGAAGAAACTGTCGTCGACCCCGACCGTATCCACGCCCAGCACCTCGGCGAAGACCGCGCACAGGATCTCCTCCTGGACGGTGACCGGGCGCCGTCCCTCGCCTACCCGGTACTCCGGTGCGGGCAGCGCCTTGCGGTCGAGCTTTCCGTTCACCGTCAGTGGCAGCTCATCAAGCGGCACGAATGCCGCCGGCACCATGTACTCCGGCAACCGCGACGCCACCAGCCCACGCAACCCGTCCACGTCCTGGACCGACGGCACGACATACGCCACCAGCACCTCACCACGGACGACGACAGCAGCCTGAGTCACCTCCGCATCCGCCAGCAGTACAGCTTCCACCTCACCGGGCTCGACCCGGAACCCACGCACCTTCACCTGATCATCGGCACGACCACCGAAGACCAACCGCCCGTCCGCAGTCCACCGCGCCAGGTCACCGGTCCGGTACATCCGCCGCCCCGCATCGAACGGAGACGCCACAAACCGCTCACCGGTCAGCCCCGGACGATTCACATAGCCACGGGCCAGCCCCGCGCCCGCGACATACAGCTCACCCGTCACACCCACCGGCACCGGCTCAAGCGCCTCATCCAGCACATACACCCGCGTGTTGAGGTTCGGCCGACCGATCGACGGCTCATCACCCGGAGCCAGCGGATCCGACATCGACGCACACACCGTCACCTCCGTCGGACCATACGCATTCACCAGACGACGCCCCGCACCCCACCGCTCCACCAACCCCGCATCCAATGCCTCACCCGCCGACACCAACGTCGTCACCGACCCGAGATCCCCGTCCTCCAACGCCCCCAGCACCGCAGGCGGCAACGTCACATGCGACACCCCATGACGCGCCACCACACCCGCCACACCACCACCCGAATCCAGCTCCTCCACCGAACCCACCACCAACACCCCACCCGCACACAACGTCACCCACACCTCAGAAACCGCCGCATCGAACCCCACCGACGCGAACTGCAACACCCGAGCATCCGGGCTCACCGCAAACCGCTCACCCTGAACCACCACCAGATTCACCAGCCCCGCATGCGAGACCGCCACACCCTTCGGCACCCCCGTCGAACCCGACGTATAAACCACATACGCCAGATCACCCACGACACCCGGCGCAGAAGCAGACTCACCCGGCTGATCCAGCTCCTCCGGACCCACCACCACACCCACACCCGCATCCGCGAGCATGAAATCAACCCGCTCACCCGGCAGCCCGGTGTCGATCGGCAGATACGCAGCCCCCGCCTTCCACACACCCAAAATCCCGGTCACCATCCCGGCGCCACGCGGCAACCTCAAACCGACCACCGACTCCGGCCCAACACCCTGCCCCCGCAGATAATGCGCCAGCCGATTCGCCGCCGCATCCAACTCCCCGTACGACAGCTCACCGTCCCCACTCACCACCGCCACCGCACCCGGAGCCTCAGCCACCCACCCCTCGAACAGCTCCACCACCGAAGCCGCCGGCACCACCGCCGCCGTGTCATTCCACTCGCCGAGCATCCGGTCGCGTTCAGCGGCGTCGAGCATGCCGATCGACGTCAGCCGTGTCTCCGGGGTCGCGGTCGTCGTGTCCAGCACCCGCGTGAACCAGTCGGCGAACCTGGCGGCAGTCGGCTCGTCGAAGAGGTCCGCCGACACCGTGAGCACTCCCCGCAGACCGGCCGGACGGCCGTCCCTGTCGAACAGCTCGCCCACCATCACGTCCACGTCACCCTTGACCGTGGTGACCACGGCGGAGTCGGTCGCCGGGATCGAACCGGTCCGTACTCCGGGCAGGTCCAGTTCCGCCCGCTCGACGTTCTGCAAGGTGAGGACCACCTGGAACAGCGGGTGGCGGGACATCGACCGCTCGGGGGCAAGTTCCTCCACCAGGCGTTCGAAGGGCACGTCCTGATGGGTGAACGCGCCGAGGCTCGCCTCCCGCACCCGGCCCAATACCTCACGGAACTCCGGATCCCCGGACAGGTCCGTCCGGATCACCAGCGTATTGACGAAGAACCCGACCAGATCGTCCAGCGCCTCATCCGTACGACCGGCGACGCCGCAACCGATCGGCACGTCGGTGCCCGCGCCCAGCCTGGACAGGGTGGTCGCCAGGGCGGCCTGGAGGACCATGAAGGGCGTCGCGCCCTCGGCCCGTGCCAGCTCCGCGACACGCTGGTGCACCTCGGCCGGCACCCGGAGGGGCACCCGGTACCCCATGTGGCTCGCGACAGCCGGACGCGGTCGGACCACGGGCAGCGCGAGTTCCTCCGGCGCCCCGGCGAGAGCGTCCCGCCAGTACTCCACCTGCGTGGACAGCAGGCTCTCCGGGTCGGACTCCTCCCCCAGCAGCTCCCGCTGCCAGACGGCGTAGTCGGCGTACTGCACCGGCAACGGCTCGAACACCGGCGCCGCGCCCCGCAGCCGTGCCGCATACGCGGCGGAAAGGTCACGCCCCAGAGGCCCCATCGACCAGCCGTCCCCGGCGATGTGGTGCATCACCACCACAAGCACCTGCTCATCAGAACCGGACTCGAACAGCCATGCACGGAAAGGCAGTTCGGACGAGAGATCGAAGGCATACCGCGAGGCATGCCCCACCGCATCGGCCATACTCTCGCGGGCGACCTGGGACACCTCCAGCGCCCAGTCCAGCTCCTCCACATCCAGCACCCGCTGATACGGCTCGCCCTCCACCGCCGCGAACACCGTCCGCAACGACTCGTGCCGCCCGATCACATCGAGCAACGCCGCTCCCAGTGCCCCCGCGTCCGCCCCGCTCAACCGCACCGGAACCGCGATGTTGTACGCGGGACCCGACCCCTCCAACTGTGTGAGGAACCAGAGCCGCCGCTGAGCGAACGACAGGGGTACCCGCTCCGGCCGCTCGGCCACGGCCCGCAGCGGCGTCCGGACCTCCCCGGCGCTCCCGGTCAGCCGGGCCGCCAGTCCCGCCACTGTCGGCGCCTCGAACAACGCCCGGACCTCGACCTCCACACCCAGCACCACACGGACCCGTGAGATCAGCCGGACCGCCAGCAGGGAATGCCCGCCGAGCTGGAAGAAGCTGTCGTCCACTCCCACGGACTCGACGCCCAGTACGTCCGCGAAGATCGCGCAGAGCATCTCTTCCTGGAGGGTGGCGGGGCCGCGGCCCCCGCCGGTGGTGTACTCGGGCGCGGGCAGGGCCCTGCGGTCCAGCTTCCCGTTGGCGGTCAGCGGCAGCTCATCCAGCGCCACCACGGCCGCCGGGACCATGTACCCCGGGACCCGCCCGGCCACAAAGGCCCGCAGGCCGTCACGGTCGACGGTGCGGGTGGCTCCGTCGGCGGGCACGACGTAGGCCACGAGCCGCTTGTCACCGGGGGTGTCCTCGCGGGCCACCACGGCTGTCCTGGCCACGTCCGGATGGGCGAGGAGGGCGGCTTCGATCTCACCGGGCTCGATTCGGAAGCCTCGGATCTTCACCTGGTCGTCGGCGCGCCCCACGAACAGCAACTGTCCGTCGGGCGTCCACTTCGCCAGGTCCCCGGACCGGTACATCCGCTCACCGGAGTCCCCGAAGGGGCAGGCGATGAAGCGCTCGGCCGTCAGCTCGGGACGGCCCACATATCCGCGGGCGACCTGGTCACCGGCCACATACAGCTCGCCGATCACGCCCACCGGCGCGGGGTCGAGCGCATCGTCGAGGACGTACGTCGCCAGACCGGGCAGCCCGCGTCCGACGAGGCTGCCGGCCGCCGCCTCGTCGCCGGCGTCGAGCCGCCAGTGCGTGGCATGCACGGTGGTCTCGGTGATCCCGTACATGTTCACCAGGTGTACGCGGGGGCCGCCGTTCTCGCGCGGCCACCAGCTGCGCAGCCTGGCGTGGTCCAGCGCCTCCCCGCCGAACACCATGAGCCGCAGGTCCCGCGGTCCGAACTCGTCCACCGCGAGGAGTTGGTACAGGGCCGACGGTGTCTGGCTGAGGACGGTGACCCGCTCCTCGACCAGCAGCCGGGCGAACTGCTGCGGCGAACGCGACACGTCGAACGGCACCACGACCACACGGGCTCCGTGGACGAGGGCTCCCCACAGCTCCCAGACGGAGAAGTCGAACGCGAACGAGTGGAAGCAGCTCCATACGTCCGACGGCCCGAGTCCGAAGAGACCACGGGTGGAGGCGAACATGCCGACGACATTGCGGTGGCTGACCGCGACGCCCTTGGGGCGCCCCGTCGAGCCGGACGTGTAGATCACGTAGGCGCGGTTGTCGGGGGTGACCGAGCGGGCCACCGGGGTCTCGTCCCGTTGGGCGATCCGGGTCTCGGTGGCGGGGTCGTCCAGGACGGTCAGGTGGACGGCCGGCGGCACATACTCCGCGATCTGCGGGAGCCACGCCGTGGAGGTGATGACGGCCACCGCGCCGGCGTCGGCGAGGACATAGCTCACCCGCTCGGCCGGGTGGCGTGGGTCGATGGGCAGATAGGCCGCTCCGGTCTTGAGAACGGCCAGCAGCGCTACGACAGTCTCCGCGCCGCGGTCCAGCATCACCGCGACCGTCGACTCCGTACCGGCGCCGAGTTCGCGCAGATGGTGTGCGAGGCGGTTCGCGCGCGCGTCGAGCTCCGCGTAGGTCAGCTCCACGCCACCGGCCACCACTGCGATCGCGTCCGGGACCGCCGCCACCTGTCGTTCGACAAGGTCCACGAGGGTCGCGTCGGCGCCTGCCACCGGGACGTGGTCGTTCCACGCGTGCAGGAGTCGGGCACGCTCCTCACCGCCCAGGACGTCGATCGAGCGCAGGTCGGTGTCCGGGCCTCCGTCCAGGGCGACGGTGAGTGCGGTGACCGTGTTCTCGACCGCGGTGCACAGCAACCTGCCCACGGCCTGCGGGTCGAGTACGTCCACGCTCTGCACGCCCAGGCTCAGACCACCGGCCCCACGGTCGTTGACCGACACCACCAGCGGATAGTTCGTCCGCTCCTCGGCGAAGACCGTACGAATCCCCTCGACCGGCTGCTCCTCGCCGGACTCGCCACCGTCCGAGGCCCTCCCACCGCTGTCGGTGACATGTCGGTAGTTGAACAAGGAGGTGAACAGCGGCATATCGGCCGCGACCCCGCTGACCTGCTGTGCGACGGCCAGGGGTGCGTGCTCGTGCTCCAGCAGCGCCGCCAACTGGTCCCGCATCCCCTCCACCGCCACCCGCACCCCGACCGGACCCGTCCGCACACGAACCGGCAAGGTGTTGATGAACGGACCCAGCACCCGGTCAGCACCCTCACCCGCATTCATCCGACCGAACAACACCGTCCCGAACACCACATCATCCCGACCCGCCAACGACGCCAACACCCGCGCCCACACCACATGCAACACCGTGGCAGCACTCACCCCCAACCGCCGCGACACCTCCCGCAACCCCGCGACCACCTCATCACCCACCGACATCACACCCGACACCACACCACTGCCATCACCCCGCACATCCAACAGCCCATAAGGCGCCGTCGGCTCACTCACATCACCCAGCAACCCCGCGAAGAACCGCTCATGCTCCGCCCTCGGCACCGACCGCGTCTGCGCCACGAAATTCCGGAACGGCAACGCCGGAGCCAACCGCTCCACCCGCCCCGTCAAAACCGCCCGCAACTCCTGCAACACCACATCCATACCCAAGTGGTCCTGCACCAGGTGATGCATCCGCACCAACCCCAGCCAACGCCCCTCCACCACCTCCGCCACATGCAGATCCATCAACGGCGCACGCCTCAGATCCATCACCGACCCACCGGCGGCCACCAGGGCGTCCGCCCACCGCACCGGCTCGTCGGACTCCACAGCGAGGGCATGCTCGACCATCGGCAGCTCCGCGTGCCGCCACACCACCTGGACCGGCTCCCGCAGGCCCTCCCACACCACACCGGTCCGGTAGATGTCATGCCGGTTCGCCACCTGCTGCAACGCGTCCGCGAACTCATCCAGCCGAGCCCGCGACTCGAACTCCACCAGCCGTACCGTCACATAGGCGTCGGCCCCGCCTCCGGCCATCAGATGATGGAAGAACAAGCCTTCCTGCAAGGGGGCCAGCGGGTACACGTCGGCGACGTTCGCCGCACCGCCCTCGACCGAGGCCACCACCCGATCGATCTCGGCCTGCTCCAGCTCCACCAGCGGCAGCATCTCCGGGGTGATGTGCTCAGCGTCCGCCGGAATCAGATTCTCCGGCACCTCCACCGACCCGACCGCAGCCGCCCGCGCCAGCCCCGCCGGAGTCGGCGCCTCGAACAACGCCCGCACCGACACGGACACACCACGGCCCCGCAAGCGCTCCACCAACGACACCGCCCGGAGGGAGTGTCCGCCGAGCTGGAAGAAGTTGTCGTCGACCCCGACCGCGTCCAGGCCCAGCACTTCGGCAAAGACCGCGCACACGATCTCTTCACGTACCGTGGCCGGGCCACGGCCCACCCCGGTCGCGTACTCGGGCGCGGGCAGGGCCCGGCGGTCCAACTTCCCGTTGGCCGTCAGCGGCAGCTCGTCCAGCGTCACGAAGGCAGCCGGCACCATGTACTCCGGCAGCCGCGACGCCACCAGCTCCCGCAGCCCCTCCACGTCCTGGACCGACGGCACGACATACGCCACCAACGCGTCCTCACGAGCCACCACAGCCACCTGGGCGACATCCGCATGCGTCAACAGCACCGTCTCGATCTCACCGGGTTCGACACGGAACCCGCGCACCTTGACCTGCTGATCCGCCCGCCCCGCGAACACCAACTGCCCATCAGCCGTCCACCGCGCCAGGTCACCGGTCCGGTACATCCGCTGCCCCGCATCGAACGGAGACGCGACGAACCGCTCACCCGTCAACGCCGGACGATTCACATACCCGCGCGCCAGCCCGACACCGGCGACGTACAACTCACCCGTCACACCCACCGGCACCGGCTCAAGCGCCTCATCCAGCACATACACCCGAGTGTTGGCGATCGGCCGACCGAACGGCACCGGACCCGGACGACCACCATCCACCTCCCCGATCGCCGAGATCACCGTGCTCTCCGTCGGCCCATACGCATGCACCAACCGCCGACCCACAGACCAATCCCGCGCCACCACCTCACTGACCGCCTCAGAACCCACCACCATCGGACCCACATGCCCCAGATCCCCAGGCTCCAGAACCCCGAGGAGCGACGGCACCACACTGGCAGCACGGACACCCGCCAGCTCCGCCAGCCGACGAGGCTCCTCCCGCTGCCCCTCACTCGCGATCCACAGCGCAGAACCCGACGACAACGCCACAGCGACGTCCAGCACCGACGCGTCGAAACTGAACGACGCGAACTGCAACACACCCACACCCGGACCCGCACCCATCACCGGCCCGAACACCGACACCAGATTCGCCAACGAAGCATGCGAGACCGCCACACCCTTCGGCGTCCCCGTCGAACCCGACGTATAAATCACATACGCCAAGTCCCCAGAGACCCCAGGCGCGGAAGCAGACTCACCGGGCTGGTCCAGCTCCTCCGGACCCACCACCACACCCACACCCGCATCCGCGAGCATGAAATCGATACGGTCATCCGGCAACGCGGTGTCGATCGGCAGATACGCCGCCCCCGCCTTCCACACACCCAGAATTCCGGTGATCATCCCGGCGCCACGCGGCAACCTCAAGCCGACAACAGACTCCGGCCCCACCCCCCGACCCCGCAGATAATGCGCCAGCCGATTCGCCGCCGCGTCCAGATCGCCGTACGACAGCTCAGCACCCTCACTCACCACCGCCACCGCACCCGGAGCCTCAGCCACCCACCGCTCGAACAGCTCGACAACAGTGCTGCCAAGCCCCTCGGTGGACGTGTCATTCCACTCCGCCAACACGCGGGCGCGCTCGTCCGCCCCAAGGACTTCAACGGCCCTCAGGCGTACCTCCGGGCTTGCCGTCACGGTTGTCAGTACGCGCGCCCAACGTTCCGCGATCGCCTTCACCGATGCGGCGTCGAACAGATCCGCGGACGCGGTCAGCGAACCCCGTAGTCCGGCCGGTCGGCCCTCGGCGTCGAACTGTTCGCCGACGACCATCTCAAGGTCGAACTTGGCCGGGACGATCACCGGCTCGCCCAGGTTCTGCCCGCCCCGCGCGGCACGCACGTCGGCCAGGTCCAGGGCCGTACGGCGGGTGTTCTGGACGGTGAGCATCACCTGGAACAGCGGGTTGCGGCTCAGGGAGCGGGAGGGGGCGAGTTCTTCGACCAGTCGTTCGAATGGGACGTCCTGGTAGTCCATCGCGTCCAGGCTCGCGTCCCGCACCCGGCCGAGTACCTGCCGGAACTCGGGGTCCCCGGACAGGTCGGTGCGGATCACCAGGGTGTTGACGAAGAAGCCGACCAGGTCGTTGAGAGCGTCGTCCGTGCGTCCCGCGACCGCTGATCCGATGGGGATATCGGTGCCTGCGCCGAGCCGCGACAGCAGTACCGCCAGTGCGGCCTGCACCACCATGAAGAGGGTGGCGCCCTCTTCGCGGGCCAGGTCCGTCAGGCGTTGGTGCACGTCGGCGGGGACATGCAGGGGTACTCGGTGGCCACGGTGGCCGGGGGCCGCGGGGCGGGGCCGGTCCACGGGCAGGGGCAGTTCCTCCGGCGCGCCCGCCAGCGTTCGCCGCCAGTACTCCACCTGCCCGGACAGGAGGCTCTCCGAGTTCTCGGAGTCCCCGAGCAGTTGCCGCTGCCACAGGGTGTAGTCGGCGTACTGCACCGGCAGCGGCTCCCAGCCGGGGGCCTCACCGCGCAGCCGGGCCGCGTAGGCCGTCGACACATCGCGGGCGAGCGGTGCCATCGACCAGCCGTCACCGGCGATGTGATGGACCGAGAGGACCAGGAGGCCACCGCCGGTCTCGTCCTCGGGCTCGGTCAGGAAGAGCCAGGCCCGGATCGGGATCTCGGTCGACAGGTCGAAGCCGGTCCAGGCCACTTCTTCCGCCGCTCCGGCCAGTTCGGCGGCGGCGACGCGGCGTACCTGGAGTCCCCAGTCGAGGTCTTGCGGATCCAGGATGTGCTGGTAGGGCTCGTCGTCGGCGACCTTGAAGAGGGTGCGCAGGGATTCATGGCGGACGATCACGTCTCGCAGCGCGGCGCCCAGCGCGTCGATGTCCAGGTCCCCGGTGAGGGTGACGACCAGCGGCAGGTTGTAGGTGGGGGTCGGGCCCTCAAGCTGGCTCAGGAACCACAGCCGCCTCTGTGCGTACGACAACGGAATCATCGCTCGTTCTCCTTACGCATGGGACGCAACGCCGGCCGAGCCGACTTCTGAGTGCCCAACTTCGTCGCCAGCGCCGCCGGGGTCGGCGCCTCGAAGAGGGTTCGGATCTTGACTTCCACGCCGAGCCTGGCGCGGATGCGGGACAGCAGTCTGATGGCGAGCAGTGAGTGCCCGCCCAGGTCGAAGAAGTTGTCGTCCACCTGGACCGCGTCCCGTTCGAGGACCTCCGCGAACACTTCGCAGAGGACCGCTTCCTTCTCGTTGGCGGGCTCGCGTCGGGCCGTTCCGGCCGCCGACTGCCCGGGGGCGGGGAGCGCCGCGCGGTCGAGTTTTCCGCTGGCCGTCAGCGGTAGTTCGGGCAGCGGGACGACGGCTGCGGGGATCATGTGGTCCGGCAGCAGGCGGGTGAGGTGCTGCCGGAGGGCGGCGGCGTGGTCACGGTCGGGGGCGTCGTCGCCTTCGCTCGCCGTGGCGGGGACGACGTAGGCGACCAGGCGGGTGTCTCCCGGGGTGTCGGACCGGGCGATCACCGCGGCGGCGGCGACTCCGGGGTGGCTGAGCAGCGCGGCCTCGACCTCGGCGGGTTCGATGCGGAATCCGCGTACCTTCACCTGGGTGTCGGCGCGTCCGACGAAGACCAGGCGCCCGTCGGACGTCCGCTTCACCAGGTCACCGGTGCGGTACATCCGCTCGCCCGGGCTTCCGTACGGGCAGGCCAGGAACCGTTGCCCGGTGGCGGCGGGGCTGCCCACATAGCCGCGGGCCACCTGGCTGCCGGCCGCGTACAGTTCGCCGACGACGCCGATCGGTGCCGGTGCGAGTGTGTCGTCCAGTACGTATGCGCGGGTGCCGTCGAGGGGTGTGCCGATCGGTACCACGCCCGCGTCGGTCGTTTCCGTGGTGAGTGGGGTGGTGGTGATGCCGATGGTGGTCTCGGTCGGCCCGTAGTGGTTGTGGACCGCGCGGTCTCCGGCTTCCCGTAGGAGTTCGCTCACCCAGGCGGCCGGGGCGGCTTCGCCGCCGAGGACCAGGGAGCGGCCCGGCAGGATCCTTCGTACGCCGGTCGCGGCGGAGAGGGCGGTCAGGTGTGAGGGCACCGCCTTGATGTGGTCGATGCGTTGTTCGTGGAGGTATCGGGCGACGGCTTCGGCGTCCATGACCACGGCTTCTTCCAGTACGTGCAATTCGCCACCGCTCATGAGGCTGATGAACAAGACGGTGTTCCCGAGGTCGGTGATCTGTGGCTGGAGCAGGGCGTAGCGTGCTCCCGCTCCGGACCAGCCGAGTCGGGTCGACGCGGCCGTCGCGTAGTCGGTCAGTCCGCCCTGGGTGACGGCCACGCCCTTGGGTGTGCCGGTCGATCCCGAGGTGTAGATCACGTAGGCGAGCTGGGTGGGGAGGGTCGTCACCCGTGGTGGTGCGGACGAGGGTTGCCCGGTTCCGGTCGGGGGGGTTGGGCTGTCCAGGGCGAGCACCGGTACGCCGGACAGTGCTCGGGAGAGCGTGTCGGCGCGTTCACCTGTCTCCGTGCCGCCGTGTGCGGTGAGTGCCAGCCGGGTACCGCTGTCGGCCAGCATGAAGGTGATCCGTTCGGCCGGGAGGCGGGGGTCGATCGGCAGGTAGGCGGCGCCGGCCTTCCAGGTCGCGAGGATCGCGGTGATCGTCTGGAGGCCGCGCGGCAGCCACAGGCCCACCACACTCTCCGGGCCGATTCCGAGGCCGCGCAGGCGGTGGGCGAGTTCGTTCGCCGCCGTGTCGAGGTGGCCGTACGACACGCGGGTCCCGTCCACCACCAGGGCGATGGCGTCGGGGTCGGCCGCGGCCCGCTCCTGGAACTGTTCGACAACGCTTGGCCGACGGGGGGCCGTGGCCGTGCCGCTGTCCGTGAGGAGCAGTTCGCGTTCCTGCTCGCCGAGGACGTCGACCTCGTGCAGCCGCAGGTCGGGGGCCGCGGTCACGGTGTCGAGGACGCGGAGGAAGCGTCCGGCCATGCGGTCCGCGGCCGGCGCGTCGAAGAGGTCGGCCGTGACGGTCACGGTGCCGCGCAGTCCGGCGGGGCGGCCCAGGTCGTCGAAGGTCTCTCCGACCGAGACGAAGAAGTCGTAGCGGCCGGGTGCCATCGCGGAGGCGTCGGGTGCGGCGCCTTCGCCGCCGCCGCGGGCGCCGGTCAGGGTGAGGGCCGCGCGTTCGTTGTTCTGGAGGGTCAGCATCACCTGGAACAGCGGGTGCCGTCCCAATGCCCTGGAGGGGGCCAGTTCCTCCACCAGTCGCTCGAAGGGGACGTCCTGGTGGGCGAGTGCGCCGAGGCTCGTCTCCCGTACCCGGCCGAGCAGGTGCCGGAAGTCGGGGTCCCCGGACAGGTCGGTGCGGATCACGAGGGTGTTGAGGAAGAAGCCGACCAGGTCGTCCAGGGCTTCGTCGGTCCGGCCCGCGATCGGTGATCCGATGGGGATGTCGTGGCCGGCGCCCAGCCGGGACAGGGTCACGGCGAGCGCGGCCTGGAGGACCATGAAGGTGGTGACGCCTTCGGCGCGGGCGAGGTCGACAAGCCGTCCGTGGACGGTGTCCGGTACTTCCAGGGGCACCCGGTGCGCGCGTCGGCTCGCCACCGCCGGGCGGGGGCGGTCGACCGGCAGCGCGAGTTCCTCCGGGGCTCCGGCCAGGGTGCGGCGCCAGTAGTCGACCTGTGCGGAGAGCAGGCTGTCGGGGTCGGACTCGTCGCCCAGCAGTTCGCGCTGCCAGAGGGTGTAGTCGGCGTACTGCACCGGCAGCGGCTCCCAGTCGGGCGCCGCACCCCGCAGCCGGGCCTCGTAGGCCGTGGACAGGTCCCGTCCCATCGGCCTCATCGACCAGCCGTCGGTGGCGATGTGATGCACCACCACCACGAGGGTGTGCGCGTCGGGTTCGGACTGGAACAGCCAGGCGCGGATGGGCAGTTCGGCCGACAGGTCGAAGGTGTGCCCGGCGGCGCGCGCGATCTCGTCGGCGAGTGCCTCGGGCTCGGTCCGGGACACGTGCAGTTCCCAGTCCAGGTCGTGGGGGTCGAGGATGTGCTGGTACGGCTCGCTGTCGACGGCAGGGAACACGGTGCGCAGCGACTCGTGGCGGGCGATGACATCGCGCAGGGCCGCTTGGAGTGCGGGGACGTCCACGTCGCCGCTGAGCCGGACGGGTACCGGGATGTTGTACGTGGGTCCGGCTCCTTCGAGTTGGTCCAGGAACCACAGGCGTCGTTGCGCGAACGACAGCGGTACCCGCTCGGGACGTCGGGTCGCCGCCCGCAGGGAGGTGCGGGCGCGATGGGTATGCGGGTCGGTGAGGCGGGCGGCCAGGGCGGCCACGGTCGGTGCCTCGAACAGCGTGCGCAGCGGCACTTCCACGCCGAGGACGGCGCGGATCCGGGACAGCAGACGTACGGCGAGCAAGGAGTGGCCGCCGAGTTGGAAGAAGTCGTCGTCGACGCCGACCGAGTCCACGCCGAGCACCTGGGCGAAGGCGGTGCAGAGCAGCTCTTCCTGGACGGTGGCCGGTGCCCGGCCCGCGCCGGCGGTGTACTGGGGGGCGGGCAGTGCCGTGCGGTCGAGTTTGCCGTTGACGGTCAGCGGCAGTTCCGGCAGCGGGACGAACGCGGCGGGCACCATGTAGTCCGGCAGCCGGGTGGCGACCAGGTCCCGCAGTTCGGCTACGTCCACGTCCGGCGCTGTCGGAGCGTCGGCGGGGACGACGTAGGCGACCAGGGCGTCGTCACGGGCGACCACGGCGGCCTGGGTGACGGCCGGGTGGGTGAGAAGTACGGCCTGGATCTCGCCGGGCTCGACGCGGAATCCGCGCACCTTGACCTGGTCGTCGGCGCGTCCGATGAACACCAACTGCCCGTCGGACGTCCATTTCACCAGGTCTCCGGTGCGGTACATCCGCTCCCCCGGGCTGCCGTACGGGCCGGCGACGAACCGCTCTCCGGTCAGCGCGGGACGGTTCGCGTACCCTCGCGCCAACTGAACTCCGGCCAGATAGAGTTCGCCGGTCACGCCGGGTGCCACCGGGACAAGGTGGTCGTCCAGGACGTACACCTGGGTCCGGGCGACGGGAGCGCCGATGGGCACCGGGCCACCGTCGTCCTGTGCCCGGTCGCAGGCCCAGGCGGTGACGTCCACCGCGGCCTCGGTGGGACCGTAGAGATTGTGCAGGGCCACATCGGTGAACGCCGTGTGGAACCGCGCCTGTGTCTCCGGTGACAGCGCTTCGCCGCTGCACACCACGTGCCGCAGGCTGGGCAGTCGCCGCGCGCCGGAGTGCAGCAGGAACGCGTCCAGCATCGACGGCACGAAGTGCAGCACGGTGATCCGCTGCGCGCTGATGAGGTCCGCCACGTAGCCCGGATCGCGGTGTCCGCCGGGACGGGCCAGGACCAGGGTCGCGCCGGAGATCAGCGGGCAGAACAGCTCCCACACCGACACGTCGAACACGATGGGTGTCTTCTGCATCACCCGGTCGCCGGCCGCGATGCGGTAGTGGTCACGCATCCACACCAGCCGGTTGACGATGCTGTGGTGCGAGATCAGCGCGCCCTTGGGCCGGCCCGTCGACCCCGAGGTGTACAGCAGGTACGCCGGGTGTCGTCCGTCGAGGGCGGCGGGCGCCGGATCCGGGTCGCGGGGGGCGCCGGCCGCCGACAGTCGGGCGACGGTCCCCGGGTCATCGAGTACGACGGCGGGCGCCGCGTCCTCCAGGAGCAGGGCCACTCGTTCGGCCGGGTACGACGGGTCGACGGGCAGATAGGCAGCCCCGGATTTCAGCACCCCCCACAGTGCGACCATCAGCTCGACACCGCGCTCCAGGACGACCGCGACCACCGTCTCCGGGCCCGCGCCCTGGTCCCGCAGATGACGGGCGACGCGCTCGGCACGGGCGTCCAGCTCCGCGTAGGTCAGCTCGGTGTCCTCGAACACCACCGCGACCGCCTCGGGCGTCCGGCGCACCTGGGCCGCGAAGAGTTCGGGCAGCGTCGCCTGCGGCATGGGTACCGCGGTGTCGTTCCAGTCGGCGAGGATCTGCTGACGCTCCCGTGCGTCGAGGACCTCGACCGCGTGCAGCCGGACGTCCGGGGCCGCGGTCACCCTGTGCAGCATCCGCAGGAACAGGCCGGCCATCCTGGTGACGGTCGACGGCGCGAACAGGTCCGTCGATCCGGTGACGAAGCCCCGTACCCCTGCCGGACGGCCCTGGTCGTCGAAGACCTCGGACAGTGCGAGGTCCAGATCGAACCTCGCCGCGGTGGCTGTGGCGGCGGTGGACTCCGACGTCGACACCGACACCGACGCCGACACCGACACCGGCTGCGGCTGCGGCTGGGGCTGGGGGGACGGCTGCGGCTGCGGCTGGGGGGACGGCTGCGGCTGGGGGGACGGCAGTTCGTCGCCCTGCCCAGCGTTCTGCTCAGGATCCTGTTCGGTGTTCTGCAGCGTCAGCATGACCTGGAACAGCGGGTGCCGTGCCATGGACCGCGCCGGAGCCAGCTCTTCCACGAGGCGTTCGAAGGGCACGTCCTGGTGGGCCAGCGCCCCGAGGCTCGCCTCGCGTACCCGGCGCAGCACCTCACGGAACTCCGGATCGCCCGACAGGTCCGTCCGGATCACCAGCGTGTTGACGAAGAACCCGACCAGATCGTCCAGCGCCTCATCCGTACGGCCCGCCACCGCCGACCCGATCGGAATGTCCGTGCCGGCTCCGAGCCGCGACAGCAGCATCGCCAGCGTGGCCTGTACGACCATGAACACCGTGACGCCTTCGGAGCGGGCCACCTCTGTCAGCCGCTGATGCACCTCGGCCGAGGTCATCACCGGCACCCGGTGTCCGCGATGACTGCTGACCGCCGGGCGCGGCCGGTCCGTCGGCAGGGCCAGTTCCTCGGGCACGTCGGCCAGCGTCCGCCGCCAGTACGCGACCTGGACGGAGAGCAGGCTGTCCGGGTCCGTTTCCCGGCCCAGGATCTCGCGCTGCCACAGCGTGTAGTCGGCGTACTGGACCGGCAGGGGCTCCCACTCCGGAGCACGGTCCTGCCGTCGAGCCTCGTAGGCGGTCGCCAGATCGCGGCTCAGCGGACCGCGTGACCAGCCGTCGGTGGCGATGTGGTGTACGACCACCACCAGCACTCGGTCGTCCGGCGCCGTGTCGAACAGCCAGGCCCGGATGGGGAGTTCCGCTGACAGGTCGAAGGCGTAAGCGGACGCCCGGGCCACGGCGTCGGCCACGTCACCGGACGCCACTTCGGTGATCTCAAGCTCCCAGTCGAGGTCTCGGGGGGCAAGGAGGTGCTGGTACGGCTCACCGTCCGTCGCCGGGAACACCGTCCGCAGGGACTCGTGGCGGGCGATCACATCATGGAGTGCGGCGCCGAGGGCCGCGGCGTCCACGTCCTCGCTCAACCGGATCACCGTGGGCAGGTTGTACGTGGGGCTCGGTCCTTCGAGCTGGGCGAGGAACCACAGGCGTCGCTGCGCGAACGACAGCGGCACCCGCTCGGGACGTTCGGCCGCCGCCCGCAACGCCGTACGGGCCGGGGCGTCGCCCTGTTCCGCCAAGCGGGAGGCGAGAGCGGCCACGGTCGGCGCCTCGAACAAGGTCCGCAGTGAGACTTCGACGCCCAGCACGGCACGGATCCGGGACACCAGCCTCACCGCGAGCAGTGAATGTCCGCCCAGTTCGAAGAAGCCGTCGTCGGCTCCGACCGAGTCCAGCCCCAGGACATGGGCGAAGGCCGAGCTGAGGAGTTCCTCCCGCACGCCGCCGCTGCGCGCGCCGCCCGCGCTGCTCCGGTACTCGGGTGCCGGGAGTGCGTTGCGGTCGAGTTTGCCGTTGGCGGTCAGCGGGAGTTCGGGGAGTGCTACGACGGCGGCCGGGGCCATGTGCTCGGGCAGCCGCGCGGCCACGAAGTCACGTACGGCGACCGTGTCCGTGTCGGTGTCGGCGACGACGTAGGCGACGAGTCGCTTGTCGCCGGGAGTGTCCTCGCGGGCGACCACCGCAGTCCGGGTGATCTCCGGGTGGGTGAGCAGGGCGGTCTCGATCTCACCGGGCTCGATCCGGAAGCCCCGGATCTTGACCTGGTCGTCCGCACGGCCCAGGAACACCAGCTCCCCGGCAGACGTCCACCTCACCAGGTCCCCGGTACGGTACATCCGCTCACCCGTGTCGAACGGGGACGCGACGAAGCGCTCACCCGTCAACGCCGGGCGGTCGATATAGCCGCGGGCCAGTGCGGCGCCCGCCACATACAGCTCGCCGGTCACGCCGACCGGTACCGGGCTCAGCCGGTCGTCCAGGACGTAGAAACGGGTGTTGGCGATCGGCGTACCGATCGGCACCGCACCGCCCGACACCGCCTCCGGTGTGAGTTCGGCGGTCGACACACCGACGGTGGTCTCCGTCGGACCGTAGTGATTGAACACCCGACGCCCAGCCGTCTGAGCCGTCGACACCAACTCCCGCACCCAGCCCGCCGAGGCCGCCTCACCACCCAGCACCAACGACCGGGCCGGAAGCAGGCGATCGATACCCACCGCGCCGGTCAGCGCGGCCAGATGGGACGGGACGACCTTGAACGCGTCCACCGACTCCCGGTCGAGATACCCCGCCACGGCCTCGGGGTCTGTGACCGCTTCGGCGTCGAGCACGTGGAGCTGGCCGCCGGTGGTGAGGCTCGCGAACACCACCGTGTTCCCCAGGTCCGTCACCTGCGCCTGCAACAACGCATACCGCGCACCAGGCTCCGACCAGCCCAACCGCTCCGACACAGACGTGACGTAGTTCGCCAGCGCCCCTTGTGTGACACCGACCCCCTTCGGCACACCCGACGAACCCGATGTGTAGATGACGTACGCCAGCCCCGACGGATCCACCACCCCAGGCAGCGGGACAGACACCCGCTCCGGCAGCTCGTCCAACCGGACCACCGGTACACCGACCCCGCCCCCGGGCAGCTCCACCCCACCGTCCAGCACCACCACCGCCGCACCACTGTCCGCGAGCATGAACGCCGTCCGCTCCGCCGGCATCCCCGGGTCGAGCGGCAGATACGCCCCACCCGCCCGCCACACACCCAGCACCCCCGCAATCATCCCCACACCCCGGGGCAGACACAGACCCACCACCGACTCACGCCCCACACCCAACTCCCGCAAACGCCCCGCGATCCGGTCCACCTCCACACCGAGTTGCCCGTACGTCAGCTCCACGCCCTCCGCGACCACCGCCACCTCGTCCGCAGCCACCGCGACACGATCCAGGAACCGCTCAAGGACACCGGCCCCCACCCCGGCCGTCGCCGTCGCGTTCCACCGGTCGAGTACCAGCTCCCGCTCATCGGACGCGAGGACATCCACCGCACTCAGCCTCGTGTCGGGCGCCGCCGTGAGCGTCTCCACCACCCGCACGAACCACTCCGAGATCCGCCCCGCACTCGACGCCTCGAACAGATCCGCCGCCACCGTCACCGCACCCCGCAACCCCGCCGGACGCCCCTCCCCGTCGAACTCCTCCGACACGGAGACACTGAGGTCGAACCGCGCCGACACCATCGCCGTTCCATCTGTCAGCGCCCCACCAGCCCTGGCCGAGGTATCAGTCAGGTCCAGCGACACCCTGTCGGTGTTCTGCACGGTCAGCATGATCTGGAACAGGGGGTGCCGGGCGAGTGACCGTTCCGGAGCCAGTTCCTCCACCAGGCGTTCGAACGGAACGTCCTGGTGGGCGAACGCCCCGAGGCTGGCCTCCCGTACCCGGCCGAGCACCTCACGGAACTCCGGGTCCCCGGACAGATCGGTCCGGATCACCAACGTATTGACGAAGAAGCCGACCAGATCGTCCAGCGCCTCATCCGTGCGGCCCGCGATCGCCGACCCGATCGGAATGTCCTGGCCGGCCCCGATCCGCGACAGCGTGACCGCGAGCGCGGCTTGCAACACCATGAACGCCGTCACGCCTTCCGACCGGGCCAGGCCCACGAGCCCTTCGTGCGCAGCCGCCGACAACCGCAGCGGCACGGCATGGCCACGATGGCTACTGACCGTCGGACGCGGCCGGTCCGTCGGCAACGCCAGTTCCTCCGGCACTCCGGCCAGGGTGTGCCGCCAGTACTCCACATGCGCCGACAACAGGCTCTCCGGGTCGGACTCCTCGCCCAACAGCTCCCGCTGCCACAGCGCGTAGTCCGCGTACTGCACCGGCAATGGACGCCACTCGGGGGCCTCGCCGCGCAGCCGTGCCGCGTATGCCGTGGACAGATCGCGGCTCAACGGAGCCATCGACCAGCCGTCGCTCGCGATGTGATGCATCAGGACCAGCAGCAGGTACTCGTCGCGCCCTTCCGGGAACAGCCACGCCCGGATCGGAAGTTCCGTCGAGAGGTCGAAGGCGTAGCGCGATGCCTCTTCGACCGCTTCAGCCAGGTTCTCGGGCTCGACATCCACGACCTGGAGTTCCCAGTCGAGGTGCGCGGGGTCGAGAATGTGCTGATAGGGCTCGCCGTCCACGGCCGGGAACACCGTCCGCAGTGACTCATGCCGCACGAGAACGTCTCGTAGTGCCTCATTGAGTACGCCGGCGTCGACACCGCTGATCCGGATCGGTACGGGGAGGTTGTACGTGGGGCTGGGTCCTTCGAGCTGACCCAGGAACCACAGGCGCCGCTGCGCGAACGACAGGGGCACCCTCGCGGGCCGCTCGGCCACCGCGCGCAGGGAGGTACGAGCCTGCTCGGTGCCTTGAGCCAGCCGCACCGCCAACCCTGCCACCGTGGGCGCCTCGAACAGGGCCCGGACCTCGACCTCCACACCCAGCACAGCGCGGATCCGTGAGGTCAGACGAACCGCCAGCAGTGAGTGTCCGCCGAGTTGGAAGAAGTTGTCGTGCACCCCGACGGCTACGACGTCCAGCACCTCCGCGAACAGCACACAGAGGATCTCCTCCTGCACCGTGGCCGGCCCTCGGCCCGCGCCACTGGTGTACTCCGGCGCGGGCAGCGCCTTGCGGTCCAGCTTTCCGTTGGCGGTCAGCGGCAGCTCGTCCAGCGTCACGAACGCGGCGGGCACCATGTACTCCGGCAGCCGTGCCGCCACCAGCTCCCGCAGCCCGCCCACATCTTGCGCCGACGGCACGACATACGCCACCAGAGCACCCTCGCGGGCGACCACAGCGACCTGCGTCACCTCGGGGTGGGCCAGAAGCACGCTCTCGATCTCACCCGGCTCCACCCGGAACCCACGTACCTTCACCTGATCGTCCGCCCGCCCGGCGAACACCAACTGCCCGTCCGCACTCCACCGCGCCAGGTCACCGGTCCGGTACATCCGCTGCCCGGCATCGAACGGAGACGCCACAAACCGCTCACTGGTCAGTGCGGGGCGATTGGCGTATCCACGGGCCAGTCCAGCACCAGCGATGTACAGTTCCCCGGCGATACCGGTGGGAACGGGCGCAAGCGCGTCGTCCAGCACATACAACCGGGTGTTGGCGATCGGGCGGCCGAACGGCACCGGACCCGAACGGCCCCCATCCACCACCTCAGCCGCCACCATCACCGTCGCCTCGGTCGGCCCATACGTGTTCACCAACCGACGGCCCACCGACCAGTCCCGCGCCACCGCCTCACTGATCGCCTCGGCACCCACCAGCAGCGTCCCCACCTGAGCCAGATCGCCCGGCTCCAGCACCCCCAACAGTGACGGCACCACACTGGCGGCCCGCACGCCTGTCAGCTCAGCCAGCCGACGAGGCTCCTCCCGCTGCCCCTCACTCGCGATCCACAGCGAAGAGCCCGACGACAGCGCCACCGCCACATCCAGCACCGACGCGTCGAAGCTGAACGACGCGAACTGCAACACGCCCACGTCCGGACCCGCACCCATCATGGGGCCGAACACCGACACCAGATTCGCCAGCGACCCGTGCGAGACCGCCACACCCTTCGGCGTCCCCGTCGAACCCGACGTATAGATCACATACGCCAAGTCCCCAGAGACCCCAGGCGCACAAGCAGACTCACCGGGCTGGTCCAACTCCTCCGGACCCACCACCACACCCACACCCGCATCCGCGAGCATGAAATCGATACGGTCACCCGGCAACGCGGTGTCGATCGGCAGATACGCCGCCCCCGCCTTCCACACACCCAGAATCCCGGTCACCATCCCAGCGCCACGCGGCAACCTCAGGCCCACCACCGACTCCGGCCCCACCCCCCGACCCCGCAGATAGTGCGCCAGCCGATTCGCCGCCGCATCCAACTCCCCGTACGACAGCTCAGCACCCTCACTCACCACCGCCACCGCACCCGGAGCCTCAGCCACCCACCCCTCGAACAACTCGACAACAGTGCTGCCAGGACCATCGGTGGACGTGTCATTCCACTCCACCAACAGCCTGTCCCGCTCACCCGAGTCCAGGACCGGCACACCGCCGAGGGGCACATCTGCATCGGCGGCGTCCAGCGCCTTCAACAGATTCCGCGTCGTCGTCGCCAGCAGCCGTCCGACCACCACCGCGTCAATCGGGGCCACGGCCTCCACGGTGAAGCTGAGGGTGTCCGGCCCCAGGTCGTTCACCGCCACGGTCAACGGATAGTTGGTCCCGTCTCGGCGGGAGACCTGCCGGATACCAGGCATCGGCTGCTGTTCAACGTCGTCCGTGTTCTGGTCTGCGTGCCGGTAGTTGAAGAGGGCGGTGAAGAGCGGAGTGTTACCCGCGACCCCGCTGGCCTGCTGCGCGACCGCCAGGGGTGCGTGCTCATGCTCCAGCAGCGCCGCCAACTGGTCCCGCATCTGCTCCACCGCGGCCCGCACACCCACCTGACCGGCCTGTGCCCGCACCGGCAGCGTGTTGATGAACGGACCCAGCACCCGGTCAGCACCCGCACCGGCATTCATCCGCCCGAACAACACCGTCCCGAACACCACATCCTCACGCCCGGACAACACCGCCAGCACCCGCGACCACACCACATGCAACACCGTCGCCGCGCTGACGCCCAAAGCCCTTGCCGATCCCCGCAGTTCGGCCACGGTGTCGCGCGGCAGCTCGACCAGCTCCGTCGTCATGCCACTTCCGTCGCCGCGCACGTCCAGCACGCCGAAGGGCGCGGTCGGCTCGGTCACATCACCCAGCAACCCCGCGAAGAACCGCTCATGCTCCGCACGCGACACCCGCCGCGTCTGCGCCACGAAGTTCCGGAACGGCAACGCCGGAGCCAACTCCTCCACCCGACCCGAAAGCACCACCCGCAACTCACGCAACAACACATCCATGCCCAAGTGATCCTGCAACATGTGATGCATCCGCACAGCAGCCAACCACCGACCTCCCACCACCTCCGCCACATGCACATCCATCAACGGCGCACGCCCCAGATCCATCACCGTGCCCACCAGGGCCAGCAGAGCATCCGAGGGGTCGGGGTGATCCGCGTCGACCTGGTGCTCCTGGACAGACAGCGCTGCCCTCCGCAACACCACCTGTACGGGCTCCCGCAGCCCCTCCCACAGCACTCCGGTCCGGTAGATGTCGTGCCGATCCACCACCTGCTGAAGCGCCCCCACGAACTCGTCCAACCGCGCCCGTGACGCAAACTCGACCACTCGGACGGTGACATAGACGTCCGCACCGGCACCCGCCATCAGATGGTGGAAGAGCAGGCCCTCCTGCAACGGAGCCAGCGGATACACATCCGCCACATTCGCCGCACCGCCGGCGACCGAGGCCACCACCTGGTCGATCTCGACCTGCTCCAGCTCCACCAGCGGCAGCATCTCGGGGGTGAGGTGCTCGGCGTCCGCCGGGATCAGGTTCTCCGGTACCTCCACCGACCCGGCCCCGGCCGCCCGCGCGAGCCCCGCCGGAGTCGGCGCCTCGAACAGCGCCCGCACCGACACGGACACACCCCGGCCCCGCAACCGCTCCACCAACGACACCGCCAACAGCGAATGCCCACCGAGCCGGAAGAAGTTGTCCTCGACCCCGACCGCATCCAAGCCCAGCACCTCGGCGAACACCGCGCACAGGATCTCCTCCTGCACTGTCACCGGACCCCGGCCCGTACCACTCGCGTACTCGGGCGCGGGCAGCGCCTTGCGATCGAGCTTTCCGTTCACCGTCAGCGGCAGCTCATCCAGGGCCACGAACGCCGCCGGCACCATGTACTCCGGCAACCGCGACGCCACCAGCCCACGCAACCCGTCCACGTCCTGGACCGACGACACGACATACGCCACCAGCACCTCACCACGGACGACGACAGCAGCCTGAGTCACCTCCTCGTGAGTCAGCAGCACGGTCTCGACCTCACCGGGTTCGACCCGGAACCCACGCACCTTCACCTGATCATCGGCACGACCACCGAACACCAACCGCCCGTCCACAGTCCACCGCGCCAGGTCACCCGTCCGATACATCCGCCGCCCCGCATCGAACGGAGACGCCACAAACCGCTCACCCGTCAACCCCGGACGATTCACATACCCGCGCGCCAGCCCAGCCCCAGCCACATACAACTCACCCGTCACACCCACCGGCACCGGCTCAAGCGCCTCATCCAGCACATACACCCGCGTGTTGATGTTCGGCCGACCGATCGACGGCTCATCACCCGGAGCCAGCGGCTCCGACATCGACGCACACACCGTCACCTCCGTCGGACCATACGCATTCACCAGACGACGCCCCGCACCCCACCGCTCCACCAGCCTCGCGTCCAGTGCCTCACCGGCCGACACCAGCGTCGTCACCGACCCGAGGTCCCCGTCCTCCAACGCCCCCAGCACCGCAGGCGGCAACGTCACATGCGACACCCCATGACGCGCGACCAGTTCCGCCAGCCCCGCCCCAGGAACGACCTCTTCCTGCGCACCCATCACCAGCACCCCACCCGCACACAACGTCACCCACACCTCCGACACCGCCGCATCGAACCCCACCGACGCGAACTGCAACACCCGAGCATCCGGGCTCACCGCAAACCGCTCACCCTGAGCCACCACCAGATTCACCAGCCCCGCATGCGAGACCGCCACACCCTTCGGCACCCCCGTCGAACCCGACGTGTAGATGACGTACGCCAAATCACCCGCAACACCCGGCGCAGAAGCAGACTCACCCGGCTGGTCCAGCTCCTCCGGACCCACCACCACACCCACACCCGCATCCGCAAGCATGAAGTCGATGCGGTCACCCGGCAGCCCGGTGTCGATCGGCAGATACGCAGCCCCCGCCTTCCACACACCCAAAATCCCCGTCACCATCTGCGGACCACGCGGCAACCTCAGACCCACCACCGACTCCGGCCCCACCCCCCGACCCCGCAGATAATGCGCCAGCCGATTCGCCGCCGCATCCAACTCCCCGTACGACAACTCACCATCCCCACTCACCACCGCCACCGCACCCGGAACCTGAGCAGCCCGCCGCTCGAACAGCTCCACCACCGAAGCCGCCGGCACCGCCGCCGCCGTGTCATTCCACTCACCGAGCATCCGGTCGCGTTCAGCGCGGTCCACCACATCCACGGCGTGGAGAGGGGTCTCCGGAGTTTCGGTCACCGTCTCCAGGACCCGGACGAACCAGCCCGTCATACGTTCAGCGGTAGCCCTCTCAAACAGGTCTGTGGAGGCGACGAGCACTCCCCGCAGCCCGGCCGGACGGCCCTCGGTGTCAAATGCCTCCGCCAACGACACATCGAGGTCGAACCTCACCAACGACGAGGAACTGTCCAGCGGCAGACTTCCGGTGTCGACGTCAGGCAGTTCCAATACCGCGCGGTCGACGTTCTGGACCGCCAGCATGACCTGGAACAGCGGATGACGTGCGAGTGACCGCTCCGGAGCCAGTTCTTCCACCAGGCGCTCGAAGGGCACGTCCTGGTGGGCCAGCGCGCCCAGGCCGGCCTCCCGCACCCGGCCCAGCACCTCACGGAACTCCGGGTCGCCCGACAGGTCCGTCCGGATCACCAGCGTATTGACGAAGAACCCGACCAGATCGTCCAGCGCCTGATCCGTCCGGCCCGCGATCGCCGACCCGATGGGGATGTCGGTTCCGGCCCCGAGCCGGGACAACGTCACCGCCAACGCGGCCTGCAGGACCATGAACGCCGTCACGCCCTCGGCCCGTGCGAGATCCACCAGCCGCTGGTGCACCTCGGCGGAGACCCGCAGCGGCACGACATGGCCGCGATGGCTCACGACCGCGGGACGCGCACGGTCCGTCGGCAGGACGAGTTCCTCGGGTACTCCGGCCAGAGTGTGCCGCCAGTACTCCACCTGCGCCGACAGCAGGCTCTCCGGGTCGGACTGCTCGCCCAACAGCTCCCGCTGCCACAGCGCATAGTCCGCGTACTGCACCGGCAACGGACGCCACTCGGGGGCCTCGCCGCGCAGCCGCGCCGCGTACGCCGTAGACAGATCACGTCCCAGCGGGGCCATGGACCAGCCGTCCCCCGCAATGTGGTGGACCACCAGCACCAGCGCCTGTTCGCCCGAAGTCGCCTGGAACAGGCACACCCGGATCGGCACCTCGCTGGACAGGTCGAACGCGTACCGCGACGCTGTCAGCACCGCAGCGGCGAGTTCACCGGGCTCCACCTGGGTGACCTGGAGTTCCCAGTCGAGGTGTCCAGGGTCAAGGACCTGCTGATAGGGCTCGCCGTCCACGGCCGGGAACACCGTCCGCAGTGACTCATGCCGCCCGAGCACGTCTCGCAGTGCCTCGTTGAGTACGGCAGCGTCGACACCGTCGACCCGGATCGGCACAGCGAGGTTGTACGTAGGGCTGGGCCCTTCGAGCCGGCCCAGGAACCACAACCGCCGCTGCGCGAAGGACAACGGCATCCGCTCCGGACGCTCCGCAACCGCCCGCAACGGCGTACGAGCCCGGCCGCCGCCCTCGGCCATCCGGGCCGCCAGTCCCGCCACCGTCGGCGCCTCGAACAGCGCCCGGACCTCGACCTCCACACCCAGCACGGCACGGACCCGTGAAATCAGGCGGACCGCCAGCAGGGAATGCCCGCCGAGTTGGAAGAAGCCGTCGTCCACTCCCACGGATTCGACGCCCAGCACCTCGGCGAACAGCACACACAGGATCTCCTCCTGCACCGTCGCCGGGGCCCGGCCCCCACCCGTGCTGTACTCCGGCTCCGGGAGCGCCCGCCGGTCCAGCTTCCCGTTCACGGTCAACGGCAGCTCATCAAGCGGCACGAACGCCGTCGGCACCATGTACTCCGGAAGCCGCGAAGCCGCCAGCTCCCGCAGCCCCTCCACGTCCTGGACCGACGGCACGACATACGCCACCAAGGCGTCCTCACGGGCCACCACAGCAGCCTGCGTCACCTCGGCATGGGTCAGCAGCACGGTCTCGATCTCACCCGGCTCGATGCGGAATCCGCGTACCTTCACCTGATCGTCGGCACGGCCGCCGAAGACCAACTGTCCGTCCGCAGTCCACCGCGCCAGGTCACCCGTGCGGTACATCCGCCGCCCGGCGCCGAAGGGAGACGCCACGAACCGCTCACCCGTCAACCCGGGGCGACTCACATAGCCGCGGGCAAGCACCACACCGGCCACATACAGCTCACCCGTCACACCCACCGGCACCGGCTCAAGACCGTCGTCCAGTACATACAGCTGGCTGTTGGCGATCGGCCGGCCGAACGGTACCGGCCCCGGACGGTCACCAACCACCGTCTCGGCCGCGACCATCACCGTGGCCTCGGTCGGCCCGTAGGTGTTCACCAGCCGCCGACCCACCGACCACTCCCTGACCGTGGCCTCGCTGATCGCCTCGGCACCGACCAGCAGCGTCTCCACCTGGGCCAGATCCTCCGGCTCCAGCACTCCCAGCAGTGACGGCACCACGCTCGCCGCCCCGACCCCCGACAGTTCCCGCAGCCGTCGGGGCTCCTCCCGCTGCCCCTCACTCGCGATCCACAGCGCAGAACCCGACGACAGCGCCACCGCCACATCCAGCACGGACGCGTCGAAGCTGAACGACGCGAACTGCAACACACCCACACCCGGACCCGCACCCATCACCGGCCCGAACACCGACACCAGATTCGCCAGCGAGCCATGCGACACCGCCACACCCTTCGGCACCCCCGTCGAACCCGACGTATAGATCACATACGCCAGATCACCGGCGACACTCGGCGCGGAAGAGGACTCACCGGGCTGGTCCAACTCCTCCGGACCCACCACCACACCCACACCCGCATCCACCAACATGAACTCGACACGCTCGTACGGCAGTTCCGAGTCGATCGGCAGATACGCCGCCCCCGCCTTCCACACACCCAAGATCCCCGTCACCATCTGCGGACCACGCGGAAGCCTCAAGCCCACCACCGACTCCGGCCCCACACCCTGGCCCCGCAGATAGTTCGCCAAGCGATTAGCCGCCGCGTCCAACTCCCCGTACGACAGCTCAGCGCCCTCACTCACCACCGCCACCGCACCCGGAGCCTCAGCAACCCACCCCTCGAACAACTCCACCACCGACGCCTCCGACACCCCGTCGGCCGCAGTGTCATTCCACTCCACCAACAACCTGTCCCGCTCACCCGAGTCCAGGACCGGCACACCACCGAGGGTCACTTCAGCATCGGCGGCGTCCAGTGCCTCCAACAGATTCCGCGTCGTCGTCGCCAGCAGCCGTCCGACCACCACCGCGTCAATCGGCGCCACTGCCTCCACGGTGAAGCTGAGGGTGTCCGGCCCCAGGTCGTTCACCGCCACCGTCAGCGGATAGTTCGTCCGTTCCCGGACAAGAACCCTGCGGATGCCGTCGATCGACTGCTGTTCGCTCTCCGTGCTCGGGCCCTGATCTGCGTGCCGATAGTTGAAGAGGGCGGTGAAGAGCGGGATGTTGCCCGCGACCCCGCTGGCCTGCTGCGCGACCGCCAGGGGCGCGTGCTCATGCTCCAGCAGCGCCGCCAACTGGTCCCGCATCCCCTCCACCGCGGTCCGCACACCCACCTGACCGGCCTGTGCCCGCACCGGCAGCGTGTTGATGAACGGACCCAGCACCCGGTCAGCACCCGCACCGGCATTCATTCGCCCGAACAACACCGTCCCGAACACCACATCCTCACGCCCGGACAACACCGCCAGCACCCGCGACCACACCACATGCAACACCGTCGCCGGACTGACCTCCAGAGCCCGCGCCGACTCCCGCAGGCGCAGCGCCAGGTCGCTGGGGAGAGAAACCAGTTCGGTGACGACATCCGTCCCGTCACCGCGCACGTCCAGCACTCCGAGGGGCGCGGTCGGCTCGGTCACATCACCCAGCAACCCCGCGAAGAACCGCTCATGCTCCGCACGCGAGACCCGCCGCGTCTGCGCCACGAAGTTCCGGAACGGCAACGCCGGAGCCAACTCCTCCACCCGACCCGAAAGCACCACCCGCAACTCACGCAACAACACATCCATGCCCAAGTGATCCTGCAACATGTGATGCATCCGCACAGCAGCCAACCACCGACCCCCCACCACCTCCGCCACATGCACATCCATCAACGGCGCACGCCCCAGATCCATCACCGATCCGACGGAATCCACCAGGCGGGCGGGGTCGGCCGTATCGAGACTGAGTGCGTGCTCGACAACCGGCAGCACGGCCCGTCGCCACACCACCTGAACCGGCTCCCGCAGTCCTTCCCACACCACGGCCGTCCGGTAGATGTCATGGCGATCCACCACCTGCTGAAGCGCCCCCGCGAACTCGTCCAACCGGGCACGTGAGTCGAACTCCATGACCCGCGCGGTGACATAGACGTCCGCTGCTCCATCCCCGGCCATGAGGTGGTGGAAGAGCATGCCCTCCTGCAAGGGCGCGAGCGGGTACACGTCCGCGACGTTCGCCGCACCGCCCTCGACCGAGGCCACCACTCGGTCGATTTCGGCCTGCTCCAGCTCCACCAGCGGCAGCATCTCCGGCGTGATCCGCTCGGCCCCGGCCGGGATCAGGTTTTCCGGCACCTCAACCGACCCGACCGCCGCAGCCGCCCGCACCAGCCCCGCCGGAGTCGGCGCCTCGAACAGCGCCCGCACCGACACCGACACACCACGGCCCCGCAACCGCTCCACCAACGACACCGCCAACAGGGAATGCCCACCGAGTTGGAAGAAGTTGTCCTCCACGCCGACGGTGTCCAATCCCAGGACATCAGCGAACACCGCGCACAGGATCTCCTCCTGCACCGTCGCCGGCCCCCGGCCCGTACCACTGGCGTACTCGGGCGCGGGCAGCGCCTTGCGGTCCAGCTTCCCGTTCACCGTCAGCGGCAGCTCATCCAAGGTGACGAAGGCGGCCGGCACCATGTACTCGGGCAGCCGTGCCGCCACCAACTCCCGCAGCCCCTCCACGTCCTGGACCGACGGCACGACATACGCCACCAACGCGTCCTCGCGCGCCACCACCGCGACCTGATCCACCTGCGCGTGGCTCAGCAGGACGCTCTCGATCTCACCCGGCTCCACCCGGAACCCACGCACCTTGACCTGCTGATCCGCCCGCCCCGCGAACACCAACTGCCCATCAGCCGTCCACCGCGCCAGGTCACCCGTCCGATACATCCGCCGCCCGGCATCGAACGGAGACGCAACGAACCGCTCACCCGTCAACCCCGGACGACTGACGTACCCACGGGCCAGCCCCGCACCCGACACATACAGCTCACCCGGAACACCCACCGGGACCGGCGCAAGACCGTCATTCAGCACATACAGCCGAGTGTTGGCGATCGGCCGGCCGAACGGCACCGGACCCGAACGGCCCCCATCCACCACCTCAGCCGCCACCATCACCGTCGCCTCGGTCGGCCCGTACGTGTTCACCAACCGACGGCCCACCGACCAGTCCCGCGCCACCGCCTCACTGATCGCCTCGGCACCCACCAGCAGCGTCTCCACCTGAGCCAGATCCTCCGGCTCCAGAACCCCGAGCAGCGACGGCACCACACTGGCAGCCCGGACACCTGTCAGCTCAGCCAGCCGACGAGGCTCCTCCCGCTGCTCTTCACTCGCGATCCACAGCGCAGAGCCCGACGACAACGCCACCGCCACATCCAGCACCGACGCGTCGAAACTAAACGACGCGAACTGCAACACACCCACGTCCGGACCCGCACCCATCACCGGCCCGAACACCGACACCAGATTCGCCAGCGAACCGTGCGAGACCGCCACACCCTTCGGCACCCCCGTCGAACCCGAGGTGTAGATGACGTACGCCAGATCACCGGCGACACCCGGCGCGGAAGACGGCTCACCGGGCTGGTCCAGCTCCTCCGGGCCCACCACCACACCCACACCCGCATCCGCAAGCATGAAATCGATACGGTCACCCGGCAGCCCGGTGTCGATCGGCAGATACGCAGCCCCCGCCTTCCACACACCCAGAATCCCGGTCACCATCCCGGCGCCACGCGGCAACCTCAGGCCCACCACCGACTCCGGCCCAACACCCTGCCCCCGCAGATAGTGCGCCAGCCGATTCGCCGCCGCGTCCAGATCGCCGTACGACAACTCGGTGCCTTCACTGACGACCGCCACCGCACCCGGAGCCGAGGTAACCCACCCCTCGAACAGCTCCACCACCGAAGCCGCCGGCGCCAGCGCTGCCGTGTCGTTCCACCGCTCAAGAACCAGTCCACGTTCGTCCGCGTCCAGCACATCCACGGCGCGCAGGCGAATGTCAGGTGTCGTGGTCGCCGTTTCCAGCACCCGGCCGAACCACTGCGTCAGACGCTCGGCGGTGGTCATTTCGAACAGGTCCGCCGACGCGATCAGCGCGCCTCGCAGCCCGGTGGGACGGCCCTCGGCGTCGTAGGTCTCGGTGAGCGAGACATCGAGGTCGAATCGCGCCGCCCTATGGGTGGGGCTGTCGAGTGGGGAGCCGTCGGTGGTGACCTGGGGCAGGTCCAGTACCGCGCGATCGGTGTTCTGGACGGTGAGGGTCACCTGGAACAGCGGGTGCCGGCCCAGCGACCGCTCCGGGGCCAGTTCCTCCACCAGGCGTTCGAAGGGCACGTCCTGGTGGGCCAGCGCGCTGAGGCTCGCCTCCCGTACCCGGCCCAGTACCTCACGGAACTCCGGATCCCCGGACAGGTCCGTCCGGATCACCAGGGTGTTGACGAAGAAGCCGACCAGATCGTCCAGCGCCTCGTCCGTGCGGCCCGCCACAGCCGATCCGACGGGGATGTCGGTTCCGGCCCCGAGCCGGGACAGGGTCACCGCGAGTGCGGCCTGTAGCACCATGAACGCGGTCACGCCTTCGGCGCGGGCCAGCTCCACGAGCCGTTCATGCACTCCGGCGGGTACGTGGAGCGGCACGACATGGCCCTGGTGGCTCGGCACCGCGGGGCGCGCGTGGTCCACCGGCAGGACGAGTTCCTCCGGGGCGTCGGCGAGGGTGCGGCGCCAGTACTCCACCTGTGCGGAGAGCAGGCTCCCGGGGGTGGACTCCTCGCCGAGCAGTTCCCGCTGCCAGAGGGCGTAGTCGGCGTACTGCACCGGCAGCGGCGTGTACTCCGGCGCCTCACCGCGCGACCGGGCCGCGTACGCCTCGGAGAGATCACGGCCGAGCGGGCCCAGTGACCATCCGTCTCCGGCGATGTGGTGCATCACCACGACCAGGACACGTGTCTCCGTGTCCGTCTCGAAGAGCCATGCGCGGATCGGCAGTTCGGTGGAGAGGTCGAACGCGTACCGTGAGGCGGCCGTGGTGGCGTGGGCGAGTTCGCCGGGTGCCACCTGGGAGACGTGGAGCGCCCAGTCGACGTTCTGCGGGTCGATGATCCGCTGGTAGGGCTCGCCGTCCCGCACGCCGAAGACCGTCCGCAGCGATTCATGTCGTGCGATCACATCGCGCAGTGCCTCGGCGAGTGCGGGGACGTCCAGGTCTCCGGTCAGTCCGAGGACGGCGGGGATGTTGTAGCTGGCTCCGTCCAGTTGGGCCAGGAACCACAGTCGCCGCTGCGCGAACGACAGCGGCAGCCGCTCCGGGCGTTCGACGGCCGTCAGCGCGGCGCGGGCCCGGCCGCCGCCTCCCTCTCGGGCCAGCCGGGCGGCCAGGGAGGCCACGGTGGGGACTTCGAACAGGGTCCGGACCTCGATCTCCACGCCGAGCGCGGCACGGATCCCGGACACCAGCCGGACGGCCAGCAGCGAGTGGCCGCCCAGGTCGAAGAAGCTGTCGTCGACGCCGACCGAGCCCACTCCGAGAACCTGGGCGAACAGGCCGCACAGAATCTCTTCCTGTGCCGTGGACGGCCCCCGGCCGGCGCCTGAGGTTCCCGCGTACTCGGGGGCCGGGAGCGCCTTGCGGTCCAGCTTGCCGTTCACCGTCACCGGCAGCGACGGCAGTTGTGTCATGGCGGCGGGAACCATGTGTTCCGGCAGCCGCTGTGCCAGGGATTCCCGGAGGCCGTCGAGGTCGATCGGGGTCTCGGTGTCGGTCTGTGTGTCGGAGGGGACGAGGTAGGCCACCAGTCGGCGGTCTCCGGGTGTGTCCTCCCGTGCGACCACGGCGGCCTGTGCCACTTCGGGGTGCGCGGTCAGAGCGGCCTCGATCTCGCCGGGCTCGATGCGGAAGCCCCTGATCTTCACCTGCTCGTCCGCGCGCCCGACGAACAGCAGTTGTCCGTCCGCCGTCCACCGTGCCAGGTCTCCGGTCCGGTACATCCGCTCGCCGGCGCTGGTGGCGGCGGTACCGAAGGGGCTCGCCACGAACCGTTCGCCCGTCAGCCCTGGACGCCCCACATAGCCGCGTGCCACGCCGGTACCCGTCACATACAGCTCACCCGTCACGCCTGACGGTACGGGCTCGAGGGTGTCGTCCAGGATGTAGAGGCGGGCGTTGTCGATGGGTGTGCCGATCGTCGGCTCGGCGTCGGGTGTGAGCGGCTGGGACATCGACGCGCAGACGGTGGCCTCGGTCGGGCCGTACGCGTTGATCAGGCGGCGGTCAGGTGCCCAGCGCCGTAGGAGGGCCGTGTCCAGTGCCTCGCCTGCCGACACCAGGGTCCGTACGGAGGCCAGGTCATCGGTCTCCAGGACGGCGAGTACGGCCGGGGGGAGCGTCACGTGCGTGATCGAGTGACGGGTGAGGAGTTCGGCCAGGCCGCCGCCCGGGGTCAGTTCGTCGGCCGGGGCCACGACGAGTGCGGCACCGGAGCACAGGGCCATCAGTACTTCGGAGGTGGCGGCGTCGAATCCGATCGAGGCGAACTGGAGGACGCGCGCGTCGGGTTCCACCGCGAACCGCTCGATCTGTGCGCCGGCCAGGTTCACCGCGCCGCGGTGATCGACCGCGACGCCCTTCGGGGTGCCGGTCGACCCCGACGTGTAGATGACGTACGCCAGGGCGGCCGGCTGGATCGACGTCCGGGGCGGGGTGTCCTGGCAGCCGGCCAGCTGTGCCTCGACGTACGCGTCATCGAGGGCGACCGGCAGCACGCCGCCGCGCAGGGGCAGCTCGTCAAGGACGTCTTCGGTGCCGAGCACGACGGGGGTGCGGCTGTCGGCGAGCAGGAACGCGATCCGTTCGGCCGGGTACTGCACATCGACCGGCAGGTAGGCCGCTCCGGCCTTGAGGACGCCCAGAATCGCGGTGATCAGCCGCGTTCCGCGGGGCAGGCAGATCCCGACCACCGACTCGGGGCCTACGCCGAGTCCGCGCAGGTAGTGCGCGAGGCGGTTGGCCTCGGCGTCCAGTTCCCGATAGGTCAGCACGGTCTGATCGCTGATCAGCGCGGTGGCCTGCGGAGTGGCCGCCACCTGGCGCTCGAACGCGTCGACGATGGTGGAGTCCGGCGCGGTCGTGGCGGTGTCGTTCCAGTCCACGAGTACGCGTCGGCGTTCGGCCGGGTCGAGCAGGTCCACGGTGTGCAGCGGTACGTCGGGGCCGCCGCGCAGGGTTTCGGCGAGTGCGCCGAGTACGTTCTCCATCGCCGTGCAGATCAGGTGGGCGACGGTCCCCGGGTCGATGGGGTCGATGGCGAGGACGGTGACGCTCATCCCGGCGGGGCCGTGGTCGTTGACGGCGGCGGCCAGCGGGTAGTTGGTCTTGTCACGGGCGAAGACACTCTGCACGCCTTCGACGGAGTGCGTCTCGGCGGAGTCGGGGCCGTAGTCGTCGTGGCGGTAGTTCAGCAGCGTGGTGAACAGGGGTGCGTTGCCGGCGATACCGCTGGCCTGCTGAGCCAGGGCCAGGGGGGCGTGTTCGTGTTCCAGCAGTGCCGCCAACTGGGCGCGCATGCCTTCCACCGCGGCCCGCACGCCGACTCCGCCGGTCCGTACCCGCACGGGCAGGGTGTTGATGAACGGACCCAGGACCCGGTCGGCGCCTTCACCGGCGTTCAACCGCCCGAAGAGCACGGTCCCGAACACCACGTCGTCCCGGCCGGCCAGGGTACTGAGCACCCGGGCCCACACCACATGCGACACCGTCGCCGGGCTGACCCCCAGTTCCCGGGTGACCCGTCGCAGCTCCGCCGTGACCTGATCGGGGAGCCGTACCTCCCGCGTCACGACGTCGCTGCCGTCGCCCTGAACATCGAGCAGTCCGTACGGCGCGGTCGACTCGGTCACATCGCCCAGCAGCCCGGCGAAGAACCGCTCGTGCTCGGCCCTGGGGACGGCGCGGGTCTGCGCAACGAAGTTGCGGAACGGCAGCGCGGGCCTCATGCGGTCGGCCCGTCCGGTCAGCACCGCCCGCAACTCGCGCAGCAGCATGTCCATACCCGTGTGGTCCTGGACCATGTGATGCATCCGCACGGCGCCGAGCCATCGGCCGTCGGCCGCCTCGGTCACGTGCACGTCCAGCAGCGGGGCGCGGCGCAGTTCCATCACAGAACCGGCGAGGGCGAGCAGTGCCTGGGTCGGGTTCGGGTGGGTGTCATCGACGGTGTGCTCGATGACGGGTAGTTCCGCGTGCCGCCATACCACCTGGACCGGCTCCGGCAGCCCTTCCCAGATCACGCCGGTGCGGTAGACATCGTGCCGGTCCACCACGTGCTGGAGGGCCCGCAGGAATGCGTCCAGCCGGTCACGGGTGTCGAACTCGACCACGCGCACGGTGAGGTAGACGTCCTCGCCACCACTCGCCATGAGGTGGTGGAAGAGCATGCCCTCCTGCAAGGGCGCAAGCGGGTAGATATCGGCGACGTTCGGCGCACCGCCGTCGACCGAGGCCACCACCCGATCGATCTCAGCCTGCTCCAGCTCCACCAGCGGCAGCATCTCCGGGGTGATGTGCTCAGCGTCCGCCGGAATCAGATTCTCCGGTACCTCCACCGACCCGACCGCAGCCGCCCGCGCCAGCCCCGCCGGAGTCGGCGACTCGAACAGCGCCCGGACGGACACGGACACACCACGGCCCCGCAACCGCTCCACCAATGACACCGCCAGCAGCGAATGCCCACCGAGCCGGAAGAAGTCGTCCTCCGCACCGACCGACTCCAGGCCCAGCACCTCCGCGAAGACCGCGCAGAGGATCTCTTCCCGCAGGGTGACCGGGCCCCGCCCGCTCCCACCGGTGCGCTCCGGCGCCGGAAGCGCCCGGCGGTCCAGCTTCCCGTTCGCGGTCAGCGGCAGCTCGTCCAGGGCCACGAACGCCGCCGGCACCATGTAGTCCGGCAGCCGTGCCGCCACCAGCTCCCGCAGCCCCTCCACGTCCTGGACCGACGGCACGACATACGCCACCAAGGCGTCCTCACGGGCCACCACAGCAGCCTGCGTCACCTCGGGACGGGTCAGGAGCACGGTCTCGATCTCACCCGGCTCCACCCGGAACCCGCGCACCTTGACCTGATCGTCCGCCCGCCCCGCGAACACCAACTGCCCGTCCGCAGTCCACCGCGCCAGGTCACCCGTCCGATACATCCGCCGCCCAGCATCGAACGGAGACGCCACAAACCGCTCACCCGTCAACGCCGGACGATTCACATACCCGCGCGCCAGCCCAGCCCCGGCCACATAGAGTTCCCCGGCGACCCCGGTGGGAACGGGCTCAAGCGCATCGTCCAGCACATACAACCGGGTGTTGGCGATCGGGCGGCCGAACGGCACCGGACCCGGACGGCCCCCATCCACCACCTCGGCTGCCACCATCACCGTCGCCTCGGTCGGCCCATACGTGTTCACCAACCGACGGCCCACCGACCAGTCCCGCGCCACCGCCTCACTGATCGCCTCGGCACCCACCAGCAGCGTCCCCACCTGAGCCAGATCCTCCGGCTCCAGCACACCCAACAGTGACGGCACCACACTGGCGGCCCGGACACCCGCCAGCTCCGCCAGCCGACGAGGCTCCTCCCGCTGCCCCTCACTCGCGATCCACAACGAGGAACCCGACGACAACGCCACCGCCACATCCAGCACCGACGCATCGAAACTGAACGACGCGAACTGCAACACACCCACACCCGGACCCGCACCCATCACCGGCCCGAACACCGACACCAGATTCGCCAACGAACCGTGCGAGACCGCCACACCCTTCGGCGTCCCCGTCGAACCCGACGTATAGATCACATACGCCAAGTCCCCAGAGACCCCGGGCGCAGAAGCAGACTCACCGGGCTGGTCCAGCTCCTCCGGACCCACCACCACACCCACACCCGCATCCGCGAGCATGAACTCAACCCGCTCACCCGGCAGCCCGGTGTCGATCGGCAGATACGCAGCCCCCGCCTTCCACACACCCAGAATCCCGGTCACCATCCCGGCGCCACGCGGCAACCTCAACCCCACCACCGACTCCGGCCCCACCCCCCGACCCCGCAGATAATGCGCCAGCCGATTCGCCGCCGCATCCAACTCCCCGTACGACAGCTCAGCACCCTCACTCACCACCGCCACCGCACCCGGGTCGGCGGCCACCCAGTGCTCGAACAGCTCCGGCACCGACACTCCGGCCGTCTGGGACTCGGTGTCGTTCCACTCGACCAGCACCCGGGACCGCTCACTCGGATCGAGGACGGGTACCCGGTCGAGGGCTGTATCCGGACCGCCGGCCAGCGTGTCGGCGATCACGCTGAGGACGTTCTCCGTCGCGGTCTGGAGCAGCCGCCCGACCTCGGTCACATCGATCGGAGCGGCGGCTTCCACATTGAAGGTGACGCCGTCCGCCCCGAGGTCACTGACGGCCACCGTGAGCGGATAGTTCGTCCGGTCCCGTGCGGAGACCGTCTGGACGCCCTCCAGGACCTGCGGCCGGCCACTGTCCGTGCCATTGCGGCTGCCGTGATGCCAGTAGTTGAAGAGCGAAGTGAAGAGAGGGGTGTTTCCGAGGACTCCGCTGGCCTGCTGTGCGACGGCCAGGGGTGCGTGCTCGTGCTCCAGCAGCGCCGCGAGCTGGTCCCGCATCCCGTTCACCGCGGCCCGCACACCGACTCCGCCGGTCTCCACCCGCACGGGCAGGGTGTTGATGAACGGGCCCAGCACCCGGTCAGCGCCGACACCGGCGTTCATCCGCCCGAACAGCACGGTTCCGAACACCACGTCGTTCCGCCCGGAGAGCGCCGCCACCACCCGGGCCCACACCACATGGAGCACCGTCGCCGGACTGACACCGAGCTGCCGGGCCATCCCTTGGAGCCGGTCAGCAGCTTCCTCGGGCAGGGGGAACGTCCCGGTTGTCACACCACTGCCGTCACGACGCACATCGAGCAGCCCGTACGGGGCCGTCGGCTCGGTCACATCGCCCAGCAGCTCGGCGAAGAACCGCTCGTGCTCGGCACGCGGTACCCGCCGTGTCTGCGCCACGAAGTTCCGGAACGGCAGTGCCGGTGCCAGATACTCCGTCTCGCCGGTGAGTACCGCTCGCAGCTCGCGCAGCAGCACATCCTTGCCCAGGTGGTCCTGGAGCATGTGGTGCATCCGTACCAGGGCCAGCCATCGGCCTTGCGGCAGTGGGGTGAGGTGCAGGTCCATCAGCGGGGCACGGCCCAGCTCCATGGCCAGCCCCGCCGCGTTCAGCAGGGCGTCAGACACGGCTGCGGAGTCGCAGTGATCGACGTCGAATGTGTGCTCGGTGATCGGCAGCTCAGCGTGCCGCCACACCACCTGAACCGGCTCCCGCAGGCCCTCCCACACCACACCGGTCCGGTAGATGTCGTGCCGGTCCGCCACCTGCTGAAGCGCCTGCGTGAACTCGTCCAACCGGGCGCGTGAGTCGAACTCCATGACCCGCGCGGTGACGTAGACGTCCGCACCGTCGTCCGCCATGAGGTGGTGGAAGAGCATGCCCTCCTGCAAGGGCGCGAGCGGGTACACGTCGGCGACGTTCGCCGCACCGCCCTCGACCGAGGCCACCACCCGATCGATCTCGGCCTGCTCCAGCTCCACCAGCGGCAGCATCTCCGGGGTGATCTGCTCAGCGTCCGCCGGAATCAGATTCTCCGGCACCTCCACCGACCCGACCGCAGCCGCCCGCGCCAGCCCCGCCGGAGTCGGCGCCTCGAACAACGCCCGCACCGACACCGACACACCCCTACCCCGCAACCGCTCCACCAACGACACCGCGAGGAGCGAATGCCCACCGAGCCGGAAGAAGTTGTCCTCGACCCCGACCGACTCCAGGTCCAGCACCTCAGCGAAGGCGGCGCAGACGATCTCCTCTTGCACAGTGACCGGGGCCCTGCCCGCACCCGTGCTGTACTCCGGCTCCGGAAGCGCCCGGCGGTCCAGCTTCCCGTTCACCGTCAGTGGCAGCTCGTCCAGCGTCACGAAGGCAGCCGGCACCATGTACTCCGGCAACCGGGACGCCACCAGCTCCCGCAACCCCTCCACATCCTGGACCGACGGCACGACATACGCCACCAACGCGTCCTCACGAGCCACCACAGCCACCTGAGCGACATCCGCATGCGTCAACAGCACCGTCTCGATCTCACCCGGCTCCACCCGGAACCCGCGCACCTTGACCTGCTGATCCGCCCGCCCCGCGAACACCAACTGCCCATCAGCCGTCCACCGCGCCAGGTCACCCGTCCGATACATCCGCCGCCCCGCATCAAACGGAGACGCCACAAACCGCTCACCCGTCAACCCCGGACGATTCACATACCCGCGCGCCAGCCCAGCCCCGGCCACATACAACTCACCCGTCACACCCACCGGCACCGGCTCAAGCGCCTCATCCAGCACATACACCCGAGTATTGGCGATCGGCCGACCGAACGGCACAGGACCCGAACGACCACCATCCACCTCCCCGATCGCCGAGATCACCGTGCTCTCCGTCGGCCCATACGCATGCACCAACCGCCGACCCACAGACCAATCCCGCGCCACCGCCTCACTGACCGCCTCAGAACCCACCACCATCGGCCCCACATGCCCCAGATCCCCAGGCTCCAGAACCCCGAGGAGCGACGGCACCACACTGGCAGCCCGGACACCCGCCAGCTCCGCCAGCCGACGAGGCTCCTCCCGCTGCCCCTCACTCGCAATCCACAGCGCAGAACCCGACGACAACGCCACCGCCACATCCAGCACCGACGCGTCGAAGCTGAACGACGCGAACTGCAACACACCCACACCCGGACCCGCACCCATCACCGGCCCGAACACCGACACCAGATTCGCCAACGAACCCTGCGAGACCGCCACACCCTTCGGCGTGCCCGTCGAACCCGACGTATAGATCACATACGCCAGATCACCCGCAACACCCGGCGCAGAGGAAGACTCACCCGGCTGGTCCAACTCCTCCGGACCCACCACCACACCCACACCCGCATCCGCGAGCATGAACTCCACCCGCTCACCCGGCAACGCGGTGTCGATCGGCAGATACGCAGCCCCCGCCTTCCACACACCCAAAATCCCGGTCACCATCTGCGGACCACGCGGAAGCCTCAAACCGACAACCGACTCCGGCCCAACACCCTGCCCCCGCAGATAATGCGCCAGCCGATTCGCCGCCGCATCCAACTCCCCGTACGACAACTCAGCACCCTCACTCACCACCGCCACCGCACCCGGAGCCTCAGCCACCCACCCCTCGAACAGCTCCACCACCGAGGCCGCCGGCACCACCGTCGCTGTGTCGTTCCAGTCGACCACCAAGCGGTCCCGCTCACGTGAGTCCAGGACCGGGACGCCGCCGAGGGCCACATCGGATTCGGCGTCCAGTGCTTCCAGGACACTGTGTGTCGTCGTCGCGAGGAGCCTTCCGACCACCGTGGCGTCGATCGGGGCAACCGCCTCCACGGTGAAGCTGAAGCTGTCCGGTCCCAGGTCGTTCACGGCGACGGACAGCGGATAGTTGGTCCGCTGGCGGACGAGGACGCTGCGGACGCCGTCCATGGACTGCGGTTCGGCCGCCGCCTCGCCGCCCAGTCCCCGGTCGGCGTAGCGGTAGTTGAAGAGGGAGGTGAACAGGGGGGTGTTCCCCGCGATCCCGCTGGCCTGCTGTGCGACCGCCAGGGGCGCGTGCTCGTGTTCCAGCAGCGCGGCCAACTGCTCCCGCATGGCCTGCACGGCGGCCCGGACGCCGACTCCGCCGGTGCGTACCCGGACGGGCAGGGTGTTGATGAACGGGCCGAGCGCGCGGTCGGCGCCGACACCGGCGTTCATCCGCCCGAAGAGCAGGGTGCCGAAGACCACGTCGTCCCGGCCGGCGAGTACGGCCAGGACGCGGGCCCACACCACGTGCAGCACCGTCGCCGCGCCGACGCCCAGCTCTCGTGCCGTCTCCCGCAGTCTGATCGCCACCTCGGGCGGCAGGGGGACGACTTTTCGGACCACTCCGCTGCCGTCGCCGCGTACGTCGAGCACGCCGAAGGGCGCGGTCGGTTCGGTCACGTCGCCCAGCAGCGCGGCGAAGAAGTTCTCTTGATCCGGGCGGGAGACACCTCGTGTCTGCGCGACGAAGTTCCGGAACGGCAGTGCCGGTGCCAGTTGGTCGGTCTGTCCGCGGAGCACCGCGCGCAGTTCCCGGAGCAGCATGTGTGTGCCCAGGTGGTCCTGGAGCATGTGGTGCATCCGCAGGAGGCCCAGGCACTTGCCGTCGCCCGTCTTCGTGACGTGCAGATCCATGAGTGGCGCGCGCCCGAGGTTCATCACGGAGCCGCCGGCGGCGACGAGGGCGTCCACCCACTGTGCGGGCTCGGTGGACGCCACGTCGAGGACGTGTTCGACGACCGGCAGTTCGACGTGCCGCCACACCACCTGGACGGGCTCCCGGAGTCCCTCCCACACGACGGCGGTCCGGTAGATGTCGTGCCGGTCCACCACCCGCCGCATCGCCTGCGCGAACTCGTCCAGGCGGGGCCGGGACTCGAACTCCACCACCCGGACGGTGAGGTACACGTCCGTGCCCGCGTCCGCCATCAGGTGGTGGAAGAGCATGCCTTCCTGCAGCGGCGCCAGCGGGTACATGTCCGCGATGTTCGCCGCGCCGCCTTCCACGGTCGCGACCACCCGGTCGATCTCAGCCTGGTCCAGTTCGACCAGCGGGAGCATTTCGGGGGTGAGGTGTTCGGCGTCCGCCGGGATGAGGTTGTCCGGTACGTCCACCGATCCGACGGCCGCGGCTCGCGCCAGTCCGGCCGGGGTGGGCGTCTCGAACAGCGCGCGCACCGATACGGACACACCACGGCCGCGCAGCCGCTCGACCAACGACACCGCCAGCAGTGAGTGTCCGCCGAGCCGGAAGAAGTCGTCCTCCACACCGACCGCGTCCAGGCCCAGTACTTCCGCGAAGGCGGCGCAGAGGATCTCCTCCTGCACGCTGGCGGGGCCGCGTCCCTCTCCGGCGGCGTACTCCGGGGCGGGGAGGGCTTTGCGGTCCAGCTTGCCGTTGGCTGTGAGTGGCAGTTCGGGCAGGACCGTCACGGCGGCCGGGATCATGTGGTCGGGGAGCCGGCCGCGCAGGTGGTGGCGTAGGGCGTCCGTGTCGAGGTGCGTGTCCGGGGCCGCGGGTACCACGTAGGCGACCAGGCGCTTGTCTCCCGGGGTGTCCTCGCGCACGACGACGGCGGTCTGTGCGAGGTCGGGGTGGGTCAGCAGCGCTGTCTGGATCTCGCCGGGTTCGATGCGGAAGCCACGGATCTTGACCTGGTCGTCCGCGCGGCCCAGGTACACCAGTTGGCCGTCGGCGGTCCACTTCACGAGGTCGCCGGTGCGGTACATCCGTCGGCCGGGGTCGAAGGGGCTCGCCACGAACCGTTCGCCAGTGAGTCCGGGGCGCCCGATGTAGCCGCGCGCCACGCCTGCGCCCGCCACGTACAGCTCGCCCGTGACTCCGACGGGTACGGGGTGAAGCGCCGGGTCCAGTGCGTACATCCGGGTGTTGGCGAGGGGGGTGCCGATGGGGACCATGCCGTCGGTGACCGCTGCGGGCGTGAGTTCCGCGGTCGCGACGCCTACGGTCGTCTCCGTCGGCCCGTAGTGGTTGTGGACCCGGCGGCCCGCGGCGGTCGCCGCGGTGACCAGTTCTCGTACCCAGCCGGTGGCGGCGGCCTCGCCGCCCAGCACCAGAGAGGCCGCGGGCAGCAGGGGTTCGTATCCGACGGCCGCGGTGAGTGCGGCCAGGTGCGACGGTACGACTTTGAACGCGTCGATCGACTGCTCGGCGAGGGAGCGGGCCACCGCCGCCGGGTCGGTCACCGTGTCCGCGTCCAGCACGTGGACCCGGCCGCCTGTGGCGAGGCCGGCGAACACCACCGTGTTGCCGAGGTCGGTGACCTGTGCCTGAAGCAGCGCGTACCGGGCGGCCGGGTCGGTCCATCCCAGGCGTGTCGACACCGATGTGACGTAGTTGGCGAGTGATCCCTGGGTGATGCCGACGCCCTTCGGCAGGCCGGTCGAGCCGGAGGTGTAGATCACATACGCCAGGCCGGCCGGGTCTGTGCCGGTCCCGGGTGAGGTGGCGGGGTAGCCGTCCAGGAGGCGGGTGGTCTCGGGGGTGTCGAGGGCGACGGTCCGCGCGGGCAGTTCCGGCGGGGTCTGCCGGGTGCCGATGAGCAGGCGGGCGCCGCTGTCGGTGAGCAGGAACGCCGTGCGTTCCGTCGGCTGCTCGGGGTCGACGGGGAGATAGGCCGCGCCGGCCTTCCACACGGCCAGCGTGGCGGTCACCATCTGTGTGCCGCGCGGCAGGGACAGGGCCACGACGGACTCCGGGCCCGCGCCCAGTGCGCGCAGGTGGTGTGCGAGGCGGTTGGCCGCCGCGTCCAGTGCGCCGTACGAGGTCTCGGTGCCGTCGGCGAGCAGGGCCACGGCGTCCGGGTGGGCGATCGCGTGCCGCTCGAACCGGTCGATGACGGTGGGGGCCGGGGTGGTGGTCGTGGTGGCGTTCCAGGTGTGCAGGACGCGGTGTCGCTCGTCGGCGTCGAGCATGTCCACGCTGGACAGCGGCGCGTCCGGGGCGGCGGTGACCGTCTCCAGCACCCGTGTGAGCCAGTCGGCGAAGCGGTCGGCCGTGGGGGTGTCGAAGAGGTCGGACGCCGCGTTCACGGTGCCGTGCAGGCCGGCCGGGCGGCCGTCGGCGTCGAAGGTCTCCCGCAGGTGGATGTCCAGGTCGAAGCGGGCGGCGGCGTGCGTGGGGCCGTCGAGCGGTCCGGTCCGGATCCCTTGCAGTTCGAGGATGCCCGGTTCCTGGTTGCGCAGGGTCAGCATCACCTGGAACAGGGGGTGCCTGACCAGGGAGCGTGCGGGCGCCAGTTCCTCCACCAGGCGTTCGAACGGTACGTCCTGGTGGGTGAACGCGCCGAGGCTCGCCTCGCGTACCCGGCCCAGTACCTCGCGGAACTCCGGGTCCCCGGACAGGTCCGTCCGGATCACCAGCGTGTTGACGAAGAAGCCGACCAGGTTGTCCAGCGCCTCGTCCGTACGGCCCGCCACCGCCGTGCCGACCGGGATGTCCTCCCCCGCCCCGAGGCGGGAGAGGGTCACGGCCAGTGCCGCCTGTACGACCATGAAGGGCGTGGCGCCCTCGGCCCGGGCCAACTCCGCGACACGCTGGTGTGTCCCGGCCGGTACCCGCAGGGGCACCAGGTGTCCGTCGTGGCTCGGGACGGCCGGGCGGGAGCGGTCGGCGGGCAGTGTCAGCTCTTCGGGGGCGCCGGCGAGGGTCCGGCGCCAGTACTCCACCTGGGAGGAGAGCAGGCTCCGCGGGTCGGTCTCGTCGCCGAGCAGCGCACGCTGCCAGAGGGCGTAGTCGGCGTACTGCACGGGCAGCGGCGCGAACACGGGTCGCTCGCCGCGTGCCCGTGCCGCGTAGGCCGTGGACAGGTCGCGGCCGAGGGGGGCGTGGGACCAGCCGTCGTTGGCGATGTGGTGGAGGACGAGGATCAGGGCATGGTCGTCGGCGCCCAGTTCGAACAGCCAGGCGCGGACCGGTACCTCGGCCGACAGGTCGAACGCGTGGCGGGTGGCGTGTGCCACGGCCGCCGGCAGTGCCTCGGGGGCCACCCGGGACACGGTCAGGTTCCAGTCGAGGGTGGTCGCGTCGAGGATGTGCTGGTAGGGGCGGCCGTCGACGGAGCGGTAGACGGTGCGCAGGGGTTCGTGGCGGGCGAGGACGTCACGCAGTGCCGCGTTCAGGGCGGTGGTGTCCAGTGCGCCGGTCAGTCGTAGGGCGACGGGCATGTTGTAGGTCGGGCTCGGCCCTTCCATCTGGCTGAGGAACCAGAGGCGTTGTTGCGCGAACGAGAGGGGCGGGAGCGCGGGGCGGGCCGTGGCGCGCAGCGCGGGACGGGTCTCTTCCCCGGGCCTCTCTGCGGTCTCGCCTCGGATCTCTTCCCCGGGCCTGTCTCCGGTCTCGCCTCGGATCTCTTCGCCGGGCCTGTCTCCGGTCTCGCCCTGGATCTCTTCCCCGGGGCTCTCTGCGGTCTCGCCTCGGGTTCCTTCCCGGGCTCCTCCTCGTGTCTCGTCCGGTGCTGCTTGTCCGGTCCGCTCTCGGCCGGGGCCGGTGAGGTGGGCCGCGAGTCCGGCCGGGGTGGGCGTTTCGAAGAGGGTCCTGATGCGGACCTCCACGCCGAGCCGGGAGCGGATGCGGGACAGCAGGCGGATCGCGAGCAGGGAGTGCCCGCCCAGGTCGAAGAAGCTGTCGTCGACGCCGGTCGTGTCCCGGCCGAGGACCTGAGCGAAGATCTCGCACAGGGCGGTCTCGGTGGGGTCGGCCGGGGCGCGGCCCGTGGTGCGGTCCGCGGGGTCGTCGGGGTCGGGCAGGGCCTTGCGGTCGAGTTTGCCGTTCGGGGTGAGCGGGAGTGCGGGGAGGACGACTTCGGTGGTGGGCACCATGTGGGCGGGGAGTCGCCGGGCCAGGAAGTCGCGGAGTTCGCCGTCGGCGGGTTCGGTGCCGGTGAGGACGACGTAGGCGACGAGTCGGCCGTCGCCGTCGGCGCCGTCGGCTCGGGCGACGACCGCGGCGCGGGAGACGGCGGGGTGTTCCAGGAGGGCTGTCTCGACCTCTCCGGGTTCGACGCGGTAGCCGCGGATCTTGACCTGGGTGTCGGCGCGGCCGACGAACACCAGTTGGCCGTCGGAGGTCCACTTCACGAGGTCCCCGGTGCGGTACATGCGCTCGCCCCGGGTGCCGTAGGGGCCGGCGACGAACCGTTCCGCGGTGAGGGCGCGCCGGCCCGCGTAGCCGCGGGCGAGTCCGGTGCCGGAGACGTAGAGTTCGCCGGTCACGCCGGTCGGGACGGGGGTGAGGGCGTCGTCGAGGACGTACAGGCGGGTGTTGGCGAGGGGTCTGCCGATCGGTACGACTCCGGTGGCGAGGGTCGCCGGGGTGAGTTCGGCGGTGGCGACGCCGATGGTGGTCTCGGTGGGTCCGTAGTGGTTGAACACGCGTCGGCCGGCTGCCGCCGCGACGAGGTCGTGCAGCCAGGTGACCGAGGCGGCCTCTCCGCCGAGGACGAGGGAGCGGGCGGGCAGTACGGCGCTCGCCTCGGTGTCGGCGGACAAGGCGGAAAGGTGGGAGGGGACGGCCTTGACGTGGTCGATGCGGTGTTCGCGCAGGTAGCCGGTGACGGCGGCCGGGTCGGTCACGGTCTCGGGGTCGAGGATGTGGAGTTGTCCGCCGGTGGCGAGGCTGGTGAAGACGACGGTGTTGCCGAGGTCGGTCACCTGGGGTTGGAGCAGGCCGTAGCGGGCGCCCGGGCCGGTCCAGTCGAGCCGTTGCGACACCGAGGAGACGTAGTGGGCGAGGGCCCCGTGGGTGACCATCACTCCCTTGGGGGTGCCGGTCGAGCCGGAGGTGTACATCACGTAGGCCAGGCAGCCGGGGTCCACCGCGGTGGCCGGTGCGAGGGGCGCGGGTCCGGCGGGGTCGGTTTCGGTGAGGGCCTCGTCGATCCACGTGACCGGTAGGTCCGGTGCGTGGTCGGTGATCGTGCGGCCGGAGTCGCGGTCCGTGAGGAGGGTTCGTGCGCCGCTGTCGGTGAGCATGAACGCGATCCGCTCGGGCGGGAGGTCGCGGTCGATGGGCAGGTAGGCGGCGCCGGTCCGCCACACGGCGAGGATCGCTGTGATCATCTCGGCGCCGCGGGGCAGGCACAGGCCGACGACCGATTCGGCGCCGACTCCCAGGGTGCGCAGGGAGTGGGCGAGGCGGCCGACGCTGGCGTCGAGTGCGCGGTAGGTCAGTTCGACGCCGTCGGCGACGAGGGCGGTGGCGTCCGGGGTGGCGGTGACCTGGTCCCGGAACAGGTGGATGACGGCGGGGGGTTCGCCGGGGACGGTGGTGTCGTTCCACCGGTGGAGCACGCGGTCGCGTTCGGCGGGGTCGAGGACCTCGACGGCGTTGAGCCGTACGTCCGCGGTCTCGGTGACGGTGTCCAGCACGCGCTGGAACCAGGTGGCCATCCGGGCGGCGGTCTCGGCGTGGAACAGGTCGGCGGCGAGGGTCACCTGGGCGCGCAGTCCCGCCGGTTGTCCTTGGTCGTCGAAGGTCTCGCCGATGGTGAAGTGCAGGTCGTAGCGCGAGGGGGGTGCTGCCGCCGCGTCCAGGTCGGGTGTGGTGCCGGTGGCCGGGTGGGCGCCGGGCAGGGTGAGTTCGGCGTGCTCGACGTTCTGGACGGTGAGCATCGTCTGGAACAGGGGGTGGCGGGCGAGCGACCGGGTGACGACCAGTTCCTCCACGAGCCGCTCGAACGGTACGTCCTGGTGGGCGAGGGCCTGGAGGCCGGCTTCCTGGACCTGCGCGAGGATGTCCCGGAAGTTCGGGTTGTGGGACAGGTCGGTGCGGATCACGAGGGTGTTGACGAACGATCCGACGAGGTGGTCGAGGGCGGCGTCGGAGCGTCCGGCGACGGGGATGCCGAGGGTGATGTCCGTGCCGGCGCCGATCCGGGACAGCAGGACGGCGAGGGCGGCCTGGAGGGTCATGGACGGGGTGGCGTTCTCGGCGCGGGCGAGCCGGAGCAGCCGCCGGTGGGTCTCGGCGGGGATGTGGAACGGGACGCGGTGTCCGCGGTGGCTCGGTTCCGCGGGCCTGGGCAGGTCGACGGGGAGGTTCAGTTCCTCGGGTGCTCCGGCCAGGGTGCGGCGCCAGTGGTCGATCTGTGCGGTCAGCAGGCTGTCGGGGTCGGAGGCGTCGCCGAGGAGTTCGCGCTGCCAGAGGGCGTAGTCGGTGTATTGCACCGGCAGGGGTGCGAAGGGGGGTTCCTCGCCGCGTGAGCGGGCCGTGTACGCCGTGGACAGGTCGCGGCCCAGCGGTCCCATGGACCAGCCGTCGGAGGCGATGTGGTGGAGGACCACCACGAGGAGCCGTTCGTCCGCGCCGGCTTCGAACAGCCAGGCGCGCAGGGGCGGTTCGGCGGCGAGGTCGAAGACGTGGCGCATGGCGTGGGCGGCGGCGTCGGCCAGGGCGCCGGGTGCGACCGGTACGACGTCGAGATTCCAGTCGAGGTCGTGCGGGTCGAGGATGTTCTGGTACGGCTCCCCGTCGACGGCGGGGAACACCGTCCGCAGTGATTCGTGCCGTGCGATCACATCGCGGAACGCCTGGGCGAGGAGTCCGGCGTCGGTGTCGGCGCCGAGGCGGATCGGGGCGGAGATGTTGTAGGTGGCCCCGGAGCCTTCGAGCTGGGCGAGGAACCAGAGGCGTCGCTGTGCGAAGGACAGCGGGATGTGTTCGGGGCGGGGTGCGGTACGGAGCGGGAGTCGGGCTTGTCCGGCGCCGTCCGCGGTCAGCCGGGCGGCGAGTTCGGCGACCGTCGGGGCCTCGAACAGCAGCCGGAGCGGTAGCTCGACGCCGAGGGTGTCACGGATGCGTGAGGTGAGGCGTACCGCGAGCAGGGAGTGTCCGCCGAGTGCGAAGAAGCTGTCGTCGACGCCGACCGACTCCATGCCGAGGACGTCGGCGAAGGCGGCGCAGAGGCGTTCTTCGTGGACGGTGGCGGGCGCGCGTCCCGCGGTCGTGCCGTATTCGGGTGCGGGCAGTGCCTTGCGGTCGAGTTTGCCGTTGACGGTGATCGGCAGGAGGTCGAGGGGGACGAAGGCGGCCGGGATCATGTACTGCGGCAGTCGTGCGGCGGCGAAGGCCCGCCATCCGTCGGGGTCGGGGTCGCCGTCCGGGACGACGTAGGCGACGAGTCGCTGGTCGCCCGGTGTGTCCTCGCGGGCCACGACCGCGGCCCGGGTGATGCCGGGGTGGGCGAGCAGGACGGCTTCGATCTCGCCGGGCTCGATGCGGAAGCCGCGGACCTTGACCTGGTCGTCCGCGCGGCCGAGGTAGACGAGCTGTCCGTCGGGCGTCCACTTGACCAGGTCGCCGGTGCGGTACATCCGTCGGCCGCCGGTGCCGTAGGGGCAGGCGACGAAGCGTTCACCGGTCAGTGCCGGGCGGCCGAGGTATCCGCGGGCCAGTTGGACGCCGGCCAGATAGAGTTCGCCGCTCACTCCGGGCGGTACGGGTGTCAGGTGCTCGTCGAGCACGTAGACGCGGGTGTTGGCGACGGGTGCGCCGATGGGGACGGAGCCGTGGTGCTGGTCGGGGTCGCACGCCCAGGCGGTGACCTCGACGGCGGCTTCGGTCGGCCCGTACAGGTTGTGCAGTTCCACCGCGGGGAAGGCGGCGAAGAAGCGGGTCTGGGTGGTGAGGGAGAGGGCCTCGCCGCTGCACACCACGCGCCGCAGTCCGGGCAGGGGGCCCACGTCGGCCTGGAGGAACACGTCGAGCATCGAGGGCACGAAGTGGGCGACGTCGATGTCCTGGGCGCGGATCAGGTCGGCCACGTAGTCGGGGTCCCGGTGTCCGCCGGGCCGTGCCACGACCAGTGTCGCGCCCCACACCAGGGGGCCGAGGAGTTCCCACATCGACACGTCGAAGACGATCGGTGTCTTGTGGAGCACCCGGTCCCCGGCGCCGAGACCGTAGTGGTCCTCCATCCACACCAGTCGGTTCACGATGCTGCGGTGCGACACCAGCACGCCCTTGGGGCGTCCCGTGGAGCCGGAGGTGTAGATCACGTAGGCCGCGCTGTCCGGGTGGATCGTGGGCAGCGGGTCGGTGCCGTGCGTGTCGTCGGCCGCCACGCGGGCCACGGTCGGTGCGTCGTCCAGCACCACGACCGGGGCGGCGTCCTCCAGCAGCAGCGCCACCCGTTCGGCGGGGTATCCGGGGTCCACCGGCAGATACGCGGCTCCCGCCTTCAGTACGCCCCACAGGGCCACGACCAGTTCCACGCCGCGTTCCAGCACGACGGCGACGGTCGATCCCGGGCCGGCTCCGCGGGCGGCGAGGTGGCGCGCGATCCGGTCGGCCCGTACGTCGAGGTCGCGGTAGGTCAGCTCCTCGCCTTCGAACACGAGCGCCACCGCGTCCGGTGCCTGGCGCACACGGGTCTCGAACAGCGTGGGCAGGGTGAGGGGCTCGACGGGTTTCGCCGTGTCGTTCCACCGGGTCAGTACGCGGTGCCGCTCGTCGGTGTCCAGGACGTCCACGGCGTGCAGCCGCAGGTCCGGGTCGGTGACCACGGTGTCCAGCACCCGCTCGAACCGCCGGGCGATCGTCTCGGTCGTCGCTGCGTCGAAGAGGGCGTCGTCGGCGATGAGGTGGCCGATGAGGCCGTCGGGGCGGCCGTGGTCGTCGTGCCGTTCCTCGATCATCGCTTCGAGGTCGAAGCGGGCCACCGGCAGGTCGGAGGGCAGTGCCTGGGCGGTGACGCCGGGCAGGTCCAGGGTTGCCCGGGCCGTGTTCTGCACGGTCAGCATGACCTGGAACAGCGGGTGCCGGTTCAGGGACCGTTCGACGGTCAGTTCCTCCACCAGCCGTTCGAACGGCACGTCCTGGTGGGCGAAGGCTCCCAGTCCCGTCTTCCGGACCCGGGCCAGTACCTGCCGGAAGCGGGGATCGCCCGAGAGGTCGGTGCGCATCACGAGGGTGTTGACGAAGAAGCCGATCAGGTCGTCCAGGGCCTCGTCGGTCCGGCCCGCCACCGCCGACCCGATCGGGACGTCCGTTCCGGCGCCGAGCCGGGACAGTGTCACGGCCAGGGCCGCCTGCACCACCATGAACGGGGTGACGCCCTCGGCGCGGGCCAGGTCCGCCAGGCGCTGGTGGGTGGCGGGGGACACCCGTACCGGCACACGGTGCCCGGTCCGGTTCGCGACGGTCGTGCGCGGCCGGTCCACGGGCAGGGTCAGTTCCTGCGGAGCGCCCGCCAACGTCTCTTTCCAGTAGGCGAGTTGGGCGGCCACGCGGCTGGTCGGGTCGGATTCCTCGCCGAGCAGTTCCCGCTGCCACAGCGCGTAGTCCGCGTACTGCACCGGCAGCGGCTCCCAGTCGGGTACCTCGCCGCGCAGCCGGGCCGCGTACGCCCGTGACAGGTCGCGGCCGAGCGGGCGGTGCGACGAGGCGTCCGTGGCGATGTGGTGCAGGACCAGCAGCAGCACCTGCTCGTCGGGCGAGTGGGTGAGCAGGACGGCGCGGACGGGGATGTCGCGGGAGAGGTCGAAGGGGGTGCGCGCCTCGGTCAGCGCGGCTTCGGCCACCTCTTCGGGCGCGGTGGGCCGTACCGCCAGTTCCCAGTCGAGTTCCGCCGGATCGAGAATGCGCTGATACGGCTCGCCCGCCTCGGCGGGGAACACGGTGCGCAGGGATTCATGGCGTTCCAGCAGGTCCCGTAGGGCCGCGGCCAGTGCCGGGGTGTTCACCTGTCCGCGCAGCGCCAGGGTGATGACGTTGTTGTAGGCGAGGCCCGAGTTTTCCAGTTGGGACAGGAACCAGAGCCGGCGTTGGGCGAACGACAACGGGATCATCAATGCCTCTCCTTTGTGCATCGAACTCCACGCCAAAGCTCCGCATGGGCATCGATGTGCGCGTTTTCCGCGCTCCCCCCGGCCCAGTCGGCCCGGTCATTTCAACGCATCTCCGGGCGGCGAACAAGGCTGAACAGGGGGGTGGCCGCAGTGCGGCGGAGAACGGGAGGAGTGGGAGAGGCAGCCTGTTCAACTGGGCGAATGCGGCGGTTGAACGGGCCGGGGGGCGAGGGGGGCGGCGGGAACGGGGCCGGCCGCCGCCTCGCCGAAGGGGTCCGGGAGGGCGGCGGCCGGGGCGGCCGGGGGCGGGGGCTCCGAGGGCCCCGTATCGTCATCAGCCCCCTTGGTTGTTGGGGAACTTCGTGTTGCAGGTGGTGTAGGCAGCGACCACGTCTTCCTGGGTGTCGGCGCCCTCTTCCAGGGTGATGCGGGTGGTGCCCGGCTCCGGGTCCTTGGCGCTGATCCCTTCCTCGCGCAGGCACTCGGCCTTCTTCACCGCGGTGTCGTAGGCGTCCTCGTCGACCTCCTCGGCGCCCTGCGGCGGGGCGAACTTGGCGCAGGCGGCCTGCGCCGCGTCGATCACCGCGGCTGATCCCTGGGCGGCCTCGAACTGCGGGGCGCCCCCTTCGTTGTCCTCCGGGGCGTCGGGCACGTCCATGCCGTGCTCCCGCAGACACTCGATGAACTGCTGCTGTCGTTCGACGTCCTCCGGCGACGTGGGCGAGGCCGCGTTGGGCTTGTCGTCGCCGCCGCACGCGGTCATCCCGAAGATGGCGGCGGCCACGAGGGCCGCTGAGGCGAAAGCGTGTGTCTTCATGTCCACCAGAGTGGCTGCCGGGAGGTTTCCCCTCGGTGACCGCGGGCGTTAACCGGTCTCTTACACGCGGTGGTACTCGCACCCGACCCCCGCCCCCGCCGGTACGCGGCCCCGGGCGCCCCCACCTGCTGCCCACGCCGGGACACGGGCCGACGGGGCGGTGGGCGTTGCTCGGCTGCGGGCTCGGGGCCGGGCGAGGGGCGGCCCCACCGCGTTGCCGGACCGGGCCGACGGCCACGGACACCGAGGCCCGGGGCACGACCCGGCCGACGGAGCCTCGGCGACCGACCGGGGTGACGGACTGCGGCCCCGGGCGGCGCCCGTCGCGTTGCCGCGCCAGGGCCGGTCGCGGATACCGCCGGGCGGGCGCCGGGCTCGGTGAACGGACCGGGCGACGGGCCGCCGCGGCCCGCGTCACCCGGCCGGCGGGCCACCCGTGGGCGTCTCCGGCCCCCGGCGTGCCCACACGAGCGAGGTGCCTCCGCGTCCGCTCGGTCGGACGCGAAGGCACCCCTGGGTGACCGGTCCGGGGGAAGACCGGTCAGCTGGTGGCGAGGGCCTCGGTGGGGGTGAGGTTCGCGGCCCGGCGGGCCGGATACACCCCGGCGAGTGCCCCGATGGCGAACGCGGCCAGCGCGCCGCCGATGATGGCCTGCCCCGGCAGGACCAGCGGCCAGTCCCGATAGACGGCGTAGCCGAGACAGGTGGCCAGTCCGATGAGGACTCCGGAGATTCCGCCGAGCGCCGACAGGGTCACCGATTCGGTGAGGAACTGGAGCCTGATCTGCCCGCGGGTCGCGCCCAGCGACCGGCGCAGCCCGATCTCCTGGCGTCGCTCCAGCACGGAGATCACCATGATGTTGGCGATGCCGACGCCTCCGGCGAGCAGCGCGATGGCGCCCAGACCGAAGAACAGCGAGTTGAAGGTGCGCTCCGCGGCGGCCTGCGCGGTCAGCGCGTCCGAGGGCCGGGAGACCATCACCTCCTCCGGGTGCTGCGGGTTGACGGTGTTCGCGAGCACCGCGCGCACCGATTCCACCGTGCTCTCGGTGGAGCGCTCGTAGAGGGTGGTGACCCTGCCGTCGAAGCCCATCCGGGTGGCGTAGTCCCAGCCGATCAGGGCGGAGCGGTCGACCTCGGGGGCGAGTGCGACATCGTCGAGGACACCGACGACCAGGAACCACTGCCCGTCGATGTAGATGTGCCCGCCGGCCCGGTCGATGCCGAGTCGGTCGGAGGCGGTGGAGCCGAGGACCACCGCCGGGTACTGGCTGGTGGCGGCGTTGAGGAAGGCGCCGGAGGCGATCGTGCCGTTGAGGGTGCCGAGCAGGTTGGTGCGGGTGGCCTGCACGGAGACGCCGCTGGTCGTGTCCGAGTCGATCTTGTCGGTGCGGCGGGCGGTGGCGTCCTCCACCCTGCCGGTGGCGGAGACTCCGGTCACGCCGGGGACCCGGGTGACCATGCCCTCGGCGCCGGTGGGCAGTGCCGACTGCTTGCCGGTGAGGGTCGTGCCGGGTTCGACGGTCAGCAGGTTGGTGCCGAGAGCTTCGATCTCGGCCATCAGCGCGGCCCGGCTGACCGTGCTGATGCCCACGAGGCCGATCATGGCGGCGACGCCGATGGCGATACCGAGCGCCGACAGCACGGCGCGCAGTGGTCGGCCGCGCAGTCCTTCAAGGCCGACGGTGGCCAGGTCTCCGGCGCGCAGCCGGGCAGGCTCCGGTAGGGCTTTCATGCCGGTACCCCCGTGTCGGCCTGGATCCGGCCATCGCGGATCTCCAGGCGGCGCGGCAGCGCCGCCGCGACCTCAAGGTCATGGGTGATCACCACGATGGCGGTGCCGTCGCGATTGAGTTCGTGGAGCAGTTTCAGCACCCCGGCGCCGGAGGCGGTGTCGAGGTTGCCGGTCGGTTCGTCGGCGAGCAGCAGGGGCGGGTTGCCGACCACCGCGCGGGCGATGGCGACGCGCTGCTTCTCGCCGCCGGAGAGCTGGTGGGGGCGGTGGTCGAGGCGGTGTCCGAGTCCGACCCTCCGTAGTGCGGCACGTGCTCGTCTGCGGCGTTCGCGTGGTGCGATGCCGTGGTAGAGGAGCCCGGTGGCGACGTTGTCCATGGCGGACAGGTGCGGGGTGAGGAAGAACTGCTGGAAGACGAAGCCGATCCAGTGGGAGCGGACCGTGGCGAGTGTGCGGTCGGGCAGTCGGGCCGCGTCGTGCCCCTCGATGAGGACCCGGCCGGTGGTCGGCCGGTCGAGGGTTCCCATCAGGTTCAGCAGGGTGGACTTGCCGGATCCGGACGGGCCGAGGATCGCGACGAGTTCGCCCTGGCCGACGGAGAGCGAGGCCCGGTGCAGGGCTGTCACTCCACCGGCGTACTCCTTGCTGACGTTGTCCACCTCGATGACCGGGCTGGTGGCCGGGCCGCGGCCCCGTGGGGGGTTGCGCACGTCGAGAGCGGGCTCGGCGGTGCTGGCGTGGTCGGTCATGACTTGGGCACCTGTACCTTCATGCCGGGCTCCAGGTTGCCCTTGACCTCGACGTTGTCGCCTTCGAAGATGCCGAGTTCGACGGGGACCGAACGGGCCGTGCCGTCCTCGTCGACGACCTTCACCTCGTACTTCCCGTCCGACGTCGCCAGCAGGGCGTTGATCGGCACGGCCAGTACGTCCTTGTGTTCCTCGCTGGTGAAGCCGACGGTCGCCGGGGCGCCGGTGAGGCTGCCCGCGCCGTCCTTCTTGTCGAGGGTGATGTAGACGGGGATGGTGGCGTTCTCGGTGCCCTCGCCGGTCTGCGACTCGGAGTTGGTGTCGCCGGCGGTGGCGACCGTGCCGATGGAGCTGACGGTTCCGGTGGTCTTCTCCCCGCCGGGGAGAGTCACCTCCACCTTCGCGCCCTTCTTGGCGAGGCCCTCGTCGGTGACGGGCAGGTCGACGGTGATCCGGCGGGCGGTGCCGCTGACGGTGAGGACCGGGCCGGACGCCTGGCCGCCGAGGGTGGCCTCCACCTTGGTGACCCGGATCTCGTTGGACTGCATCACCACATCGCCGGGCTTGACGATGCCGGTCTCGGAGACCCCCAGGTCCTCCTGCCATTCCTCGACGGCGCTGGCGGTCGCGTCGGTGAACTCCTCGTTCAGGGTGAAGGAGCCGCCGTAGCCCAGTTCGGTCAGGTTGCGTTCCAGTTCCTCCACGTCCTCGCCGTCGGACATGCCCGCCTCCAGGTTCCGCCAGAAGGGGGTGGAGCCGTAGAACAGCGGCACGTCGTGGCCGTCGACGCCGTACACCCGTTCACCGCGTTTGATCACCTCGCTCGTGCGCGGGAGGGCCGTGATGCGTCCGGTGCCCTCGGCGAGCACCGACCGGCTGCCGGAGTAGCCCAGCTCGCCGTCGACCTGGGTGGTGTTGACCATGTCGGTGCGGACCACCTCGGCCGTGGGCAGCGTCGAGGTGTCCGACGCGCTGCTGCCGCCGTCGTCCCGTGCCACGTACACGGCACCCGCCGCGCCGATGGCCAGTACGGCGGTTCCGCCGACCCAGGCCCCCAGCCACCTGCGGCGCCGGCGCTTGGGTGTGGGCTCGTCGTCCTCGTGCTCCTCGCGCCGGTCCAGGTCCTGTACGACCTCGGGCTGCTCCTCGGGGCGCCGGGCGGGCTCGCCCTCGGTGCGCTGTTCCAGGTGCCCCTCGGTGCGCCGCTCCAGTTCCTGGCCGGGTTCCGGTTTCCGCTGCCCCACCGGGGGCGTGGCCTCAGACTCGATCATGGCTAAGCCTCCGTGTGTCTCCCGTGGCGTCGCCGCGGGCCGGACCGGAGTGGAGGCCGACGGCCGCGGTCACCGTGCGAGTTGACGTAATCTGCATGTCTTCAGCGTGGTACGCCACAGGTTTCCCTGCGGTTACCGTGTTCCTTAACCCCCGCCTTATCGCGGGACGCGGACACCGCGGGGGCGGCTTCCGCCGGACGCGGGAACGGAGTCCGGCGGCCGTTCAACTGTGGCGGCGCCGAGGTTGAACAGCCGACGGCGGACCCGGCCGGTGCACCGCGCGGCACATCGACACGGCTCATGGCCGCTGTGCACGCTTTCGCAGCGTTCGACTTCGCCGGTACGGTCGCTGACCGTCAGTCCCGGCCAGAAAGGAAGTCTTCGTGGCCATGATGGGCGGCCCGCGCATGGGCCCGACGCCATTGGGCGTCGACAGCTCGATCACCAAACAGAGGATCAAGCCCGGCACAGTGCGTCGCATCGTTCCGTATGCCCTGCGCTACCGCTGGTCGTTGGCGGTGATCATGCTGACGACGGCCGTGAGCGCGACCATCACGGCCTCCAGTCCCCTGCTGCTCAAGGTGATCATCGACGACGGGATCGGGCAGCGCCGCGAGGGGCTGGTGGTGGCGCTCGCGTTCGCCATCGCGGGACTCGCGCTGGTCGATGTGGTGTTCGTGTTCGTACAGACCTGGTTCTCCGGACGGGTGGGCCAGGGCATCGTCTACGACCTGCGCTGCCGGGTGTTCGAGCACGTCCAGCGGCAGCCGCTGGCGTTCTTCACCCGGGCGCAGACGGGCGCGTTGGTCAGCAGGCTCAACACGGATGTGGTGGGGGCGCAGCAGGCGATCACCACGCTGCTGTCGCAGGCGGTGTCGATGCTGCTGACCCTGGCCCTGGTCCTCGGCATGATGTTCTACCTGTCGTGGCAGATCACCCTGGCCGCGCTGGTGATGGTGCCGTTCTTCCTGCTTCCGGCGAAGTTGGTCGGTCGCAGGTTGCAGCGGCTCACCCGGCAGGGCATGGGTCTCAACGCCGACATGGGCTCGATGATGAACGAGCGGTTCAATGTGTCCGGCGCGATGCTGGCGAAGCTGTACGGGCGGCCGGACGACGAGAACGGGCGGTTCGCCGACAAGGCGGGGCAGGTGCGGGACGTGGCGATCACCACGGCCGTGTGGGGGCGCATGCTCTTCATCATCATGACGCTGATCACCGGGGTGACCACCGCGCTGGTCTACGGTCTCGGCGGGGTGCTGACCATCGACGGCACGCTTCAGATCGGCACCCTCGTGGCCATGGTCACGCTGCTGATGCGGTTGTACGGGCCGCTGAATCAGCTGTCGAACATGCAGGTCAACGTGATGATCGCGCTGGTCAGCTTCGACCGTGTCTTCGAGGTCCTGGATCTGAAGCCGCTGATCGACGAGAAGCCCACCGCCCGGCCGTTGCCCGCCGTCGCCGACGGTGTCACCCCGGACATCGAGTTCGACGCGGTGGCGTTCCGCTATCCGTCCGCCGACGAGGTGTCCCTGGCCTCGCTGGAGACGATCGCGCTGCCGAGCCCGGAGCGGCGCGACAACGCCGTCGTCCTGGACGGGGTGAGTTTCCGGGTGCCCTCCGGGAAGCTGACGGCGCTGGTGGGGCCTTCGGGGGCCGGCAAGACCACGGTCACCCAGTTGGTGCCGCGGTTGTACGACCCCACGTCGGGGACGGTCCGTATCGGCGGCCATGATGTGCGGGAGCTGACGTTGCGTTCCCTGCACGACACGGTCGGCATCGTCACCCAGGACGCCTATCTGTTCCATGACACGATCCGGTCGAACCTGCTGTACGCGCGGCCGGGCGCCGGTGAGGCCGAGTTGGTGGAGGCGTGCGAGGCGGCCAGGATCTGGGAGACGATCTCGTCGCTGCCCAATGGTCTCGACACCGTCGTGGGTGACCGTGGCTACCGGCTCTCCGGCGGGGAGAAACAGCGGGTGGCGCTGGCCCGGCTGCTGCTGAAGTCACCGCCGGTCGTGATCCTCGACGAGGCCACCGCCCATCTGGACTCCGAGTCCGAGGCCGCCATCCAACGGGCGCTGGAGACCGCCCTGTCGGGCCGTACGTCCCTGGTCATCGCGCACCGTCTGTCCACCATTCTGGAGGCGGACCAGATCCTGGTCCTGGAGAACGGGCGGATCAGGGAGCGCGGCACCCATGGCGAGCTGCTCGACGCCGAGGGGCTCTACTCCGAGCTGTACCGCACTCAGTTCGCCACGCAGGGCGTGAACGGCAGACCGAGGCGGGACGAGCACCGACTCCCCCGACCGAGAATCACCAAGAGCGAAGGACACTGAGGTGCCGAATCCTTTCGAAGACCCGGAAGCAAGCTATCTCGTCCTGGTCAACGACGAAGGCCAGCACTCGCTGTGGCCCGTGTTCGTGGCCGTGCCCGACGGCTGGACGTCGGTGTTCGGTGAGGCGCCGCGGCAGGAGTGCCTCGACTACATCGAGAAGTCGTGGACCGACATGCGGCCCAAGAGTCTGATCGAGGCCATGAAGGAGAAGTGACGTTGGACGTGACGGACTCGGGCCCGGACGCGGGCCCGGACGCGGAATCGCGCGCGGGCGCCTGGCGGCCGTACGAGATCACTCCGGACGCGGCCGGTACCGCCGATCTCGTCGGCTGGCTCGACCGGACGGGCGCGCGAGCGCTGACCGAGTCGCTCATCGAGCACAAGGCGCTGGTCTTCCGGGACTTTGGTGTCACGCCGGACACCGTGGACCCGGTGTTCGCCCGGCTGGTGCCGGACCGGCTGCCGTATGTGCACGGCAACTCGCCGCGCACCAAGGTCGGCGGCAATCTGTACACGTCGACGGAGTATCCGCAGCAGTACACGATCTCCCTGCACAACGAGCTGAGCTACGCCCACCGCTGGCCGACCCGTCTCGCCTTCTACTGCGAGACGGCGGCGGAGAGCGGTGGCGCCACCCCGGTGCTGGACGGGGAGCTGTGGCTCGCCTCGCTCGACGCGCGGGTCCGTGAGGCGTTCGCGGACGGTATCCGCTATGTGCAGAACCTGCATGACGGGCTCGGCTTCGGGAAGAGCTGGCAGGACACCTTCGAGACCGACGACCGCGCGGCGGTGGAGGCGTTCTTGCGTGCGTCGCGCGCCGAGTGGGAGTGGAACGAGGAGGGCCTGCGGGTCGTCCAGCAGCGTCCCGCCACCACCAGGCATCCGGTGACCGGTGCCGAGGTGTGGTTCAACCAGGCCGACCAGTGGCATCCGGCCGGCCTCGGCGACGAGGCGTCGGCGGAGCTGTACGACATCCTGGCACCGGAGGAGTTCCCGCAGTACGTGACCTTCGCCGACGGCAGCGCGATCCCCGACGCCTACATCGAACAGATCCTCGGCCGCGGTCTGGACGGCGCGGTGGACGTCGACTGGCGGTCCGGTGACGTCCTGCTCATCGACAACGTCCTGCTCGCCCATGGCCGCCGCCCCTTCACCGGGAGCCGGCGGGTGCTGGTGGCCATGTCGGACACCTAGGTCCCCCTCCGTCTCCCTGCCGCCCAGGTCCGCCCGAAGGGGTGGAGCTGGGCGGCGTCATGTGTGGGTGCCCCCGACGGGCCCGCCCCTGGGGCGGCCCCAAGGGCGGTCCCCGGCACAGTCGGCGGCGCCCACCACCGCGCCCCGCGCTGTCCTCTCAGGCGCGCATCGGTCGCAGGCGCGGCCTGACCTGGGGGGTGTCCGCCGCGTTGTCGGCCATCCAGGCCGCGAGTTCGGCGGGCGTGGGGCGGTCGAACAGGATGTGGATCGGGAGTTCCTCGCCCAGCGTCACCCGGACCCGGCTGACCAGTTTCGTCGCGAGGAGGGAGTGGCCGCCCAGGACGAAGAAGTCGTCGTGCACACCGACCGCGGGCAGGGCGAGGATCTCGGCGAAGGCGGCGCACAGGGCCTCTTCGCGGGCGTCGGCGGGGCGGCGCCCGGTGCCCGCCGCGGCGGCCCGGTCGGGGGCGGGCAGGGCGGCGCGGTCCAGCTTGCCGTTGGCGGTCAGGGGCAGGGCGTCGAGGACGACGACGGCGGACGGCACCATGTGCGGCGGCAACTCCTGCCGGGCGTGCCGGCGCACCGCCTCGGTGAGGACAGCGCCGTCGGTGTCGGCGCTCCGGTCGGCCGGGACGACGTAGGCGACGAGGTGCCGGTCGCCCGGGACGTCCTCGCGGACGATGACCGCGGCGTGGTCCACGTCGGGGTGTGCGGTGAGCACCGTACGGACGTCGCCGGGCTCCACCCGGAAGCCGCGGATCTTGACCTGTTCGTCGGCGCGGCCGAGGTACTCCAGGGCGCCTTGGGCGGTGCGGCGCCCGCGGTCCCCGGTGCGGTACATCCGGGTGCCGTCGCCGAAGGGGGCGGCCACGAACCGCTCCGCCGTCGTCCCGGGTCGGCCCACGTAGCCGCGGGCGAGTTGCGCGCCGGCGACGTACACCTCTCCGGGGGCTCCGGCCGGTACCGGCTGGAGGGCGTCGTCCAGGACGTACAGCGCGGTGTTGGCGACCGGGGTGCCGATCGGGACGCTCGTGCCGGTCACGGTCGTGGCGTCCAGGGGGCCGGTGGTGACGCCGATGGTGGTCTCGGTGGGGCCGTAGTGGTTGAACACCGCGCGGCTGTCGGCGGCTTGGAGGAGTTGCCCGGCCCAGTCGGGCGGTGTGGCCTCGCCGCCGAGGACCAGGGTCCGCTGCGGGAGCAGCCAGCGCAGGTCGCCGGTGGCGCCGAGCGCGGCGAGGTGTGAGGGGACCATCTTGACGTGGTCGATGCGGTGGCGGGCGAGATAGCCGGTGACGGCGAGGGGGTCGGCCACGTCCGCCGCGTCCAGGATGTGCAGTTCGCCGCCGGTGGTCAGGCTGGCGAAGAGCACGGTGTTGCCGAGGTCGGTGGTGAGGGGCTGGAGCAGCGCGTAGCGTGCGCCGGGTTCGCCGAAGCCGAGCCGTGCCGGTACGTGGGTCACGTAGTTGGCGAGGGCCTCGTGGGTGACGGCGACGCCCTTGGGCCGTCCGGTGGAGCCGGAGGTGTAGATGACGTACGCGAGACTGCCGGGGTGGGTGCCGGGGTCGGGCGCGGTGTCCGGCTGGGTCTCCAGTGCCGCCGCCACGGCGGGGTCGTCGAGGGCGACGGTGCGCAGTCCGCCCATGACGGGCAGGTCGTCGAGGATCTCGGTGGTGGCGATCAGTACCACGGCCCGGCTGTCGGTGAGCATATGGCCGAGCCGGGGTGCGGGGTAGGCGGGGTCGAGCGGGAGGTAGGCCGCTCCGGCCTGCCAGACGCCGAGGAGGGCGGTCACCGCGTCGATGCCGCGCGGCAGGCACAGTGCTACGACGCTCTCGGGGCCGACGCCGAGGCCGCGCAGATGGTGTGCCAGGCGCCGGGCGCGGCGCTCCAGGTCGCGGTAGTCGATGCGGGTGTTGCCGTGGACGACGGCGGTGGCGTCGGGGGTGTGTGCGGTCCGCGCGGCGAGGAGGTCCGGCACGGTCCGTTCCGCCGTGGGTGCCTCGGTGCGGTTCCCCTCGTGGGCGAGGCGTCGGCGTTCGGCGGGGTCGAGTACGGCGAGGGCGGTGAACGGGGTGTGGGGGGCGTCGGTGAGGGTGGTGACGAGGTGGTCCAGGCAGGTGTGGAGCAGGGACTGGACGCGGTCGGGGTCGGCGGGTGCGACGGCGTCGACGGTCACGGAGAACCCGGATCCGACGTCTCTGATGATCAGGGTGACGGGGTAGTTGGTGCGTTCCTCGGTGTAGCGGACCTCGATGCCGTCGAGGCCGGTGCCGGTCTCGGTGAGGGGGAGGCCGTGCTGGTAGTTGAGGATCGAGGTGAACAGGGGGCCGCCGGCCGGTACCGCGCTGGCCTTCTGGGCGAGGGCGAGCGGCGCGTGCTCGTGTTCCAGCAGTTCGGCGAGGCGTCCGCGCAGCCGGGTGAGGGCCGTGGTCGTGGGGTCGGCGTCGACGCGGACGCGCAGGGGGAGGGTGTTGAGGAAGAGGCCGGGTGCGCGGTCGGCGCCGACCCCGGCGGTCATCCGGCCGGTCAGGACGGTCCCGAACACCACGTCGTCGCGGCCGGACACGGCGGCGAGCACCCGCGCCCAGGCCAGGTGGAACAGGGTGGCCGGGCTGACGCCGAGGGCCCTGGCGGTGGTGCGGACCCGTTCGGCGAGCGGTGTGTCGACCACGCGGTCGGCGCGGGTGACGGTGGCGCCGTCGCCGCGTACGTCGAGGAGGCCGAACGCGGCGGTGGGTTCGGTGACATCGCCGAGCAGGGCGGCGAAGTAGCGTTCGTGGTCGTCGGCGGAGGTGCCGAGACGGGCCTGTGCGACGAGGTCGCGGTACGGCAGCGGCTCGGGGAGGTGTTCGCCCCGGCCGGCGAGGAAGGCGCGGATCTCTTCGAGGAGCAGTCCGACGGTGGTGTGGTCGCCCATCATGTGGTGGACCCGCAGCAGTGCGAGGCGTGGCCCGTCGCCGGGCTCGGTGAGGACGTGGACGCGCAGGAGCGGTGCGCGGTCCAGTTCCATCCAGGTGCCGCCCGCGGCGAGCAGGTGCGCGACCGGCTCCCGGTGCGGGTCGCGTTCGAGGTGCTGGACGGGGACCGGGGCGTGGCGCCAGACCACCTGTACGGGTTCGCCGAGTCCTTCGGAGAGCATCGCCGTGCGGTAGACGTCGTGGCGGTCCACGACCTGCTGGAGGGCGGCGAGGAAGGCGTCCAGCCGTTGCCCGGTGTCGAACTCCAGGACCACGGACCGCATGTAGACGTCGGTGTCGCCGTCGGCGCGTGCCAGGTGGTGGAAGAGCATGCCTTCCTGGAGCGGCATCAGGGGGTACACGTCGGCCACGTTGGCGGCGCCGCCGTCGACGTGGGCGACGACCTGGTCGATCTCGTCCTGGTCGAGTGTGGTGAGCGGCAGCATGGCGGGGGTGAGCCGGGTGGCGCCCTCGGGGATCGGGTTGGGTGCGATGTCCACCTGGGGCGGTCCGGCGACGGCGGCGAGGCCGGACGCGGTCGGGGTGAGGAACAGGGCGCGTACGGACACCGAGAGTCCGTGGGTGCGTAGTTCCTCCACGAGGGCCACGGCCACCAGGGAGTTCCCGCCGAGTGCGAAGAAGTCCTCCTCGGGGCCGACGACGTCGAGGCCGAGGACGTGTGCGAACGCGTCGCACAGGATCTCTTCCCGTACGTCCCGCGGTGCGCGTCCGGCGCCCGCGCCGGCGGCGCGCTCGGGTTCCGGCAGTGCGGCCCGGTCGAGTTTCCCGCTCGGGGTGAGGGGCAGTGCGGCGAGTACGACGACGGTGGCGGGCACCATGTGGTCGGGGAGCCGTCGGGTCAGGTGCTGTCGTGCCCGTTCGTCGAGGCTGTCGGTGTCGGCGCGGTCGGCGGGGACGAGGTAGGCGATCAGACGGGGCTGTCCGGTGGGGTCCTCGCGGGCGATGACGGCGGCTGCGGTGATGTCGGGGTGGGCGGTGAGTGCGGTCTCGATCTCACCGGGTTCGATCCGGAAGCCGCGGATCTTGATCTGGTCGTCCGCGCGGCCGGTGAACTCCAGTCGTCCGTCGGCGCCCCAGCGGGCCCGGTCGCCGGTGCGGTACATGCGTGCGCCGGAGTCGAACGGGCAGGCCACGAAGCGTTCGCCGGTCGGTCCCGGCCGGTTGACGTAGCCGCGCGCGAGGCCGGCGCCCGCGAGGTACAGCTCTCCGGGGACGCCCACGGGCAGGGGTTGCAGCCAGGTGTCGAGGACGTAGGCGCGGACGCCGCCGAGGGGGGTGCCGATGGGGACGTGTCCGGTGTCGGTGTCGTGGGGGGTGAGCCGGGTGGTGGTGGCGCCGATGGTGGCTTCGGTGGGGCCGTAGTGGTTGTGGATCGCGCGGTCCCCGGCCGCCGCGAGGAGTTCGCCGACCCAGGCCGGTGCGGCGGCCTCGCCGCCGAGGACGAGGGAGCGTGCGGGGAGCAGGGCGTCGGGTCCGGTCTGCGCGGAGAGCGCGGCCAGGTGGGAGGGGACGGCCTTGAGGTGGTCGATGCGGTGGTCGGCGAGGTGGGCGGCGACGGCGTCCGGGTCGAGGACGGCGTCGGGGTGCAGGACGTGCAGTTCGCCGCCGGTGGCGAGGGAGCAGAACAGCAGGGTGTTGCCGAGGTCGGTGACCTGCGGCTGGAGCAGTGCGTAGCGGGTGCCCGCGCCGCCGAGGCCGAGCCGTTCCCGCGCGGATCGCAGGTAGTTCGCCAGTGCGCCCTGGGTGACGGCCACGCCTTTCGGGGTGCCGGTGGAGCCGGAGGTGTAGATGACGTAGGCGAGGTGGTCGGGGTGGGGCTTGGGGTGGGGCACGGTGGCGGGGGCCGCCGGTGCGGTCATCTCCTCCAGCGTGAGGATCCGTACCTGTCCGGCCGGCTGGTCGTCGAGCAGTTCGTCGGTGGTGATGAGCAGCAGGGCACGGCTGTCGGTGAGCATGAACGCGGTGCGTTCGACGGGCTGTCGGGGGTCGAGCGGCAGGTAGGCGGCGCCGGCCCGCCAGACGCCCAGCATCGCGGCGATCGTCTCGGCGCCCGCGGGGAGGCAGAGCGCGACGACCGATTCGGGGCCGATCCCGGCGCCCGCCAGATGGCGCGCGACGGTTTCGGCCCGGGTCCGGAGTTGTGCGTACGTCAGTGTCGTGTCGCCCTGGCGTACGGCGACGGCGTCCGGGGTGCTGCGTGTCTGCGCCCAGAACCGGTCCACGACGGTGGGCGCGGGAGTGGTCGGCGCGGTGTCGTTCCAGTCGGTCAGGACCCGGGCGCGTTCGGCGGGGTCGAGGAGGGCGGCCTCGCTGAGCCGCAGCCGTGGGGTGTCGGTCACGGCGTGCAGCAGGCGCAGCAGCCGTTCGGCGAGGCCGTGGGCGAACGCGGGGTCGAACAGGTCGGCGGAGGCGGTGACGGAGCCGGTCAGTCCGGCGGGGTGGGCGTGGGCGTCGAAGTTCTCGTTGACCATGACGTCGAGGTCGAACTTCACCCCGGGGCGGGCGCCGGGTACCGGTGTGACCTCCAGGCCGGGCAGTTCCAGCGCCACGTCGGCGGTGTTCTGCATGGTGAGGACGGTCTGGAAGAGCGGGTTGCGGGCGACGGAACGGGTGGGGGCCAGTTCCTCCACCAGCCGTTCGAAGGGTACGTCCTGGTGGGCGAAGGCGCCCAGCGTCACGTCCCTGACCCGGTGCAGGACGTCGCGGAACTCGGGGTCCCCGGTGAGGTCGGTGCGGATCACGACGGTGTTGACGAAGCAGCCGACGAGGTCGTCGAGCGCCTCGTCGGTGCGGCCCGCGACGGCGGAGCCGATGGGGATGTCGGTGCCGGCCCCGAGCCGGGACAGCAGTACGGCGAGTGCGGCGTGCAGGACCATGAAGACGGTGACGCCCTCGGCCCGTGCCAGTTCCGCGATCCGGGCGTGCAGGTCGGCCGGGGCGTCGAGGGGCACGTCGTGGCCGCGGTGGCCAGCGACCGCGGGGCGGGGCCGGTCGAAGGGCAGGGCGAGTTCCTCGGGGCTGCCGTCCAGTGCTCGGCGCCAGTAGGCGACCTGGGCGGACATGCGGCCGGCGGGGTCGTCGTCGGCGCCGAGGAGTTCGCGTTGCCAGAGCGTGTAGTCGGCGTACTGCACGGGCAGGGGCGGCCAGTCGGCGGCGCGGCCCTGGCGGCGGGCCGCGTAGGCGCTGGACAGGTCGCGGGTGAGGGGGCCCATGGACCAGCCGTCGGCGGTGATGTGGTGCACCACCACGACGAGGACGTGGTCGTCGGCGCCGAGCGCGAACAGCCAGGCCCGTACGGGCGGTTCCGAGGTCAGGTCGAAGGCGTGGCCGGCGGCGCGGGCGAGGGCGTCGGGCAGGTCTTCGGGGGTGGTCAGTTCGATCTGGGGCTGTCCGCTCATCGTGTCGATTCCGACGACGTGCTGGTGGTGCTTGCCGTCGGCCAGGGGGAACACGGTGCGCAGGGCTTCGTGGCGGGCGAGGACGTCCCGGAAGGCGGCGCTGAGGGCGTCCCGGTCCAGCGGTCCGGTCAGGCGCAGCATGATGGGCGCGTTGTAGGTGGTGCCGCGGCCTTCGAGTTGTTCGAGGAAGAGGAGTCGGCGTTGCGCGAAGGACGGCGGGACGTGCCGCGGGCGGGTCTGGGGGACGAGCGCAGGCCGGGCGGGGGTGCGGGTGTCCCCGGTCGTGGAGAGGTGTTCGGCGAGTCCGGCGGGGGTGGGGATGCGGAACAGGTCGCGCATCTCCAGGTCGACGCCGAGGGCGGCGCGGACGCGGGAGGTCAGCCGGGTGGCGAGGAGTGAGTGGCCGCCGAGTTCGAAGAAGTTCTCGTCGGGTCCTACGGTGTCGATGCCGAGGGTCTCGGCGAAGATCCCGCAGAGGATCTCCTCCTGCGGTGTCGCCGCGCGGCCCGTGCCGGTGGTCCGCGCGGGCGCGGGCAGCGCCTGCCGGTCGATCTTCCCGCTGTGGGTCAGGGGGAATGCGGGCAGGACGGCGAAGGCGCCGGGCACCATGGGCGCGGGCAGCCGGCCGGTGAGGTACTCGCGCAGCCGGCCGGGCAGGTCAGCGCCGGAGTTCGGGTCGTGGCCGGGGCGGGCGTCGGTGACGTAGGCCACCAGCCGGCGTTCGCCGGAGTCGGACGTGCGGGCCACGACGACGGCCTGGGCGACGTCGGGGTGGCCGCCGAGTTCGGCCTCGATCTCGGCGGGCTCGATCCGGTGTCCGCGGATCTTGAGCTGTCCGTCGGAGCGGCCCACGAACAGCAGGCCCTCGTCGGCGGTCCAGCGGACCCGGTCGCCGGTGCGGTAGAGGCGGTCGCCGGTGCCGCTCGGGTCGGCCACGAACCGCTCCGCGGTCAGCGCGGTGCTGCCGGTGTAGCCGCGGGCGAGGCCCGGTCCGGCGACGTAGAGTTCGCCGGTCGTTCCGGCGGGTACGGGTTCCAGGAAGTCGTCCAGGACATGGACGCGGGCGCGGGCGACGGGGGTGCCGATGCCGGGTGCCGCGTCCGGTAGGAGCGGGGCGGACAGGGTGGCGCAGATCGTCGTCTCGGTCGGCCCGTAGGCGTTGACCAGGTCGCGGTCCGCCGCCCAGCGTTCGACCAGGTCGGGGGTGAGGGCCTCGCCCGCGGACACGAGGGTCTCCAGCGTGGGGAGGTCGTCGGGGTCGAGGGCGGCGAGCACGGCGGGGGGCAGGGTGGCGTGGGTGACGCGGTGCCGGGTCACGACCTCGGCGAGGCCGCTGCCGGGCAGCAGTTCGTCGGCGGGGGCGACGACGAGCGCGGCCCCGGTGCCCAGCGCCATCAGCAGTTCCCAGGTGGCCGCGTCGAAGCCGATGGACGCGAACTGGAGCACCCGGCTGCCGGGTCCCACGCCGAGCCGCGCGGCCTGTGTGGCGACCAGGGCGGCCACGCCCGCCTGGGTGAGGGCGACGCCCTTGGGCCGTCCGGTGGAGCCGGAGGTGTAGATGACGTACGCGAGCGAGCCCGTCTCGGGGCGGTGCGGTGGCCGGGTCGCCGGTTGCGCGTCGATCTCGGCGCGCACCTGGGGGCTGTCGACGGCGAGCGCCAGCAGATCGTGTGCGGGCAGTTCGTCGAGCAGGTCGGCGGTGGTCAGCAGGGCCGCGGCTCCGCTGTCGGCGAGCATGTGGGAGACGCGCTCCAGCGGCTGGCGGGGGTCGATCGGCAGATAGGCGGCGCCGGTCTTCGCGACGGCGAGCAGGGTGGTGACGAGGTCGACGCCGCGGTTCAGCACGACCGCGACCACTGATTCGCGGCGCAGGCCGAGCCCGGTCAGGAAGTGCGCGAGCCGGTTGGCCCGCAGGTCGAGTTCCGCGTAGGTCAGTCGGTGCCCGTCGGCGATCACCGCGGGTGCGTCCGGCGTCTGGTCGGCCCGGGCGTGGAACAGGTCGGGGGCGGTCAGTGGCGGCACGGGGAGGGTGTCGGCGGCGGGGGCGGGGTGTTCGTCCTCGTCGTAGAGGCGGACGCCGCCGATCGGTGCGTGGGGGGCGGCGGTGGTCATCCAGTCGAGGATCCGCCGGAAGCGGCGCAGCAGGTCGTCGGCGGTGTGCGGCGGGTGGCGGTCGCCGTTGACGTCGACGTCGATCCGTACGGCGGCGTCCGCGATCTGGTCGTAGACGTTGATCTGCCGGTCCTCGGTGGGCCCGTGGGTGAGGTTGTGCACGGTCGCGGTGGCGGTGCCGAACCGGGGCGGGTAGCCGTAGCCGAGGATGTTGACGTTGAGGTCGCACAGGGCGCCGGTGCCGGACGGTGTCAGTTCCCGCGCCAGGTCCTCGTAGCGGTAGCGCTGGTGGCGCAGGCTCTCGCCGATCGCGGTGGCGGTGCGGCGGACGACGTCGGCGACGGTGAGGGCGGGGGTGATCTCCAGGCGGAGCGGCATGACGTTCGAGGTCATACCGGCGATCCGCTGTTCGCGGCGGCCGGTCCGGCCGAGGACGGGTATGCCGAGGACGAGGTCGTGGGCGCCGGTGGTGCGGTGCTGGCAGACGGCCGCGGCGGCGACGACGAAGGCGGCGAGGCTCGTCCGGTGGTTGCGGGCGGCGGCCCGCAGCCGGTCGGCGTCGGCGGCGGGGAGGTCGGCGGTGGAGCGGGCCGGGGTCCCGGCCCGCAGTCCGCCGCCGGCGGCCCGCTCCTCGGTGCCGGCCAGGGCGGTCAGCCAGAACGCGCGATCGCGGGCGTGGGCGGGCGAGGCCCGGTAGGTGTGTTCGGAGTCGATGAGCACCGCGCTGGAGTCCGGTGCGTCCCCGTCGTAGTCGCGGCCTTCCAGGAGGGCGGCGTAGGCGTCGGCGACGCGGGCGGTGACCAGGGCGCCGCCGTGTCCGTCCATGAGGAGGTGGTGGGCGCGGTGGTACCAGAGGAGGTGGCCCTCGCCGACGGCGAGGACGGCGACGGCGAACAGCGGGCCGTCCAGCACCTCGACCGGCCGGGCGAGTTCCGCGCGCATCCATGCCTCGGCCGCCGCCCGCGGGTCGGGTTCGGCGCGGACGTCGACGAGTTGCACCGGGACGCCGGCGTCGGGGTCGGCGTACTGCCGCGGCTCCCCGTCCACCAGCTGGAACCGGAGCCGGTAGGCGTCGACGTCGGCGAGTGCCTGCCGCAGCGCCCGTACGAACAGGTCGGGGTCCACCCCGTCGTCGATCTCCAGGTACTCGGCGACGTTGAGCACGACATCGTCCCGCGCGACCTGCTGCGCGTACCAGATGCCGAGCTGCGCGGCGGTCAGGTGCCACGGTGTGGGCTCAGCGGAGGTCATCGGCCCTCACCCGCCGACCGGAACCGAAACCCGCTTTCGGAAACGTCGATTGGAATCGGCACGGGCCGTCCTCCCGGGAGGGTGAATGCCGGCGAAGGGTGCCGGGCGTGGCAAGGGATACGGCCACGGCCGTCCGTATGTCGGCAGGACGCCGCGGCAAGCCGCTGAACTTCCCTGAGCGGTGGAGGTGAAAGGGGGCGGGGCCGCCGGATGCTGAACCTTCGGCGCCATCTTCGCCAGGGCCGCTATGTGCGTCAACACGCGTCCCTCACCGGGTGGTTCAGGTGTTCAACCGTGGCCTCGCCGCGGTTAAACAGACGCCGACTGTGAATACGGACCGGTATGCACGCAGACTTTCAGGGTCTTGGGGCTGCCGGTACCGTCGGCGGCGAGAGGAATCGACCGGGGGTGGATTTCTGGTGATGAGCGGAACCGCCGGGGAACCCGCGGAGCGGGTTCCACCGGATCGTCCGGCGCTGCCAGAAGAGATCGCGGAGCTGACCGATCCCGGCCATCGCGAGGACCCGTATCCCTTTCTGGACAGGCTCCGTGAGCGCTCCCCCTACCGGCCGTTCGACGGGCTGGTCGTGGTGGGGCGGCACGCGCAGGTCTCGGCGCTGCTGCGTGATCCCGCGATGAGTTCGGCCCGGGACCGGGCCACGCTGGCGCCGACGCCGCGGGGGCCGCGTACCCGCAACTTCCTGCATCTCGACCCGCCGGAGCACACGCGGTACCGCCGGCTGGTGGCGGGCGCGTTCGCCCGCCGGCAGGTCGCGGGTCTGGAGCCGCGGATCCGTGGGATAGCGGCGGATCTGATCGGGACCGCCGCGGAGGCCGGGACGCTGGATGTGGTGGAGGGTCTCGCGTATCCGCTGCCGCTCCAGGTGATCTGCGAACTGCTGGGGGTTCCGTTCGAGGACCGGCAGTTGTTGCAGGACTGGTCGGGGATCCTGTCCGAGGCGCTGGACCCGCCGCTCGGCGCGGCCCCGCAGGGGATGACGACCGAGGCGGCGCGGGCGCGGGCCGGGTTCGTGACGTATTTCCGGAAGCTGATCGAGGAGCGGCGGGCCGCGCCCCGCGACGATCTGATCTCCCATCTGGTGCAGGTCGAGGAGCACGGGGAGCGGCTGGACGATCACGATGTGCTGGCGACCTGTGTGCTGCTGCTGAACGCGGGGCACGAGACGACCGTCAATCTGATCGGCAACGCGGTTCTCGCGCTGCTGCGGCATCCGGAGCAGTTCGCGCGGCTGCGCGCGGCACCCGGACGGATAGCGCCGGCGGTCGTGGAGGAGGTCCTGCGCTATGACGCGCCGGTCCAGATGACGACCCGGGTCGCGCGCGAGGAGGGTGCGGTCGGCGGGGCCGCGCTGCACCCCGGAGACACGCTGCTGCTGTTGCTGGGGGCGGCCAACCGGGATCCGGAGGTGTATCCGGACCCGGGCGGGTTCGACATCGGCCGCTCCCCCGCCGCCCCGCATCTGTCGTTCGCGGCGGGGCCGCATTTCTGTCTGGGCGCGGGACTGGCCCGGCTGGAGGTGGCGGTCGCCCTGGAGCTGTTCGCCACCCTGCTGGTCCGGCCGCGATTGCGGCCGGACGGCCTCGCCTACCGCCCCAATCTGAATCTGCGGGGACCGGCCCGTCTCCGGATCGACATGGACGACGTCCGCCCCCGCCGGGTGCCCGGCGCCCGGTCAGCCGCCGCGGAAGGACGTTCCCATGACTCATGAGCCGAAGGACTCTCCCATGACTCATGACCTGACCGACGCCCCGGATCTGGTGACGCTGTTCCATGAACGGGTGGCGGCCCACCCCGACGCCGAGGCCGTCGCGTTCGTCGCCGATCCCTCCGATCTCGACGGCGGTGTGCTGCGCTGGTCGTACGCCCGGCTCGACCAGGAGGCCCGGGCCCGCGCCGCCTGGTTGCGGGAGCATCTGCCGTCCGGCGCGCGGGTGTTGCTACTGCATCCGTCCGGGCTGGAGTTCGTGGCGGCGCTGTGGGGGTGTCTGTACGCCGGGATGATCGCGGTGCCTGCGCCGCTTCCGGGGGGTCACCGCCACCACCGCAGACGGCTGGCGGCCATCGCGCGGGACTCGGGGGCCGCGGCCGTACTGACCACGGAGGCGCATCTGACGGAGGTGGGTGAGTGGGTGGCGGATCTGCCGGACGCCTCCCTCCTGGTGGTCGCCGGGGACCTGCTGGGGGCGGACGGGCCGCGCGAGTGGCAGCCGGTGCCGCTGGACCGGTCGACGATCGCCGTGCTCCAGTACACCTCGGGGTCGACGGGTGACCCGAAGGGTGTGGTCCTCCAGCATGAGCAGATCCTCTTCAACACCCTCGTGGGCGCGGGCGCGCTGGGCTTCGGCGGGCGGGTCGGCGGCTGGCTGCCGCAATACCACGACATGGGGCTGTTCAGCCAGATCATGTGGCCGCTGCTGCTGGGCGGGAGTACGGTGCTGATGGCGCCGACGGCGTTCATCCGGCGGCCGGTCCAGTGGCTGCGGATGATCGACGCCTTCGGCATCGGATTCTCCTTCGCCCCGAACTTCGCGTTCGACCTGTGCACCCGCAAGGTCCGCGACCAGGATCTCGTGGGCCTGGACCTGTCCCGCTGGCAGGTGGCGGGCTGCGGGTCGGAGCCGATCGACGCGCGGGTCCTCGGCGCGTTCAGCGACCGGTTCGCCGCGGCGGGCCTCGACCCGCGCGCGGTGACCGCCTGCTACGGCATGGCGGAGACGGCCGTCTACATCTCGGTGGATGTGGCCGGGCCGCTCAAGACCCGCCGGGTGGACCTGGAGGCGCTGGCGCGGGGCGAGTTCACTCCGGCGGTGGCGGACCGCGCGGGGCGTGATCTCGTCGGCTGCGGCCGGCCGGACGCCTCGTACGACACCCGTGTCGTCGATCCGGAGACCGGGGAGGTGCTGCCGGAGGGCCGGCTGGGGGAGATCTGGCTGCGTGGCCGGAGTGTCTCCCCGGGCTACTGGCGGCGCGACGACAACGCGGACGTCTTCGACGCGACCACCGCGGACGGTGACGGCGGGTATCTGCGCACCGGGGACCTGGGGGTGTTCAGCGACGGCGAACTCTATGTGCACGGACGTCTCAAGGATCTGATCATCGTGCACGGCCGCAACATCTATCCGCAGGACATCGAGCACGAACTCCGCGCCCAGCATCCGGAGTTGGGCCGGGCGGGAGTGGTCTTCGCCGGGCCGGGTGCCGCCTCCGGCGACGACGGCTCCTCCGTGGTCGTCACCCATGAGGTGGCGGGGGTCGCGGCCGACCGGCTGCCCGCCCTGGCCGCCGAGATCCGGCACACGGTGGGACGTGAGTTCGGCATCGCCGTCGCCACCGTCGCCCTGGTGAAGCCGGGCACGGTGCTGCGGACCACCAGCGGCAAGGTCCGCCGCTCGGCGATGCGGGACCTCTTCCGCGAGGGCCGTCTGGTCTCCCTGCACCAGGACCCCCGTCAGGGCTTCGCGGACCCCGCGACGCCGGGATGACCCGAACGACCGGCCCAGCCCCCTCAGCCCGCCGTGCACCGAAGGAGTCCGCATGCACAATCCCACGACCGACCCCGCGACGGAGGACGTCGAGGCAGAGCTGCGGGAGTGGCTCTGCGCCTACCTCACGGAGGAGCTGAGACTTCCGCCCGACGCGATCGACCCCGACCAGCCCATGTCCGTCTACGGTCTGGACTCGGTCAGGGCCATCACCCTGATCACGGAGGCCGAGGACCGGCTGGGCTGCGAACTCGACCCCAACGCCCTGTGGGAGTTCCCCACGGTGGCCTCCTTCGCCGGGCTGCTCGCCGCGCAGGTGTCGGCCGAGGACCGGGAACGGCTCACCTGAGTCACCGCCCGGGTCCGGGTCCGGCGCCGGGGGAGGATCACGTACGCGAGGCGACGCCCATATGACCGCGTGTTAAGTCGAGTTGACGCACCGATACCCACCATGTCGTGCCCATGACAGTCTGCCGAGGGCGCTTGTCCTCCCGTGCGGCCCGTCGTCATCGTCGGAGTGCGCCGGATCCCTGGCGCACCACCGTTCGAGGAGGACCTCTCGATGGCAGCAGGACGCAACACCAGGCGGCGCGTCGTCACGGCGATCACCACCGCGGCGACGGTAGCGCTGGCAGTCGGAGTCGGTACGGCCTCACCCGCCCAGGCGGCTCCGCCGGAGGGCCGGATCCTGCACGCCGGGGCGGCCGAGCCGGTGCCCGGAAGCTACATCGTCACCCTCAAGCCGACGGCCGGGTTCGAAGCCTCCACGGCCCGCGGCAAGCAGCTGATATCCGGCTACGGCGGCCAGATCAAGCGCGTCTACACGTCCGCGCTCAACGGCTACGCCGCCGAACTCAGCGGGGCGCAGGCGCGCCGGCTCGCCGCCGACCCGGCGGTCGCCTCGGTGGAGCAGGACCAGAAGGTCCGGGCGAACGCCACCCAGACCAATCCGCCGTGGGGTCTCGACCGTATCGACCAGGCGAACCTCCCGCTCAGCGGCACCTACACCTACCCGGACTCGGCGGGCGAGGCCGCCACCGTCTACGTCCTCGACACCGGGGTCCGCATCACCCACCAGGACATCAGCGGCCGGGCCTCGTACGGCTACGACTTCGTCGACAACGACACCATCGCCCAGGACGGCTACGGACACGGCACCCATGTCGCCACAACCGTCGCCGGCACCGTCCACGGCGTCGCGAAGAAGGCGAAGATCGTCGCGGTGCGGGTCCTCGGCAACAACGGCTCAGGCACCACGGCCGGGGTCATCGCGGGTGTCGACTGGATCACCGCCAACCACGGCCCCTCGTCCATCGCGAACGTCTCCCTCGGCGGAGGACCCAGCACCGCCCTGGACAACGCGGTGCGCAACTCCATCACATCCGGCGTCACCTACTCCATCGCGGCCGGCAACTCGTCCGCTCCCGCGTCCGGCTACTCCCCCGCCAGGGTGAGCACCGCCATCACCGTCGGCGCGACGACCCGGACCGACGCCAAGGCCACCTACTCGAACTACGGCCCCGTCGTGGACATCTTCGCGCCGGGCTCCGACATCACGGCCGGCTGGAACACCTCGGACACCGCCACCCTGACCGGGAGCGGCACCTCCTTCGCCGCGCCCCATGTCTCCGGCGCCGCCGCGATCTACCTGACCAACCACCCCGGCGCCTCCCCGGCGGCCGTCGCCACGGCCCTCGTGAACGGCGCGACACCCAACGTCCTCACCTCCGTCGGAGCGGGCTCGCCGAACAGGCTGCTGAGGCTCGTGCCGTAGCCACCTCCAGGACCGGGCCCTTGCGGGAAGCGCTCCCGCAGGGGCCCACACCCGTTCCCGGAGACGAAGGGGGTATCTGGTACCGGTACGCCGACGCGCGGACGGCGGCCGTCGAGGGGTGACCGGCTGGATATCCTGGCGGTCACCCCTCACGCACCGAAGATCGGAACCGTCATGACCGCCTGGACCACCCGGCCCGAGACCGCGGACGACATCCCCGCCATCCGCGAGATCCTCCTCGGCGCCTTTCCCACAGCCGAGGAGGCCGACATCGTCGACGCGCTGCGCGCCGACCCGACGGCATGGATCGACGGCCTGTCCATGGTCACCGAGGCCCCCGACGGCACCCTCGTCGGACAGGCCCTGCTCAGCCGCTGCCATGTGGACGGTGAGCCCGCCCTCGCCCTGGCCCCGTGCGCCGTACTGCCCTTCGCGCAGCGCCAAGGGGCCGGCTCCGCGGCCGTCCGCGCGGGACTGGACGCCGCCCGCGCCCGGGGCGAGAACCTCGTCCTCGTCCTCGGGCACCCCGACTACTACCCGCGGTTCGGCTTCACCCCCGCCTCCCGCTTCGGCATCCGCGCCCCCTTCGAGGTGCCCGACGAGGCCATGATGGCCATGACCCTGGACGACTCCCGCCCGGCGCCCAAGGGCACCATCCAGTACCCCGCCGCCTTCGGCGTCTGACCCTCCCTCGGCGCCCCGGGGACATGAACCCGGGGGCGCCACAGGCCGTTTCAGAGGATGAGCCGGTCGTTCAGGCGGATCTGCGGGGCCCGGGGGCCAGGCGGCCTTCCAGTGCCCGCGGCAGGGGGTAGACCCGCTCCAGGGGAAACAGCCGCTGCGCCTTCGTGGCCTGCCCGGTGCGTATCAGTGCCGCGGCCTTGCGGACCTGGGGGGTGAGGTCGGTGAGGCCGACGATCCAGTCGTCGGAGAAGGTGCGGATCAGGCCACGGCCAATACCGACCTGGATGCTGTAGTGGTTCAGTGCCGCTCCGCGCAGTGAGCGCTCCGGATCCCACTGGACATGTACGTCCGCCCGGGCCACGGCGGCGGGGTCGGCGGTCGTGAGCACGGCCCGGGACAGCGCTTCTTCCCAGCCCTGCCGGGTGATCCGCACGGCGAGAACACGCTCCTGACCGGGTTCGCGGGCCCAGTTGCTGCGGTGCATCAGCCACAGGAACGAGGGTTTGATCCATGTCATCCGGTGGAACGAGAACGGCGCGACGAAACGACCCGCCCGTAGTGCCGGGTCGGCGACGGCAGGCGCGTACGCCTGGTGGACCACGATCGTGTGGGCATCGTAATCGGCGCGAATCTGGTGCTGTGGTGCCATCCGCCGCACCTTGTCATCCGCTCCCCTCGCCTCGCGAACCGTTTTTCCGAGATCGTGCCGGTGCTCCCGCGAACGACCCGGTGCTCCCGCGAACGACCCGCCCGGCCGGAGGTCCGAGCGGGTCGTCAACCCTTCCGTGTGCGTGGCTAGGCCGCCTTGCCCAGGCGGGCCCAGGGGTTCTGCGGGTCGGACGCGTCGGGCACGGTGCCCTTGGTCCAGTACTTGGCCCTCCAGTAGTACCCGCCGTGGGAGACGACCGTGCGGGTGGTTCCGCCCGGGTCGCCCGCGACCGCCCGGGTGCCGGAGCCGATGCCGCTGTTCCTCGGCTCCATGACGAAGCCGTTGGCGGCCTTCAGACTGTGCGGCTGGTTGTCGCCGGGCACGGCCGGGGTCGGTGCCCCCTTCTCGTCGGTGAACTGCCAGCGCTGTCCCGGGCTCCCGTCGCAGTCCCGGACGGCCAGGTCGGCCAGCAGGCCGGTGGCGGTCAGACACTGCTCACGGCCGCTGGTGGCGCTCTTGATCAGCATCCGCCCCTCACCGGCCGGGGTGATGTTCCAGAGCTGGTTGGCGTTGCCGTTCTGCGCGTCGACCAGATGCGCGGTGGTCCAACTGCCCGGATGGTCCAGGACATTGCTGCTGACGACGTCCTGGATCTTCCAGCGGTCCCCGGTCTTCCAGAGCGTGAACGGGGCCCAGACCGGGTTGTAGGTGCGGCCCGCGTCCCAGGCAGCGGCCTGGCAGGCCGGCCCGCCCCCGGTGGCCGGGGGTTCCACGACCTCGGTGCCCCGGCGCCGGTCCTGGGTGAGCCCGTAGGTGGTGTCCCCGATCCTCGCGGTGAGGTTGGCGGGGCCGGTCAGCGGCAGGAAGTACTTGATCCCGATGTCCCGGGTGCCGCGCGCCGGTACGGCCTCGCAGTAGCCGAGCTTGATCGTGACCCGATGGAAATCGGCCTTCAGACCGCCGGTGTTGGGTCCGCTCCTGCCGGGTCTCACCTCGTCCTTCATCTCCCGCCACGCCTCGTCCTTGAGCAGCGGGGGCGCGCTGGTGGGGATGTCGAAGGACAGCTCGGTGCCCGAGGGCAGTTCCCGGCCACTGTGGTTGGTGATCCGCAGCTTGGGCTGCTGCGGCCACAGGTCGCGCTCCTCGGTCGGGTGGTCGGCGAACTCGACGGACACATCGAGCACCTGGTCCGGCAGCGGGGTCGAGCCGGCCCGGTCCGCCTTCGCGGGCCCCGAGCCGTGCAGGGCCCGGTCGATCCGGCTGGTCAGGTCGTAGCCCATGCGGTACGTGCCGTCCTGGCTCCGGGTGTAGTCGCCGGACAGCTCCCACATCATGACCCCGCCGATACCGTTGTCCTTGATGTATCCGGCCTTCGCGTCGAGGGACCGCTCGTCCTCGGTGGTGAGGAAGACCTTCTTCTCCGCGTTCCAGAGCCAGCCCGCTTCCAGTGCGGTGCTGTAGGTGTTCCGGTAGGTGCCGGTGAGGCGGTTCTCGGGGCGGGAGGTGTCCAGGCCGAAGGCGTCGAGATAGCCGGGGACGGTGCCGGCCTGGAGGTTCTTGGCGTGCCACAGCGGATTCACCCCGGCGGCCACCTCCCGGCCCCTGCTGGTGTCGTGCCAGAGGTTGTCGATACCGACCGCGCCGTTGCCGCAAGGCGTGCGGCTGCCGGTACCGGGCTGGCACTGGCCCTGGTCGGGCAGGGCGGCCGTGCCCCACAGCCCGTCGGTGCCGCCCTGCACCTCGCGCCAGCCACGGGTGTAGTACGGGATGCCGAGGTTGATCCGGCCGGGCTGGAGAGCGCCCCGGTAGTAGTGGTAGGCCCAGTCGACGTTGAAGTAGCCGGTGCGGTCGTACTCGGGATTCTTCGCGCTGTCGTAGATCCCGGCCGCGGCCAGTTCGCCGTCCCGGCCGTCGTCGTACAGCGGTGCTTGCGGTCCCACGTACTGGTTCCAGGAGCCGTGCAGGTCGTACGTCATGACATTGACGAAGTCCTGGTAGGCGAGGGCCTGTCCGCCGTCGTAGCCGCGCACCAGATGGCCGGAGGCGGAGGCGGCGGAGGTCAGCAGGTAGTACCGGCCGCGCTCGGCGCCCGCCCGGTCGAGTTTCTCGCGCAGGGTCTTCATCAGCGCGTTGTAGCCGGCCTGGAGCCCCTTGCGGCGCGGGTTGGAGACCGGCCAGTCGTCCGGGTTGCCGCTGTCGGGGACGGCGGTGGGGTACTCGTAGTCGATGTCGACGCCGTCGAAGGCGGCCCCGTAGCGGTCGAGGAAGGCGACCACCGAGTCGGCGAAGGCGTCGACACCGGCCCGGTCGACCGATCCGTCGGCCCGGGTGGCCATCTCGTAGAAGCCCCGGCTCGCGGTCCAGCCGCCCACCGCGATCAGCGACTTCACCTGCGGATGTCGCTTCTTGTACGTCGCGAGCTGGTTGAAGTGTCCCTGGTACGGGAGGGCGGGGTCCATCTCGGCGCCCTCGACGCCGGGCCAGGTCATTCCGGTCGCCGGGTTGTCCTTCGCGCTCTCGTCACCGATGGAGATGCGGTTCCCGGCGACGCCCGCGAAGGCGTAGTTGATGTGGGTCACCTTCGACCAGGGGATGTTCTTCACCAGATAGCGCGGCCGGCCGTCGGTGCCGTTGCGGGTGGCGTTGAAGTAGCCCACGATCCGCTTGTCGTGGCCGCCGCCACCGAGCCACTCGCGCCCGGCGGTGTCGTACACCTCGCAGTAGCGGGCTTCGACGCCCGGCGTCGCGGCCATGCCGTCGGGACGGCAGGCGGAGTGCGGCCCGGAGACGGCCGGCTTGGGCGCGCGGTCGTCGAGGGCGTTGTCGAAGGGGTCGCCGGCGTCACCGGTGCCCGGCGCGGTACCGGCCTCCCGCTGCCCCTGCCACCAGTAGGTGTTCATCTCCCGGATCTGCGGGAACGGGTCGCCGTCCTTGTACTGGTCGACGGCGACGAAGTTGGGCTTGCGGCGGGCGGCCGTGGTGCACACACGGTCGGCCCGCTCCTTCAGCCGGGCGTTGTCCTCCGCGGAGGCGGGGGCGGAGGGCCAGGTGCGGAAGTGGTTCATCATGAACAGTGGCCGGAACTTGCCCGAGGGGCGGGTGCTCAATGGCCGCTCCGCCCAGCGGGAGTAGCAGGTCCAGTCGGCCACGCCGCCGGGCATACCCATGGACCAGTAGTTCTCCACCCGCCAGCGCTGGTCGTGCATGAAGCCGAGCGGCTGCCGGTCGACCCGGTCCGGATTTCCGAGTCCGGAGAAGATCAGCAGCCGCTTGTTCTTGGCGATCATGTCCTTGAGCAGCGGCCAGCCGTTGTGGTGGACGTTCCAGCCCTGTTTCAGCGCCGGGTCGGTGACCTGGGCGTCGTCGGGGACGAAGAGCAGATCCCGGATGCCGGGCACCAGCTTCAGACCGTAGGTCTCGTAGTCCTGGTTGCTGAGGCTCCCCTGGTCCTCGATGAAGATCGAGATGATCTCTCTCGGATTCGCGTCGAGGAACTCCTTCACCGTCCTGAGCATGCCGTCGAGGCTGTTGCTCTCGACGATCTCCCGGCCGCAACTGCCGCCGTGACACAGCGGGATCCGCCCGTTGACGACCTCTTTGTTCACATCCGGCATCAACGCCCTTACCCCGTCGGCGAGTTGCCGCTTCATGGAGTGGGGCTGGTTGGGGGCGCTGGTGCCGTAGCCGTCCTCGGTGTTGATCATCGCGTTGTGGGTGGTGAGGTACGTCATGTGCTCCAGCGTCCGCCGGTCCTCGGGCGGCATCGGGAGCCGGGGCCACTCCAGCGGAGTGATGAACCAGCCGGCACCGGCACCGGTCGCGGTGCTCATGTCCAGGTCGGTGGTGCGCTTGTCGGCGTGGATCTGCCCGGTGGAGACGAGGCGGGCGTCACTGCCCGGAACTCCGAAGCGGAACTCGTCCTCGGCGGGCGAGGAGATGTCCCAGACCGCGTGCGCGGCCGTGCACGGGCCGACGACCGATCCGATCGTCGCGTCCCGGACCGCGCACTTGTCCGGCACCTCCACATTGCGCACCAGGTGGCCGCCGTCCGTGGCCTCGATGCGCCACGACTGGTGCTTCTCCTTGTCCTCGCCCGCCGGGACCTGGGCCTCCAGCCATTCCCCGCGCTCCCCGACCGGGCCGGTGAGCCTCCGGGTCATGCCGAGCTGGGAGCCGTTGCCGATGTTCTGGATGTGGACGGGCTGGCCGGTGGGTATGCCGCCGGTGCTCGCCGTGGTCGCGGAGCCGGTGGTGTCGGCCGCTCCGGTCGCCGTCCGCTGTGTCGCCGTGCTCACGGCCGCCGCTTCCTTCTCCGCCCCGGGCCGTTCCGGGACGGCGGCCAGGGCCACCGGGACCGTACCGGCCAGCAGGGCTCCGGCCAGCAGGGCGATGACCCCGGTCCGGGCCCTGCCCCGGACATCCCGGGACCGCCCTCCCCGCACCCGCGTTCGTACCTGTCCGCTGTCTCTCACTCCGGGAAACCCCCTTGTCTCGTCGTTCGTCGTCATCGGTCCGGCGCGGCTCTGTGACCCCGCCGACGGCAGAGCGTGCGAGGCCGACGTGAACGGATGATCAACGAATGATCAACGCCATAGTCAGGAGGGGTGACTATCTCATAGTCAGGACAGGGGACTATCCTCGGAGGGGTCAGGGTCAGGGTCGGGGTCAGGGTCGGGGTCGGGGTCGGGGTCGGGGCCGGGGGGGACCTCGGACTCGGGAGGTCTCGCGGGACCCGGCCCTCGCGGGGGCAGGGGCCGGGCCCTCGCTGTCCGTCGGAGGGAATACTCTGGACGAATGAGTGAGCGGGCGATGCAGGAACTGGCACTGCTGGTGCTGACGGCCCTGGCGGACGCGCCCCGGCACGGGTACGCGGTCGCGCAGGAGATCAAGGGGATCACCGACGGCCGGGTGACACCGCGCACCGGGGCCCTGTACGGGGCGCTGGACCGGCTGGTCACGGAGGGGCTGATCACCGTCGTACAGGAGGAGGTGGTCGACGGCCGGGCGCGGCGCGTCTTCGCCCTCGCCCCCGAGGGCCGGGAGCGCCTCGCGGTCGAGACGGAGCGACTGGCGGTGGCGGTCCATGAGGCCAGACGGCGACTGGGGCTCGACGACGCGCCGGTGACCGCGTGATCGACCGGTTGCTGCGGCTGTATCCGCGCGAGTACCGGACGGCGTACGGACCGGAGATCGCCGGCACCTACCGGGAGATGACGGCCGGCATGGCACGCTGGGGCCGGCTGCGGGAGGGCTCGGATCTTGCCGCGCACGCCCTGCGGGTCCGGTTCGGTCTGCGGTCGGCCGATCCACTGGGCCGTCTCGCCGCGTCGGCCGCCCCGTTCGCCGTGGCCGCCGCGGGGGTGAGCGGGGGCATCCGGGTCACCGGCTGGTACGCCGGGGTCACCCTCTCGCCGACGCCATGGAGGCTGGAGTTCCAGATCCTCCACACGGCCGAGATCCTCGGTCTGCTGTCTCTCCTGCTGACCTGCCTCGGCGCGATCGTCGCGCTGACGGGGCGGTGGGCCGCAGGGGTGTCCGCCACGGTGTGCGGACTGGCGGGGACGGCGGTGCTCGCGCTGAGCGAGACCCACCCGAACGAGTATCAGTACCGGATCATCGTTCCGGTGGCCGCCGTTCTGACGATCGCGGTGCTCCTCGCCTGCCCGCCCGACCTGCGCCCCGGGCCGGGCATGTCGGCGGTGGCCGGGGCGATGGCGGGGGCCGCCTGGCTGCCCGCCATCGTCGTGGAGAGAGGCGTGGTCGGCTGGATGAGCACGGACTACGGCGGCTGGCCGCTGCTGGTCCTCGCCGCCACCGGGGTGGCACTCGCCCTGCGGGCACGCTCCTCGGGGCTACGGGAGTCGGGGGCGATGGCCATGGCCTCACCGCCGTTGCTCGCCGATGCCTGCCTCCTCAACTGGTACGACCCGAAGCCCTTCGCCGTCCTGCTGCTGGCCCTGCCGGTCGCGGCGCTGCTCACCGCGGTCGCCGAGAAGGTACGCCGACGACCGCGCTGACGCGGCCCCGCGCCCTCCGAGCCGTTCTCCTTTCGAGGGGGGCGGCTCTTCGTCGTGCGTGACGTGTCACGCCGGATACGAAGCACAGTGGCCTGAGCTGGCCTGAAGCGACCTGACCTGGCCTGAGCTGGCCTGAGCTGGCTCGACCTGGCTCGACCTGACCTTCTGGACATAGTCAGGTGAGCGGAATATGCTTCTCAGCGTTCCATGTGACCGGTGTGACGCGGGCTGCCGCCCGACCACGCCGCCCGACCACGCCGCCCGACCACGCCGTCCGACCACGCCGTCCGGCCCGTCGCCCCGACGGGTGCGCGGCTCGCCCGCGCGCCGGTCGGTCCCGAGCGAAAGAGCGCCCCCGAAGTGCCGTTCACCCTGTCCCACACGGCCGCGGTCATACCGCTGCTGCGCAGCCCCTTCGTTCCCGTGGCCCTGGTCATGGGAACGATGGCGCCCGACATCCCCTACTTCCTCCAGACCCTGCGCATGACGGTGGCCGCCGGCGACTGGTACGCGCCCTTCCTCAACGCCACCACCTCGCACTCCCCCGCCGGAGCCCTGACCGTCACGCTCCCGTTCACGCTCGGCCTGGTCGCCCTGTACCGGCTGCTGCGGGGGCCGGTCTCCGCACTGCTGCCCCCGCACCTCGCCCTGCCCACGCCGGCACCACTGCGAGGCGTGGCGGAGTGGGCCCGCCATGCGGGGTGGCTGGTGCTGTCCGCGCTCATCGGCATCGCCACCCACCTGATCTGGGACTCCTTCACGCACGTAGACGGGTACCTGGTCACGCGGCTGGCCTTCCTGCGCGAGTCGGGTGCGGGCGGGCTGTCCGTGGCCCGACTGCTCCAGCACGCGAGCACGGTGGCCGGACTGGCGGCCCTCGCCGTCCACCTGTGGCGCCGTCGCAAGCGGCCTCGCCCGCCACGGACCGAGGCCCGCACGGGCCCCACTGCACCCACTGCACCCACACGCGCCCTCCGGTGGGGCATCACGGCATGCCTCGTCCTGGCCGCGCTGCTCGGCGTGGCCGCCCGCACCGGCGGCATCGACTCGTACCGCCAGGTGACCGTGGCGGACACCAGCCGCCCCCTGGTCCGTGAGGTCGACGGCGAGGTGGTCGAGGTCTCTTACCCCACCCGGACGGAGAACGCCCCCTGGACCACCGTCGCCGAGGGCGCGCTGTCCGACGCGGCGAAGGGCGCGGGCACCTCCCTCACCGCCGCGCTGCTGCTCTACGGGACCGGCTGGCATCTCCACCGCGCGGTGCGCGCACGGTGGAGAATCCGAGCCGCGGCCTGACCCGAGGCGGGCGCTGCTAGAAGAAGGGCGTGTCGGGGTCGAGCCCCGACAGGACCCGGCCGTACAGCTCCAGGTTGGCGGCGGGGTTGACGAACGAGTGCAGGTTGAGGGCGTTCACGTCCCGCACGATCCGCTGGATCGGCACGTCCCGGTGCAGGGAGGAGGCACCCGAGGCGGACCCGATCAGGTCGACGGCCTCCTTGCACAACCGCGCCACATATCCGCACTGCGCCCTGATCCGGGCCCGTTCCTCCGTCGTGTACGGCTCTCCGTCGGCCGCCTTGGACTCGATCAGCTCCACCAGCTCGGCGGCGAGGAGTTCCGCGGAGGTGGCTCTCATCGCGGCCTCGGCGAACTGGAGATGCGTGACCGGGGCCTCGTGCTGACGCTCGTAGGAGGTGTACGTGATGCCCCGCTGGTGGATGCGCTCCCGGAACTCGGTCAGGGCCGCCCGTGCCAGACCGAGGGCGTTCGCGGCCGTCCAGGCGCAGAACAGCAGCAGCAACGGCATCCCGTAGTAGGGGTCGGCGCTGTTGCGCCGCGACGGGAAGGTGCCCGCCAGCAACTGCTCCACCGAGAGGACGCGATGGGCGGGCACCTGGACATCCTGGGCGACGACGGTGTTGCTGCCGCTCCCGGTCAGCCCGGTGACATGCCAGTCGTCCAGCACCTTGAGTTCGGTCATGGGGATCGCCAGCCACAGCAACTGCGGCGGGTCCTCCCCGGTGTCGGCCCGCGCGGTCAGCAGATGCCAGTCGGCGTCCTGGCAGCCGGTCGCGAAGGGGGAGCTGCCGTTCACCACATAGCCGCCGTCCACCGGAACGGCTGTCGAGCTGGGGATGAGGGTGCCACCGATCCGTGCGTCGGGGCTGGTGAAGATCTCGTCCTGGGCCTCGTCGGGGAACAGGGCCGCGATGAACCCGCCCCCGGCCTGGATCAACGCCATGTACCCGGCCGACCCGCAGGCGGCGGAGACCTCGCTCAGCACATCGATCTGGGTCCGCAGCGAGGTCTGGTAGCCCCCGTACCGACGGGGCACGTTCATACGATGGATCCCGGCGCCGGTGAGTGCCTCGACAACCTCGCCCGTCACCCGCCGTTCCTGTTCCGCGCGCGCGGCGTGGGAGCGGATGAGCGGCTGTAACTCGCGTACGCGTTCGACGAGGTCGGTGTCCGAACGAGGTGCTGACGAACCGGCCAAGGGGGCAACCTCCGGTCTCGGGTCACAGGGAACACTCACCGTCGCGCCGATCCCGACGACTGTCAATGCCCCATCGGAGCGGCGCGGTTGCGTGGAGTGACGCAGTGCGCGGGAAGCGGCGGAGGGAAGCGGACTCACGCGTCCTTGTCCGTGCGTTCGGGCCAACTGCCGCTGCCCTCCGGCGGAAGGGGAGGTCGGGGCAGGGGCTCGCTGTAGTGGTGGGTGGCGATCCGGGCGTCGTGCTGCGTGTTGACCCGGTGGATCAGAAGCATTCCGACGCCGGTCGCGAGGACGATCGCCACGATGAGGACGAAGGTCGCCATGGGGGCTCACCTCCAGGTGGTCTCAGGCGGTGGAAGGGCTCGTCCGTCCGTCCAGCGGACTTCCGAAGGGGGACATACAGGCACCGCCCTCGCTCTCCCAGGCGTCTTCCCGGCGCAGGGCATCACCGATGCCGCGCCCGGTGACGGCTTCCTCGGCCATCAGGGCGCCGGCGGTGAGGACGCTCCCGGGGATCGACGCGGCGGCCATCAGACGGGCCGCGGCGGCGGGCTCGGTCTCGGGCGGGATCACCAGCAGGTCCCAGCGGCCTCGCGTATAGGAGAGCAGAATCAGCTTGTCGGGGTGCTGTTCGGTGAACCAGCCGGCATGCACGGTGTGCCCCGCCACCGGTACCTTCCGGGGGACGACGGGCCAGCGGGTGGGGTTCACGACGACGCGGGTGATGCGTCCCCAGCCCTCCTCCAGCGCGGCGACGAGCGGTGGCAGCTCCGCCTCCAGGCTGCGTGAACGGGGCCACCAGGCCCCGTCGAGCTGGCCGGCGAGAGTGGTCTCGGGGGTGAGGGACAGACGGGCCGGCAACGCTGCGGCGAGGTCGCCCGGCACGGTCAGATCGAGTGTGGTGGTCATGGTGCGGACCTGCCCCCGGGCTGCTCGTCGGCAGCCCGGTTTCTCGTGATCGCCGAAAACGACACCTGCGTGGAAGCCGGTGTGCGAGATACTCCCGGTGCCTCCACTGTACCCCCGTTCGACCGACTTTGACCGTCCTGACCAGGTGCTTTCCGGCGGAGGGTCCGCGGGCGGGCCGACCGCCGCGCGGATGCCTGAGAAACGGGCGCCGGGACGGTCGGCTTCCGGGCGGTGCCGGGGCGGGTGCCAGGGGGTACGGGGCCGGGGGTGCCGGGGCCGGGGGTGCCGGGGCCGGGGGTGCCGGGGGGGGCCGGGGGTGTCAGGGGCCGGCGGCCAGGGAAAACTGTGGCCTGGGGTCAGGGGCCTGTGGCCTGGGTCAGGGGCCTGTGGCCTGGCTCAGGGACCCGTGGCCTGGGTCAGGGACCTGTGGCCTGGGGTCAGCGGCCGGCGGCCTGGGGCCAGGGGGCCTGGGGCCAGGGGGACCCGGTCAGGGGGCCCGGTCAGGGGGCCCGGTCAGGGGGCCGTCCACCGATCGGTGGACCTGAGGTTCAACCGGTGGATCCTGTCACCGCTGCCACCGCTCCGAGCAGCATGCATCCCATGACGAATCCCACTGTACGTATGGCTCGCTGGAGTGCCCGCCATCCCTGGCGGGCCATCACCGGATGGCTCCTCTTCGTCGCCCTCTGCCTCGGCGCCGGCATCACCATCGGGGGCAATCCCGCGGCCGGCGAGGACTTCTGGATCGGCGAGGCGGGCCGGGCCGAGGCGATCGCGACGGAGGGCGGACTCCAGCAGAAGCCCGTCGAGCGCGTCCTGATCCACACCCGCCCCGGCACGGGCGCACTGGACCAGGAGCAGGCCGCCGCCGCGGCCCGCGACATCGGCGACCGGATGCGACGGCTCCCCGAAGTCGCCTCGGTGGCCGAACCGGTGCCCGCCTCCGACGGCTCCGCTCTCCGGGTCGACATCACCATGAGAGGCGCCGAACTCGACGGCAAGAAGCACGTCGACGCGCTGCTCGCCCAGACGGCCGCCGTTCAGGACGCCTATCCGCGGTTGTGGCTGGAGGAGGTCGGCAGCCCCTCCATCAGCAAGGGCGTCGAGAAGCTCCGGGGCGACGACCTCGCCCGCACCGAGATCATCGCGCTGCCCATCACCCTGCTCACCCTGCTGCTCGTCTTCAGCTCGATCGTCATGGCCGTCGTGCCGCTGCTGCTGGCACTCTCCTCGATCATCGCCGCGGTCGGCCTGTCGATGATCGCCTCGCATGTCTTCCCCGACGCCGGGGTCGGCACCAATGTGATCCTGCTGATCGGACTGGCCGTGGGGGTCGACTACACCCTCTTCTATCTCAAGCGGGAGCGCGAGGAACGGCTCAAGGCCGACGGCAGCCTCAGTTCGCAGGCCGTCGTCGAGTTGGCCGCCGCCACCTCCGGCCGGGCCGTGGTGGTCTCCGGTCTCGCCGTCGCCGTCTCCAGCGCCACCTTGTTCCTCGCCGACGACGTCATCTTCTCCTCCATCGCCACCGGCGCGATCCTCGTCTCCCTGGTGGCGGTCCTCAGCTCACTGACCGTGCTGCCCGCGCTGCTGGCCACACTCGGCGAGCGCGCCGAGCGCCGTAAGGCCCGCAAGGCGGCCCGCGCCGTCGCCCGGGGCCGTGCCCCGCGCGTCCGCCGGCCGCGGACCGGCGCCGGCCGTCTCACCGCCGCCGTACTGCGCCCCACCGCCAAGCACCCCCTCGCCACCCTGGCCGTCGCCACCCTGGCCATGGTCGCCCTCGCCCTGCCGGTCCTGAACCTGAACCTCACCGACATGGGCCGCGAGACGCACTCACGCGCCATCGGCGCCATGCAGACGTACGACCGGATGACGGCCACCTACCCGGAACTGAAAGCCATGCACCAGGTCGTCGTACGGGCCGACGCCGAGCGCGGTGCGGAGGTCGAGGGCGCACTGCGCGATCTCGCGGGCCGCGCCGCCCGCTCCACCGCCGTGAGCGGCCCCCCGGTCATCCGCACCTCGCCCGACGGCCGGATCACGATGCTGGAGATGGCGGTCCCGCATTTCGTCAGCACCGACGAGGCCCGGAACTCCCTGGAGCAGGTGCGCGGCACCCACATTCCCGCGACGGTGGGCGCGCTCCCCGGTGCCGAGGTCGCCGTCACCGGCGATGTCGCGCGCTACGCCGACTACCCCGCGCACCAGAAGCAGAAGCTGCCGCTGATCATCGGGGCGCTGCTGCTGGTGACCTTCGCCATGACCGTCTGGGCCTTTCGCTCGGTCGTCCTCGGTCTGGTCGGGCTCGCCCTCAACCTGCTGTCGGCCTTCGCCTCGCTCGGTCTGCTGGTGCTGGTCTTCCAGAACGAATGGGCCGAGGGTGTGCTGGACTTCGACTCCACCGGTTCCATCGGTTCCCGGGTGCCGCTCTTCCTCTTCGTCATCCTCTTCGGGCTCTCCATGGACTACCAGGTCTTCGTGATCAGCCGCATCCGGGAGGCCGCCATGAACGGCACCCCGACCCGGCAGGCGATCCTGGACGGTGTCGGCAGCTCGGCGGGGGTGGTCACCAGCGCCGCCGTGGTCATGGTGACGGTCTTCGCCAGCTTCGCCTCCCTGCATCTGATCGAGATGAAGCAGATCGGCTTCAGCCTCGCGGCGGCCGTCCTCCTGGACGCCTTCGTGATCCGCGTCCTGATCCTGCCGTCGCTGATGCTGCTGCTCGGGGAGTGGAACTGGTGGCCCTCACGCGGGATGCGTCGGGTACGGGCGGGGAAGTCAGCGGGCCGTCAGCTGGAAAACGTAGGCTGACCACATGAAGGAACGGCCCCGGCCCTACGACCGGTTGTCCCCCCGGACGCTGCATCGCTGGTACTCCGCGGCCTGGGTGCTCCTCGGTCTGTTCCCCTCGGCCATCGCGGTGGAGAACGAGCCGGGGGCACCCAAGTGGGCCACCCTGGCCCTGCTGACGGTCCTCGCCTCCGGCTACGCCACCGTACGGCGGTTCCCGGACAACTCCGTGCTGCGGCCCCAGGCGTTCCTGGCCCTGCTCGCCCTGGGGCTGGGCGCCATGGGAGGTCTCCCGGGCGGCGGAGCCGCCCTGTTCATCGTCTCCCTCCCGCAGTTCTGGCTCCTGGCCACCGACCTCCGTGCCTCGGTCATCCTCAGCGGAGCCGCCGCCGCGGCCACCGTCGTCGGAACCGTCCTGCGCGGCGACGAGTACCTCGTCCGCAACCTCGTCGCCGTCGTCGTCGGGTACGCCGCCTCGGTCCTGATCGGCCTGCTGATCCACCGGCTCCTGGCGGACGGTGAGGCCCGTGCCGGGGTGCTGGGCGCCGCACTGGAGGACACCCAGGCCCGGTTGGCGGAGGCGCACCGGCGGCAGGGCGCGGCGAACGAGCGGGAACGGATGGCGCGGGAGATCCACGACACGCTCGCTCAGGGCTTCGCCTCCATCGTCGTGCTGGCGGAGGCGGCCCGCTCGACCGTCTCGTCGGATCCGGAGCGCACCGTGCGGCAGTTGGTCTCCATCGAGCAGACGGCCCGTGAGAACTTCACCGAGGCGCGGATCCTGGTGGGTTCCGCCCCGCAGGACGGGCCGGGGCCCGGCCCGCTCGCGGACACCCTCCGCAGGACCCTGGACCGGTTCACCCAGGACACCGGGGTGAGCGTGGAGGCGGAGCTTCCGTCGGACATCGTCTGTGACCCGCAGACCCGGATCGCGCTGCTGCGCTGCACCCAGGAGTCGCTGGCCAACATACGCAAGCACGCCGCGGCCGGCACGGTCGGTGTGGTCCTCACCCGGCTTCCGCACGCCATCGAGCTGGAGATCACCGACGACGGTCAGGGCTTCGTCGTGGAGGACTCCCGCGGCTTCGGCCTCAACGGCATGCGCGAACGGCTCGCCGAGCTGGGCGGCGATCTCACGGTGACCAGTTCGCTCGGGGACGGCACCCGCGTCCTCGCCACGATCCACACGGACGGACAGCACTGATGAACACCCCACCCGACGACGCCGTGACCGGTGCCGGTGCCGGTGCCGGTGCCGGTGCCGGTGCCGGGGAAGCCGACAGGATCCGGGTCATCGTCGTGGACGACCACACGGTGATGCGTGCCGGAGTGGTCGCCCTCCTCTCCCCCGAGCCGTCCATCGCCCTCGTCGGCGAGGCCGGTGACGGTCGGGAGGCCGTCGCACTCGTCGAGGCCCTGCGCCCGGACGTGGCCCTCATCGACCTGCGGATGCCGGTCATGGACGGTGTGGCGGCCACCGCCCGGATCGTCGCCGGACCGGCCGCGACCCAGGTCCTGATCCTCACCACGTACGACACGGACGTGGAGATCGAACGGGCCGTGGAGGCGGGGGCCATCGGCTATCTGCTGAAGGACACCACCCGCGAACAGCTCGTGGCCGCCATCCGCTCGGCGGCCCGCGGCGAGACAGTGCTCGCCCCCCGGGTGGCTCAGCGGTTGATGGCCCGGATGCGCCGACCCGCCCCGGTGGCACTGACCGCCCGCGAGCTGGACGTGCTGGGCGCGGTGGCCGACGGGCTGTCCAACTCCGACATCGGCCGACGTCTTGTCATCGCGGAGGCCACGGTCAAGACGCACCTTCTGCGGATCTTCGCCAAGCTGGACGTCAGCGACCGCACCCACGCCGTGGTCGTCGCCCTGGAGCAGGGTCTCCTGATCCGCCCCGAACGCGACTGAGCGGGCCGCTCCGGTCGGCGGTGACGAGGACGACGGGAGACCCCCGCCGAGGAACCCGCCCGGCCGGTCCGGCCCTCCTGCATGATCTACTGGCGGGGTCGGGCCGGCCGGGCACGGCGTGCGTGGGGCGGCCGGGGTGATGACGACCGACAGCGACCGCGATGACGGGGGTGGGGATCCGGATGTTCGGTTTCCGGGAGCGGCGGAACGATCCGCCGACCGAGCGTTCCAGGGGTGGGGGCAAGGAACTGGTCCTGCCGTCCGCCGACCCGGACGAGCGGGCGTACGCGCTGAGTTGGCTCCAGGAGCACGCGGGTCACCATCTGGACTCCGGGGCCCTCGCCGACCGTGAGGACCGGCGGTGACGTCCGTCGAGCGGCCGGCCCCGCGCTACCTCGCCGACACCTCGCTGCTCTGGCGGTTGCTGTTCGGCACGGTCGGGGATCCTTGGCCCGCCCGGGTCGCCGAAGGGCTCGTGACCATCTGCCCCGTGGCCCACGCCGAACTCCGGCACGGGCTGCGCCCCGGTGTCGCCCCCGCGCCCTTCCATCTGGCGCTCGACCGGGCCTTCGGCTCGGTTCCGCTGAAGCACTGGGACCGGCAGCCGGAGGCCGCCGACGTGCACAAGCGGCTGCGTGCGCTGGGCGTCCGGCAGGTGCCGTCCCTCATGGACATCGTGACCGTGCTCACCGCCCGGGACCACGGTCTGACCGTCGTCCACACCGACGACCGCTTCGAGGTCATCGGCCGGGTGTGCCCGGGCATCCCCATGATCAAGGTGGTGGCGGACCGCCCGCCGCGCCCCGCGCCCGACCCGAACACCCACCGGAGGCGGGGCCTGCTCCGCCGTCTCCTGGACGACTGAGCCCGCTCCGTCCGGTCACGACCGGCCAGGCCGATCACATGGGCGGGCCACAAGGGGCCCACCACGTCCCGGAGCCGGTGGCTCAGCCGATCAGAGCCTCGTTGATCTGGCGGGTGGTCTGCTCGGCGACCCGGGGACTGACGGCGGCGTAGGCGGTGTAGGCGTTCAGGCCGGTGGCCAGGGCCCAGCCCCGGCCCCGGGTCCAGGTCGCGGCGTCGACGCCGAGCGTGGCGCGGAAGGCGGCCCGGCTGCTGGCGGACATCAGGGTGAAGGCGATGGTCAGATCGCGGGCCGGGTCGCCGATGCCCAGTTCGCCGAAGTCGATGACCGCGCTGACCCGGCCGGCGAGGGTCAGCAGGTTGCCGGTGTGGAAGTCGCCGTGGAACCAGACCGGCGGGCGATCCCATCCGGGGGCACTCAGCGCCGCTTCCCACAGTTCGGTCATGGCTGCGGCGTCGAACACTCCGTCGGTCTCCGCGATGGCGGCCCGCGTCGCCCGGTCCCGGTCGGCCAGCGGTCGGCCCGTGAGGCTTTCGCGGGTGTCCTCGACCGGCACGTCCCGGGACGGGAAGGCTTGCAGGGCGCGGAGGAACTCCGCCAGTTGCACGGCGACCCCGGACGAGCCGCCCAGCGACTCGGCGGTCGCCACTTCGCCGTCCAGCCAGCGGGACACCGCCCAGGGCCACGGGTAGCCGAGGGCCGGCTCACCCACCCGGACCGGTACGGGGATGGCCAATGGCAGGTGCGGGGCGAGCCTCGGCAGCCACTCGGACTCTTTGACGGCCTGTCCGATGGCCCCCGCGTGGCGCGGCAGCCGGACGGACAGGTCCTCGCCGAGCCGGTAGATCACATGGTCCGAACCGGCCGGGTCGACCCGTTGGAGAGGCAGCCCGGCCCACTGCGGAAACTGCGCGTCGACCAGGCGCCTGGCCAGTGCGGCGTCGATCACGGGGCGGGGCTCCGCGGCACTACCGGTGGCCAAGAGCAACTCCTGTGGTGGGCCCGCTGCACGCGGCGGGCGGTCGGGACCATCACAGTGCCTCGCGGGCGCGTCTGTCGATCGGTTTTCCGACGTCGCTCCGTCAGGTCCGCAGGCTCTCCCCTCGCATGACCGAACCCACACTTGAAATAACGACATCATAACGGGTCTAGCCCAGAATCTTTCAGGTGTTCACTCATGTGGGGTCCTGTGGTCAGCTGTTGGAGCCCCCGCGCCGCGCATCATCACCGCACGGCCGCGCTCGGCGCGGCGCGAGCAACTCCCCCACCCCCACGGGAGGAAACGTGCACCGTTCCCGATCCCTCCGCAGCACCCTGGCCGCCGTTCTCGCCCTCACCGCCCTGCCGTTCCTGTCCGCGGTGAGCGCGGACGCCGCGACGGGCGGCGAGTCCGTCACCGCGGCTCCCCAGCGCCCCAAGTCACTGGTGATCGGCATCGACGGCGCGACCTTCGCCACGTTCGGCAAGGCGCGCATGCCCCACCTCAAGTCCCTGATGGCCCAGGGGATGACAGCGACGAGCAACTACTACGCCCAGCCCATGGCACCCACGTCCTCGGGACCCGGCTGGTCCTCGATCGCCACCGGTGTGTGGCCGGACAAGCACGGCGTCGTGGACAACTCCTTCGACGGCGCGAACTACGACCAGTACCCGGACTACGCCACCCGCGTCGAAGCCTCCTCCTCCCCGCTGGACACACTGGTCGTGGGCACCTGGAGCCCGATCCCCGACACCGTGTTCGGCCCGGCGACCGACACCCGGCTCCGCGGCGTCGACGACGCCGACACCACCGCCACCGCCGCGTCCAGGCTCGCCCGCACCCGGGCGGACGCCACCTTCGTCCAGCTCGACGAGGTCGACAGCGCCGGTCACCACTCCGGTGCCGGGTCCCAGCGGTACCTCGACGCCCTGAGCACCGCCGACGCCCAGGTCGGCCGGCTCCTCCAGGCCGTCGCCTCGCGTGCCGACTACGCCGACGAGAACTGGCAGATCATCGTCACGACCGACCACGGCCACACCGACAGCGGAGGCCACGGCGGCAACACCCCGCAGGAACGGCAGACCTTCGTCATCGCCAAGGGGTCCGGCTTCTCCCCCGGGTCGGTCCGCCATGATGTCAAGGTCACCGACATCGCACCCACCGTCCTGACGCACCTCGGGATATCCGTCGACCCGGCATGGCACCTGGACGGCCGGGCCGTCTCCGCGAGCGTTCCCGACAGCTTCGACCCCCTGCGCTCCTCGCTGCGCCCCGCGGTGGACGAGACGGGCCTGCCGAGCACCCTCAAGGGCTGGACGAACACGGCACCGTCCGGCTGGAGCATCGACAACTCGGCCATGCCCGCCGGTGGCGTGACCGAGTGGCGCGGCTGGGCGTTCGCCACGGACGAGTTCTGGACCAACACCCAGACCGGCCAGGGACGCGAGACCAATGTGCGGGCCCGTGACGTGTTCGCCGTGGCGGACTCCGACGAGTGGGACGACAAGGCGCACGGTGCCGGGCCGTTCGACTCGACCCTGACCAGCCCCGCGTTCCCGGTGCCGGGCGGAGCGACGGCCCACGTCTCGTTCGTCTCGTACTACCGGACGGACGGCCCCCAGAGCGGCGACGTGCTCGTCTCCTACGACGGTGGCGCTCCCCGGCCGCTGACGTCCTACCGGACCCCTCACCACCGTACCGAGAAGCTCTCCGTCGACGTGCCGGCCGATGTCACCTCGCTGCGTCTGCACTTCCGCTACACCGGCACCAACAGCGCCTTCTGGACGGTCGACCAGGTCACCGTGACCCGCTGACACGTCCGTGGGCCGGGGCCCGGAGCGCGCGTCGGCTCCGGGCCCCGACCCCTGCCCACCGCAGCGCGGGAATCCGGCTGGGCGGAGTCCGGTCCTACGGCGTCAGCCCAGCCGGAAGCGTTGAGCTGAGGCGCCGTCGCAGGTGCCCTGCACCACGCGCGCGCTGTCCGCCGCGGCGGCGCCGCTCACTTCCAGGCACTTGGCACTGTGCCGGGCCATCAGTGTCACCCCGCCGTCACCGGAGTCACGTACGGCCCACTCCTGGTTCCGGCCTCCGTTGCAGGTGTACGGGAAGACCTCGGCCCCGTCGGCGGTGGACAGCCCGCTCACGTCCAGGCACTTGCCGCTGTGGCGGGCGACCATGTTCACGTAACCACCGCCGGTGGAGCGCAGCGACCACTGCTGGTTCGTGCCGCCGTTGCAGCCGAACTGGCCGACGGCCGCGCCGTCGCCGGTGTCGGCGCCGCTCACGTCCAGGCACTTGCCGCTGTGCTGGGCGGTGAGTGTCACCCAGGTGTCGGGGGCGCTGCTGGGCAGGGTCCATGACTGGTTGCCGCCGGTCGTCGGCTGATGGACCCCGACGGGGGCGCCGTCGCCAGTGGACGCGTCCAGGACGTCGAGGAGCTTGCCGCTCGCGCTGTTGATCAGTGTGTTGTGGCCGTCGCCCCTGGTCGAGCGCATCCACCGCTGCGCGGCGGACGCTCCCGGTGGGGCGAAGGTCAGGGTGCCGCCGGAGACGGAGAGGGCCTTGCCGGTCCTGGCGTTGGTGATGCGGTAGGTCGCCGTGCTGCCCCAGTCGGTGGGGGACAGTTTGGTGAAGTTCCACTGCTGTGCGGGGTCCGCCGGGTCCGGGGTGCGCTGGACGGGTGTGCTCCTGCCGTCGGAGGTGGCCACGGCGAGGGCTTTTCCGCTGTTGTCGTTGAGCAGTTGCCGTGGTGCCCCGGTCGGCGCGGTGGTCGCCGTCGGCTTCGTTCCGTGGACGGAGGGCATGACGAAGGTGGTGACGGAGTGGGCCCCCACGGTGGCCTTGACGGTGCGTCCGGTCACGGCCGCGTCGCTGTCGCGCCGTAGGTCCTTGGAGCCGTCGGTCGTCCAGCGCTCGACCGGGCCGTCCGCGGCCGTCCCGAAGCCGTCCAGGTCGAGGGTGATGTCACGGGCGGATCCGGTGGGGTTGGTGTGCACGACGACCACGCCCCCGTCCTGGGGCCTGACGGCGGCCAGGGTCTGGGGGTCGTCCGTGTTCATGATCCGCGCGCCGGGCCGGACGAAGCGGCTGTAGTTCGCCATGGCCCAGTACTTCTTGTTCTTGCGCAGCGGCTCGGTCGCCGCGTCGCCGGGGGTGAAGTCCGTCTGGATGAGGCCCCAGTTCGAGTTCTCGTGGGCCGGGGTCATGTTCTCGTAGTCCTCGACCGCCTGCCACAGGACCCAGGCGCGGGGCTCCAGCTCACGTATGTCGTCGTTGATGCGCTGGGCGAGGTCGAGGGCGGGGCTCATGTCGGTGAAGCTCTGCGGGACGCTGCCGCCGAGGTCGACCTCGGACATCCACAGCGGCTTGGTCTCCCCCTTGGCGATGTCGCGGACCCCGGTGCGTCCGTTGGTGCCGTAGGTGTGGGTGTTGAGTCGCCTGACCGCGTCGCGGGCGGTGGGGCCGTACGCCTCCCAGTTGGACCGGAACGTGTCGGGGTTGGTCTCGTCCATGGCGGCGATCGGCGTCCTGACGCCCTGGGCGTCGAGTGCCGCGCGCAGTGTGGTGATCATGCGGGCCTGGGAGGCGGGGTCCCAGTGCGAACCCTCCTGGCGTCCGCCGGCCCGCCAGTAGTCGGTGTCGGGTTCGTTGACCGGGGAGATGGAGTCGAAGGTGACCCCCGCGGCGGACTGGGCGCGCTGGAGCGAACCGGTGAGGTAGGCGGCGAAGCGCTCGTACTGGTCCGAGCGGAGGTTGTCCTCCCAGGCGTTGACGGCTCCGGAGGCCAGGCCGCTGCGGGTCATGAAGTACGGGGCGGAGTTGGAGAACGCCTCGAAGGTCTTCGCCCCGCGTCTCTTGGCGGCCTTGAGCCACCAGCGTTGATGGGCGTCGGCCTGGGGGTTCCAGTGGTCCGGGCGCGCCGGGTCCCACCAGTCGGGGGCTTCCGGGCCGGGCCGGTTCCAGTAGCCGGGGACGGCTCCTCCGGCGCGCATGTAGGGGGTGGTCTCCGGGCTGTCGCCGCCGCCGATGTTGTAGCGGGCGATGGTGAAGCCGAGGCCGTCCGCGCCGTAGAGGGCGTCCGCCAGGCGGTTGCGCTGTGCGTCGGGCCATCCGCCGGTGACGTTGGCGAACCAGGCCAGCGCGGTGCCCCAGCCCTGGAAGGACGGGTGCTGGTAGCTGGGGTCGAGGCGTACGGTCAGCGTGGCGGTGGGCTCCTCGGCCGCGCCGGCGGTGGCGGGGAAGGGCTCGACGGCTGTGAGCGCGGTGGCCGCGAGGAGGGCGGCGACCACGGCCGCCGTGGTCCTTCGGGCCGGCCGTGCGGGTCCGGGTCCGGGTCCGGAGACAGGGGGAACGGAGACGGGGGTTGCCGATCGACTGGGGCTGGGGGGCACGACCTGCTCCTTGGCGGGAGGGACGAGGGGTGGGGGAACCGACCGGCGCCGCATCGCCCGCCCGGTGGTGGTCGGACGATGCGGAGGGCCCGGGGAGGGGGTGGTCCTGCGGGGGTCTCCTGGCGGCCGGTCATGCTGGTCGTACGGCCGGCCATGGACGCGGGGTGTCGGCCGCGTCCATGGCGTGGCTGCCGGTCGCTGTGTGGCGGAGCGGGGCTTCAGGCTGCCGCGCGCCGCCACTTCTGGTTGTCACCCGCGTTGCAGGTCCACTGTTCGAGCGCGGTGCCGTCGGACGACGACTGGTTGACGACGTCGAGACACTTGCCGCTGTGCCGGGCGACGAACTGGACGTGGTCGCTCACGTCCGTCGTGCGGATCCGCCACTGCTGGGACGCCGACCCGTCGCAGGTGTTCTGCACGGCGTACGCGCCGTCGGCGGTCGAGGCGTCGGCGACCGCGAGGCACTTGCCGCTGTGCCGGGCCATGATCTGTGCGTAGCCGGAGCCCAGCTTCTTGATCCAGAAGTGCTGGTTGACGCCGGTGCCGCAGCCCCACTGGACCAGTTGCGCACCGTTTCGGGTGTCGAAGTTCGACACATCGGCGCACTTGCCGCTGTTGCGGACGGTCAGGGTCTCCCACAGGCCGTTCATGCCGGTCACCGTGCCTCTGGCGGTGTCGATGGTGATGCTCGGGGAGTAGCTCATGGTCATGGTGGTGCTGGTGGGGAAGGTCAGCGGAAGCCAGACGTACTGGGAGTCGTTGACGGTGCCGCCCATGGAGTTGCCCCAGCGGTCGCCCATGTAGAGGTAGCCGGTGCCGCGGGTGCCCTGGACCGGGAGGACGTACGCGGTCTGGCTCCGGTAGGTGACGGAGTCGCCGATGTCCTTCAGATCGCTCCAGGTGCCGGTGATGCTGGTGGCGGTGGCGTACTTCTGCTGGTTGGGGGACCATCCGGTGGCCCCGGAGGTGAGGAGGAAGTAGACGCCGTCGCGCTTGAACATGGCGGGCGCCTCGCGCCATTGGCCCGGCCACAGCTTCTGGACCTGCTTCTCCACCGCCGTGTAGTCGGCGGTCAGCCGGTACACGTGCAGGTCGGCGTTCTCGTTGGCGGCGGAGATCATGTAGCCGGTGCCGTCGGTGTCGACGAAGGTGGTGATGTCCCGGGACATGTGGTCGAGGGGCCGGGAGCTGCCCCGCCAGGTGTAGTCGCCGTCCACCGTGGAGGACACGGCGACCGCGGCGCGGGCCTCCCCGTAGTCGGAGCCGTTCTCCTTGTGCATCCACATCACGAACTGCTTGGTGGTGCTGTTGTAGATGACCTTGGGTCGTTCGATGTTGGCCCAGTCCAGCTCCGGGTCGGATGCCTCGGTCAGGACGTGGTTGCGGAACTCCCAGGTCTTGAGGTCGGTGGAGCGGTAGGCGGAGACGTACCGGAACGTGTTGTCGGGGTTGCGGTTCTCCCCGAACCAGTAGTAGTAGCGGTCGACCTTGATCACACCACCACCGTGGGCGTGCACCGGGTTGCCCTGCGGGTCGGTGAACTGGATGCCGTTGTCGGTGGTGGCGGGAGCGGCCTGGGCGGTGCCCACGGCGGTGAGGAGGGAGAGCAGCAGGGAGGCGAGGGCGGCGAAGAGTGCCGTTCTCCCGAAGGTCTTGAGTCGCATGGAGCGATACCTCGTGGTCGTCGCCGGATGGGCGCTCGGTGCGAGCGCGGGGCAGATGAACGCCGCATCGGACGGGCGGGGAAGGTGGGTGGGGGCCGGTGTCCTGAACGCCCGGGGTGACCGGTGGTTTCAGGACTCGGGTGGACCGGGCTGCGTTATGTTTACGTAAACACCACGTTGCGGGAAGTTTCCGAGCGAGGCGGGTTCATGTCAAGGACTTGAGCGCAGACTGCCGAAGTTTTTGACCGAGGGTTATGTTTGCGTCAACATGGCTGGGGGGCCGCACCACGCACGCGCCTGTCATGAACCTCGGGGAAGGATGGTCGACGGTGGCGGACAAGCGAAAGGGAATGACGCGCACACGCCCTGCCCGCACGTGGCCGTCCATGGCGGAAGTCGCGGCGAAGGCGGGCGTCTCGTCGCAGACCGTCTCACGGGTCGCCAACAACCGCGACAACGTGGACGAGGCCACCCGGGAGAAGGTGCTGGCAGCCATGCAGGCCCTGGGCTACCGGCCCAACGCGGCGGCACGCGCGCTGGTCACGGGCAAGTTCGGCGCCCTGGGCGTGGTCAGCTTCGACGTCGGCGCACACGGGAACGCGCGGACCCTGGCGGCCATCGCGGAGGCCGCGCGCGAGGCCGGGTTCTCGGTGAATTTCATGGGCGTCCGCGCCCAGACCGAGGCGGCCGTGCGGCAGGCGTTCCGCCATCTCACGTTGCAGTCCGTCGACGGCATCGTGCTGATCGAATCGCAGATGCTGGACACCTCGTCACTGCATCTGCCGGCGAACATGCCGGTGGTCGTCGCCGACGGGGACACCGGGCATCAGTACCCCAACGTCGACTTCGACCAGGCCCGCGGCACCCGGAGCGTCGTGCGTCATCTGCTGGAGCTGGGGCACCGGACCGTCTATCACCTCAGCGGCCCGCACGACTCCTTCGCGGCGCAGCGCCGCGCAGCGGCGTGGGAGCACACCCTCGTCGCGGCCGGGGCGCCGGTGCGCCCGGTCCTGTACGGAGACTGGACGGCCGAATCCGGGTACCTGGCCGGTCGGACCCTGGCCCAGATCCCCGACGTCACGGCGGTCTTCGCGGCCAACGACCAGATGGCGCTCGGGGTGCTGCGGGCCCTGCACGAGGCGGGGCGGACGGTACCGGACGAGATCAGCGTGGCCGGCTTCGACGATGTCCCCGAGGCACGCTTCTTCGAGCCTCCGCTGACCACCGTCCATCAGGACTTCGACATCGTGGGCCGACACTGCGTCACCCTGCTGCTGGAACAGATCGAGCGGCGCAGCGGCGGTCCGGGCAAGCTCACCGTGGAGCCGACCCTCGTGGTGCGGGCCAGCACCGCGCCGCCGTCCGGCGCCGGGGAGCGATGAGCGTCCGGCACCAGCGGCGCGTGCGGGATCGAACGGCCCTGTCGCGTCGCGGGCCGCAGCCCCGGACGGTGGAACGGCCGGGGCTGCGGTCTCGCCGGCGGCCGTGGCGTGGGGGTTCCCGGCGGCCGGCGAAGGGAGAGGCCGGGGCAGCGGTGGGGCTGCCGTCACCGGACCTCGGTGCGGGTCACTTGTTGACCGTGAACCCCTGGTCGTTCCCGTACTTCACACTGGTGTCCTGCCATGCCTTCAGACCGTCCGCGAGCGGCTTCGAGGAGACGTAGGACTTGCCGACCGTGTCGTTGAAGACCGAGTTGGCGTACACCTGGTAGGGCAGATACGACCAGTCGGAGCCGACGTTGCGCGCGGAGTCGGCGAAGATCTCGTTGGCCCGCTGGCCGCCGAAGTACGGGAACGCGGTCTTGAGGAACGTGTCCGACTCCAGGTCGGCACGGGTGGCGGGGAAGGCGCCCTCGGCGACGCGGCCACTCGCTCCGGGGCCCGTCGTGGCGTACTCCATGAAGGCGTAGGCCAGATCCTTGTTCCCGGCCGCCTTCGGCATCGCCAGTGAACTGCCGCCGTTCTCCGCGCTGGCGGTGCTGCCCTTCGACCACTGGGGCAGCGGGGCCACCCGCCAGTCGCCGGAGGCCCCGGGGACCCCGGTGGTGAAGTTGGCCGGCATCCAGGCGCCGATGGCGAGGGTGGCGATCGAGCCGTCGGACAGGCCCTTGTACCAGTCGTCGCTCCAGGAGCTGATGGGCGCGACCAGGTCCTCGTCGAGGAGCTTCTGCCAGGTGGCCGTGTACTTCTCGGTACCGGCGTCGCCGAAGTCGACGGTGACATCGGCCCCGTCGGCCTGGTAGGGGCGACCGCCGGCCTGCCAGATCAGGCTGGTCGTCGCACCCGCGTCGCCGGTGTCGTTGGTGATGAAGCTCTTGGGGTCGGCCTTGTGCAGCTTCCGCCCGGCGTCCACGTACTCGTCCCAGGTGGTCGGCACCTCGATGTCGTGCTTGTCGAAGACCCGCTTGTTGTAGAACAACGCCATCGGCCCGGAGTCCATCGGCAGCGCGTGCACCGACTTGTCCGAGGACACGGCGTTCCACGGGCCGGGAGTGAACGTCTTGCCGAACTTCCGCGCCCCGTAGGCGGACAAGTCCTGCACCGCGTCGGAGATGGAGAACTGGCCCAGGGCGTAGTACTCGATCTGCGCCACGTCGGGGACTCCGGAGTCGGCCGCGATCGCATTCTGCAATGCGGTGTACTGCTTGTCCCCGGTGCCCGCGTTGACCAGTTCCACATCGACCTCGGGGTACTTCTTCTCGAAGTCCGCGGCGGCCTTCTTCAAGGTGGGCTCCCAGGCCCACACGGTGATCTTGCCGCCCTCGGCCAGCGCGGCCTTGATGTCGCCGGGCCCGTCGGAGGAGTTGTCGTCGGAGGATCCGCAGGCGGTCGCGGCGAGGGTGAGGGCCGAGGCCATGGCGAGCGCGCTGAACAGTCTGCGGGTGGAGTGGGTTCTCATAGGGCTGTGCTCCTGGTCGGGTGTGCGGGTGGGACGGGCACGGAGCGGGCGGGGAGAGGGGGGAGAAGGGGCGGGAAGGCGGTCATTCCTTGACGCTCCCTGCGGCCAGGCCGGACTGCCAGTACCGCTGGAGCAGCAGGAACGCGGCGACGATCGGCACGATGGTGAGCAGTGAGCCGGTGATGATCAGGTCGAAGACGGCTTCACCGCCGGCGGTCTGGGCCTGGGCGTTCCAGGTGTTCAGGCCGAGGGTGAGGGGGTACCAGTCGGGGTCCTTCAGCATGATCAGCGGCAGGAAGTAGTTGTTCCAGGTGGCCACCATGGAGAAGAGCAGCACGGTGACGGTGCCGGGCATGAGCAGCGGCAGGACGATCCGGAAGAAGATCCTGACCTCGCCGGAGCCGTCGATGCGGGCGGCCTCCAGCAGTTCCGTGGGGACCGCCTCGCCGGCGAAGACCCACATCAGGTAGAGCCCGAACGGCGAGATCAGGGACGGGACGATCACCGCCCAGGGCGTGTTGGTCAAGCCCATCGAGCTGAACATCAGGAAGGTGGGGACGGCGAGGGCCGTGCCGGGTACGGCGACGGCGCCGATCACCACGGCGAAGACCGCCCGACGCCCGGGGAAGTCGAACTTGGCCAGCGCGTAACCGCCGAGCACGGCCAGTACGGTGGAGCCGCCCGCGCCGAGAGCGACGTACAGCAGGGTGTTCGCGAGCCATCGCAGGAAGACGCCGTCGTCGTAGGAGAGGGTGCGGGTGATGTTGTCCCAGAGGTTGAAGTCGTCGGCGAACCACAGCCCGAAGGAGTCCTGCAGACCGGTCTGTGTCTTGGTCGCGCTGATCACCAGCCAGGCCAGTGGCAGCAGGGTGTAGAGGAGGACCAGTCCGGTCAGCAGGGTGAGCGGCACACTGCGGCGGGGTGCCAGGGGGCTGCGGGGGGTGCGGGAGCGGCGGTGCGGCGTCGCGCGGGTGGTCGCGTCGGGCCGCCGTCGTGGGGCCGGCCGGGTGGAGGCGTCGGTGGTGGACACGGCGGTGGTGCCGTCCGCGAGGTCAGGGGGGTAGGAGGTCATCGCTCAGCCTTCCGCATCCCGCGCAGCTGGACCGCGTAGGCGACCACCGCCGTGATGACGCCCATCACCATGGCGACGGTCGCCGCGTAGTTGTGCTGCTGACCGGAGAACGACAGCGAGTAGGTGTAGAGGTTGGGGGTGAAGTCGGTGGTGATGGCGTTCGGCGCGAGCTTCTGGAGAATGCTCGGTTCGTTGAAGAGCTGGTAACTGCCGATGATCGAGAAGATGGTCGCGATCAGCAGGGCGCCGCGGATGGCGGGCAGCTTCACCGAGGTCACGATCCGCCACTCACCGGCACCGTCGATGGCAGCCGCCTCGTACAGCGAACGGGGTACGACCTTCAGGGCCGAGTAGAAGATCAGCATGTTGTAACCGACGAACTCCCAGGTCACGATGTTGCCGATGGAGGCGAGCACCAGTGACGGGTCGAGCGGGTCGGGCAGCGTGACACCGAAGGCGTCGTTGATGTTGCCGACCAGACCGAAGCGCGTGCCGTACATGAAGCCCCACAGGAGGCTGGCGACGACGGCGGGGACCGCGTAGGGCAGGAAGATCGCCACGCGGAAGAAGCTCTTGCCGTAGAGCCGGCCGCTGTCGATGGCGAGTGCCGCCAGCAGTGCGATGCCCAGCATCACGGGGACCTGGATCACCAGGAAGAGCGACACCCGGAACAGGCCGTCCCAGAACCGGGGGTCGGTCAGGGCCTCACGGTAGTTGTCCAGCCCGACGAACGACGTGCCTCCGATCAGTCGGTCCTGGAAGAGGCTGAGGTAGATCGCATAGCCGATCGGGGCGAGGAAAACGAGTGCGAAGACGGCGACGAACGGGCCGGCGAAGCCCCAGCCCGCCCATGCCTCCTTGCGGAGACCGCGTCGGGGGCGACTGCGGGGCGGTGGTGTCGCCTTGGCGGGCGTCGACTGGAGCGTCATGGGTGGTCCTTGTGTCGTGTGACCGTCCGGTTGAAGCGGAGGGACCGATGTCCGAAGACTGATGACCGGCCCGGCGGAGAGTGGCGGCCGATGGTCCATGTTTACGTAATCATCAGGTGACGTGATGGTGGCATTCCCTGTGTGGGGCGTCAAGCACGAGGACGCGCTGAAGCAACGGGGTTGAGGTGGTCGGGAGGGGTCGGAGTGGGGGCCGGAACAGCCCGGCCCGACCGCGGGGGCGACGGGAACGGGGGGTTCCAGAGGGGGCGATGGGAACGGGGGGCTTCCGGCGGGGGCCAGGGGAACGGGGGCTCCCAGCGGGGGCGAGGGGCGGGAGGCGGGTCGTATACGTGGGCGGCCTGGTCGGTGGGGGGCGAGCGGCCAACTCGGGGGGCGCCGGGGAGGTGTCGGTGCGGGGGGCGGTGCCGGCGCGGCGATGCCGGGGGCGCGTCGGTGTGCCGGTGGCGGTGCCGGTGCCGGGGCGCGTCCCAGCCGAGGTCGGTGCCGGGGCGCGTCGATGCGGAGGCCGGTGTCGGAGCGCGCCGACGCCGAGGCCGGTGCCGAGGGCGTCCTGGTGGGACGTGCCGTTCGGCCGGCCCGGGGCCGTCTCCCGCTGGTCATGCGGGGGTTCGGCGGGTAGGTCTGCCTTCGTCGGTCTGCGGTTCGGGGGTGAGGCCGCCGTCGGGGCGATCGTTGAGGAGCCGCCCTGACACCCCGACACCGGGACGGTTGACCGCTGCGGGGGCCGTCCGCCCCACTCCGAGACCCCACCCGACTCCGGGACGTTCGCCCCGCTGCGGGGCGCCCGCCCAACTGCGGAGCCCCTCCGCCCGGCCCCGGGCCCGTCCCTGCGGCGGGCCCGTTCGGCGAGGCGCGGCGACCGTAGGGGCGGGCGTCGGAGGTGCCCGGCCGTTCGGGCCGGGGTCCCCCGGTCGCCCCGCCCGCCGCAGCTCAGCCGCCGGCGCCCCCTCACTCCTCGGTGGGTCCGAGGTCCGCGGTCTCGCGGAGCGAGACCGTGCGCGACAACAGGGCCGCGTGCAGTTCCAGCAGCACGACGTCGTTGGTACCGGTGCGCAGTACCGGGGCCGGTACGTACAGGGACCGCTGCGGGCCCCGTGACCAGTAGCGGCCCAGGGCGAACCCGTTGATCCAGGCGTTGCCCTTCGTCCAGCCGTCGAGATGGAGGAAGGTGTCGGCCGTCCCGGTCAGCTCGAACGTGCCCCGGTACAGGGCCGGGCCGGTGGGGGTGGCGGTGATCGGGGCGAACGGCACCTCCGCCAGGGACGTCAGGGGCAGCGGGCGGCAGGTCCAGCCGGTGAGTTCCACCCCGTTGAGCAGGACCCGGCCCGGCAGCCCCTTGCGGTCGTGGATGCCGGGGCCGTAGTTCACCCGCCCCTGGTTCTCCACCAGTACGGTCAGCCGGGTGCGGCTCCGCGGCACGGTGAAGGCGAGGGCGTGTTCGTGGTTCTCGCGCTCCAGAACGCCGACCGGCTGCCCGTCCAGGAAGACCTGGGCGCGGTCGCGCACCTGGTCGATCTCCAGGAGTGCCGGTCCCGCGTCCCGCAGGACGGTCTCGTAGAGGACGAACCCGAAGTCCTGGCCGAGCCGCTCCATCGTCAGCGGCCGATCCGACACGACCCCCTCACCGAGTACCTCGGCGCAGTCCAGCAGCGGCGCGCTGTCCGTCATCCGTACGGCGTCCACGGCGAGTTTGGGGGCGGGCGGGGGCACCGGTTCGGCGCGTACGGGGGCGTACTTGGCGATGATCTCGCGGAAGGCGGCGAACTTCTCGGTGGGGTCGCCGGCCTCGTCCAGCGGGGCGTCGTAGTCGTAGGAGGTGACGGTGGGACGGTAGGTGTGCTTGTCGTTGGCGCCGTTGGTGAAGCCGAAGTTGGTGCCGCCGTGGAACATGTAGAAGTTCACCGAGGCGCCGGTGGCGAGCAGTTCGTCCAGTTCCCGGGCGGCCTGGTCGGCGTCGCGCACCACATGGGTGCCGCCCCAGCGGTCGAACCAGCCGATCCAGAACTCGGTGGACATCAGGGGTGACTCGGGGCGCTGGGCGCTCAGTACGGCGAGGTGGTGGGCGGCGCGGCTGCCGAAGTTGGCGGTGGCCAGGACGTCGGGCAGCGCGCCGCGGCTCAGGTCGGCCGACTGGTCGCAGGTGAACAGCGGTACGTCGACTCCGCAGCGGTGGAGCGTCGCGGCGAGGTGTTCCAGGTAGGCGGTGTCCTCGCCGTACGCGCCGTACTCGTTCTCCACCTGGACGGCGAGCACGGGGCCGCCCCGGGTCGCGAGATGGCGGCGCAGCGGGGTGAACAGGCGGGTGAAGTAGGCGTCGACGGCGGTGAGGAACCGGGGGTCGCGTGAGCGCAGCCGGATGTCGGGCTCGGCGAGCAGCCAGGAGGGGAGTCCGCCGCCCTCCCACTCGGCGCAGATGTAGGGGCCGGGCCGCAGCAGGACGTACAGGCCCTCGGCGGCGGCCAGGTCGAGGAAGCGCGCCAGGTCGAGCGGGCCGTCCAGGTCGAATCGGTCCGGGCGGGGTTGGTGGAGGTTCCAGGGTACGTAGGTCTCCACGGTGTTGAGGCCCATCAGGCGTGCCTTGTGCAACCGGTCGGCCCACTGCTCGGGATGGACACGGAAGTAGTGCAGCCCGCCGGACAGGAGGCGGAACGGCTCTCCGTCGAGCAGGAAACCGGTGTGGTCTATCTGAAGTACGGACATGGGCTGCGCGCTCCTGACAGGTCAAGGGGTGCCTGCGGCAATGCCGCACCGGTTTAATGTTTGCGTAAACATCCAGCGGGAGCAAGCCCTGGATCACCGCTTGTGCCCAGCTCAAGGGGAGCGCGCCCGCAGGGGCGTCGACATGACCTTGCCCCGGGGGGAGCGACCGCCCGCGGTGCGACCACAGCCCGACCGGCTTCGGCACCCCATCACCCCTCCGGCGCGGCGGACGTGAGGGAGAGTCACCTTCTCGCACTTGTTGATTCTTGTTGTTTCTCTTGCTCTTTTGATTGATGCCTCCTAGTTTCTCGGCCATCGAGGCACTGGCTCGGGCGCCGTGTCTCCCTTTCCCGGAGGTACCTCTCATGAGAGCTGCGTGGCCACGGGTGGCTTGGGTGCACCGAAGGACGCGGGTCGGCACCGGCCTTCTGGCAGCCGCAGGTGTCCTGGCCTTACTGGCTCCGCTGCCCACGGCTTCGGCCGGGGAGCGGACCCTCAGGCCGGTGGCCGACGTCGACAGCACCGGACGCACGGTGGTCGATGTCACCGCCTTCGGTGCCGATCGCACAGGTCAGAAGGATTCGGCGGCGGCGGTCGCGCAGGCGGTCGCCCATGCGAAGAAGGTGGGGGGACCCACCACGATCCACTTCCCGAAGGGCACCTACCACCTGTGGCCGGAGCAGGCTCCCAAGCGTGAGCTGTATGTCAGCAACACCGCGGGCACCGATCAGGCGCTCAGGACCAAGAACATAGGGATCCTCCTGGAGGACATGCGGGACGTCGTGGTCGACGGCGGCGGGTCGAAGATCGTCAACCATGGGCAGCAGACCGTCTTCGCCGCGATCCGCTCCAGCGATGTGCGCTTCACCAACTTCTCCCAGGACTGGGTCGCCCCGAGGACCGTCGACATCACGGTCACCGACACCGGTGTCGCCGACGGTCGCGCCTACCGCGTCATCGACATACCCGAGACCTACCGCTACACGGTCGACGGCACCTCGGTGCGCTGGTCGGGCGAGCGAAGTCCGGTGACGGGTGAGCCGTACTGGACCGGGGAGAACGCCCTCGGCTACACACAGGTCCACGACCCGGCGTCGAAGCGGACCTGGCGGACGTCGAACCCCGTCTTCCAGAACGTCGCCGGGATCAACGACCTGGGCGACGGCCTGCTGCGCATCAGCTACTCACAGGGAGACCCGCCCAAGGACCGGGGGCACGTCTACCAGATGCGCGAGACGACGAGGGACACCCCGGGTGCGCTGTTCTGGGAGTCGGCGCGGGTCACGGTGGACCATGTCCAGCTCGGCTACCTGCATGGATTCGGCATCGTGGGCCAGTTCAGCGAGGACATCACGATCGACACCGTGACCTTCCGGGCCGACCGCGCCACGGGCCGTGTCACCTCCGGCTTCGCCGACCACATCCAGATGTCCGGCGTCAAAGGCACCGTGCGCGTCAAGAACAGCGTCTTCGACAACCCGCAGGACGACCCCATCAACATCCACGGCACCTACCTCCAGGTGACCGCCGCGGAACCGAGGAAGCTGCGGCTGCGCTACATGCACCACGAGACGGCCGGCTTCCCGCAGTTCTATCCGGGTGACAAGGTCGAGCTGGTCGACAAGCGCACCATGCTCGCGGTGCCGGGCGTGACGGCGAAGGTGGTCTCGGTGGAGGGCCCGTCGGGGACGGGGGTGCCCGGCGGCGCGGACCCGGACACCCATCTGCGGAACATGACGGTGACCCTCGACCGGCCGGTGCCCGCCTCGGTGCTCGCGAACCCCGGTGACCACGTCGCCGAGAACATCACGTACACACCCACCGTCGAGATCACCGGGAACACCTTCCAGTCCGTCCCCACCCGGGGGATCCTGGTGACGACGCGCAAGCCGGTCCTGATCGAGAACAACCGCTTCGACGGTATGAGCATGGCCAGCATCTACGTCTCGTCCGACGCCTACCAGTGGTACGAGTCGGGTCCCGTGCAGGACGTCGTCATCCGCGGGAACGTCTTCGACCGCCCGGCGAGCCCCGTCATCTTCTTCGACCCCACGAACCGCGACACCGTGGCCGGACGGCCGGTGCACCGCAACGTCCTCATCGAGGGCAACACCTTCAACCTCACCGGCGGGACGGTGATCTCCGGTCGCAGCGTGGGCGACCTGACCTTCCGCAACAACAAGATCGAGCGGTACGCGCAACTGCGCCTCGAAGGTCCCGGGCAGTCGCTCGACACCGGTGACACCGCCACCCTGTCCACGGACGCGCCCCCCGCGAGCCACACCTCCGCGCTGTTCGCGTTCGACGGCGCCGACGACGTCGTCATCGCGCGCAACACCTACGATCCCGGCTTCAACATGCGGATCGACACCGCCGGTATGGCCACCTCCGAGGTCACGGTCCGCCGGGACCCCCTCACCCTCAACTCCGACAACATCACGACAGCGCCCGTGAACCCCACCTACACCAGCTCCGCCCCGGCCGTGGCGGCCGTGGACCCGAAGGGTGTCGTGACCGCGCTGCGCACGGGCACGGCCGTCGTCACCGCCCGGGCCACCATCGGCGGCGAACAGGTCACGTCCAACCCCGTCACGATCTCCGTGGCGGACGGCGCCGCACCACTGTCGGGACGGCCCTACGTCAGCGACCTGCCCTTCGTGACGCAGTCCAACGGCTGGGGGCCCGTCGAGCGGGACCGCAGCAACGGCGAGCAGGCCGCCGGGGACGGCCGGCCGCTGATGGTCGGCGGCGTCACCCACGCCAAGGGCCTCGGTGTGCACGCCGCCTCCGACCTCGGGTTCCACCTCGGCGAGCGGTGCACCCGACTGACCGCGGCGGTCGGTGTCGACGACGAGGTCGCGGCCGAGGGAAGCGTCGTCTTCGAGGTGTGGGCCGATGGCAGGCAGCTGTGGAAGAGCCCGGTCCTCACCGGCGCCGACCCCGCCCACCCCGTCGATCTCGACGTCACGGGCGTCACCTCGCTGCGTCTGCGCGCCGACGACGGCGGGAACGGCGGCGAGTACGACCACGCCGACTGGGCCGACGCCCGCCTGTCCTGCTGACCTTCGCAGTTCCGAACATGTTCCCGGGTTCCGCGCGCGGCCGGCTCCGCCCCGGCGCCCACCCGGAGAAGAAGCACCGAAAGGGAAGCAGAGATGGACATCACGCACGACCAGACCCGGTCGACCTGCGACGCGCCGAGCCGCCGGGGTGCGATGAAGATACTGGGCGCCGGCGCGCTCGCCGTCGGCTCCGGTCTCGGCGGCGGCATGCTGTGGCCGTCCGTGGCCCACGCCGACGGAGCCGTCGGTGAGCCCTTCGCTCTCGTGAACGTCAAGAGCCGGTACCTGCTCGACGTCCACGGGGGGTCCGGCGCCGCCGGCGCCCATGTCATCCAATGGCGGGCGACCGGCGCCGCCAACCAGGAGTGGGTGACCACGGAACTGGCCGACGGCTGGGTGACGATCGCCTGCAAGGGATCCGGCAAGGTCCTCGATGTGCAGGGGGCCTCGACCGACGACGGCAGTCAGGTGATCCAATGGGACGGCACCGGCGCCACCAACCAGCAGTGGCGCCTGGAGGACGCGGGCGCGGGCCGGGTGCGGGTCGTGAGCCGGGCCAGCGGGAAGGTGCTGACGGTGCGCGATGCCTCCGCCGAGGCCGGGGCCACCGTCGAGATCCGGGCCGGCTCGGGTGACGAGGGCCAGTTGTGGACCGTCGTCCCGACGACCGGCTACCGGCTGGACGCGAGCGACACCGAGAAACGCTCCGACGCCCCGCTGGCCGGGGCCGGCGCCGCCGCGGGCGGCGTGGTCTACGGGGTGACGCGCAACGGCTGGTCACGCGACGGCCGCGCCTGGTACCCGGTGAGCGGCGAGTTCCACTACGTCCGCTACCCCGCCCACCGTTGGGAGTCCGAGCTGGGCAAGATGCGCGCGGCCGGAGTCGACATCGTGGCCACCTATGTCTTCTGGAACCATCACGAACAGCGGCAGGGCACCTGGGACTGGACCGGCCGCAGGGACCTGCGGGCGTTCGTGCAGGCGGCACGGCGGCAGGGCCTGCTGGTCTGGCTGCGCGTCGGTCCGTACGTCAACGCCGAGGCCGAGAACGGGGGCATCCCGTCCTTCGCCCTGCCGGGCTCCCGCACGAACGACGCCGGTTACCTCGCACAGGTCGGTTCGTACTACTCCCAGATCGCCACCCAGATGCAGGGGATGTTCGTCGGCGACGGCGGCCCTGTCGTCGGGATCCAGTTGGAGAACGAGTTCGCCACCGGCGACCCCGACCACATCTCCACCCTGCGGCGCATGTGCGTCGAGCGCGCCATGGTCGTGCCGTACTACACGGTCACCGCCAACTCCAACTTCCACAAGGACGCCGCCATCCCCCTCCAGGGCGCCTACTGCTACCGCGGCTGGGAGAGGGACGGCGGCACGTCGGCCGTCTCCGGCTTCATCTACGGCACGGACGAGTGGACGGCGAACAGCGACATCGGGGGCCCCCGGTACGACACCCTCGACTACCCGCGCGGATTCTGCGAACTCGGCACGGGCAGCCCGATGGAAGGCACCAACCGGTTCCGGGTGGAGCGCCAACACGTCATCGCGCATGCCTACGACAGTGTCGGCCGGGGCGCCAACTACCTCGGCTACTACATGTTCCACGGCGGCACCCAGATCCCGGGCCTGTCGAAGCACTGGCCGCTCACCTACGACTTCCAGGCGCCCCTGGGAGAGTTCGGCCAGACCCGCGACGCGTACCGGTACTACCGGCGGCTGCACACGTTCGTCACCACCTGGGCGGACGAACTGGTCAGAACACGGGTCACCCGCGACCCCCTGCACATCATGAACCCCGAGCAGACCGGCCGCCTGCGTCACATCGGCCGGTTCGACTCCGCCGGCCGCGGGTTCGTCTTCGTCAACAACACACAGCGCAACGTCACCTTGCCCAGCAGGGACGACATGCAGATCCGGGTCAGCACGGCACGCGGGACGGTCACCCTGCCGGACCGCCCGCTGACCATGCCGCCGGACCGCTGCAACGCCTTCCCCGTCATGACCGACCTCGGCGGCGTCGACCTGCGCTGGGCCACGGTCGAGCCGTTCGCCCGGCTCTCCGGCGAGGACGTCCCCACGTACGTCTACACGGCTCCGGACTGGACGGACCGGTCCCTCGCCTTCGACAAGGCCACCGTCGTCACCGGCGAGCTGGGCAGGTCCACCCGGCGCACCACCGGCGACGAACTCATCGTCACCGTGCCGTCCGGCCGCCGGGTGTCGCTGCTGGTGCACAAGGCGGCCGGCACCCCACCGTGCGCGAGAGTCATCGTCCTTCCCGAGAGCGACACCCTGAACGCCGCCGTCGTCCCGCTCGACGGACGTGACCGGCTCGTCGTGACCGACGGGGCCCAGCTCTCCGGCCTGGCGCCGACCGCCCGCTTCACCGCCGCGGCGGGCGCCCGGATCACGGCGGACATCTTTCCCGCCGCCGGTCTCAGTCCGGGCACGGGCTGGCGGATGGCGCAGAGAGCCACCCCCTTCACCCGCTACACCTACCGACTGGCCGCGGCCCCCGCCGCCCCGAAGGTCACCCCGGACGGCACGGGCCGGTGGCGGATCACCAGTGACTCCGCCGCACTCGGCGGACTGGCCGCGGCCCAGTTGGTGTTCCAGTACCGGGGAGGTGACGCCACGCTCCGGAGCGCGGGGACACCTCTCACGAACGACCTCTACCACGGCGAGCCGTGGACGATCGACCTGCTCCACTTCGGCGCCGAGACCCGCGCCGACCTCGTCCTCCAGGTGTCGGCGTGGGACGACGCCATCCACGGCATCCCTCGCCCCACCGACGCGATGCCCGCTCTCGCCGAATGGGCCTTCAAGCCGCTGCGCGAAGCCGCCTGGAAGTAGGCCCGACGGTCCCGACGCGGCGCGGGCCCCGGCCGTCCCCCAGGACGCCGCCCTCCGGTCCGCGCCCGCCTCGAACAGGTACACCGCACCCCCCTCAGTCGCGAAGGAGTACCTCCCCCATGTCTGAGCCCAGCCCGCGACCGTCCTCGGCCGACGGTGCGTACGAGCCGTCCCGCCGGGGCGTGCTCAGAGCGGTCACCGCTCTCGGCGCGGCGTTCGTGATGTCGTCGCTGCCGGAGTTCACAGCCACCGCCACGGCGATCACCCGGCCGGCCGGCCCGGCGCTCGTACCGGAAGGCGAGGCGATCACCCTCCGGTACGACGCGCCGGGACGAGAGGCCCGGATCGTCGAAGAGGGGCTGCCCGTCGGCAACGGGCGGCTCGGCGCCCTCGTGTCCGGCGACCCGGGCCGTGACGTGCTCGTCCTCACGGACGCCACGCTGTGGACGGGGCACTCCAACGCCGTGCTCCAGCCCGACGGCCAGTTCCCCTACGACACGGCCGACTTCGGCACCTTCGGCATGCTGGCCAAGGTCTTCCTGGAGATGCCGGCCCACACCGGGGCGGCGGTCAGTGACTACAGCCGGCGCCTCGACCTGAGCAACGGCCTGGTCACCGCCGCCTACCGGTTCGGCGGCGTGACGTACCGGCGCGAGGTGTTCTCCAGCCATCCCGACGACGTGATCGTCGTACGCCTGACGCAGAGCGGCGGCGGTTCCTGCACGGGGTCGCTGACGCTCGCCGGCACACGGGACGAGAAGGTGACGCCGACGGCCGGAGCGGCCGAGGTCTCCTTCACGGCGGCGCTGCCCAACGCCCTGAAGTACGCGGCGCTCGCCAGGGTGGTCGGCGTGGGCGGCAGCGTGTCGGCGACGGGCACGAAGGTGACGTTCACGGACTGCACCGAGGTCGTGCTGATCATCTCCGGCGGCACCACCTACAAGGCCGACGCCTCCGTCGGCTACAAGGACCCCGCGCTGGTGCCGCTGAACGTGGCCCGGAAGAAGGCCGGGGACGCGGCGGCGGCGACCGGTGCGGCGCTGCTGGCGACCCATGTCGCCGACTTCCACCGGCTGCAACAACGGATGTCGGTGAACCTCGGGGCCTCGTCCGCGGAGCAGCGGGCCCTGGACACCCCGGCACGTCTGGCGGCACGTTCCGCGTCAGGTGCCGCGCCCGACCCCGAACTGGAGGCCGCCTACCTGGAGTTCGGGCGCTATCTGACGATCACCGGCTCCCGGGACAGCCTCCCGACGAACCTCCAGGGGCTGTGGATCGACAGCAACACACCCGACTGGATGAGCGACTACCACACCGACATCAACGTGCAGATGAACTACTGGCTGCCCGACCGGGCGGGCCTGGCGGAGTGCTTCGACGCGTTCACCGACTACTGCGTCGCGCAACTGCCCGGCTGGCAGGCCAGGACGAAGAGCCTCTTCCAGGACTCCCGCAACCGGTTCCGCAACACCTCGGGCCGGGTGGCGGGGTGGACGGTGGCGATCTCCACGAACGTGTGGGGCGGCAACGGCTGGTGGTGGCATCCGGCCGGCAGCGCCTGGATCTGCAACGCGCTCTACGAGCACTACGAGTACACCCAGGACACCACCCATCTCGCCCGGATCTATCCCCTGCTCAAGGGTGCCTGCCAGTTCTGGCAGGCACGGCTGGTCACGACGACCGTGACCGACCCCGTGACCGGGGCGCAGCGCCGGGTCCTCGTCGACGACCACGACTGGTCCCCGGAGCACGGCCCCGAGGACGCCCGGGGCATCACCTACGCCCAGGAGCTGGTCTGGCAGTTGTTCGCGAACTACCGGACCGCGGCGGCCAAGCTCGGGAAGGACGCCGCCTACGCCTCCACCGTGGCCCGGCTCCAGGGCAGGCTCCATCTCCCCGAGGTCAGTGCCACCAGCGGATGGCTCAAGGAGTGGATGAGCGACGACAACCTCGGTGAGACCACCCACCGCCACCTCTCGGCCCACATGGGCCTGTTCCCCGGCGACCGCATCAACCTCCAGGACTCCCCCGCCGCCCTCGTCGCGGGCGCCACCAAGCTCCTCGAAGCGCGGGGGATGGAGAGCTTCGGCTGGGCCACCGCGTGGCGCGCCATCTGCTGGGCCCATCTCAAGCGCCCCGACAAGGCGTACCAGTGCTTCACCAACGTGCTGAGACCCTCCGTCGACTTCAGCAACGGCTCCGCCATCAACTTCTTCGACATGTACAACCTCGGCAACAGATCGGTCTTCCAGATCGACGCCAACTTCGGGACCCCCGTGGCGATGCTCGACATGCTGGTCCAGTCCCGCCCCGGACGCGTCGAACTGCTGCCCGCGCTCCCCGACGCGTGGGCCGCCGCCGGTTCGGTCACCGGGGTCGGCGTACGAGGCGGTCTCACCGTCGATGTCGCCTGGGCGTCCGGTCAGGTCACCAGCGCCACGCTCCACGGTCCGGCCGGGCGGTCGACCACCGTCGTCTTCGGGGACTGGAGCAAGAAGGTCACCCTCCCCTCCAGCGGATCGGTCACCGTCGGACCACCCGCCCGGCACACCGTCTTCCAGCTGATCAACCGGCACAGCGGAAAGGCCGTCGACGTCCCCGACGCTTCCACCGGCCCCGGCACCGGACTGATTCAGTTCACGCCGAGCGCGGCGGCCAACCAACGATTCCGTTTCCTCCCCATGGGCGGCGGCCTCCACGAGATCCGCACCACCCACGGCGGCGCCTCCCTGTCCTGGGACGTCAGCGGGGGCGGCACCGCCGACGGCGCGAAGGTGGTCACCTGGCACCCCACCTACGCGAGCAACCAGCAGTGGCGGATCACCGAGACCGGCGGTGGCCACATCACCCTCACCTGCGCCCGCAGCGGCAAGCTGCTCGGCGTCACCGACGGCTCCTCCGCCGACGGCGCCACGCTCGAACAGCAGACACCGGACGGCAGCCCCCGCCAGCAATGGCGTCGCGTCGTCCCGTAGCCCGTGGGCCGTCGCCCGCGCACCCGTTGCCCTCGTGAAAGGGAAGCGGGACGGTCCCCGGTCGGCGAACCGGACCGGGGACCGCGTCGGTTGCGGGAACCCAGGGGGATCCGCCTCAGGAGGCGACTCGCGGGCCCCAGGCGTGCCGGTCGTTCAGAGCCGGTTTCCTGCCGTCGATGTCGAAGGACAGGTAGACCGCCTTGGCGTCTGCCGTCGTGGAGCGGCCGACTCCACGGGCCGGGTGCTTACGGACGTCCGCCGGGCGGGTCAGCCCGCTCGGCGGATCCGCCAGACGTTGTCGTCCCGGTGCCCCCGCTCGCCCTCGGGTGACACGCTGGGCCTGCTGACCCGCTCCAGCGTCCGCACCGTCCACTCCCCCTCCGCCAGCGCGAGGCGTTCGAGCACCCCGTCCAGCGTGGGGAACTCGGCGTCGAAGGGCGGCCGGGTCTGCCAGGTGGGCCAGGCGGCGTGCATCACGACGAGCAGGGTCCCGCCCGGCGCCACGGCCGCGGCGGCGGCGCGCAGCACCCTGTCCTGGTCCAGGGCCACCGGGGACTGGAGGTAGTGCGCGCAGACCATGTCGTAGGAACCCTCGGGGAATGTCACCCCCAGTTCATGGCGTTCAAAGTCGATCCGGTCGGCGACGCCCGCGTCACGTGCGTGATCGGCGGCCCGGGACAGGGCCGTCGCCGAGATGTCCGTCGCGGTGACCCGCCAGCCGCGCGAGGCGAGCCAGACGGCGTCGGCGCCCTCACCGCAGCCGAGGTCGAGCGCGCTGCCGGGAGGCAGGTCGGAGACCTCACGCACGAGCAGTTCGTTCGGCTTGCCGCTCCAGACCGGCCCGTTGTCGCGGTAGCGGGCCTCCCAGAACGCGGCGGGTTCGGTCGCGGGGATCTCGGTCATGACGCCTCCTGGCAGGCACGGCAACGGCAACGGCAAACGGGGCACAGCGACGGGCGGGCGGCGTTGGAGGGACGGGAACACGCCCTGGGCCGCCACCGGACAGCTTCCGACGCGCCCTCCCCCACCTCAAAACAATCTTGCCGATCCGGCAAGAACGGACCCGGACGCGTCGGCGGTGCACGCGGGGGTACGGGGTCAGGGGGCCGTCCTCCGAGGCGGGGCTGTGCGTCGTAGCCGGGTCCAGCCGGTCCAGCCCCGTTCCCCGAGCAGTTCGGTCAGGCGGCGGGCCACGGGGAGGGTGTCGTAGGCAAGGTTGTCCATCACCTGCACGAGCGGGCGCTCCAGGGTGGAGTCGTCCACATAGCCCGGAGCAGCTCGCGCACCCGGGCCAGCGGCACCCCCGCCCCGGCGAGGGTCCGGATCCTGATCAGCTCGACCACCGCCGCGGCGTCGTAGCGCCGGTACCCGGAGTGGTCGCGCGCGGGCTCGGGCGGCAGTCCCTTGGCGTGGTAGTGCCGTACCGCGCGCACGGTCACCCCGGCGTACGACGCCAGCTCGCCGATGGTCAGCACGGGCCCAGTCTCCCAGGAGCCCGTCTATGCCGACATCCTGGTGAGACTGGCGCGGACGGTCTGCGCGATCTGCCGGGCATGGGTGAACACCAGCCGGTGATCGGCGTCGAGCCAGTTCACGGAGGTGCCCGGTCGCTCGCGGACGAGCCGTGCGACGCCGGTGCGCCAGAGGTGGTTGTAGTGCGGTGCCCTGCCCTCGGTCCTGTCTCCGGCCAGCGTGGTGGACATGATCAGGCTGACCGGGTGCTCGATCTCGCGGTACCGGTCGAGGAGCACGGCCCGGACCCGGTCCGTCTCGCGTTGCAGTTCGAGGATGTCCTCCGTGGTGAGCAGGACGCGTCGCGGGGTCCCCCGGAACCGCTCCGCCTCCTGCCGGGTGGCGTCGGCCATCGCGCGGAAGTCGGCCAGGTCGGCCTCGGTGACGAAGGGTCCGGGCACCGGGTTCGCGCCGTCGACGATGACGAGTCCCGCGACGGAGCCGGGCCAGGCGGCGGTGTGGTGGACGGCGAGATCGGCGCCCAGGGAGTAGCCGACGAGGACGGGTGGCTCGGCGGGGCGCGGGTGCTCCGGCACGGTCATGACCGCGGCCATGACCGCGGTGAAGTCACCCAGGAAGGCGTCGAAGGTGTAGCCGCCGCCCGCGGAGGTGAGGCCGTGTCCCCGGTGGTCGAAGGTGACCACGTCGTGGTCGTGTCGCAGCAGGGTGATCAGTTCGTGCAGGTCCGCCTGGGTGGAGCAGAGTCCCGGGCACAGGACGAGGGTCCGCCCCCGGCCGCCGCCCCGGGTCACGGGGATCGTGACGCCGTCGTGGTGGACGGTGAAGTGCTGTAGCTGCTCGCCGGGGGTGGGCGGGGCAGCGTCCGGCGGGGGTGGTGTCACCGGTGCCGGGATCCGAGTCGCCGCTACGGGGGACTGTTTCGCCGGTGCCGGAACCTGCGTCGCCGGCTTGTGTGTCGCCGGCTTCTGCGTGGCCCGTTTCTGTTTCGCCATGCCGGTCATGCTCGGGGGTTGCCCCTGCGTCAGGGTCAACCGGCGGTGCGGCGGTGTGGTCCGGCAGCGCGTGCCGCGGGCGTTCGCTCCGTGGATCTGTCCGTGTCTCCGCCCGCCGTGTATCCATTATCGCCGGGCGCGAGGCCGCTTGTCACCGTCCTCAAGAAGGATCATTACCGGTGAAACACACCCATAGGCTTGCGGGCGATATGCCGTTCCCACCGAGGAGTTGAGAAATGGCGCACGTCATCGCCGCGCTGGCCGAGGAACTCACCGCCATGGCCGCCGACGACCACCGGCTGGCGGTCCACGGGTACAGCGACGACCCCGCCGCCCAGTTGGCGTGGCGGCGGCTGACCGCACGGCACGGGGACCGGCTCGGCGAGATCATGGACACCTACGGGTGGCCGACGGCGGAGCTGGTCGGCGAGGAGGCCGCCCGCGCGGCCTGGCTGATCGCCCAGCACGCCGACCGGCAGCTCGATGTGCAGAGACGCGCGTTGCGGCTGCTCGGACAGGCCGTGACGGACGGCGCCGCCAGCCCTCGCGACCTGGCGTTCCTTCAGGACCGCACCTTGGTCAACGAGGGCCGCGAGCAGATCTACGGCACCCAGATCGCCGGAGTGAAGGACGGGGCGCCGGTCCCCTGGCCCTGTGAGGAGCCCGAGCACCTGGACGAGCGCCGGGCGCGGGTCGGTATCGAGCCCTTCGACGCGTACGTCGCCCAGCACTCCCCCGGCTGACGCTACGCCCCGGCTGACGCTACGCCTTCGGCTGGGTGAAGCGGATGCTGTTGCCGAACGGGTCCCGCAGGCCGCAGTCGATGCCGTAGGGGCGCTCGGTGGGCTCCTCCACGAACTCGACGCCCCGGGACCGCAGGGTCTCGTACGTCGTGCGGCAGTCGTCCGTGCTGAAGATCAGCGAGCCGCCGGTGGCGCCCTTGGTGACCAGTTCGCGGACCTGCCGCGCGGTCTCCTCGGACATGTTCGGCCCGCCCGGCACCTCCAGCATGATCTGGCGGTCCGGGTGTCCGGGGAGGGTGACGGTGAGCCAGCGCATGAAGCCGAGGTCGGCGTCGGTGTGGATCTCCAGACCGAGCTTGCCGACGTAGAAGTCGAGCGCCTCGTCCTGGTCGAGTACGAAGATCTGCGAGTGTGTGATTCCGGTGAACATGGACATCACGCTAGTCGCCGCGGTCCGCGAGAACTTATCCAAAACTGCTCTCTCACAGCGGAACCGCCCTGTCACAGCGGCCGGCCCCTGCCCGCCTGTTCCGGGTGGGGTGTCAGCGGTGAGGGCGCATCCACGCCATCGTGAAGCAGGTCGGGGCGTCCACGGGCGTCGCCTGTTTGCGGTACTCGCGCGGGGAGCGGCCGACGATCTCCCGAAAGGTGCGGCTGAACGTACCCGGGCTGGCGAAACCGACCTTGAAGCAGATGTCCGTGGCAGTGAGGCCGGTCTCGCGCAGCAGGAACATCGCGCGTTCGACGCGGCGGCGCTGGAGGTAGCGGTGCGGGGTCTCACCGAAGGTGGCGCGGAACGTCCGGGTGAAGTGTGCCGGTGACACATGGGCGATCCGGGCCAGCGTGGGGACGTCCAGGGGTTCGGCGTAGGCGCGGTCCATCGCGTCCCGGGCCCTGAGCATCCGGCGGTTGGTGTCCTCGGTCGGGGTGCGCACGGCGCCATCTCACCACAGGTCGGCACGGTGCCGGGAGGGTCGATCCGTTCGGGGCGGGGCACCAGTGCCGTGGTCTGGGCCCGGGCCCGCGCCTGATACCGACTCCGGTCCCGACTCCGGTCCCGGCCCGGGGCTGCCATGGGGCCCCACCCCACCGACATTATGACAACCTAGTTGCCATAGGTCTCTGGTGATGACACCCTTGTTGTCATGCCCGAGCACAATGATCAGTCTCACTCGCATCTCTCCTTCTTCTCCACCTCCGACGGCTCCCTCGCCTACCGGGACGAGGGCACGGGGCCGATCGTCGCGCTGCTGCACGGCGGCTTCCTCGATCACTCCCTGTGGGACCGGCAGGTCGACGTCCTCGCCCGGGAGCACGGGGTCCGGGTCATCGCCCCGGACGCCCGGGGGCACGGCGCCTCCGCCAACGCCTCGGGGCCGTACCGCGACACCGACGATCTGGCCGCGCTGCTGCGCCACGTCGGCGTCGGCCCGCAGACTCCCGCCGTCCTGGTCGGGATCTCGATGGGCGGGGCCCTCGCGGTCGACACCGCGCTGGAGCATCCCGAACTGGTGCGCGCGGTCGTGGTCAGCGGGGTGGGCACCAGTGAGCCCTCCTTCGTGGACCCCTGGAGCCTCGACGTCCTCGCGGCTCAGCAGCGGGCGCTGGCCGCCGGTGACATCGAGGGGTGGGTCGACGCCTTCCAGCGCTACACCGTGGGGCCGCACCGGTCGGCGGACGACGTGGATCCCGAGGTGCTACGACGGGTGCGGGCGATGGCCCTCAGCACCCTGGCCAAGCACACCGCCGACGAAACCGACCACCGCGTGCCCGTCACCGACACCTGGAAACGGGCCACGGAGATCGCCGTACCGGTCCTGGCGATCAACGGAGCGATCGACTCCCCCGACCACTTGGGGATGGCCGAGCGACTGGTCTCCCTCGTCCCGGACGGCCGGGCTGTGAGCGTGCCGGGCAGCGCCCATTACCCCGCTATGGAGAACCCGGACGCCTTCGAGGCGGAACTGACCCGGTTCCTGGACGGCCTGCCCGGCTGACGCACACCGGGGGCCCGTGCCCGTGACACGGTCCGTGCAGTTCGTGCAGTCCGTGCAGCCCGTGAAGCCCTCACGGTCCGTGCAGTCCGTACGGTCCGTACGGGGATAGGTCCGCATCCACCCGTGGTAGCTTCCGTATACAAGGTGTATGCGACCTCATGGGGGTAGCGGTGGTGTCCGGGCGGCAGATGGCCTACACGTATCTCAAGGAGACGGTACTGACGGATCCGGAGATGCAGGGGGTGTTCCTGTCGGAACAGGAGATCGCCGACCGCATCGGGGTGTCCCGTACGCCGATCCGCGAGGCGCTGCTGATGCTCGCCGCCGAGGAACTGGTCGAGCTGGTGCCGAAGCGGGGCGCCCGGGTGTCCCCGCTGACCGGGCGCGAGATCACCGAACTGATGGAGCTGCGCGGGATCGTGGAGCGGTACGCGGCCCGGGAGGTGATCGCCGGGGACCGTGCTCCGCTGCGGGAGCTGCGTGAACTCCTCGGCCGTCAGCGCGATCTCACCGGCGCCGACCAGGCCCGCGAGTTCATCGCCGTCGATCATCTCTTCCACGCGTCCATGATCTCGGCCGTGGGCAACGGTCTGCTCGAACGGCACTACGACGGACTGCGCAGCCGGCAGGTCCGGGCGGGCGTCACAGCCCTGTTCGCCCAGCAGGGTCGACAGAAAGCCGTGCTGGACGAGCACTTGGCGATCCTCGACGCGATCGCGGCCGGCGACGCCGAAGCCGCCTGCACCGCGATCGACGAGCATCTCGCGTCCACCCTGAAGGTGCTCCTGGCGGGCTGACCGCCCGACGGCGACCCGGCCGAGCCCGCTTCGCCGCCGCGTTCATGCTCGACGCCCGTGACCGGTTCCGGAAGGAACGGGGTCACGGGCGTCGGCGTTCAGCGGGGGCCAGGCCCCCGCCGGTCCGGGTCCGGCTCAGGGCCACAGCTCCGGACGCCGGTTGGCGAGGACGGAGATGCGCTGCCGGGTCGACTCGACCTCGCTCACATCGACGTCGGTCACCAGCAGTTCCGGGCCCGCGTCGAGCCGTTCCCGTACGGTGCCGTCCGGGCCGACGACCCGGCTGTGGCCGATACCGGTGGGGGCCGTGCCCGGCGGGGTGCCGGGGTCGGCCTGATCCACGGCGGCGACCCACAGCGTGGCGTCCAGGGCCCGCGCCCGGATCAGCAGTTCCCACTGATCGAGCTTGCCGGGACCGGCGCCCCAGGACGCCGCCAGCAGGGTCGCCACCGCGCCGGCGTCGGCGTGCGCCCGGAACAGCTCGGGGAAGCGCACGTCGTAGCAGGTGGCGAGGCCGAACCGGACACCGTCCACGTCGAGGGTGACGATCCGTGCACCGGCGGCGACGCCCTCGGACTCGCGGAAGCCGAAGGCGTCGTAGAGATGGATCTTGTCGTACGACGCCTCCACGCCGGGTCCGGTCGCGAGCAGGGTGTTGGTCACCCGGCCGTCCTCGGCGGGTGTGAACATCCCGGCGACGACGACCGTGCCGGTCGCGCGGGCGATCTCCCGGACGCGGTCGGCCCACGGTCCGTCCAGGGGCTGGGCGAGCGGGGCGAGCGGAGTGCCGAAGCAGGCCATCGACGCCTCGGGGAAGACGACCAGCCGGGCTCCCGCGTCGGCCGCCCGGCGGGTCCACTCCTCGATCAGGAGCAGGTTCTTGTCGGGCTCGGGGCCCGTGGTGAGCTGGCTCAGGGCGATGCGCACGGGGCGATTCTCCTTCGGTCAGCGAGATGCTGGGTCAAGTGTGCCGGGGCGGGGGTCAGCCGGTCTTGGCGGGCACGCCCTCGGCGATCTGGCCCGCGAGCTGCTCGTCCTCCTCGATGGCGTGCCCGGCGTCGCGACCGAGGTAGACACCGACGAGGGTGACGACGACCGTCAGGGCGATGTACAGCGCGAGCGGCACCCAGCTGTCGTACGCGCTGAGCAGGGCCGTGAACAGCAGCGGGGCGACGGCGCCACCGATGATGCCGGCCAGGGTGTAGGCGAGGGACGAGCCGGTGTAGCGCAGCCGGGGCGAGAACTGCTCGGCGATGAACGCGGCCTGCGGGCCGTAGAGGAACGAGTGGATGAGGAGGCCGACGACGACACCGGCCGCCAGCGCGAACCAGCCCGCGTCCGCCATCGGGAAGAAGACGAACGGCCAGACACCGGCGGCGACCGCGCTGACGCCGTAGAGCAGTCGGCGGTTGACCCGGTCGGAGACCGCGCCCGCGAGCGGGATGAGGAAGATCTGGAGGCTGGAGCCGATGAGCACGGCGGTGAGCGCCGAGCCGCGCGACATGTCGAGTTCCTCGGTCGCGTAGGTCAGCACGAAGACGGTGAACATCGCGTACAGCACATCGGGGGCGACACGGCTGAGGATGGCGGCGGTCAGGGCGCGGGGCTGGGTGGTGAAGACCTCGCGGATCGGGGCCTCGGGACGGTTCTCCTCGGCCGCCATGGCCTTGAAGACCGGGGTCTCCTCCAGCTTGGCGCGGATCCACAGGCCGAAGCCGACCAGGGCGCCGGAGAGCAGGAAGGCCACGCGCCAGCCCCAGGACTCGAACTGCTCCTCGGTGAGGGCGAGACCGAGCGCGGCGAGGACACCGTTGGCCAGCAGGTTGCCCGCGGGCGGACCGACCTGGGCGGCGGAGGCGTAGAAGCCCCTGCGGCGTGGGTCGGCGAACTCGCTGGAGAGCAGGACCGCGCCGCCCCACTCGCCGCCGACGCCGACGCCCTGCGCGAAGCGCAGCAGGACCAGGACGATCGGGGCGGCGATGCCCATGGTGTCGTAGGTCGGGAGCAGACCGATGACGAAGGTCGCGGCGCCGATCAGCACGAGGGTGGCGATCAGCACCTTCTTGCGGCCGATGACATCGCCGAGCCGGCCGAAGACGAACCCGCCGAGCGGGCGGGAGAGGTAACCGACCGCATAGGTCGAGAAGGCGAGCAGAGTGCCGGTGAGCGGGTCCTCCGACGGGAAGAACAGATCGCCGAAGACCAGGGCCGCGGCGGCCGAGTAGACGGCGAAGTCGTACCACTCCAGCGCCGTGCCGGTGAGGCTGGCGGCGAAGGCCCGGCGGGCGCCCGAGCGCCGCTCGGCGGCTGCCGTGGCGCCCTGCGGGGAGTCGTGCATGTTTCTCATCCTTGCGTCGAGGGGACATCGACCTCTGGGCATACTTCTTGTATACAGGTCGTATGCGCAACCCTTGCGCAGGAAGTTAACGGCTGGGAAATCCGTCCAGCCGCTGCCCGACCCCGATCTCTGGGAGTGCCTCCATGGCCGTGCTGAAGTTCGAACTGCCCGACGGGACGACGCGTGAGGTGTCCGTCACACAGGTGCTCAACGCCGGGTATGCCGGGCGCAGCCAGGACGATGTCGCCGCCCATGTCGCCGAACTCGCCGAGCTGGGGGTGCCCGCGCCCTCGGTGATCCCGGCGCTCTACCCGATCTCGCCCTATCTGGCCCAGCAGACCGAGACGGTCGCCGCGCAGCACGGGCGTACCTCGGGCGAGGCCGAGTGGGCGCTGGTCGTCGCCGACGACGGCGAGCTGCTGCTCACCGCCGCCTGCGACCATACCGACCGTGAGCTGGAGGTGCACGGGGTGGCCTGGAGCAAGAACGCCGGTCCCGATGTCCTCGCCCGCCGCGCCTGGCGCCTCGCGGACGTCGCCCCGCGCGTCGACGAGCTGACCCTGCGCGCCTGGGTCACCCATGGCGACCGGGAGACCGTGATCCAGGACGGCACCCTCGCCGAGCTGCTCACCCCCGCCTACTGGGTCGACGTCCTCCGCGCCCGCGAGGCCCTCCTCCCGGGCACCGTCCTCATCTCCGGCACGATCCCCATGAGCCACGGCGTGGACCAGTTCGCGGACGCGTGGCGCGTCGAACTGGGCGACCCGGCGACGGGCGAGACGATCGACCTGGCGTACGCGGTACGGCGACTTCCGGAGCCGATCGGCTAGCCCGAAGCGCGAACCGGACCGACGGGCCAGGGCGGACCGACCCCGCTACCCGGGCCGACCGGGCCAACCCCACCGACCCCACCGACCTCGCTGCCCGGGCCGACCGGGCCGACCGGGCCGACCGGGCCGACCGGGCCGACCGGGCCGACCGGGCCGACCGGGCCGACCCCGCCGACCGGGCCGACCGGGCCGACCGGGCCGACCGAAGCCAACGGGCGCGGCCCGGTCGGCGGAACGGGCACGGTCGACGGGCGGGCCCGTCGGGGCGCCGGGGGCCACAGCCGGAGCCACCGGGAGCGGGGCGAGCCCATTGAGGCGCCGGGGCATACACCCGCAGCCACCGGAAGCGGGGCGAACCCATCGGGGCGCCGGGGCCACAGCCGCAGCCACCGAGACCCACCCGGCCAGCGGGGCGAACCCATCAAGGCGCCGGTGGCACAGCCGCAGCCACCAGGACCGACCCGGTCGGCGGGCGTCCCGGCGCGAGGGTGTGTCAGTCCTCCGCCGTCAGCCAGTCCAGTCGGTCCCGTTGCTCCGGTGTCAGCCGGATCTCGGTCGCCGCCACGTTCTCCTCCAGGTGCTCGATGCGGGCCGTGCCCGGGATCGGGAGGATGACGGGTGAGTGGCCGAGCAGCCAGGCGAGGGCGATCTGGGTCGGCGTGGCGCCCGTCTCCGCGGCGACGGCCGCGATCTCGGCGTGGGCCCCGGTCGCGCCCCAGGCGACCGGACGCCACGGCAGGAACGCGATGCCCGCCTCCTCACACGCCGCGAGGACGGGCTCGTACTCGCGATCGAGCAGGTTGTACCGGTTCTGCACACTGGCGATCTCGGTCACCGCGCGCGCCTCGGCCAGTTCGGCGACGCTCACCTCGGACAGACCGATCCGGCCGATCTTGCCCTCGGTGCGCAGCTCCCGCAGCGCGCCGATCTGGTCGGTGAGCGGGACCTGTGGATCGACGCGATGGAGCTGGAGCAGTTCGACGCGTTCCGTGCGCAGCCGTCGCAACGCCTGCTCGACCTGCTCGCGCAGTGCCTCGGGGCGTCCGTCGAGCGCCCACTCGCCCGCGGGGCGGGCGACACCGACCTTGGTCGTCACGAGCAGCCCGTCCGGGTAGGGGTGGAGGGCCTCGGCGAGGAGTTCCTCGTTGGCGCCCCAGCCGTACAGGTACGCCGTGTCGATCAGGGTGACGCCCAGTTCGACGGCCCGTCTCGCCACCGCCAGCGCGTTCTCGCGGTCCGCCGCCGGTTCGGTCGGCAGATGCATCGCTCCGAAGCCGAGCCGGTCCACCCGTAGATCCCCGCCGATGCGAAATGTAGTCGTCGTCATGCTTGATCGCCCCCTTGGCCCGGTCGGCACGCTAGCAGCCGGGATGCGGGCGAGGTGCCGGTACGGGCGTTCGAGCGTTCGTCGCGTGGTGTGATCCGGCGCGCACCGGCGCCACCCCGCGCACCGGCGGCGCGTTGAGCTTGCCGTGACCTCGTTGCAGTGACGGTTCTGCGCACCAACGAGCGGGGCACACACGGACGTACGACGGGGAGCGGGCAGTGTGGGCGAGCGGTGGTGACGACGGGCCGCCCCTGTCCCCGGGCGGGGCGGACGGCGAGCTGATCGGCCGGGAGCGGGAGGCCGCGGACCTGCGGCTGCTGCTGGCCCGGCACCGTCTGGTGACCCTGGCGGGCGGGGCGGGCGTCGGCAAGAGCGCGCTGGCCGCCGCGGTCCCCGGCACGGTGCCGGACCCGCCGTGGGAGCGGGTGGTACGGCTGCGGTGGATCGGGGACGGTACGGCCGTGGACGGAAGTCTGAGCGCCGCGGCCTCCCAGGCGCTGGGCATCGCCTGTCCGTCGGCCCGCCCGGAGCCCGAGGTGTCGTCGCGTACGACGGACCAGGCAGCGCCGTTCACGGCCGGCGAAACCCCGCTGCACCCGCTGCCCGTGCTGCTGCTCCTCGACGGGGTCGACGCCGTCCACGGTGAGTGTGTCCGGCTGGTCCAGCGGCTGCTGACGGCCGTCCCGGCGCTGCGCGTCCTCGTCACCTCCCGCCGCCCCCTCGGTCTCGGTGCCGAACAGGTGCTGCGGCCCGGTCCGCTCGCCGTCGACTCCCCCGAGGGCGCACCGGGTGGCGGCCCCGCGGTCGAGTTGTTCGTGGCGCGGGCCCGCCCGAGCATCGGCACGGACAGCGATCTGCGGACCGTAGCCGGGATCTGCGCGGCCCTGGACGGCAATCCCCTCGCCATCGAACTCGCCGCCCACCAGACCACCCGCCACCCTCTCGCCGAGTTGGCCGAACTGATCGCGCACGGCCAGTGCTGGCTCGACGCGCCCGTTCCCGGTCGGCGACGCAAGCGGTCGTTGCGCGATTCGGTCGGCGCGGGATACGAGCTGTGCGAGCGCGCGGAGCGAATGGTGTGGGCGCGGGTGAGCATGTTCGCGGGCGCGTTCGCCGAGGACGCGGCGGTGTTCCTGTGCGCGGGCGGCGGTGTCGAACCGGTGCGGGTGCCGGCCGCTCTCGCCCGACTCGCGGCGCTCGGGGTCCTTGAGCCCGTCGAGCCGGCGGGCGGGGTGCGCGGGCCGCGTTACCGGATGAACCGGGCGGCCCGCGAGTTCGGTCTGGATCGGCTGCGCGCGGTCGGTGAGTTCGCGGTGGCGGCCGAGCGCCGGATGGTGCACTGCCGCAGCGTCGCCACCGTCGCCGGGGAACTGTGGGACCGCGGTGACCAGAGCGGTGCCGCGCGGGTGGTGCTGGACGACGAGGCCGACGTCACGGCCATGATCCGGCACGCCTTCAGCCAGCCCGCGCACGCGGAGACCGCGCTGGAGGCCGTCGTCCGGCTGTGGTTCTGGTGGGTGGTCTACGGCCGTGGCACGGAGGGCCGGTCCTATGTGCTGAGGCTGCTGCCGCTGTGCGAGCCGGAGGGGCCGGCGGCGGTACGGGCGCGGGTGCTCGCGGCCTGGCTGTGCGCGGCCGAGGACCCCGACACCGCCCGTACCCTGCTCGGCCATGCCTGGCCCCGGGCGGTACGGCTCGGGGATGCCGCGTCCGTCGGGCGGATCTCGCACGTCGAGGGCCTGCTGGCGCTGCGCGAGGGGGATCCCCTCACGGCCGCCCGGCACTTCGAGGCGGCGGCCGAGGTGGTCCCGGCCGGTGCGCCGGACGGGCCGCCGGGTGCGGTCAGCCGGGCCGCCGCCGCGATCGCGCTGGCCGGACGCGATCCGGGCGCGGCCCGTCGGGCGGCGCGGCGCGCCCTCGCGGCGCCCGGCATCCGCGACGACGCGTGGGCCCGTCTCGTGGCCCGGCACGCCCGGGCCCTGGTGGACCGCAGACTGGGCCGCACCGCCCGGGCCCGGCAGCGCGCCCGGCGGGCGCTCGCCGGGCTGGACGCCGGACTCCCCGAACCCCTGGGCGGCCGGGCGTTGCGCCAGTTGGTCACCGACATCGAGCGGGGCCGGGCGGGCTCGGCGCGGGACGATGCCTCTTCGTCGTGTTCACCCACCTCGCACCCCCGGATTCAGAAACCGTGTCGCTGAATACGATGAGCGGGAACGGTTGGACTTCACGATCACGTGAAGGCACTGTGAGCACACGCCCCTCGATCCCGGCGGGGCCTCCCGCACGGCACCACCCCCGGAGACCTTCCGATGAACCATGTCGCCGACCCCGGCCGCTACGACGGCACCATGCGCTACCGCCGCACCGGCCGTTCCGGGCTCGATCTGCCCCTGCTCTCCCTGGGCTACTGGCACAACTTCGGGGACGACACGTCCTTCGAGTCCCAGCGGGCGCTCGCCCTGCGCGCCTTCGACCTCGGGATCACCCACCACGACCTGGCCAACAACTACGGGCCGCCCTACGGCGCCGCGGAGCTGAACTTCGGCCGGCTGATGCGGCAGGACCTCGCGCCCTACCGGGACGAACTGGTGATCTCCACCAAGGCCGGCTGGGACATGTGGCCCGGCCCTTACGGTCAGGGCGGCGGCTCCCGCAAGTACCTGCTCGCCTCGCTCGACCAGTCCCTCGGCCGGATGGGCGTGGACTACGTCGACATCTTCTACTCCCACCGCCTCGACGCGACCACGCCGCTGGAGGAGACGATGGGCGCGCTCGACACCGCCGTCCGCCAGGGCAAGGCGCTCTACGTCGGCATCTCCTCCTACGACGCCCAGCGCACCCGCGAGGCCGTGGCGATCCTGCGTGAGCTGGGCACCCCGCTGCTCATCCACCAGCCGTCGTACAACATGCTGAACCGCTGGATCGAGACCGACGGGCTGCTCGACACCGCGCAGGAGGAGGGCTTCGGGGTGATCGGTTTCACCGCGCTGGCCCAGGGGCTGCTGACCGGCCGCTATCTCGACGGCATCCCCCAGGACTCGCGTGCCGCGCAGGACAAGTCCTTCGACACCGGCTGGCTGACCGAGGACATGCGGCGCCGGCTGCGCGCGCTCGACGACCTCGCCACCCGCCGGGGCCAGACCCTCGCCCAGATGGCCCTGGCCTGGGCGCTGCGCGACGAGCGGGTCACCTCGCTGGTGATCGGCGCCTCGCGGGTCGAGCAGTTGGAGCAGAACGTGGCCGCGCTGGAGAACCTCGACTTCAGCGCCGAGGAACTGGCCGAGATCGACCAGTACGCGACGGACGGCGGCGTCGACCTGTGGCAGGAGGCCCGCCTCGGCACCCTGGGCTGAGCCCGGCCCTTGCGCCGTACGTACCGCTCCAGGCGCACCGACCGGCCGCCCCGGAACCATGGAGGTCGGTTCCCGGGCGGCCGTCGTGGGTCAGGCGCGGGCCAGCAGCGCCGCCACGCTCTCGGCGGTCTCCGGGTGGCGGGTCAGCAGCACCGCGCCGGGTGCCGCCGGGGCCGGGGTCACCCAGGGGTCGTCGCAGCCCAGGAGCGCCGCGACCGCGTCGCAGGCCGCCGGGTGGGCCGTGAGAAGTGCCGCCGCGCCGGTGGCCGGTCCCGCCGCGCGGTTCGCGGTGCTCTGCCGCCGCTCCTCCCGCCATGGCGGCACCCAGGTGTCCAGGGCTCCCAGCCGGCCCGGGAAGATCCGGCCCGCCTCCTTGATCAGCAGGGGCGCGAACTCGGCGCCGTCCGCGCGCAGGGTGGTGATCAGGCTCGGCAGCCAGGGCAGCAGGACGGGGTCGGGCAGCCGCGCGAACGCGTTGGACACCGCCTCCACGACGAAGTCGGTCAGCGCCGGGACCGGCTCCAGGGCGTGCAGGAAACCGCTGAGGTAGCGGGGGTAGGAGGGCACGACCAGCGGGTTGGCGAGAAGTGCCTCCACGCGGGCGCGCAGTTCCTCACGGCCGAGGGTGCCGAGCTGGGTCTGGGCGGCCCACAGCAGGGCCGTCTTCGGCTGGTCCTCGGGGTGGGACTGGGCGACGGCCAGTTCGAGCTGGGCGCGGTCGCAGCCCAGGGACAGGGCCAGGCTCTCCATGCTGAACAGGAAGCCCAGCATCGCGGCGACCTGGCGGACACCCGCCTCCTCGTCGGTGAACGCGGTCGGCAGCAGGGTGCAGTAGTGCGCGTACCCCGTCTTGGCGAACGACTCGATCCAGGTCGGCAGCACCGGCTCACTGGTGCGGTAGTACGCGAGGAGTCGGCGCACCCGGCGCAGCACCTCCGGCGCCCCGTCCACACTGCGCTCGCCCGACAGCACCTCCAGCGCGCGGGTGCCCAGTTCGTCGGCGAGGCGGCGGCTGCGCAGGAAGCGGGTGGCGTCCTCGACGGCTTCGAGGACGGTCGCCGCCGTCGCCCGGGGGTTGTAGGCCCGGCGCCGCAGCCGCTGTTCGAGGACCTGCTCGATGCTCACGCCCTCGTAGCCCAGCTCGATGAGCGCGCGCTGGTGGGTGCCGAGGGCCAGGTCCCAGGACTCCTGGATGGGTTCCTCGCCCAGTCCGCGCTCGCCCATGATGGGGCGGGCCGCGCCCTGCGGCATCAGATGGCTCAGCATCCACAGCACGTCGGAGCAGCCGCGCAGCTCCGGCCGGGACGCGATGTCCAGCAGTGCCCGTTTGACACCGCGTTGCTGCAGGGGCAGGCCGAGCGGTTCGAGCCGGTCGTGCACCTCACGGGCGAGCGGTGGCAGGGCGTCGTAGCCGACCTGCCCGATCCGGTCGCCGCCCATCATGATCTCGACGAGCCGGCGCACATCGCGCCGCCCGGGGACGGCCTCCTTCTCGATGCAGGTGACGGCGGCGTCCTGGAAGTCGTACGGCGTCGGCCTGGCCCGGTCGCGCATCCCGGCCAGCAGGATCGACGTCTCGAAGACGGCGATGGCGTCGGCGGTGGAGGCGAGGTAGCCGTTGCGGCGGGCGGCGCGCACGATGTCCACGGACCAGCCGAGGAGTTCGGCCTCGTCCAGGCGGTCCAGGACGGGCGGGCGCTGGAGGAAGCCGGTCAGCCGGTCCGCCGCCCGGGTCTGCGGCACCGGGGCGGGGGCCGCCGTCTTCCTGGCCCTGCCGGGTTTCTTGGTGCCGGCCTGGCCCTCCAGCCGGAAGGGCTTGATCCCGGTCCGCTTCAGGTTCTTCGCCCAGACCGTCGCGGCGATCGACACCGAGCCGCCGGCCAGGCCGAACTGTGCCTCGATCGCCGTGTGGCTGGAGGGGATCAGCCCGTGCCGCCAGGTGGTGGCCGTACGGGGGCTGATCTCGAAGGTGTCCGAGCCGTCCACGCCGAACTCCGCGACGCGGCTGGCCGCGTGGAACGCGCCGCACACATAGAGGCATTCGGCGGGGTCCGTGCCGCTCGCGGCGAGGTGCTCGCGCATCCTGGTCCACATGTAGCGCTCGCGGTCCTCGTCCACGTGGACACGGTGCGGGTCGCCGGGGGCCAGGCGCCGGAAGAGGCTGCCGATCAGCAGCATGACCTGCCGGTAGGTGTCGTGGTCGCTGTCGCCCAGGGGCAGTTCCACGTACTGGTGCCACCACTCGGACCAGTGCCGTACCCGGCCGTGGCGCAGCAGATGCTCCTCCAGTTCGGCGAAGCGCGGGCGCAGGTCGCCGATCTCGACGCCGACGGCGTCCCCGTGGAGCTTGGCGTCGCTCTGCGCGTCCGGTGGGTCCTGCGTCTGCGGGGTCTGCTGTGCCTCGGGGGTGTCCGGGGCGCCGTTCTCCCGTCGGTCCCACTGGAAGACGTGGTCCGAGGAACGGTCGACCAGGACGAGTTCGACACCGGGGGTGTCCAGCGCGTAGGCGATCGCCTGGTACTCGGCGGACGCCTCGGTGATCGGGGCGACCACCGACAGCGGCGACCAGTCGGCGGGGAAGCCGTCGACCTCGCTGGCGAACGCCTGGACGGCCACCGGGAGCTTGCAGTTGCGCAGCTCGGTCAGGAGCGGGGCCATGTCCTCGCACAGCTCCAGGTAGACCACCTTCGGCTGCTTCTCGCGCAGTCTGCGGGCCATGGCGACGGCCGAGGCGGGCGAGTGGTGGCAGACCGGGAAGATCTCCAGCGGTTCGCGGACCGCGCGGTCGACGTCGTCCACGATGCCGAGCAGGATCCGCTCCAGCGCGTCGGGGCCGTCGGCGAAGGCGGTGGCGGCCTCCTGGAGTTGGCCGCGCAGCGCGGTGAAGGTGCTGTCGCCGCTCGGGGGTGCGGAGTGGTGGCGCCGGTCGCCGTGGGTCGGGCCGGTGTCCGGGGTGGTGTTCTGCTGGGTGGCGTCTTGGTGGGTCGTGGCTTGGTTCATGGGGTGGTCCCTGTTCTCCTCCTCGGCGGTGGTCAGGAGAGGGTGGCGATCGTGTCGCGTCCGCCCTCCAGGAACTCCGGCCAGGAGCCGCCCTCTTCCTTGCTGCGCGGCTCGACCACCCCGTGGAGGTACTTGTTGAGGATGGCCAGGTCCTCCGGCGCGCGCCGGGCCAGCGATCCGACGAGCGAGGACGCGAGGGCGTGGGCGGTCAGGGCGCGCTCACCGAAGAAGTTGCTGTGCAGGATGGCGTCCTCCAGGACGCCGATCTGCTCGGCGGTGGAGAGCGCGGACTCCAGCTTCTCGTCGTCGCTGCCGGCCGCGGCGGCGGAGGCGCGCAGGTCGGCGAAGCTCTGGAGCAGCACGTCGAGCAGGGTCGGCGGCACGTCCAGCTCTATCTGATGGCGGCGCAGCAGTTCCTCGGTGCGGAAGCGGACGATCTCCGCCTCGCTCTTCTTGTTCGTGACGACCGGGATGCGGACGAAGTTGAAGCGGCGCTTGAGCGCGGACGACAGGTCGTTGACCCCCCGGTCGCGGCTGTTGGCGGTGGCGATGATGGAGAAGCCGGGCTTGGCGAACACGATGTTGTCGCTGTTGTCGCTCGTGTCGCTGCCGAGTTCGGGCACGGAGATGTACTTCTCCGACAGGATCGAGATGAGCGCGTCCTGGACATCGCTGGTGGAGCGGGTCAGCTCCTCGAAGCGGCCGATGACCCCGGCCTCCATCGCGGTCATGATCGGCGAGGGGATCATCGACTCCCGGGACTGACCCTTCGCGATCACCATCGACACATTCCAGGAGTACTTGATCTGGTCCTCCGTGGTACCCGCCGTGCCCTGCACCACCAGGGTGGAGTTGCGGCAGATCGCGGCGGAGAGCAGCTCGGCCAGCCAGCTCTTGCCGGTGCCCGGGTCGCCGATCAGCAGCAGTCCCCGGTCGGAGGCGAGGGTGACGATGGAGCGCTCGACGAAGCTGCGGTCGCCGAACCACTTCTGCGAGATCTTCCGGTCGAGCCCGTCGGCGCGCTCCGAGCCGAGGATGAACAGCCGGACCATCTTCGGCGACAGCCGCCACGAGAACGGTTTGGGGTTGTCGTCCACGGACTCCAGCCAGTCCAGCTCCTCGGCGAACTTGATCTCGGCGGGAGCGCGCAGCAGGTCGGACATGGCATGCCTTTCTGAAGGAAGTGCTGGGGACGGGAAGTGCTGAAGCAAGAGAGATACGGGCGGAGGAATGTGGCTGTCGCCCCGGGGAGCGGGGTCGCTCAGGTGAGGAACGACTTCAGCTCCTGGACCAGCTTGCGGATGTGCCCGGATATCACCGGCGTCCCGAGGTCCTTGAACCGCTCACGGAACCAGGGGTTCACGCTGCCGCGCCCGGAACTGGTCACCGAGCCGACCGGGATGAACTTCGCCCCGGAGCGATGGATCGCCGCCATGGACTCGAAGAGCTGCTCGGTGCGCCATTCGTAGAAGTCGGAGATCCACACCACCACGGTGTTGCGCGGCTCGGCGATCTTCGGCTGGGCCAGCGCCATGGCGACCGTGCCGTCGGTGCCGCCGCCGAGGTTGGTGCGCAGCAGGGTCTCGAAGGGGTCGCTCACCCAGGGGGTGAGGTCGAGTGCCTGGGTGTCGTAGGCGATGAGGTGGACGTCGACCTTGGGCAGTCCGGCGAAGACGGAGGCGAGGATGGTGCAGTTGACCATCGAGTCGACCATCGAGCCCGACTGGTCCACCACCACGATCAGCCGCTGCGGTGTCGTCTTGCGCGCGGTGTGCCGGTAGTAGAGCCGGTCGACGTAGAGCCGCTCCTCCTCCGGGCTCCAGTTGGTGAGGTTCTTCCAGATGGTGCGGTCGAGGTCGAGGTTGCGGAAGACCCGCTTGGGCGGGACCGACCGGTCGATGGTGCCGACCGTGGCCTTCTCGACCTGGGTGCGCAGCACCTGCGCGACCTCGTCCACGAAGCGGCGGATCAGGTCCTTGGCGTTGGCGAGGGCCACACCGGACAGATTGCCCTTGTCCCGCAGCAACTGCTCGATGAGGGACATGCTGGGGGTGAGCTGTGCGGCGAGCTGGGGGTCGGCGAGGACCTCGCGCAGGCGCATCCGCTTGACCAGGTCGGCCTCCAGCGCGCCCAGTTCGGGGCCGATGGCGGGGACGAGGTTGCTCAGGTCGGGCGTGGCACCGCCGAAGCCCGTGCCGGTCGGGCTCACCCCGGGGCCCGCGGCGCTCCCTCCGGACGTCCGTCCGCCGCGCAGTTGGCCGGGGCGGCAGCCCAGCGCCCGCTCCAGCCAGCCGACGTCGGCCTGCCAGCGGGCGAGCTGTCCGGCGGTGACCGTACCGGCGCCGGTGGCGAAGACGTTGAGCAGCACCTTGGAGACCAGGGCCGCGCGCCGCACCTCGGCCGCGCGATCGCGCCCGTCACCGGCTCCGTCCCCGGACGGGTCATGGGCTCCGTCCTCCGCGAGGTCCGCCTCGGCTCCCGCTCCCGGCACCATGAGTCCGTCGAATTCGTCCGCCAGGTCCGGGTGCCGTTGGACGATCGAGTCGACGGACGCCTGGGGGTCCAGCAGTGCGGGCGGCAGTCCGATGTCCTCGACCACGGCGAGGCTCGCCGACTCCAGCGTGGCCTGCTCGTCATGGTCGAGGAGACGGGCGAGGAGCCGCCAGTAGAGCACCTGTCGTCGGTTGTCGTGGAGGTCTGCGCCGCCTGTGTTGTCCGTGGCGTCTACGGCGCCTGTGCCGTCCGTGCCGGCGGCGTGGACGTGGGCGTGGGCATGGGCATGGGCGTCCGGGCCCGGTCCGCCGGTCGCGGCGGTGTCGATGGGGTCGCTCATTTCCGCAGCAGCCTTCCCGCGCGCTCGCGCAGCGCCGCCACGGAGTCGGTCGCGGCCTTCTCGGCCTTGACCCCGTTGCGGTCGGTGGTGCCGCCCGCCCATCCTCCGGCGTGCACGGCGACGTTCTTCCGCCGTACGGTCGCCTCCACCGCGAGCGGCTGGACGCGGAACGCCCCGGCGTCCCAGCGCAGCAGCGCGATGCACGCCTTGGAGGCGGCGACGGCCTCCGGGGTGAGCGGGCCCGCCGTCGGGATGCGGTCGGTGTCCACGCCGAGCGGGGTACCGGCCACGGTGAAGGTCAGTTCCTCCTCGCCGCCGCCCGCGGTGCCGTACCCCTCCAGAAAGACAGGGACGGCGATGCGGGCCGGATGCCGGTCCAGGGCCGCCGTGGGCGCGACGGCGGCGGTCGGCAGGGCGACGCGGGCGGTCGCGAAGGCGTCGGCGGGCGCACCGGCGCTCGCGTGCTCGTCGCTCCAGATCAGGTCGCCCTCGGCGGTGACCGGCATGTCGGTCAGCTGCATCGACCGGCCCTCGCTCACGGCGGCCAGCAGTGACATGTGGGGGCGCATCAACTGCCAGACGCCTGCGCCGACGACCGTGTCCGGCCTGGGCACCGAGACCGCGGCCCGCACCAGCCGGGGCGGGGAGCCGTCGGCGGGTTCGAGGACGGCGTGCACCTGGGCCTGAGCGGCCGTGGAGTGTTCATGGACGTCGACTCCGAGGGGCAGCAGCCGTCCCGTCGCGGTGCCGGTCAGCGCGGGCTCGGCGGCGCCGGGCACGGTCAGGAGCATGGCGCGGGACCAGAGGTCGCCCCAGCGGCGGGCCGGGACGCGCTCCAGGGTGGCGCCGGGGCAGGACGCGGCGAGTTCGGCGGCGAAGCCGTCCAGGAGGGTGGCGAGGCGGCGCAGTTCCGGGTTCGGGAGCATCGCGGAGACCACTTGGGCGGCCCCGGAGATCATCTCGTGGTCGATGCCCTGCCAGCCGGCACGCACCAGGTCGCCGAGCCAGGAGCGGGCGGCGGCGAGCACAGGGACCGCGGCGGCCCCGGTGGCCTCCGCCGTGGTGTCCGCGTCGGTGCGCGAACGGCCCGCGATCTCGTCGGCGCGCAGGAGGACCGCGTCGTGGACGGCGCCGAGGAGCGCGGTGCGGGCGGCGGCGAGGGTCAGGAAGTGGTCCTCGCTCGCGGCACCGGCCGCCGCCTTCTCGGCCGCCTCGGCGACCCGGGTGGCCAGCGGGGTGCCGGTGAGGGACGCGGCGAACGCGGTGAGGGCGTCGGCCTCGTCGGGGCGGGGCCTGAGCAGTCCGCCGCACAGGGCCCGGTCGAAGGCGTCGACGGCGGCGAGTGCCTCGTCCAGCCCGTCGATCGGGTCACCGTGCGCTCCGGTCACCGCCCCGGGCACCGCGCCCGCGACCGTTCCCGCCCCCGGAACCGTTCCCGCCCCCGCGGCTGTCGCCGTCCCCGCAGCCGTCGCCGTCCCTGCGGTCGTCTCCGCGTTGTCGCTCGGTCCCGCCGTCTGGGAGCGGGTCGGCGGGAACCACTGCATCTCGGGCAACGGCCTGGTCGCGGGGGCGAGTTCGAGGTAGGCGAGGTGGCGCAGGAACCGGCTGAAGACGGCCGCGGCGGCCTTGGCGTCGGCCTGTCCGGGCCGGGTGCGGGTCATGACGTACCCGAGGTGGGCCGCGTCGATCTCGCTCGGGTCGGTGCCCTTCACCGGTTCGACCCGCAGATAGCGGGCGACACGGTCGACTCCGTACTGGCGCACGGCCTCGTCGATGAGCGCCCCGATGTGCTTGCAGAACGAGCCCCGGGCGCCGCCGCACGGACGGTTGTTGTTGGTGCTGCACGCGAACGCGTACGTCCCTGTCTCGATCGAGGACACATACACCCGCCCGATGTCCGATCCGCTGGACACCACCCCCTGGAGACGTCCGTCGGCGAGTTCGACGAACGGGACCTTCGCGAGCTTGCGTGGCCGCGCGGGCGGGATCACCCTGGCGGTGCTCGACTTCTCCCAGGCCGACAACGCACCATCTCCTTTACGCACACGGGGATGTATCTCGCCGGATCGGCGGGAACGTCAAAGAATCTATCGAGGGCCACTGACAACGCCCCTGACCTGCGACGCTCCACCCCAGGACACACTTTCATCACGACGTGCCCACATGCCCTCCAACGCAGGGGATCATGGCCCTTTCCGCACCACCCCTGGGGGGACCATGAGTTACGACGGCACGCACCATCCACAGCACCAGCCACAGCCACAGCCACACCCTCATCAGCACCCGCACCCGCACCCGCAGTCCCAGCAACACCCCCACCACCAGCCCCCCATGCCGGGCTTCCCGCCGCAGCCGCCGGGATCGCAGCCGCCGAAGAAGAGCCGGACGAACGCCGTCATCATCGGATCGGCCGCCGCGGTCGTCGCGGCGGTCGTCATCACGGGCGTCGCCCTCAGCGCGGGCGGGGACGGCGAGGCGAAGGCCGCGCCGACGGTCACCGTCACCAAGACGGTCGGCGCCGAGGACGCGGCGGAGGGGGCCGACGAGGGCTCGGAGCCGGCCGCCGAGAGCACCGACGACGGCGTACTCTCGCTCGACGACACCATGACGTACGACAGCGACGTCCAGATCAGTCTGTCGTCGTTCCAGCGCGAGGTCTCCGGCGAGTACGCCTCGCCGGAGAACACCCCGTACATCAAATTCACGGTGAAGATCGTGAATTCGTCCGACAGCACGCTCGATCCGACCTCGATGACGGTGAGCTGCGCCTACGGCCAGGACGGGAAGGAGAGCGAGATCGTCTTCGACGAGGGGATCGACGGGTTCCCCGACACGCAGGTTCTCGCGGGCCGGTCCCTCTCCGTGACCTGGGGCTGCGAACTGCCGAAGAAGGAGTCGCTGCTCCAGGTGGAGGTGTCCCCCGACTACGAGATGGACACGGCGATCTTCACGGGGAAGGTGAAGTAGCCGCGGGACGTGCGCGAAGGCACAGCCCGCGAAGGCGCGGGGACGCGAAGGCCGTGGACCGGGCGGGCGCTACGCCGATTCCACCAGCCGGGCCAGTCGGTCGAGCGCCATGCGCGTGCCCGTCTCGTTGTCGGCGACAGGCACCGCGTCGGGCAGCCCTTCATGCAGGACGACCACCTCGGTCCCGTCGCCCGCGGGAACCAGCGTGGTCGTCATCGTCATCGCACCACGCACAGCGGGGTCGTCGGACGCGAACTCGATGACCTCGACCACCCGCTCGTCCGGTACGAGCCGGACGAAACGACCGTGATACGTGTCCCTGCGCGCGCCGGACTTGCCCGTCGCGGCCGGGCTGTCGTACGTCAGTGAGACCCGGAACCTGCCACCCTCGCGCGCCTCGAACGCGTGCACCTCGCTGCGCATGCCGTCCGGCACCCGCCAGCGTGCGACGGCCTCCGGGTCGAGCAGCGCGCGGTAGACGACCGCGGGCGCGGCGTTCATGTGACGGGACACCCGCGTCGTCCGCATGAGGCCACCCCAGGCCGAAGCCGCCGGTCATCACCCCTTCCCCTCCGCTGTCCCGTCACCGAGCAGCGCGCAGACGAAGTCCTCCTGGACGTCCCGCAGCTCGCGCAGCCGCTCGGGGGCGAGGCTCTGGTTGATCTGGGAACTGACGGAGAAGGTCAGGGAGCGCTGTCCGTCCGGGGTGGCGGCGATCAGCTGGGTGTAGCCGGGGAAGTTGCCGGTGTGCCCCAGGACCACCCCGCAGCGGGTGGAGTACCGGTACAGGGCGAGGCCCGCCGTGTTGTCGCCCGGCCCGGCGGGCTCGGACGCACCGGCGATCCACGCGTGCTGTTCCCGCACCAGACGCTGGTCGTACAGCGCTCCCGACACATAACCCCGGATGAAGCGGGTCAGGTCGGCCGGGGTGGAGACCATACCGCCGGACGCCCACACCCCGGAGGCACCGAGCGCCTCGCTGATGTCGGCCGGGGGCTGCGGTGGGTTCACGTCGTAGCCGTGGAGGTAGGGCTCGGGCAACCGGTACCCGGACGGCAGGCTGGTGTTGCGCAGCCCGAGCGGCCGGTACACCAGATCACGCAGCAGTTGCTCGTACGGTGTCCCGGTCGCCGCCTCCGCCATCAGGGCGACGGCGATGTTGTCGGAGTTGGAGTACCGGTAGCGGGCGCCGGGCCGGAAGCGGAGCCGTTCCTCGGCGACGAAGTCGAGGAGTCGGCGTGAGTCGAAGCGGTGGTGGGGATCCTCGGTGAGGATCTCCCTCAGCCGGGGCGACTCGGTGTAGTCGGGGAGCCCGCTGGTGTGGTGGAGCATCTGCCGCAGGGTCACCGACCCCCAGTGGCGGGGCAGTTGGGGCAGCCGGTCGCGCAGCATGTCGTCGAGGCCGAGGACACCCCGGTCCACCAGGGAGAGGGCCACGGCCCCGCTGAACGCCTTGGCCGTGCTGGCGATCCTCATGTGGTCACCCGGCCAGGGTGGCCGGCCGGACCTGACGTCGGCGATCCCGGCCCGCACGACGCGGGTCTCCCGTCCGCGCTGGAGGACGGCGATCGCGCCGGGCGGCCCGCCGGGGGCGCGGACCAGTTCCTCCAGCCGGCGCTGCAACGCGCCGTCGTCACCGCGCGACGGGGAGGTGGCCGCGACGGCGGGCGTGGCCGGGACCAGCACGGTCAGACAGACGGCGAGAAGGCGGGCCGTCCGCAGCCGCGGCCGGAACCGGGCGCGGGAGGTCGGCAGGGATCGAGAGGGCATCGGCGCTCCTGGAGATGGGCTGCACAAGCGGCTCCAGCCTTTCTGGCACCCGGGGCGTGGGCCGCCCGAACTGCTGCATCCGGGCCAGCGAACCCCACGGTCGGGTCACCCCGGAACCCGACCGGCCCCGCCCCCTCCCCCGCCCCGACGCCGAGCACCGCGTACCGCGCACCACCCACCACGCACCCGGCCAGGTTCCACCCCTGCGGCCGGGTGCGACGGACGGCACGGTCTCCTCCGCGTTGCCATCGCCGCGCCGGTGTGGTCGAGCACAAGCGCCGGCCACTGTCACCACCCACGACGGGGTGACAGTGGCCGGCAGGCCAGGGGCGTGGCATGGGAGGTCGCACCCTGGAGTCAGGAACGCGCCGCCCTTCCGCGGAAGAGGAACCGCTTCAGCAGGGGCCAGGCCAGCAGCACGACGACGATCGCGTAGACGGTCACCGAGAACCAGGTGTTCACCAGCCCGTTCACGCTGCCGTCACTGATCTGGAGCGCGCGCCGGAGCTGTTGCTCGGCGTTGGGGCCGAGGATCACTCCGATGACGGCGGGCAGGATCGGCAGCCCGTAGCGGCGCATACCGAAGCCGATCAGACCGATGACCAGCAGGATCACCAGGTCGATGACCTCGCCGCCGACCGCGTACGCACCGATCGACGCGAAGAACATGATGCCCGCGTACAGATACGGCCGGGGGATGCGCAGCAGCTTCGCCCAGACCGGGGCGAGCGGCAGGTTGAGCAGGAGGAGCAGGACCATGCCGACGAACAGTGAGGCGATGAGGCCCCACACCAGGTCCGGCTCCCGCTCGAAGAGGAGCGGGCCGGGCTGGATGCCGTACTGCTGGAACGCGGCCAGCATGACGGCGGCGACGGCCGTGGTGGGCAGACCGAGGGTCAGCATGGAGACGAGGGTGCCCGCCGCCGAGGCGGAGGCGGCCGACTCGGGTCCGGCGACGCCCTCGATGGCGCCCTTGCCCCACTCGTCCTTGTGCTTGGAGAGCCGCTTCTCGGTGACGTAGGAGAGGAAGGTGGGTATCTCGGCGCCGCCGGCGGGGATGGCACCGAAGGGGAAGCCGATGAACGGTCCGCGCGCCCAGGCTTTCCAGGTGCGTCGTACGTCCTTCTTGCCGAGCCAGGGCCGGCCGACCGGGATCGGCTCGTGCGGGCGGCGCCGCAGATGGGCGGCGACCCACAGGGCCTCGCCGATGGCGAAGAGACCCACGGCGACGATGACGACGTCGATGCCGTCGGCGAGCTGGAGCGAGCCGAAGGTGAGGCGCTGCTGGCCGGTCATCTGGTCGAGCCCGACGAGGCCGATGGTGAGACCGATGAGCAGGGAGGCGAGGCCGCGGATCCGGGAGGAGCCGAGGACCGAGGTCACCGCGATGAACGCGAGGACCATGATGGCGAAGTAGTCCGGGGCGCCGATGTCGACGGCGAGTTCCGCGACGATCGGGGCCAGCGCGACCAGCAGCATGGTGCCGACGATGCCGCCGGTGAAGTGTCCGATCGCGGCGGCGGCCAGGGCCTGGGCGCCGCGCCCGGACTTGGCCATGGGGTTGCCCTCCATGGCGGCGACCACGGCCGCGCTCTCACCTGGTGTGTTCAGCAGGATCGAGGTGGTGGATCCACCGAACATGGCACCGTAGTAGATACCGGCGAACATGATGAACGCGCCGGTCGGGTCGAGGCCGTACGTCACCGGCAGCAGCAGCGCCACCGCCATGGCCGGGCCGATGCCGGGCAGGACGCCGATGGCGGTGCCGAGCAGCACGCCGATGGCGGCCCAGAGGAGGTTCATCGGCGTCAGGGCGGTCCCGAAGCCGTCGATCAGGGAGTTCAGGGCGTTCATCTCACAGGACTCCCATCAACGGACCACCGGGCAGCGGCACTCCGAGAAGATTGTTGAACAGGACGTACGTCACGAGGGACAGCCCGGCCGCGATGAGTGGATCGCGGTCGAAGCGGCGGCTGCCGAGGGCGAAGGCCGCGCCCCAGAAGAGCAGGGCTCCTGCGATGGGGAAGCCGACCGGCTCGATGAGGACGGCGGAGCCCAGGAACACCCCGCCGAGCAGCAGCACGGTCTTCCAGTCGGAGGGCTCCGACAGGTCGATGTCCTCGCCGCCCTCGGCCTCGCCCCGGCCGCCGCGGATCACGTCGACGGCGAGCAGGGCGGCGATGACCAGCAGCCCGATGCCGACGGCGATGGGGACCGTCTTCGGGCCGACGGGTCCGCGCTGGGCGATGTCGACGTCCATGGTGAGGGCGTCGGTGAGGACGAGGACGCCGAGGGCGAGCAGCAGGGCGCAGACGCCGAGTTCGGAGTGGTCGCGCCACCAGGAGCGGCGGTCCTGGGCGGGTCCCTGGGCGGTGTCGGTGGTCTGTGTCGTCACAGTCCCAGCTCCTTCAGCACGGAGACCACGCGCTTGTCCTGAGCCTCCAGGAACTCGCCGAACTCGTCACCGACGAGGAAGGCGTCGTCCCAGCCGTTCTGTTTCATGGACTTCTGCCACTCCGGTGAGTCGTGCAGCTCCTCGACCAGCCGGACGAGCTTGTCGCGTTCGGCGTCGGAGAGGCCGGGCGGGGCGACGATGCCGCGCCAGTTGGTGAAGTTCACGTCGTAGCCCGCCTCCATGAGGGTGGGGGCGTCCAGCCCCTCCACCGGCTCGGGCCCGGTGACCGCGAGCAGTCGCAGCTCGCCCGCCTTGATCTGGTCGAGGTACTCGCCGACGCCGGAGACGCCGAAGGCGACCTTGTTGCCGAGGATGGAGGCGAGGAGTTCGCCGCCGCCGTCGAAGGGGATGTAGTTGACGTCCTTCGGCTGGATGCCGGCGGCCTGGGCCATCAGCATCGGGGCGAGGTGGTCGGGGCCGCCGGGCGAGGACCCGCCGCCGACGGGAAGCTTGCCGGGGTCGGCCTTCCAGGCGTCGACGAGGTCGTCGATGGTCTTGTACGGCGAGTCCTTGGAGACCACGACGACGTCCTGCTCCTCGGTGAGCCGGGCGATCGGAGTGGTGTCGGCGAGCGTCTTGGGGGCGTCGTTGGAGCGGACGGCGCCGACGACGCCGAGCCCCATCGACATGGCGAGCTTGCCGTTGCCGTGCTCGCTCACCAGCCGGGTCAGTCCGACGGTACCGCCGGCTCCGGGCAGGTTGAACACCTCGATGCCGGAGGTGAGTCCGGCGTCCTCGGCGTTCTTCGCCGCGGTGCGGGCGGTGATGTCGTAGCCGCCTCCGGGGGTGTTGGGGACCATGAAGCGCAGGCCCGGGATCTGTGTGCCGGTCTCGGCGCCGCTGCCGGTGGTCAGCAGCGGCGGCCCGAAGAGGACGAGCACGGCGGCCCCGAGCAGGGCGAGGGGAGTGCGCAGACGCACGAGTGCCACCACCTGTCGGTTATGGAGTACGGGGCACCGCGTGCGAGGCACTGGGTACGCCGTACGGAGTCAAAAGACAATGAATGGACGGAAAGGGAGGAATGCGTAATTCGAAAGGCGAAATGAACAGCAACTGAACTGAAGGAGAACGTTACGAGAACTCACGCGAACGACCCGGTGGGGGCGGGTGACGTGGGCCACATGTTGCCCCCACGTAAACGCGGTGTCTCGCTTCCGGAACCAACGGAGGTTTTGGTCTTTGTGACCACGAGCGCATCCGGCCCGGACCCACCCCCGGGCCCGACCTCCGCCCCGACCCCGCACCGATCTCCGACCCGGCCCCGGACCGACCCCGGAACCGCCCTCGGCCCACGCCTGGCCGACCTCCGGTCCGGCCTCCTGCCCGGCCTCCCGCCCGGCCTCCCGCCCGACCTCCCGCCCGACCTCCCGCCTGGCCTCCGCCCCCCGTCACACCCCGTTACCGATCGGTGCTTCTGCCTGGCGCGATTGGCGGCCATCATGGGGCAACCCCGCAGATGACGCCCCGTCGAGCCCATCCCGCCCACCGTCCCGTGCAAGAGGTTGAGACCGCCATGGCCGCCACGTTCCGACGTCAGACCCTCGCGGGCGAGATGCTGGTGCTGCAGCTCGCCATCGTCGTGATGGTGCTGCTGGCGGTCGCCGCCGTCTCGCTCGCCCAGTCCGAGGCGACCTTCAACCGGGTCGAGGGGCGCCGGGTCACCGCGCTGGCCGAGCAACTCGCCGCCACCCCGCTGGTCCGCGGTCAGCTGGAGGAGCCGCTGCTGCCGCGCGAGGCGCTGGCACCGCTGGTGAACTCCACGCAGACCCAGTCCGGGGTGACCTCGGTGACCATCGCCGACGGCGGCGGCCTGATCGTCAGCTCCACCGACCCCACGGCCATCGGCCGCCCGCTGCCGCGCGGGAACCGCGCCGAGCCGGACCGCGGCTGGTCGGGCGAGCTGAGCCTGGGCGACGGCCGGGAGCGGGTGGCACAGGTACCGGTGCTCGACGAGCGGGAGGCCACCCTCGGCCGGGTGCTGGGCACGGTCATGATCGGCGAGAAGGCGCCCACCGTCTGGGAACGGCTGAGCAACGCTTCCTCCTACCTCATCGCCTATCTCGGCGTCGCCAGCGGGCTGGGGCTGGCCGGGTCCTGGCTGCTGGCCCGGCGGGTCAAACGGCAGACGCTGGGCCTGGAGCCCCGGGAGATAGCCGGGCTGGCCGAGCACCGGGAGGCCATGCTGTACGGCATCGCCGAGGGCGTGGTCGCGCTGGATCCCCAGCACCGGCTGACGCTGGTCAACGCGGTGGGCCGGCGGCTGCTCGATCTGCCCGAGGACTGCGAGGGGCGGGGGCTCGACGCGCTCGGTATCGACGGGCGGCTGCGCGATGTGCTCACCGGCGGCCGGGAGGGCCCCGGGGACCGGCGCGACGAGGTCGTCATCCGGGGCGGCCGGGTCCTGGTCATGAACCGGATGACGGTCACCAAGGACGGCCGTCACCTCGGCTCGGTCACCACCCTGCGTGACCGCACCGAACTGGCCCGTCTGGAACAGGAACTGGGCTCCTTCCGCAGTTCCTCGGAGCTGCTGCGGGCCCAGGCGCACGAATTCGCCAACCAGTTGCACACCATCTCCGGCCTCATCCAGATCGGCGAGCAGGACGAGGTGGTGCACTACATCCGCGCCCTCACCCGGCGCCGCCAGTCCCTCGACATCACCCTGAGCCGCCGGGTCCGAGACACGGCCGTGGCCGCGCTGCTGATGGCCAAGGTTTCACTAGCCGCCGAGCGCCGGGTCAGTCTGCGGATCTCCGACGGCACCGCGCTCGGCCGGCTCACCCCCGAGGACGCCGCCGACGTGGCGACCGTGGTGGGCAACCTGGTCGACAACGCGGTGGACGCCGCCACCCCGACGGGCGGGGCCGAGGACCGGGACGCCTGGGTCGAGGTCGACATCCGCCAGGACGCGTCCAGCGTGGAGATCGTCGTACGGGACTCAGGGCCCGGGATCGCCCCCGAGCTGGCCCGCGAGGTCTTCGAGCACGGGTTCACCACCAAGGTCGCCCGCGAGGGCGAGCGCGGTATCGGGCTGGCCCTGACCCGGCTGGTCTGTGAGCGCCACGGCGGGGAGGTCGCGGTGAACAACACCCCCGAGGGTGCCGAGTTCACCGCGCGCATGACGGTCAGCCATCTCACGGACGCGGTGGCGGAAGGAGCCAGACGATGAGCGGGGCACATGGGGAGAGCGGCGCGAAGGAGACTCTGGACGTCCTGGTGGTGGACGACGACTTCATGGTGGCCCGGGTGCACCGGGCCTTCGTCGAGCGGGTGCCGCCCTTCCGGGTCGTCGGTGTCGCCAGCACCGGCGAGCAGGCGGTGGCGGCGGCCGACGAGCACCGCCCCGACCTGGTGCTGCTGGACCTCTACCTCCCGGACGGGTTCGGCCTCGACGTCATCCCCCGGCTGCGCGCGGCCGGACACGACTGCGACGTGATGGTGATCAGCGCGGCCCGGGAGGCGGACACCGTGCGCGGCGCCGTCCGCCACGGCGTGGTCGACTACCTCCTCAAACCCTTCGAGTTCGAGGACCTCCAGTCCCGGCTGGAGCGGTACGCGGCGCAGCGCGGGCGGCTGCTGACCACGGTGGTGCGCAGCCAGGCCGATGTGGACCGGGTGCTGTCGGGCGGCTCGGTCCCGGCCTCCGGCGGGCTGCCCAAGGGCATGAGCGTGGAGACGGCCGATCTGATCGAGCGCACCCTGCGCGACACCGAGGGCACCCTCTCCGCGACCGAGTGCGCGACCCTCACCGGCGTCTCGCGGGTCAGCGCCCGCCGCTATCTGGAGTACTTCCACACCACGGGCAGCGCGGAGGTGGCGCTGCGGTACGGGGTGGCGGGACGGCCGGAGCGGCGCTACCGCTGGCGGGGCTGAGACCGGCCCCACGGGGAGCCCCGGGACCGGATCAGGCGCTCAGCCCATGAGTCCCGCGGCCACCGTGGCGCCCAGTTCCCAGCACGCCTCCAGATCTCCCTTGGCGGGCTCACCGGTGACGGTGACCGGCTCGGCGGCCCGCCGCCAGTCCAGCCCCGTGGTGATCGACTCGATGGCGCGCACCGCGCCGGTGACGTCGTTGCCGCCGTGCACCCAGTAGCCGAAGGGACGGCCCCGGGTGCTGTCCAGGCAGGGGTAGTAGATCTGGTCGAGGAAATGCTTCAGCGCACCGGACATGTACCCGAGGTTGGCGGGCGTGCCGAGGAGCAGTCCGTCGGCCTCCAGCACGTCGGAGGCGGTGGCGGACAGGGCGGGGCGCCGTACGACCTTGACGTTCTCGATGTCGGGGTCCGTGGCGCCCGACACGACGGCCTCGAAGAGGGCCTGGCAGTGGGGCGAGGGGGTGTGATGCACGATCAGGAGGGTGGCCACGCAAGGCACCTTCCCCCGCGGCGGGGCTCCCGCGCAAACGGTGCTCCCCCGGCCGGGGCCGTTGTCGATCACCCCGCGCGCTGGGACGATACGCAGTGCCCGTATGCCCGGACGAAGGGAACCGCGACGTGACCGATGCACCGCACAGGGCGCCCGCCGCCGTGACGTTCGACGCGATCGGCGCCGCCTACCAGGAGGCGTTCGCCGCGTCGGAACCGCACCGCAGGTCGCTGGCGTGGCTGCTCGACCGGCTGGCACCGGGCAGCCGGGTGCTGGACGTGGGCAGCGGCACGGGCCGCCCGACGGCCGAGACCCTTGTCGCCGCGGGGCACGAGGTGCACGGTCTTGACATCTCCCCCGTGATGGTCGACCTCGCCACCCGCCAGGTGCCCGGGGCGACCTTCGAGTGCGCCGACGCACGCGAGGTCTCCCTCCCCCAGGGGCGCTTCGACGCGGTCTGCTCCTACTTCGCCATGCTCCAGATGGACCGCTCCGAACAGACCGACCTGGTCCGCCGCATGGCCACGGCGGTACGGCCGTCGGGGCATGTGGTGCTCGCCACCGTCGCCCTGGAGGTGGAGGACGTCGAGGTGGAGTTCCTGGGGCAGCCGGTGCGCGCGACGAGCTTCTCCACCGAGGGGTTCGTGGAGCTGGCGGCGTCGGCGGGACTGGTCGTGCTGGACCGGCAGGAGGTGCTGTTCACCCCCGCCCTCCCGGAGGCGGGCCCGGAGCCGCAGCTCTTCCTGTACTGCCGCCGGGAGGGCTGAGGGCGCGGGCCTCTCTCCAAGGCTCAGTCGGCGACCTTCAGTGTCTTCTTGGCCAGCTCGTACGCCGGGATCATCGCGTCGTGCTCCGCCGAGTCCATCCCGCCGAGGTGGACGACGACGGGTCCGTCCGGGGTGGTCACGGCGAAGGCCCGCTCCTTCTTGGTCTCGTCGAGAAACTCGATCGTCAGGAGATACGCGACCTCGGCTCCACTGCCCCCGTCCCCGCTGAAGGTGCTGTACCGCTCCTTGCTCACGCCGTCCTCACCGGCGAGGAACTCCGTGAGGACGGCACGCGGGTCGGCCTCGCCCTTCTCACCGGTCCAGACCCGGAGGAAGCCGACATGACCGGCGGGCTTGGCGTCGATCTCGCACACGAGGGTGACGGGCCCCTGCTGGAGCAGACCGGCGAGTTCGGGCGCGACGTCAGGGGCCGCCCCGCCGGTCTCACCGGGGTCACCGCCCTCCGTCCCGCCGGAGTCACCGCCCTCCGTCCCGCCGGAGTCACCGCCCCCCGGCCCGTCACCGACGGCTTCCGCCGTCCACTTCTCGGCGGTGTCGAAGGTCAGGGGCAGTTCACACGCCGAGCCGGGTCCGCCGACGGTGCCGCCGCTCTTCGCCTCCGCCTTCTCGGCGGCGTTCGCGGCCGACGCCGCTCCCTCGCCGTCCGGCTCGGAGTCGCCCGAGCACCCCGTCAGCACGATCGCCGCCACCGCCATCGCGGCCGGCCATCTCTTCCCCGCTCTTGCCCGCACGGTCGCCTCTCCCCAGTCGATCTTGGCCGGTCACTGTAGCCGCAGGCGGGACGGGCTGTACCGGGGGGATGACCGCACGAAGTGTGACGCGGACCACATGGGAAAATTTCGGGCAGTGAAATGCGCGCCCCGGTGCGATAACCGAATATCGGACACCCCTTGACCGTCCTGGGAACACAGAACCACCCGCGCGCCATCACCTTCAAATCGCAGGAACATAGCCGTACAGACCCAGGAATCACCCATTCACCTGCCTACTGTGAGTGATCACCACGGCTCGTCACCACGGAAATCGCAGGACTTAACGTCCTGTTCATGACTCAGCTGGACGTACGGCCCCAGGCCACCGACAAAGGCGACGGGGCCTCCGCCGACGGCATCCGCGCCAAGGGCCTGAACGGGAACTCCGTCGGCCTGCTGGGCAGCGCGGTCATCGGTATCTCCACCGTGGCCCCGGTCTACTGCCTCACCTCGACCCTCGGCTCCACGGCGGGGGAGGTCGGCGTCCAGATGCCGGCCGTCTTCCTCGCCGGCTTTCTGCCGATGCTCCTGGTGGCCTTCGCCTACCGGGAGCTGAACCGGGTCATGCCCGACTGCGGCACCTCCTTCACCTGGACCGTGAAGGCGTTCGGCCCGAAGGTCGGCTGGATGTGCGGCTGGGGTCTGGTGATCGCCACGATCATCGTGCTGTCGAATCTGGCGGGCGTGGCGACCTCGTACTTCTGGCTGCTCGCGGGCGAGATCACCGGCAGTGCCGAGGTGGCCGCGCTCGACGACAGCAAGGCGGTGCACATCGTCACCTGCCTGGCGCTGATCGCGATCGCCACCGTGATCAGTTACCGCGGGATGACCGCCACGAAGGGCGTGCAGTACGCGCTGGTGGGCCTCCAGCTCGTGGTCCTCGCGGTGTTCGTGGCGATGGCCTTCGGCAAGGCGGGCAGCGCGGACTTCCCGACCTCCCTGGACTTCTCCTGGTCCTGGCTGAACCCGTTCGCCGTGCAGTCCTTCGCCGCGTTCACGGCGGGCCTGTCGCTGTCGATCTTCATGTACTGGGGCTGGGACGCCTGTCTCACCGCCAACGAGGAGACCAGCGGCAGCGACCGCACCCCGGGCCGGGCCGCGCTCATCGCGATGGTCGTCCTGGTCGGCTCGTACCTGGCCACCGGCGTCGCCGCGCAGATGGTGGTCGGCTCCGGCGACCAGGGCCTCGGCCTCGCCAACCCCGAGACCTCCGACAACGTCTTCGCCGCCCTCGCCGGACCGGTGATGGGCCCCGGCCTCGGTGTGCTGCTCTTCGTCGCGGTCCTCGCCTCGGCCGCCGCGAGCCTGCAGACCACGTTCATCCCGGTCGCCCGTACGGTCCTCGCCATGTCGGCGTACGAGGCGCTCCCCGCGTCCTACGCGCGCGTGCACGAGCGTTTCCGCACCCCGGGCAGGGCGACCGTCACGGCGGGTGTCGCGACCGGCGTGTTCTACACCCTGATGACGCTGGTCAGTGAGCACGTCCTGGTCGACACGATCTACGCGCTGGGCCTGATGATCTGCTTCTACTACGCGCTGACGGCCTTCGCGTGCGCCTGGTACTTCCGCGCCGACCTGCTGAAGTCCGGCCGCGACCTGCTGTTCAAGGGGCTCTTCCCGCTGGTCGGCGGGCTGCTGCTCGCGGCCGTCTTCGGGAAGACCCTGGCCGACATGTGGGACCCGGCCTACGGCAGCGGCTCGTCCGTGTTCGGCGTGGGCTCGGTCTTCGTGATCGGCGTGGGGCTGCTGGCGCTCGGCCTGGTCATCATGGCCGTGATGCGCTGGCGGAGCCCGGCCTTCTTCCGGGGCGAGGTGCTCACCAGGTCGACCCCGTCCCTGGTGGTCGAGGACTGAGCGGGTCCGGTCCGGCTCCGCGGGCGCGGAAATTCCGTTGCGGTCCGCGCGACGCGTCACGGAACCTGACCCCATGCCCACCCCCACCGTGCGCCCCGCCGCGCTCCGCGACGCCCCGGCCATCACCGACCTGCTCAACGCGGTCGACCGGATCGAGATCGGCCACCCCGAGACCGACCTGCACGCCGTCGAGTCGGATCTGAAGCACCCCGAGACGGAGCTGAAGACCGACTCGTGGCTGGCCTTCGACGGCGACCGGCCGGTGGCGTACGGGCTGCTCTGGGACGACTCGGGCGGCGAGCGCATCGACATCGAGCACGTCGTGCTGCCGGGCCACCAGGAGACGGGGCAACGCGTCCTCAGGGCCATGGAGGCGCGGGCCCTGGAGAAGGCCCGCTCCAACGGTGCCGAGCGCGCCGTGATCCACCTCGGCCTCAACACCCGCTCCACGACCGACACCGCCCTGCTCACCGGGCGCGGCTGGGCCCCGGTGCGGCGCTATCACAATCTGACCCGGTCGCTGGACCCGGCGCGGGACCCGATGCCGGAGGCTCCGGAGGGGGTGCGGGTACGGCCCTGTCTCACGGAGGAGGACCGGGTCCGCGCCCACGCGCTGGACCAGCTGACCTTCGTCGACCACTTCGACCACCAGCCGCGGACGTACGAGCAGTGGCTGGCCGACCTCGACCCCGAGCTGATCGACTGGTCGCTGGTCTGGATCCTGTCGGTCGACGGCCTCGGGGACGCCGGATTCCTGCTGGGGCGCGACGACCTCAGCAGCATGGCGTGGATCGGCGGGCTCGGCATGGTGCGCGAGGTCCGCGGCCGGGGCCTCGGCGGCTTCCTCCTGCGCCGCGCCTTCGCCGAGTTCGCCGCCCGGGGCCGGGACAAGGTGGGCCTGGGCGTCGACACCGCCAACGACACCGGCGCGCCCCAGTTGTACGGCCGTAACGGCATGTCGGTGTACTACGCCGTCGACACCTGGGAGACGGTCGTCGCCTGACCGGACGGGCCGCCGGGCGGTGGGTGGGGCGCCGGGGTGGAGACGGTCGTCCCCGCGAGCAGTTCTCCGGTGGAGACGGTGGACCTGGTCCTGAGGGCGTCCGGGCCGGCGTGTCCCGGGCCGGGCGCGGGCGGGGTCCGTGGACCGGCGGTTCAGGCCGACTGACGGGCCGCCGGGGAGGGTTCCCGATCGTGCCGGGGCAGGAGGAGCGGGGTCGCGAGGAGCAGGAGACCGGCCAGGGCCAGGGCGGTGCGGAGGCCCGCGGCGGCGGCCAGCAGGCCCCAGAGCGCGGTCAGGACGGCGGTTCCGGCCTTCCCGGCGACCGACCAGGCGGACAGCGTACGGGCCACCCGGTCCGGCGGGGTCAGCTCCAGACGGCGGGTGGCGAGGACCGGGTTGAAGACGCCCGCGCAGGTGATGAGGGCGAGTTCGACGCCCATGACGAGCAGCAGTCCCGCGGTGCCGGGGCCGACGAAGGCGAGCCCGGTCGACCAGCAGGCCCGGAGGGTCCCGGAGACCCACAGCACCCGGTGGCCGCCGTACCGGTCGACCAGCGGGCGGGCCAGCCGGGCGCCGATCAGCCCGCCCGCACAGGGCGCGGCGAAAGCGAGGCCGTAGACCCAGGGGGCGAAGCCGAGGCGGCCGAGCATCAGCACGGCGAGGAGCGGTACGGAGGCCATGATCAGGCCGTTGACCAGGACCGTGTTCAGCAACAGGGGGCGCAGGACCGGATGGCCGAGGATGTGCCGCCAGCCGTCGACCAGGTCGCCGGGGCGCAGTCCCTTGGAGCGGGCGGCCGGTGCGGGTTCCTTCCCGGGGATCGCGCGGATGCCCAGCGCGGAGAGCAGATAGCTGACGGCGTCCGCGACCACCGTGGTCATCGGGCCGAGGAGGCCGACCGAGGCCCCGCCCAGGGGTGGTCCGAGCATGGTCGCGGTCCAGGCGGTGGACTCCAAGCGCCCGTTGGCGCACAGCAGGTCCTCGGGCGGGACCAGGACCTTCACACAGGCGCCCGCCGCCGCGCCGAAGGCGATGTCGGCGGCGGCGACGGCCACGGAGACCAGCAGGAGCTGGGCGAAGCTGAGCAGGCCGAAGGCGAAGGCGGCGGGGACGGTCAGCAGGGCCGCACAGCGCACCAGGTCCATGGTGATCATCACGGGCCGCTTGTACCGGAACTCCACCCAGGGTCCGAGCGGCACGGCCACCACCGCGCCGACCGCCGCGCCCGCCGCCGCGAGGGCCGCCACCTTGCCCGGACCGGCGTGCAGCACCAGCACCGCGATCATCGGGAAGGCGTCGAAGGCCAGCCGGGTGCCGAAGGCGCTGACGGCGTACGCCGCCCACAGCCGCCCGAACGCGGGCCCCAGGGACCGTCGCCGCTTGCGCACCCTCACGCCCCTGCCGTTCGCGGGCGGGCTGTCATGCGACCGTCGCGTAGAGGTCCCGGAGGGGCTGTGCGGAGTCGGCGCCCGAGTGGCCGAAGGGCGCGTCGAAGCTCCACACCAGGAAGAGCAGGAAGACGACGAGCGCGCTGAAGGCACTGGCGAGCATCAACTCGCGGGTGGAGCGGCGGATCTGGAGCGTGAACAGCAGCCCGAGTGTCACGGCCCCGCCCGCCACGAGCCCGAACCAGACCACGCCCGGCAGGGTGGTCCCGGCGCTGTCGAGCCGCTCGTGCCGGGCCACGTCGGCGGCGGCCACCTCGTCCAGGAGCGGCTGGTACGCCTGGGCCTGGAGCTCGTCGGTGGGGGTGCGGTGGGCGAGGTCGGTGCGGATGCGGTTCAGCAACTCGGCGCCCGCGGGCCCCGGTTCCTCGTTCCGCTCCATGGCGGGCCACTCGGCGGTCACGGCGTGCCGCGCGTACTCGTCGATGCGGTCGCGGACCTGGGCGCGGTAGGCGGCGGGGTAGACGTCGAGGCGCCGGTCGATCTCGTGGAGGGCCAGGGCTTCGCGCCGTACGGTGTCCTCGGCCGCGCCCCGGGCCTCCCACACCCCGGCGATGGCCAGGCCCAGCACGATGGCGTACACGACGCCGACCATCATGACCATGTACTCCAGGACGTCCGGGGTCTCGGACGTGTCCTCGTCGTCGGCCACCCGCCGGTGCCTCATGACGATGGCCATGACGACGAAGGCGCAGACCAGGAGGGAGGCCAGGGAGTAGATCAGCCATTCCGGCACGGTGGAACTCCAGGAGCGGTGTCAGGGGTGGACGAGGGGGGGAGCGGTGGTCGCGGGGGCGTCAGGACCGGCGGCGCCGCGATCCGGGCCGCAGGGCGGCGGCGGCGAGGATCGCGGGCGTGGTGATCACGGTCATGGTGGTGAGGACGGAGAACCCGCCGGGCACGGACCGTTCACCCGCCCCGCCCCGATACGGCCGGGGCACCCAGCGGAACGCGGCCGGCATCTCACGGGCAACGGGCGCGGCGACGGCCTCCGGCGGTTCGGGCACGGCCGCCGGTACGGGAGCGGCGGAAGGCGCCGAAGTCACTGCCGGAGCCGGTGCCGGAGCCACCGCCTCGGCCACGGCGGGCGCGGCCTCCATGGCGGCCTCCGTGGCGGGCTCCGTGGGCGCGACCGGCGGGGAGGGCCCCACCGCCCGCTCCTCCCCGGTCACTCGCCCCGGCTCCTCGACCGGCGTCGGCGCCGAGGCGCCGATCTCGATCCAGGCGTCCGGCGCGCACACCACCACATGTGCCGCGCCCGCGTGCGAGTCGACCACGACGCCCGCTCCGCTGTCCGGGGACAGCGGGCACATCGCGGCGACGGCGCCCCACCCGACGGTGATCCAGCCACCCATCGTCGACCGTGCCTCCGTTCCGGGTCCCGCATGAGGTTGCCCGGGGCCCGCGATCGTGGCCCCGCCCGGAATGAACGATCTTCCTCACCACCGGTCACGCCCCCGACCTACGAGAACCGGCCGCCGAACGAGCCCCTGGTCCACCTCACCGCGCAGCTACTCGCCCGAGCCCGCGCCGGAGGTGGCGGGGCAGCGGCGACTGACGATCACCGAGGGGTTTCTCTGCGCTACATTGCTGCCGACGAGCGAGATCCGACGGTCGTATAACCTGGTCAAGGAGACGTCATAAGGTCGCCTTATGAGTCCATAGACCGGACCCGCGTACCTACTTAGGCTTGCCTTAGTTTAGGCTTCCTGATCGAGTCGTCATTCATCGCTCGAAGGGAACCTGATCATGCCCCGCCCCCTGCGGGTAGCCATCGTCGGAGCCGGTCCGGCCGGTATCTACGCCGCCGATGCACTGCTCAAGTCCGACGTGGCCGCCGATCCCGGTGTGTCCATCGACCTCTTCGAGCGCATGCCGGCCCCGTTCGGGCTGATCCGCTACGGCGTCGCCCCCGACCACCCCCGGATCAAGGGCATCATCACCGCCCTGCACCAGGTGCTGGACAAGCCCCAGGTCAGGCTCTTCGGCAATGTCGACTACCCGACCGACATCAGCCTGGACGATCTGCGGTCGTTCTACGACGGCGTGATCTTCTCCACGGGCGCCATGGCCGACCGCGCCCTGTCGATCCCCGGTGTCGAGCTGGACGGTTCGTACGGCGCCGCGGACTTCGTGTCCTGGTACGACGGGCACCCGGATGTGCCGCGGACCTGGCCGCTGGAGGCCGAGAAGGTCGCCGTGCTCGGCGTCGGCAACGTCGCCCTGGACATCGCGCGCGTCCTCGCCAAGACCGGCGACGAACTGCTGCCCACCGAGATCCCGCCCAACGTGTACGAGGGGCTCAAGGCCAACAAGGCGCTGGAGGTGCACGTCTTCGGGCGCCGCGGTCCCGCGCAGGCCAAGTTCAGCCCGCTGGAGCTGCGCGAGCTGGACCACTCCCCCACCATCGAGGTCATCGTCAACCCCGAGGACATCGACTACGACGACGGCTCGATCCAGGCGCGGCGCGGCAGCAAGCAGGTCGACATGGTCGCCAAGACCCTGGAGAACTGGGCGATCCGCGACACCGGCGACCGGCCGCACAAGCTCTTCCTGCACTTCTTCGAGTCGCCCACGGAGATCCTCGGCGAGGACGGCAAGGTCGTCGGTCTGCGCACCGAGCGCACCGCCCTGGACGGCTCCGGCAACGTCAAGGGGACCGGCGAGTTCAAGGACTGGGACGTCACCGCCGTGTACCGCGCGGTCGGCTACCTCTCCGACAAGCTGCCCAAGCTGCCGTGGGACATCGACTCGGGCACGGTGCCGGACGAGGGCGGCCGGGTCATCGAGGAGAGCGGCGCGCACCTCCAGTCGGTCTACGTCACCGGTTGGATCCGGCGCGGCCCGGTCGGCCTGATCGGTCACACCAAGGGCGACGCCAACGAGACCGTCTCCCACCTCCTGGACGACTTCGCGCACAGCCGGCTGCACACCCCCTCGGCTCCCGAGCCGGAGGCCGTGGGCGCCTTCCTCGCCGAGCGCGAGGTCCGCTTCACCACCTGGGAGGGCTGGTACGCGCTGGACGCCGCCGAGAAGGCGCTGGGCGAGCCGCAGGGCCGTGAGCGCGTGAAGATCGTCGAGCGTGAGGACATGCTCCGCGCGAGCGGCGCGTAGCCACCACGCGCGGCACATCGGAGGAAAGACGGGCGGAACCACCCTCTTGCGGATGGTGGACGGTTCCGCCCGCCCACCGGATTGCGGTGGGACCGCGCCTCCGGGGCGACGGGCGCGCGCAGGCCACCCGGTGCGCCCGGTGCGCACCCTGTTCGCGCCGTGCACTCCCCGTGTGCGGCGCGTATGTGTTTCTGATCACTTCGGCGGGGGTTCACGCATTCCCCGGGCCGGTCGCGGCGATGTTTCCCAGGGATTACGGCGATACTGGACGGATACGTCGCACGTCGCCCTCGCTTGCCCCGCTCGCCCCTCCTGACCGATGGATCCATGCCCAGCTCCCTCACGACTCCCCCGACCGTGTGGCTGGCTCGCGGCCACCACACCGCCCCCGGCGCCGCGGATCTCCTCCGGCGTACGCTCCGGCGGCACAAGGACGCCGGCACGCTCGACGACTTCCATGAGCATCCCGAGGCCGGGACCGCCGGTGTCCGCGGCTTCGAGGCCCGCTGGCGGGTGGCCGGCCCGGTGACCGTGCGGGCCCGTCTCGATCTCGCCGACACCGGCCGCTGGTCGCTCGCCGCGGAGGCCGAGGGCGCCTGGGAGCTGCGCTGGCCGTCGCCCGCGACGATGTTCTGGCCGGCGGACGAGGACACCTGGGCCTCGGAGCCCGCCACGGGGCTGCGGCTCCAGGACATCAATCCGCTGCCGTCGGACGAGCGGGAACTGCGGCGGATCCTGAAGAGCGCCGCGCAGGACTCCTGGGCGGTGCATGTCGTCGTCCACGAGGCGATGACCCCCGACGAGCGCGGGCTGCGCCCCTTGGCCGCCGTGCTGCCGCCGGGCCTGCGCCACCGGGTGGTGGAGCACCGCGCCGCCCCGCAGCAGCTCAGGAGCGTCAACTGGGCGCTGCGGGACACGGGGGTGGAGGTGCCGCGCGGCGGCGCCGCCGTCCTGCCGGGCGACCCCGCCCCGCCGGGTCACGGCGCCGAGGACTTCACCGTACGCAGCGTGTTCCTCGACGGGACGGAACCGGCCGAGCTGATCACCGCCGTGACGCGGTTCGCGGCGCTCGACCGACCGTTGCCGGAGGGGGCCGACGCGCTGCTGACCACGCTGCGTGAGGACTGGCATCTGCTCACCGTGCGGGAGGAACTCGACCGGGAGCGACGGCTGGTGGCGATGTACGCCGACGCGCTGGACGCCATGACGAAGTCCCGGGACCTGTACCGGGAGGCCGCGGAGGCCGCCCATGAGGCACTCGCCGTGTACCGGGAGACGTACGGCGCGCTGGCCGAGCCCGTACGGCCCGCGGAACCGGTGGCCTCCCCGTTCCGTCAGCTCACGCAGAGCTTCGGCCGGCTGAGGATCCCCGGCCGCCGCACCGAGGACGACGGCACCAGCGGCACCAGCCGGAAGGACGCGGCCGGGAAGCCGGACGCGCGGGAGGCTCACGCGGACGACGGGGACCGCGCGCCCCGATGACCGGGGCCGTTCGGCCGTGGAGCGGCACGGGAGCCCGGCACGGAGCCCCGCGACGAGCGACAACAGGACATTCTCCGGACCGGACCAGGCCCGTATCGGCCCGGCCGCACCGCATTCGTGACTGTTTCGCACCACCCACTGACCCGTTCCGGGCCCTACGGCGCCGATTTCACATGTGACTTGTGTCGCGATTCAGCAATACCACCCCCGTTAGCGGGAATTCATGGAGTGCGAACGCATTTCGGCGTGCAACCGGGGAGGGCTTGTGAAGACGACCAGCGTGTTCTTGATCACTTTCACCCTCGCCCGTACGGCGCTCCCGGGCGGCTTCCGGGGGCGCGGTCCGGTTCCTCACCTCACCCGGCGAACCGCTGTCCGACCCGTGCACCTCGATGACATAGGCGTCCGGCCGCTTGCCCCGTACCGGGACCGGGGGCAGGTCAGGGGCGCCCGGCCGGGCGTTCCCGACTGAGATCCGGACCACACAGCCCACACACAAGTCGTCCATGGATCAACCGATCGGGCTTCCCGACCGTCTCAGGGTTCAGAGCGGCTCAACGCGCCTGTGGCCACGGAGCGTGAGGAAACCAACCACCCGTTCGATTCGTATAAGTGCATGGGGCCCTGGAGATCCATGGGCGAAGCAATGAAGCGGCCTGCCGACAGCTTGCTCGGAGCGGCACCGACGAGGGAGAGACGATGCAACCGTTCACGCTCAACTACGCACGACCGGCTGCGGAGTTGGACGTCACCACTCCGTACGCCTACGACTGCGGACTGCAGTTGAACGTACTCATGGATGGCCGAATCGCCGCGTCGGACATGGCGTTGCTCAGAGAGCTGGGGACGACGACCTCCACCGCGGGTTCGAAGACGCACTTCGACGACTGACCCACGGACCATCGACGATGACGGTGCTGATCCTGACCTCCGAGCAGGATGTGACGGCGGACATGGTGGTCGTCCACCTCAACGCCTCGGGGGTGCCGGTGGTGCGCCTCGACCCCGCCGACCTGACCGGCGGGGTCGCCCTCTCCGGCGAGTATGTGCACGGCGCGTTCCGCGGCCATCTGTGGTCCGCGGGCCGGCTCGTCGGCATGGACGGACTCAGATCCATCTGGGTCCGCAGACCCGGCACCCCGGCCACCCGGGTGCCCCACCCCTCCGACTGGCTGACCGAGGAGTCCTCGCAGGCCCTGTACGGCATGCTGCGCGGCCTGGACGTGCGGTGGATGAACCATCCCGACGCGGCGCGCCGCGCCCGGCACAAACCCTGGCAACTGCGGCTCGCCCAACGCAGCGGGCTGCCCGTGCCGGCCACTCTGATCACCACTTTCCCGCAGGCCGCCCGTGACTTCGCGGAGCGCTTCCCGGATCTGGTGGTCAAACCGGTCTCGGGCGCCCATCCGCAGGAACCGCCGCGCGCGGTGCCCACCAGCCGGGTGGCGCCCGGTACCGACTTCGCCGCCGTGGCGTTCGGGCCGACGCTGCTCCAGCGCAGGGTCACCAAGCGGGCGGACATCCGGCTGACCGTCGTCGGCGACCGGATGCTGGCGGCCCGCAAGCCGACGGCGGCGGACGCCGACCCGGACGAGGTGGACGTGCGGTTCGCCACCTCCGCCGCCCTTTGGGAGGAGGCGCCGGTGCCGCCGCGGATCGCGGACGGCGTACGGACCTATCTGCGCGAGGCGGAACTGGCCTACGGCGCCTTCGACTTCGCGGAGGACGGGGACGGCACCTGGTGGTTCCTGGAGTGCAACCAGTCGGGGCAGTTCGGCTTCGTGGAGGTGGACACCGGGCAGCCCATCGCCCGCACCATCGCGGAATGGCTGGCCCGTCCGGCGCGCCTCCCCCATCAGGTGCGGGGCGCCGACTCGACCGTGCACTGACATGTCATACGGCAACGGGGAGGCCGTTGCCTTCCTCCGCGCCCCGGCGTACGCCCTCGCCGGAGGTCAGTTGCCCGTCCGCCTTGGCAATGGCCTCCGGCAGGTCGGCGGTGCCCATCAGCTCGCACAGCCGTCCGGTCACGTCCGCCAACTCCCGTTTCACGGCCGGGCGTTCCCGTTCCGCCTGCGCGATCCGCAACGCGGCGTAACGGGTCAGAAGCTCTCTGACGGCCTTCGGATCCGGAACTGGCACGTGTATGCCCCTCTCTCAGGTTGTGTGCTGCGTATGCCCGGATGATGGCGAACCATTCATCCCACTCTCCTCCCACCGCCTCATTGGCCGAATCCGCCCCCGATGTCACGGGCTGTGACCCGCCGGCTCCGGACCGGGCGCCCGGCGGACCTCGGGCTCTCCCGCCACCAACCTCTGGCCAAAGCTTGGTCCGGACTTGGCTGATCCACGGCGGGTCGACGGCCCGCCCCCTGGGGGAGGTGTCACGCCGCCTCGATGACACGGCCGTCGTCCAGGGTGAGGCGGCTGCCGGTGAAGCGGGAGCGCGTGCGGCGGTCGTGGGTGACGACGACCACGGCGCCCCGGTACTCCAGCAGGGCCTGTTCCAACTCCTCGACCAGGACGGGGGTGACATGGTTGGTCGGCTCGTCCAGCAGCAGCAGGTCCGTCGGGTCGCTGACCAGCCGGGCGATCTCGATGCGGCGCCGCTGCCCGTACGACAGGTCCCCGGCCCGTCGGTGCAGATCGGGCGGGCTGAACAGGCCCAGGGACAGCAGCTTCTCGGCGTGGTCCGCCGGATGGCCGGCCCGGAGGCGCTGCGGAGGGCCTCCGCCGGGCCTCCGCCGAGCCCTCTCCCGGGGTGTCCTGGCGTGGCGCGGGCGCTGTGCGGCGCGTGCGGGCGGAACAGGGGTGTGCGCGGGGGGTGCCGGGGTGTGCGCGGTGGGTGTGGGGGCGCGTGCCCCGGCCGGTACCGGTCCTGACGTGCACCGGGCTTGCGCGGGTCACCGGGTCGTGTGACACGCTCCCCCTGGCCGGTGGACCCGGCCGTTCGGGGCTCGGCACTGGAGAGGCGGCAGGATGCGCATCGGTCTGCTCGGAACCGGCCCGTGGGCACAGATGGCCCACGCGCCCGCACTGGACGCACACAGCGGTCTCGACTTCGTCGGCGTGTGGGGACGCCGTCCCGAAGCGACCAAGGAACTGGCCGGTCAGCACGGAGTACGGGCCTACGACGATGTGGACACCCTGCTCGCCGACGTGGACGCCGTCGCCGTGGCCCTCCCCCCGCGCGTGCAGGCCGAACTGGCGGTGCGGGCGGCGCGGGCGGGCCGCCATCTGCTGCTCGACAAGCCGCTCGCGGCGACCGTCCCGGAGGCCCGCGCCGTGGCCGAGGCGGCGCGGGAGGCCCGGGTCGCCTCCGTCGTGTTCTTCACCGCCCGGTTCCAGACCGAGACGGACGCGTGGATCGCCGAACAGGCCGCCACCGAGGGCTGGTTCCTCGCGCGGGCCCAGTGGCTCGGGTCGGTCTTCAGCAGCGACAGCCCGTTCGCCGCGTCGGCCTGGCGGCGGGAGAAGGGCGCGCTGTGGGACGTCGGCCCGCACGCCCTGTCCGTGCTGCTGCCTGTCCTCGGGGACGCGCTGCGGGTCACGTCCGCCACCCACGGGCCGGGCGACACCGTCCTGCTCGTCCTCGACCACGCCGACGGCGCGTCCAGCACCCTGACCCTGAGCCTGACCGCTCCGCCCGCCGCCGCGGGCGCCGAGGTCGAGCTGCGCGGCACGGCCGGGGTGACGCGGCTGCCGGACAGCTCCGAGAGCGCGGTCGCGGCGCTGGCCCGTGCCGCCGACGCCCTGCTCTCCGCCGCCGCGACGGGGCGACCGCACCCCTGCGACGCCTCCTTCGGCCTGCGCGTCACGGAGATCCTCGCGGAGGCGGAGGTGATGCTGGGCGAGCGGGCGGGCTGAAGGACCTGGGGATGCCCTGGGGGCGCCCGGGTCCCTGGAGCGCCTGGGGCGGTGCCCCCTCAGCCGTCCGCCCTTCGGCGCTCCCGGGACTCCCGGCGCTCCCGGCGTCGTCCCCGGCGTCCTCGTCGTCGAAGGGCTCGTCGCTCCACCGGAACCACGCCCGCTCCCCCTCGATGTGCAGCAGGAACCGGGTCGGATCCGATCACGTCGTGGCCGTGGCCGGGTCAGATGGGGCCGGGCGGGTTCACGGCCTCGGGGACGGCGGCGTGAAGTTCACGCGTTCCTTGGTCACCGGGTAGCCGGCCCTGTGGAAGTTCGCGGCCATGGGGACGTTCCCCCGGTCCGTGGCGGCGGCGATGAACCCGGCTCCCCGCGCCGCGAGGAAATGGGTGCACTCGGCGAGGAGGTCGTACGCGTAGCCGTGTCCGCGCCGCTCGGGCAGGACACCGATGAAGCCGACGCACGGCCCGGACGGATTGTGCGCCGGGATGTGGATCCCGACCGGCTCGCCCCCGGGGGTGTACGCGACCTGCCACCACTCCCTTGGGGACGGCAGCCAGTGGAAGAACTCCAGTTCCTCCCGCGCGGCCCGGTCGACATCACCGGTCTCCCCCATGGCCCGGCGGGCGTGCGCGTCGAGCGTGCCCGACTGGATGCGGCGCAGGGCGTCGAGGAACACAGCGTCGTCCGGCGTGCCGCGGAAGACCAGCCGGCCGGGCCGCTCGGGCAGACCGAGGTCCGGGGTCCAGCGGTACAGGTAGCGGTCGGCCAGATGCTCGTAGCCGGCCTGCTCGGCCGCCGCGAAACGGGTCTCGACCGCCGCGCGCCGGGCCGGGTGCTCGCGCCAGTCGCTCGGCAGGGTCAGTTCCAGTTCGACCTGCCAGGGCGCGGTGCGCAGCAGGGCGGCGCCGGCCGCCTCCTCGCCCTCGGCCACGTCGAACCAGTTGAGGTTGAGCGGCTCGGTGTCGTCGGGGCCGCCCCACCAGGCGCCTCGGGCGACCACCCGGCCCTCGCGCAGGGCCACCCGCTTCCAGGCGGGCCGGTGGACGGTACGGATGTGGGTGTCGGCGGCGCCGAGCGGGTCGGGCAGGGCGTCGAAGAGGTGGACGGTCCGCTCGTCAAGGGTGCGGATGACCGGATCGGTCATGGGATTCCTCCGGGAAACGTGCTGCGGTGAGCGCTCCCGGTCGGATCAGACGTCGCACGCCGGGGCGACAGGAAGGGAGCGCTGTGGTCGGGCGATCTGCACGGCACTCACCTCCTTCGGCCTTCTCCTGGCGTGCCGGGACACGGTAACGGGCCGCTCTCGATCATGTCCACCGACTTCTCGCGGCGGCCGGGGCGGACCCGGATCTCCGGGGGCGGGTCGGCGGGGGGGCCGCTCGGGATGCACACCGCGTCCCGGCGGTGAATGGTGAGAGGGAGAGCGCACCCAGGTGCACCGGTGCACCCGCCGTGTCCATGTCCGTGCTCGCCCCCGGAATCCATGCCCGTCCCCATCCTCGTCCTCGTCCCCATCCCCGTCTCCATCCCCGTCCCCGTCCCCGTCCCCGTGCCGGTGTCCGTGTCCGATGCACCTGTCGTGTTCACGCGGGGGCGTCCCTCCGCCCCCGGACCCGAGGAGCCGCCATCATGTCCACATCAGAGTCCGAGGCATCCCGGCCGTCCCAGGACCGCGCCACCCCCGACCGTCTGCTGCGTGCCCGCACCGGCACCGACGTCTCGCCCGAGGATCTGGTCCTCGCCGCGGGCAAGGACGTCACCCCGCTCACCCTGGACTGGGCGCGGCGCAAGCTGGCGCAGGAAGGTCCCGCGGCCGTCGACAAGCTGCTCCCCTGACGCCCGTTCCGACCGCGGGCGCCGGGCCCGTTCCCGGTTTTCCCTTCCGCGCGGCCCGTTCGGGCTGACAGACTCCGGAGGATGCCCGACTTCGACATACTCGTCATCGGTTCAGGTCCCGGCGGTCAGAAGGCCGCCATCGCCGCCGCCAAGCTCGGCCGCCGGGTCGCCGTCATCGACCGCCCCGACCGGGTCGGCGGTGTCTCCCTGCACACCGGCACCATCCCCTCCAAGACCCTGCGCGAGGCGGTCCTCTACCTCACCGGCCTCTCCCAGCGCGATCTGTACGGCCAGAGCTACCGGGTGAAGGAGGACATCACCGTCGCCGATCTGACCGCCCGCACCCAGCATGTGGTCAGCCGCGAGGTCGATGTCATCCGCAACCAGCTCACCCGCAACCAGGTGTCCCTGTACGCGGGCACCGGACGCTTCGCCGACCCCCACACGCTCGCGCTGACCGAGACGAACGGTCAGGAGCGGCTGCTCACCGCCGAGCACATCGTGCTCGCTCCCGGGACCCGGCCGGCCCGCCCGGGCAGCGTCGAGTTCGACGGCCGTACGATCATGGACTCCGACGACGTGCTGTCGCTGGAGCGGGTGCCCCGGTCCATGGTGATCGTCGGGGCCGGCGTGATCGGCATGGAGTACGCGTCGATGTTCGCCGCGCTCGGCAGCAAGGTCACCGTCGTGGAGCGGCGGCCCGCGATGCTCGACATGTGTGATGTGGAGGTCGTGGAGTCACTCAAGTACCACCTGCGGGATCTGGCGGTGACCTTCCGGTTCGGGGAGACCGTGGCGGCCGTCGAGCGGCATGCGCGCGGCGCGCTGACCGTGCTGGAGAGCGGCAAGAAGATCCCGGCGGACGCCGTGATGTACTCGGCCGGACGCCAGGGCATGACCGACGACCTGGACCTTGAGAAGGCGGGGCTCTCGGCGGACCCGCGCGGCCGGATCACGGTGGACGAGAACTACCGGACCGAGGTGCCGCACATCTACGCCGTCGGCGATGTCATCGGCTTCCCGGCACTCGCCGCGACCTCGATGGAACAGGGGCGGGTGGCCGCTTACCACGCGTGCGGGGAGCCCGTCGGGCCGATGCACAACCTCCAGCCGATCGGTATCTACACCATCCCGGAGATCAGCTTCGTCGGCCGCACCGAGGACCAGCTGACCGAGGACCGGGTGCCGTTCGAGGTCGGTGTCTCGCGCTATCGGGAGCTGGCGCGCGGGCAGATCATCGGGGACGCGCACGGCATGCTGAAGCTGCTGGTGTCCCCGGAGGACCGCACCCTGCTCGGGGTGCACTGCTTCGGCTCCGGTGCCACCGAGCTGATTCATATCGGCCAGTCGGTGATGGGCTGCGGCGGCACGGTCGACTATCTGGTGGACGCGGTCTTCAACTACCCGACGCTCGCGGAGTCCTACAAGGTCGCCGCCCTCGACGCCACCAACAAACTGCGCCAGATCGACCACATCGCCGACTGAGCCCCACCACCAACACATCACGCATCGGCACCGTACGACCACAACAGCACCGTACGACGTCACCCCACGGGCAAAAGCGCGCTCATGACGCCGTCGTACGGTCAAAAAATGACCGTGCCATATCCCCGAACGGGCCTTTCCGAAGAGCGGAATCTGGTGCTCCGCCAGGTGTTTCGCGCAGGGCGGACATTATCCGCTGGTCAATCTTGAAAGGTCCGCGTCGAGGGCTATCATCACTCGCACACACGGCGTGACCGGCCGCCCACACGGTGGCAGGACGCACCCTCCACGCCTCCCGCCACCCTGCCCCGGAGGTCAACCCTCCCTGGCCGACGGCGGATTCACACCCCCCACCCCCCTACGCCGCCAGGGCCAGGCCGCCCTTGCGTCGTGCAAGTCGGAAAGCAGCGCTACATGAGCAAGAGCAGTGGCAGAGGGCTGCAGCCCGGCGCCCTCGGCATGTTCGACACCGTGGTCATGGCCGTCGCCGGCAGTGCACCGGCGTACTCGCTCGCCGCGACCACGGCCGTACTGGTCGGGGCGGTCGGACTGGCAAGCCCGGCGGCGCTGTTGTACTGCGCGATCCCGATGCTGGGCATCGCCCTCGCGTTCAGCCAGCTCAACCGGATCGATGTGAACGCGGGCGCGAGCTACTCCTGGGTGGGCCGCACGCTCCATCCGTTCCTGGGCTTCCTCAGCGGCTGGGCGCTCGTGGTGTCGGCGACGATCTTCATGGTGGCCGGCTCACTGCCCGCCGGGGCGCTGACGCTGGCGCTCTTCGACGACTCCCTCGCGCAGAACACCGCACTGGCCACCGCGGTCGGCGCGGGCTGGTTCCTCGTCATGCTGCTGGTGGTGCTGGGCGGTGCCCGGCTCACCGTACGGGCACAACTGCTCATGTCGGGTGTGGAGTTGGCGATCCTGGCCCTGTTCCTGGTGCTCGCCCTCTTCCACACCGACCACGCCCGTTCCTTCGACTGGTCCTGGCTGGGCTTCTCGCACTTCGACGGGTCCGCGGGCTTCGCGGCGGGCGCGCTGGTGGCCGCCTTCTACTACTGGGGCTGGGACGTCGCCAGCAACCTCAGCGAGGAGACCCGCGACAGCCGCCGCACCACCGGGCTCGCCGGGATCATCGCACTGGGCGTCGTCTTCCTGCTGTTCGTGTCGTTCACCGTCATGGTGAACATCGTGCTGACCGAGCGGCAGATCGCCGACAACGGCGCCAATGTGCTGGGCGTCCTGGGCGAGGAGATCTGGCCGGGGCCGGGCGGCAAACTGCTGATCGTCGCCGTGATGCTGTCCACCATCGCCACCCTGGAGACCACACTCATCCAGGTCACCCGCTCGCTGTTCGCGATGGGCCGGGACCGTACGATGCCCGCCGTGCTCGGCCGGGTGCACCGGCGCTGGAACACCCCCTGGGTGGCCGTCGTCGTGGTCGGCACGGTCGCGCTGGTCCTGCTCGTCGCGTCCAACGCGCTCGGCTCGGTCGGTGAGATCCTGGGCGACGCCATCTCCGCGATGGGGCTCCAGATCGCCGTCTACTACGGGCTCGCGGGCCTCGCCGCGGTCGTCGCGTACCGCAGGACACTGCTCACCTCTCCCAAGCGGTTCGTGCTGGGCGGACTGTGGCCGCTGCTCGGTTCGCTCTTTATGTTCTGGATCTTCGTCGAGTCGCTGGGTGAGCTGAGCGCCCCGGCGATCGCGATGGGTGTCGGCGGGCTCGCGGTGGGGCTGGTGCCGATGTTCTGGTACTGGAGCCGGGGCAGCGACTACTACCGGCCGGCCGCGCTGGACGCCAGCCGCGCCGTGCGCTCCGACTACGTCCCCGGGGGGCGTAGCGCGGTCCCCTCCGGTGTCCATGAGGGCCACCCCACCGACTTCTGAGCGAGCGCCCGATGGCCCGAGACCGTTTCACCCCCGACTTCGACCCCGACTGCGGGGACGCCGAACTCACCGCCGCCCGCCATGACATCGCCATCGGCCGCTGGCAGGGGCTGCGTGAGCTGCTGCGCTCGACCGGCCCCGACTGGGCCGTGCGCGGGCACCGGATCCGCACCCTGGCACAGGCGGGCGCGGGCAGTTCCACCGTCGAGTCGTGGCTCGCCGCCGAACCGCACTCCGGCGACGCGCTGGTGCTGCACGCCGCGACCGACACCGCCCGCGCCTTCAATCTGGCGATCGCCGCCGGGCGGGGCGTGCCGATCGACCAGACCCGGATCGACACCGCCGTCACCGCCTGTCTGACCGCGGCCGAGGCGTGCCCGCAGGACCCGACGCCCTGGATCTCCCTGATCTCCGTCGCCCGGCTCTACCCCAGCGGGGTGCGCCGCCGTGAACTGGCCCGCTGGTGGGACGAACTGCACCGGCGCGATCCGTACAGCGTGGAGGGCCACCTCCAGGTGCTGCACTACTACTCGTCCCGCTGGCACGGTTCCCACGGCCTGATGTACGACTTCGCCCGCGACGCCGCCGGAATCGCCCCGCCGGGCTGCGCGCTGCCGGTGCTGGTGCAGTACGCGCGCGTGGAGGAGTTCCGCTCCGTCCTCGGGGGCACGCACGGGCAGCGGTCCGCGATCGGGGTCGGGCAGCACTGGGACCACGACGGCGCGGTGAGCGACGTACGGCGCACCTGGCACCGCTGGATCCTCGGCCGCACGGACCACGCCATCGCGCCCTGCGAACTGCGTGACCTCAACTACCTGGCCCACGCCGCCTGTCTGGCCGGGACCCCGGAGATCGCCGTGGCGCTGCTGAGCATGATGGGCCGCCGGTCCACCCGAACCCCCTGGTCCTACATCGGTGATCCGGCCCATGAGATTGTGAGATGGCGCAGTCATCTGCGTCTGTGACCGCTCCGAGGAGGCCGCCTGTGACCGTCACCGCCCCGCGCCGTATCGCCCTGCTGGGCGGAGGCTTCTCACGGGACGACGACATGCTCCTCGACGACTGGCTGCTCGCCATGGCCGGGCCCCGGCCCCGGGTCTGCTTCCTGCCGACGGCCAGCGGCGACCCGGCGGGCTACGGCGAGAGGTTCCTGGAGTGCTTCGGGCCGCGTGACTGCGAGCCGACCGTGCTGTCGCTGTTCAAGCGCGAGTTGGACGACGCCGGGTTGCGGGCGTACCTCCTCGCCCAGGACATCGTGTACGTCGGGGGCGGCAACACCGCCAACATGCTCGCCGTGTGGCGGACGCACGGCGTGGACACCCTGCTGGCCGAGGCGTACGAGCGGGGCGCGCTGCTGTGCGGGATCAGCGCGGGCGCCAACTGCTGGGCCGAGGGCTCGCACACCGACTCCTTCGGCCCGCTGACCTTCCTCCCCGACGGTCTGGGCCTGCTGTCCGGCTCGGTGTGTCCGCACTACGACAGCGAGCCGGGCCGCCGCCCGTCCTACCGCCGTGCCGTGGCCGGAGGCGACCTCCCGGCGGGCTGGGCCCTGGACGACGGCGTGGGCGCGCTGTTCACGGACGGGGTGTTCACCGAGGCGGTGACCCGGTTGCCGGGGGCCAACGTGTACCACGTGGAGCCCGACGGGCGGGGCGGGGTCGAGGAGCGGGCGATGGAGATCCGGCTGCTCAAGCAGGGCTGACGCCGGACACCCGCCGGGTCACTCCGTGGCGGGCGGCCCGTCCGGGCGGATCCCGCGCTGGTCGACCATCTCCTGGCTCAGCCCGGCCGTCTCGTCCTCCGCGACCCGTTCGAAGCCGTCCGCCGTGAGCAGGGAGACGACCGGGAAGATCCGGCGCCCGAGGTCGGGGCCGCCGGTCGCGGAGTCGTCGTCGGCCGCGTCGAACAGGGCGTGCAGCGCGACCAGGACCGCCTCGCGCCGGGCCAGCGCGGGCCGGTACAGCTTCTTCAGCGCGCCGCGCGCGTAGGGCGACCCGGAGCCCTCGGCGTAGAAGTCGGTCTTCTCGTAGACGCCGCCGGCCACGTCGAAGCCGAAGATCCGGCCCCTGCGGTCCTCCGGGGCGTGGACGTCGTAGCCCGCGAGCAGGGGGACCACGGCGAGGCCCTGCATGGCCTGGCCGAGGTTCTGGCGGAGCATTCCGGCGAGCCGTCTCGCCTTCGCGTCGAGGGTCATGGGCGTGCCCTCGACCTTCTCGAAGTGGGTCAGCTCGACCTGGTAGAGCTTCACCATGTCGGCGGCCAGCCCCACGGTGCCCGCGAAGGCGATGGCCGTGTGGTCGTCGGCCGGGTGGACCTTCTCCAGGTCGCGCTGGGCGATGACATGGCCCATGGTGGCCCTGCGGTCACCGGCGATCAGGACGCCGTCGGCGTAGGTGAGGGCCAGGACGGTCGTGCCGTGCGGGAAGCGGTCGGGCGGCACCCGCATGCCGTCCGGGAGGGGCGGGGTGGTCGGGAGGAGTTCCGGACGGTGGGCGGCGAGGAACCCGCTGAACGACGACCCCGTGGTGAAGAACTCCTCCCCCAGACGACCCGCACTGCTCCGGCTGCTGCCCCGCATCTGGCCTCCCCCTCGCACGACGCTGTGACGGGCGATGTCACAAGGCACTCCTACCAGAGGGGGCCCGGCGGGAAACGCCGGGTTCGCGCTCACACCGCTTTCCGCCGCATCAGTATCCCCAGTACCAGCAGCCCCGGAAGCAGCGGCAGCCACACGGTCAGCAGGCGGTAGCCGAGGACGGCGGTGGCGGCGAGGGCGGCGGTCGCTCCGGCGAGGGTGAGCCCGAGGAGCAGGGCCGCGTCGAGGGAGCCGAGGCCGCCGGGCGTGGGGAGCAGCGCGGCGGCGACGCTGGCGGCCAGGTAGAGCAGCGCCACGCGGGCCGGGGGCAGGGGCAGTTCGACGGCCTGGGTGACGGCGATGAGGACGAGCGCGTGCAGCGCGGCGAAGGCGAGCGAGCCGCCCCACAGGGCCGCCGCGCGCCGGGGGCGGGTGTGGACGGCCCTGATGTCGGCGGCGGTCGCCGCGAGCGCCCGGCGGCAGCGCGCCCACAGCGGGGTGAAGGGTACGGCGGCCAGCAGCGCCGTCAGCACGAGGGCGACGGCCACGGCGGTGGCGGGGATCTGCGGGGTGCGTACGTGCAGCAGTCCGGGGAGGCCGGGGGCGAGGGCGCAGATCAGGGCGGCGCGGCCGACACCGCCCGCGGTGGCCTTGACGGCGATGGCGGAGACGGAACGGGCGGCCGGGAGTCCGCAGCGCATCAGGAAGCGCAGAATGACCGCGCCCGCGCCGAGCCCCGCGGGCAGGATCTGGTTGGCGGCGGAGGCGGCGAACTGGGCGGCCACCAGGCGCCGCGCGGGCAGGCTCTGGGGCACCGCGCCCTGCTGGGCGAGGGCCGCGCACATCCAGGTGCCGAGGGTGGCGGTGGCGCCGACCAGCAGCCAGCCGCGGTCGGCGCCGGCGAGCCGGACCGCGCCGCGCTCCAGCACCGGCCAGTGCCGCCAGGCGACCCAGGCCGCGGCGAGGAGAACGACCAGGCTGAGCGCGGTGTGCCAGGAGGCGGGGCGCAGGGCGGGCGGGGCGGGTGGCCGCGGGAGTGCGGGAGGTGCCGGGCCGGGTGGGACCGTGGGCGCTTCGGGGATCGCCGGGTGCGGGACGGGTTCGGCCATCGTCTCGCCCTCCGCCGCGCTCGCCGGGTCATGGAAAAGCTAACCCGCCCCGGCGCGTCGCGCAGATCCCGTACGGCCGTCCGCCTGACGGCGCCCCGGGCGGGCGGGTCCTGCGGTCCGGCACCCTCCTGACGGGTACCGGAGCGGGGCTGGGAGACTCGGGGGCATGACTGTTACCCCTCTGGCGGTGGTGGCCGCGGCGATCGTGCGGGAGCGGCGGCTGCTGGTCGTGAGCAAGCGGGCCGCGCCGGACGTGTTCTATCTGCCGGGCGGCAAGCCGGACGCGGGCGAACCGCCGGAGGTCACGCTGGAGCGTGAGCTGGCCGAGGAGTTGGGGGTGCGGCCGGTGGCGCCGCGGCTGCTCGCGGAGGTCGATTCGGTGGCGGCGCTGGAGGGCGTGCCGATGCGTCTGACGCTGTACGCCGCCGACGTCGACGGGGTGCCCCGCCCGGCCGCCGAGCTGGCCCGGATGCGCTGGATCTCGGGCCGCGAGAGCGACGTACGGCTCGCTCCGGCGGTGCACGACCATGTGCTGCCGATGCTGCGGGCCGACGGCGCTCTCGACTGACCCGGGGCGCGCCCCGGCCCCGGTCCCTCAGTGGGCGCCGGGGGCGCGGTGGCGGGGCTGGCCGGGGGCCGGGCGGTCGGGTACGGCGGGCACCGGGCGGACGGCGGGGCCGTCGGTGCTGAGGGTGACCGCCTCGCCGTGGTGGGCGATCCGCAGCGGCTCCCCGGACTGCAGCGCGTAGGTCGCCTTCTCGTGGGTGATCTCCACGCGCAGCCGGCGGCCGAGGACCTGGAGGCTGAAGGCGAGCCGGCTGAACCGTTCGGGCAGCCGGGGTGCGAACCGCAGGGTGCCGTTGCCGGAGCGCAGTCCGCCGAACCCGGCGACGAGGGCCATCCAGGTACCGGCCAGGGACGCGATGTGCAGTCCGTCGCGGGTGTTGTGCTCCAGGTCGTGCAGGTCCATCAGCGCGGCCTCGGCCGTGTAGGCGTAGGCGAGATCGAGATGGCCGGCGCGGGCGGCGATGACGGCCTGGGTGCAGGCGGACAGGGACGAGTCGCGCACGGTGAGCGGCTCGTAGTAGGCGAAGTTGCGGGCGATGTGCGCCTCGTCGAAGTAGCCGTCGCAGGTGTACATGGCGAGGACCAGGTCGGCCTGTTTGACGACCTGTTTGCGGTAGAGGTCGAAGTACGGGAAGTTCAGCAGCAGCGGGTACTGGTCGGGGCGGGTGTTGTCGAAGTCCCAGCGCTGGTAGCGGGTGAAGCCCTCGTGCTGCTCGTGCACGCCGAGCGCCCTGTTGTACGGGATGTGCACCGACTCGGCGGCGTCCCGCCAGGCGGCGCCCTCCTCGGCGTCGACGCCGAGCCGCGCGGCCTGTTCGGGGTGGCGTTCCACCACCTCGGCGGCGGCGCGCAGGTTCGCCCGGGCCATGAGGTTGGTGTACGTGTTGTCGTCGGCGACCGCGCTGTACTCGTCGGGTCCGGTGACCCCGTCGATGTGGAAGGCGCCGTGCGCGTCGTGGTGGCCGAGCGAGCGCCACAGACGGGCGGTCTCCACCAGCAGTTCCACGCCAGTGTCCCGCTCGAAGGCGGTGTCGCCGGTGGCGGCCACGTACCGTACGACGGCGTCGGCGATGTCGGCGTTGACATGGAAGGCGGCGGTGCCCGCGGGCCAGTAGGCGGAGCCCTCCGAGCCCTCGATGGTGCGCCAGGGGAAGGAGGCGCCGCGCAGTCCGAGCTGGGCGGCGCGTTCCCGGGCGGCGGGCAGGGTGTTCTGCCGCCAGCGCAGCGCCTCGGCGACGGCGTCGGGCTCGGTGTAGGTGAGCAGGGGCAGGACGAAGGTCTCGGTGTCCCAGAAGGCGTGGCCGTCGTAGCCGGAGCCGGTGAGGCCCTTGGCGGGGATGGCGCGCTGTTCGGCGCGGGCACCGGCCTGCATGACGTGGAAGAGGGCGAACCGTACGGCCTGCTGGATCTCCTCGTCACCGTCGACCTCGACGTCCGCGCGGTCCCAGAAGTCGTCCAGGTGGGCGCGCTGTTCCTCGATGAGGCCGGTCCAGCCGCTGTGGGCCGCGGCGGCGAGGGCGGCCTCGACCTGGGCGCTCATGGCGGGGCGGGAGCGGGTGCCGGACCAGCCGTGCGCGACGGTCTTCTCCAGCCGCAGCCGCTGGCCGGGCTCCAGGACGGAGGTGACGGTCAGCCGGGCCACGTCGATGTCGCTCTCGCTGTGTGTGGCGGTGCCCTCGGGGCCGGTCACCACATGGTCGGCGGCGACGGCGACCCGCAGGCCGCTGTTGCGGGTGCGGTGCACCAGCCGCAGCCGGTTCCCGGAGGCGAAGTGCTCCTCCTGCGCGAGGGGCGACTTGAGGGTGATCGCGGCCCGGGGGTCGCCGTCGGCCGCCGGGAGGCTCTCATTGGCGACCAGCTCGGACTGGATCACCACCCGGACCCTGCTGTCGACGGGCTCGATCTCGTAGGCGACGGCGGCGATGGCCCGCTGGGTGAGCGAGACGAGCCGGGTGGAGCGCACGAGGATCGTGGAGCCGGCCGGGCTGGTCCACTCGCAGATCCGCTCCAGGACGCCCCGGCGCAGATCGAGGGTGCGTTCATGGGCGACGAGGCGGCCGTAGCGGAGGTCGAACGGTTCGTCGTCCACCAGCAGCCGTACGACCTTGCCGTTGGTGACGTTGATGACGGTCTGGCCGGACTCCGGGTAGCCGTAGCCCGCCTCGGCGTAGGGCAGTGGGTGCACCTCGTGGACGCCGTTGAGGTAGGAGCCGGGCAGTCCGTGCGGCTCGCCCTCGTCCAGGTTGCCGCGCCAGCCGACATGGCCGTTGGAGAGGGCGAACACGGACTCGCTCTGCGCGAGCACGTCGAGTCCGAGCGAGGTCTCCCGCACGGTCCACGGTTCCACGGTGTACGACCGGTTGCTTATCACGTGTGGTCCCCCTCGTCCTCGTCCTGTGCCGCACTGCCCGGTGCCGTTCTGTCCTGTGCCGCCCCGCCCAGGTCGGCGAGGTCTTCGACCACGATGTCCGCGCCGTGCGCGTAGAGGGCCTCACCCTGTCCGACCCGGTCCAGGCCGACGACGTACCCGAAGTGCCCGGAGCGGCCCGCGTCCATCCCCGCGAGGGCGTCCTCGAACACGGCCGCCTGTTTCGGTTCGGCTCCCAGGTCGGCCGCGGCGGCGAGGAAGGTGTCGGGCCGCGGCTTGCCCGGCAGGCCCCGCTCGGCGGCCACCACTCCGTCGATCCGGACGTCGAAGAGGGCCTCGGCGCCGATGGCGCGCAGCACGTCGCGGGCGTTGGCGCTGGAGGAGACGATCGCGGTGCGCAGCCCTTGGGCGCGGGCCGCCTCGATGTAGCGCAGGGTGCCGTCGTAGGGCTCGATGCCGCCGGTGCGGATCTTCTCCAGGACCAGCTCGTTCTTGCGGTTGCCGACTCCGTTGACGGTCTGCGCGTCGGGCGGGTCGCCCGGGTCCCCCTCGGGCAGTTCGATGCCGCGCGAGGCGAGGAAGGTGCGGACGCCGTCGGCGCGCGGACGGCCGTCCACGTACTCGCCGTAGTCGGCGTGCGCGTCGAAGGGCCGAAAGCCGGCGCCGTCGCGTTCGCGCAGGAAGGCGTCGAAGGTCTCCTTCCACGCGGCGGCGTGCACGACCGCCGTCTTGGTGACGACGCCGTCTAGATCGAAGAGGCAGACCTGGATGGTTTCGGGAAGACCGAGCTGCGTCATGGTCACATCGTCCCCGCTACGGGCCGTCCGATGCGGGCACGACGGGCCACAACGGGTGTACTTCATGGACTTGGGGGGTGGTCCGGGGTGCGGTGAGGGTGGTACGGGGAGGCCGCTGGGCGGCTCAGGGCCGTGACGGCCGGCGCGGTGGCACGGTCCTTTCCTCGCGGTGGGCTCCTTCCCCCCCTCGGCCGACGGAGTCGGGAGGGGCGCTCCCTCAGCTTCGCATTCCCGTCAGCAGCGCGGTCAGGATCCGGGTCAGCTGGGGCTCCACCTCGACCACCGCGTGGGCGAGTTCGGGGTGGGTCTCGTACAGCTCGCGCAGTCGGCTGCCGGGCGCGGCCATCTGCCAGAGGGCGCCCGCCATGCCGGTGGCCGTGGAGATCACGTCGACGGCCTGCCGCTCGGTGACGCCGAGCAGGTCGCACAGGACGGTCCGCACCTCGGCGACCTCGGCGAGGACGACCTTCTTGAAGGCGGTGGCGGCGTCGAGGGAGACATTGCGCTCCAGGTTCAGCGGCGCCTGGGCCAGCAGGTCGCAGAAGAACGGCCGGTCCACGAGCGAGCGGGCGAGTACGGCGGCGACGGCCCCGGGGGCGGGACCGGGTGCGGGGGCGGGCGCGGCTGTGGGTGCGGGGGCGGGACCAGGTGCGGGGGCGGGACCGGGCGCGGGCTCAGGTGTGGGTTCGGCCGGTGCTTCGAGGGCGCCGCGCAGCGCGGCCGACCACTCCCGCCAGCCCTCGGCGGTGAGCGCGAGGAAGATCTGCTCGCGAGTCTCGAAGTAGCGCAGCATCGCGGACTTGTGCAGGCCGACGGCCGCCGCGATGTCCGTGAGCGTCACCTCGCGCACGCTGCGCTCGGTGCCGAGGGCGCGGGCGGCGTCGAGGATCGCCCGCTCCCGCTCCTGCTTGGCGGCCACGCTGCGGGCGCGCCGGGGACCTGCTGCCTCCATGGCCGCGACGGTAGCACAACCCTGTTTTCTTAATAGCACAACGGGGTTGCGGTATTAGCGCAACCGTGTTTCGCTAGAACTATGACAGCACAGTCGCAGACTCCCACCCAGACGCACTCCCCGACCGAGCCGCAGACCTGGTTCATCACGGGGTCCTCCCGCGGCTTCGGCCGCAGTCTCGCGGTCGCCGCCCTGGAGGCCGGTGACCACGTCGCGGCCACGGCCCGCCGGCCGGAACAGCTCGCCGACCTCGTGCGGCAGTACGGAGAGCGGGTGCTCCCCGTCGCCCTGGACGTGACCGACCGGGCCGCGGCGGTGACGGCCCTGCGGGCGGCGACCGACCGGTTCGGCCGGGTGGACGTCGTGGTCAACAACGCCGGATACGCGAATCTCGCCGCGGTCGAGACCACCCCCGAGGACGACTTCCGCCGACAGTTCGACACCAACTTCTGGGGCGTCTACAACGTCTCGGTCTCCGCCCTCCCCGTGCTCCGGGCCCAGGGCGGCGGCACCATCGTGCAGTTCTCCTCCATCGGCGGCCGGGTCGGCGGCACCCCCGGTCTCGGCTCGTACCAGGCGGCCAAGTTCGCGGTGGACGGCTTCACCCGGGTCCTGGCCGCCGAGACCGCGCCGTTCGGGATCAGGTACCTGGTCGTGGAACCGGGCGGCTTCGCCACCGACTGGGCCGGATCCTCGATGCGGGTCCCGGAGGTGCCGTCGGAGTACGAGGCCACGGTCGGCGAGATGGTCCGCTTCCTCGGCGGATCGGTCGCCACCGAGGGTGACCCCGACCGGGCGGGCGAGATCCTGGTCCGGGTCGTCAAGGACCCGGCCCCGCCCACGCACCTGATCCTCGGGGCCGGCGCCGCCGAGATGGCGCGGACGTACTCACAGGGGCAGCTCGCCGAGGCCGCCGTCTGGGAGCCGGTCAGCGTCTCGGCCGACTTCGGCCGGGACTACCCGGCCGAACCGGCCCGCCCGTAGCCCGGACCGGCGCCCGCCCGCGGTCGGTGAAGGGGGCCCCGCCAGGCGGCCGTACGCCCTCCTGGCGCCCTCCTCCCCCACCCGTCCCGGCCCCCTCCGCACCCGCCTGACCGCCACGTTCCGTGAGCTATGTTGAACGTCCGGCGGTAGCGAAGGAGGCGTACCGGTGCCCACGCCCCAGCAGGCACGCGCACAGGCATCCGCGATCACCTCGGGGAAGGCGGGGCCGGAGGCCGAGGCGGCGCCGGTCTCCCAGCTCAGGACGCTCTTCGAACGCCACCGGCTCTCCCCCGGACACCGCCGGATCGCCCAGTATCTGATCGAGCACCTCCCCGAGGCGGCCTTCCTGTCCATCACGGATCTCGCCGACCGGGTGGGCGTCAGCCAGCCCTCGGTGACCCGGTTCGCCGCCGCCGTCGGCTTCACCGGTTACCCGGCGCTACGGGAGAAGCTCCAGGCGATCGCCCTCGGCAGCATCTCCGGCGGCGCCGAGGAGAACCGGGGCAATGAACTCCAGTCCGCGGTGGACGCCGAGATCGAGAACCTGGAGAACCTGCGCCGCGACTTCGCCGACCCGGACCAGGTGATCCACGTGGGCCGCGAACTGTCCGCGTCGACCCCGCTGACCGTCCTCGGACTGCGGATCTCCGCCTCCCTCGCCGAGTACTTCGCCTATGCCGCGCGCCGGATCCACCCGGATGTGCGGCTGGTGACCCGGGGCGGCAGCACGGCGTACGACGCGCTGCTCCAGTCGTACGAGGCCGGCGGCTCCTGGGTGCTGGCCTTCTCGATGCCCCGGCACGCGCAGGAGACCCTCGCGGCGGTCCGGGTGGCGCGCGGCGCCGGGCTGCGGGTCGCGCTGATCACCGATCTCGCGCTCGGCGCGGTGGCCGACGAGGCCGATGTCACCTTCGCCACCGGCACCGGGTCACGGCTGGTCTTCGACTCGTACGCGGCGCCCGGGCTGCTGGCCGCCGCGGTGCTCCAGGCGATGACGGACGCGGACCCGGAGCGCACCCAGGCCCGGCTCGACGAGTACGAGCAGATCTCCGACCAGCACCAGTTCTTCCTGCGGGACTGACGGCGGACCGTTTCTCCTCACCAGGAATACACAGCACAGATGAATGTTTTCATACGCCTTGAAAACCGATCGGCATATATAAATACTTCTTGCGGATCCCACACCGGCGGATCCCACACCGCCCGCAGAGAGCAGACGTTCCGCCCATGCGCACATGCCTGAACCGTCGCGCGGGCCACGCCAGCCCTTCAAGGGCTCCATCTCGGACATCCTGGACCGGCGTTCCCTACCCACGCCGGGACCCGGGATGTTCGGTCGGGCGTCACCTGCGCGTGCGCCCGCGGCGGCCCCGGTCATCCCCTAGGCCGGGGCCGCCCAACCGTCGGACCGATCCTGAGCCGCCGTCCACCCGGAAGCGATGACCATGTCACTGACGTACCCGCGAACCCATCCGGACTGGCCGCGCCAGGTCAAGATCCCCGGCAGCTACGACTGGGAGCGCTCGGCAGCCCGGTGGCTGCGCGATCTGGTGCCCGCGCGGTACGCCGGATATCCGGCGCTGATCCGCCACCCGGTGCTGCTCGCCCGGCACGCGGAGCTTCAGGTGCAGCAGGAGGTGCGGGTGGTGCGTACGGCGTTGCAGACCGCGCGGGCCGATCTGCCGCGCCTCGGGGTGCCGGAGTCGGTCATCGAGCACACCATCAGGCTGTACGCCGCCGAGATCCTCCAGTTGCAGCACATCGCGCGCAGCATCCGCGCGGTGAGCCGGGCGCTGGCCGAGCACAACCTCCGCTGACCCCAGGGCACGGTCGGGGCAGCACCTCACCGTCCCAGCAGCACCTCACCGCCCCCGGCGCCGCTCATGCGGAGAGCAGTCGGCGCAGCGAGGCCCTCATCGCCGTGATGAACTCCTCCTGCCGGGCGGCGGGCAGGGCGTCCAGCGACAGATACGGGTTGAGGTCCTCCAACTCGACCAGCAGCAGTTCGCCGTCGGGCGCCCGGCAGGCGTCCACCCGCTGGATGCCGTGCTCGACGGTGTTCCAGTCGATGAAGCGGCGGGCGAACTCCAGGTCCCGGGGGGTGGGTTCGTAGCGGGTGAGTTCCCAGCGCCGGGCGGGGTCGGGGGCGTGGAGGGCGTACTGGAAGTCGGTGTCCACGTAGTAGAAGGACACCTCGTAGGCGAAGTCGATGTGCGGCTGGACCAGGACGGTGCCGTCGGCCACCCCGTCCAGCGCGTCGGGGCCGACGATCCGCAGCCCTATGGAGTCGGCGCCCAGCACCGGCTTCACGACATACCGGTCCGCCGCCGGGAGCCGTCCCAGGTCCCGCGCGCGGTCGACGGTCGGGATGACCGGGAACCCGGCCGCGCTCAGCTCCACCAGATACCCCTTCCCCGCCATGTCGGCCCGCCCGGTGAGCTGGTTGTAGACGCGGGCGCCGGTCGCCAGCGCGTGGGCGCGGAAGGTGCCGTAGGCGCTCCGGTACCCGAGCACGGGACCGCTGTTGCGGAGGACGACCGCGTCGAAGGCGTCCATGAGGGCGACGGTGTCACGCGGGTGGCACAGTGCCAGGTCGAAGTCCTCGCGGAGCCGTGCGGTGAGCCGGATGTCCTCGTCGCCGTACCGTCGCCCGCGTGCCTCGTAGGCCAGATCTGTCACATAGAGCAGTCGGGGCCGGGCACCGGACATTCTGGACTCCTCACGCTGCTGCCTGGGGCTTTGTGCCGCAGGGAAGCAAGACTAGCCCGAACGACCGTACGACGAATGCACTCAGTTCCCTGTTTCCACAGCACTGAGTGCCATGCGCGCGGATCTGGTGCTACGTTCCCGTCCATGAGCTCCAGCACTGCCGATCACGGCGAGCAGGCCGAGGCCGCCGCCACGAAGCCGCCCATGCGGGACGCCCTGGTCGCCGCGGCCTTCCAGCTCTTCCTGGAGCGGGGGTACGAGGAGACCACGGTCGACGACATCGTGGCGCTCGCCGGGGTCGGGCGGCGCTCCTTCTTCCGCTACTTCCCGTCGAAACTGGACGTGGTCTTCCCCGACCACGAGCGCTGCCTGGCCGACATGACGGAGTTCCTGGCCGCGAGCGACCCCGGGGACGAGCCGGTGCGGCGGGTGTGCGACGCGGCCCGTCTGGTGCTGCGGATGTACGCCGAGAACCCGACCTTCTCGGTGCAGCGCTACCGGCTCACCAAGCAGGTGCCCGGACTGCGCACCTACGAACTGTCGGTGGTGTGGCGCTACGAGCGGGCCCTGGCCGACTATCTGCGCGACCGCTTCGCCCGCCGGCGGGACGGCACCCTGCGGGCCGACGTGATCGCGGCGGCGGTGGTCGCGGCGCACAACAACGCGCTGCGGTCCTGGCTGCGTGCGGACGGGCGGTCCGACGCCGACGCGGCGGTGGATCACGCGCTGGGGCTGGTGCAGTCGGCGTTCGGGACGCCCGCGGGGCAGCCGGTGGACGAGGGGCCGGAGGACGTGGTGGTCGTGGTGTCCCGGCGCGGGGCGCCGCTGTGGCGGGTGGTGCAGGAGATCGAGACGACACTCGCCACTGACGTCCGTCGCTGACGCCCGCCGCCCACAGCCGTCACTGGCACGCGCCACGCACACCCGCCCCTGACGCCGGCCACTCACAGCCGCCCCTGATACCCGTCGCCGGCGGCCGTTCCGGACGGCAGGGAAGTCGTCCACGTTCAGGGTACGCAGTACCTTTACGACTGACACTGAGTGCCATACCCTGATGCCCGTGCACGGTGGCACGACGGACCGCGCACGAGCGGGCGCGGTGAGCCGCGCACGCGGGATTTCCGGCCGAGCGCAGGGAGTTGACCAGCGTGTACCACCACTCAGGAAGCCTCGCGCAGCAGACCACGGGCTTCGCGGCGGGGACTCTCGACCCGCAGGCCCCGGAGGGGGAGGCGATCCTCTTCCAGCGCTGCGACTGGTGCGGGACCGCGATGTACCACCGTCTGCTGTGCCCGGTCTGCCAGGGCAGCGATCTGCGCACCGAGCGCAGCACGGGCACCGGCACGGTCCGGCACACCACGGTGGTGCACCGCAACTCGCCCGCCGCGCGCAATGTGTCGCTGATCGAGATGGCGGAGGGGTTCGTCGTCCGCGGCCGGGTGATCGGGCCGCCCATCGGCATCCACAGCGGCGACCGGGTACGGCTGTCCACGGCGAAGGACCCGGTCCGCGGTGAGCCCGTCTTCCAGTTGGTGGACGAGCCCTACCGGGCCTGGACCTGATGCCCCCTCAGCCGCCGGAGGTCAAGGTGATCCTGATGCCGACCGTGCCGTCGGCCCCGCGCCGCAGCCTGCTGCCGAGCAGAACGAGCCGGCCCATGACGCCGTACTTGCGCGCGAGCAGCCGCCGATAGCGGGCAGTGGTCTCCGCGTCGCAGATCTCCGCGGTCGCCGGGGCCTGCTCGCCCTTCGGGTTGCCGCGCACATCGCACGCGCCGACCAGCACGTCGGCACGGTTGCGGATCCGCTTGACCTTCCAGGAGTCGCTGACCGTCCACGCGCCCAGGGCGTCGCCGTCCCCCACCACCCACACCGGTGTGGCCACCGACGTGCCGTTCTTCCGATAGCTGGTGATCAGCAGGTACTGGCCCTCGGCCAGGCGGGCGGTCGTGGTGTCCATGGCGGGCAGTGTAGACGGGCGGGGTGGTGGTGGGGCCGCGGGCGCGGCCGGGCTCAGCGCACCGCGCTCGCCATCCTCCGTACCGCCTCCCCCAGCACCTCCGGCGAGGTCGCCAGATTGAGCCGTACGTGTCCCGCGCCGCCCGTGCCGAACGGGATGCCGGAGCTGAGGGCCACCCTGCCGCGCTCCAGGAAGACCTCGGCGGGATCGTCGCCGAGGCCCAGCGCCCGGCAGTCCAGCCACGCCAGATACGTGGCCCGGCCCGGCCGGTACCGCACCTCGGGCACCTCCTCGGCCAGCAGGGCGGCGAGCAGCCGGCGGTTGTCGTCCAGACCGGTCAGCAGGGCGTCCAGCCAGGCGGTGCCGTCGCGCAGCGCGGCGGTGTGCGCGATGACCCCGAGGTGGCTCGGCCCATGGCTCACCTCCTCGGGCAGCCGGGCCAGATCGGCGGCGGCACCCGGCCCGGCGAGCGCGAGGGCGGCCTTCAGTCCGGCGAGGTTCCACGCCTTGGAGGCGGACATCAACGACAGCCCGCGTTCGGCGCCCGGCACGCTCAGATACGGCACGAAGTCCGTGCCGCCCGCCACGACCGGGGCGTGGATCTCGTCGGCGACCACCCGCACCCCGTACCGCTCGGCGAGCGCGGCGACGGCGGAGAGTTCGGCGGCGGTGTGCACGGTCCCGGTCGGGTTGTGCGGGCTGCACAGCAGATAGGCGGCGCGTGCCCCGCCCACGACGGCCTGCTGAAACGCTTCTTCCAGGACGCCGAGGTCGATCCGCAGTCCCTCCCCCGCCCCCTCCCCCTCCCCCAACGGGGCCTCGACGATCCGCCGGTCCATGTGCTGCACGAACTGGTAGAACGGCGGGTACACCGGGGGGTTGACCACCACCGCGTCCCCCGGGCCGGTCACCAGCCTGAGCATCTCGACCACGCCCAGCATCACATCGGGCACGATCGCGCTGCGCTCGACCGCGAGTCCGTCCCAGCCCCACCGCTTCTCCGCGAACGCGCCGAGCGCCCGCGCGTACGCGCTCCCCGCCGGATATCCGGTGTCGCCGAGCGCGAGGGCGTCGGTGAGCGCGCGGACGACGGGTTCGGCGAGCGGCACGTCCATCTCGGCCACCCACAGCGGCAGCACATCCTCCGGGTAGGTGCGCCATTTCATGCTCGTACGACATCGGAGCCGGTCCAGGGTGAGGGCGCGCAAGGGGTTCGGCTCACCGGACGGTGCGTGCGGGTTCCTGGTCATGAGGCCCAAGATAGGCGGCCGACCCGCCACCCGGAACGGGACGCAGGGGGCGAACGGGGCGGGAGCGCGGTCGGCCGGTCCGGGGCGTCTGAACGTCCTCGCCCGATGCCGCGTATGGAGGGAGGGCACTCGCCTCGCACGGCGTGCCTCGCGCGGCCGGTGCCGCGCGGTCGGGAGCGGGAGCGGGAGCGGGAGCCACGGATGAGGCACGCACGACGACGGATCACCCGCCGGGCGGCACGGCTGACGGCCGTCGGCGGACTCCTTCTCGGAGGAGCGATGATCACTCAGGCCGTGGCGGGCGAGCCGCCCGGCGCCGCGGCCCGCGACACCACGGTGGCCGGCACCGGCGCGGCCCTCGTGGAGCGGCTCGGCACCGACCGTACGGCGGGCGACTGGGTCGGCGCCGATGGTCGGCCCGTGGTCGCGGTCACGGACGAACGGGCCGCCGCCGAGGTGCGCCGCGCGGGCGCCGAGCCCCGGCGGGTGCGGCACAGCAGCCGGGACCTCGCCTCGGCCGTGACCGCGCTGCGCGAGGCACCCCGGGTGCCCGGTACGGCGTGGTCGGTGGACCGGCGCGGCAACGCGGTGGTGGTCCGCGGTGACCGTACGGTCTCCCGCGCCGACTGGGCACGGCTGACCGAGGTCGCCGAGAGGGCCGGCGGCTCCGTACGGATGGAACGGGTGGAGGGCGTCTACACCACCCGGCTGAACGGCGCCCGGCCGATCGTGTCCACGACGGGGCGCTGCTCGGCCGGGTTCAATGTGACCGACGGCGACCGGGACTTCATCCTGACGGCGGGGCACTGCGGGCCGGTCGGGTCGGAGTGGTCCGCGGAGGGTGCGGGTGCCGGGGGCGGCGGGCCGATCGGCCGGACCGTGCGCGGCAGCTTCCCGGGGGACGACTACTCGCTGGTCGCGTACGCCGACGGCAGGGCGGGCGACGGCGCGGAGGTGGTCGCGGTGGGCGGCGGCCGGGGCGTACGCATCACCGGCGTGGCCGATCCGGCCGTGGGCCAGCGGGTGTTCCGCAGCGGCAGTACGACCGGGCTGCGCGACGGCCGGGTCACCGCGCTGGACGCCACGGTCAACTACCCCGAGGGCACGGTCACCGGGCTGATCGAGACGGATGTGTGCGCGGAGCCCGGTGACAGCGGCGGCCCGTTGTTCTCCGAGGGCGTCGCGCTGGGCATCACCTCGGGCGGCGACGGTGACTGCGCCGCGGGCGGTACGACGTTCTTCGAGCCGCTGACGCGGGCGCTGGAGGAACTGGGCGTACGGCTCATCGCGGCGCCGCCGGCACCGGGTGGGGAGCGGGGCGCGGGCTCCGCGGGGGCCCAGGGCTCCGCAGGGGCTCAGGGTTCGACGGCTCCGGGCTCGACGGCTCCCGGTCCGGCGGCTCCCGGCGCCCCGGCGGCGTCGCTGCCGGACCGGTTGACGGATCCGCGGAACGTGGGCCCGGGGCTGCTGATCATCGCGGGCAGTCTGGTGGCTCTGGCGGCCACCCGGTACCTCCGTACGGAACAGGACCGCAAGACGTACCGCCGCCGCTACGCGGCGACCTGGGGATGACGGGGGGAGACAGCCGGGCGCTGCGAGGCACCCGGCGGCGTACGGCAGAGGTCTTCCGAAGAAGCGGGTCCGGCCGAGGTCTCCGAAGAAAGGGCTCCCTCGCGGGAGCCCGGGCGGGTCGCGAAAGCGGCGCTCAGGCCGCGTTCGACGACTGAGGGGGCGCGGTCGCCCACTCCATGACGAGCCGCTGGTACTCCTCGCGCTGCTCGACGCTCAGTGTCCCGCCCGACCGGCGCCAGAGCGCCCGGATCTCCTCGTTGACCTCGGCAGCCGATCGCTCGGAGACGGGTTCAACACTGGTGGACATGCTGTGAAGCATACGGTGCCGAACGTGAAGGCCATGTGAGCAATCACCCATCATTCGGGCATATCGGACCGTGTTGCTGATCACGTCCATCTGGTCGGAAGCCGTGCGGAATTCAACATTCCCCCTCCCGTGTCGGCTCCGCGGGCGGACCGGCTCAGGTGCCGGGCTTACGGCCGTACACGTACACGTCGTCGCCCTTCTTCAGCAGCGACCAGTACTTCTTCGCCGCGGTCTTGGTCATGTTGACGCAGCCGTGCGAACCGGGCGGGTTCCACATGCTGACCCCGACGGAGTGGAACGCCTGACCGCCGTCGAAGAACTGGGCGTAGGGCATCGGCACGTCGTAGATGGAGGAGACGTGGTCGATGTTGCGCCAGTAGACCTTCTTCAGGCCGGTACGGGTCTCGTAGCCGTCGCGGCCGGTGCGCACCGGGACGGGGCCGTAGACGAGCCGCTCGCCGTCCTGGATCCAGCTGATCTGCAGGCTCAGGTTCACACAGGCGATCCGGCCCTTGTTCACCGGGCACTTGCCCGCCTTGTTCGGCTTGTTGCCCACGGCCTTCTGCTTGTTCATCAGATCCATGACGCCCCAGGTCACCGATCCCGCGTAACCGATGTTCGGGCGGATGCCGTGCTTGTTCTGGAACGCCTGGATGGCCTTGCAGTCCTTCGTCGACTGCTTGCCGTCGACCGGCCGGCCGAGGAACTTCTCGACCTGCTTCTGGTACGGCCCCACCGAGGTCGTACAGCTCGCGGCCTGCGCCGGAGCTGCCCCCAACCCGACGACGAGCGGTGCCACCAGCGCCGTCGCCCCGATGGCTATGGCGCCTCGTCTGCGCATGTCCCCCATACCCCCACCTTTCAACCGCTCTGCGCGCACATCGCGCGATTCTGCCCAGCTAGACAGGTGCTGGGCCCGTTCGGTTGTAGCAGGGCGGGCCCTGAGACGGAACGGTGACATTTGAGCCGCCGGCCCCGCGCCACCCGGCCCCGGGGAGCGTCGGTCAGTCCCGCTCCCGTCCCCTCCACACCGAGCGGAACCCCGAGTCCACGGCGGTCAGTCCGCCGTCGACCACCAGGGAGGTGCCGGTGATCCAGGCGGCGTCGCGGGAGGCGAGGAAGGCGATGGCGGCGGCGATGTCCTCCGGTTCCCCGACGCGGCCGAGCGGATAGAGGGGGCCCGCGGAGTCGAGCTTGCCGCCCCGGCCCTCCCACGCGGTGGTCCGTACGGTGCCCGGTACCACCAGATTGACCCGTACGCCCCGGTCGGCGGCGTGACCGGCCAGCGTGCGGGTCAGGGAGGCGAGTCCGGCCTTGGCGGCGCTGTAGGCGTGGTTGCCGAAGTCGCGCAGCCCGTTGACCGAGCCGACACTGACGATCGCCCCGCGTCCGGAGGCGGCGAGATGCGGCAGCGCGGCACGGCTGCACCGGTAGGCGCCGGTCAGGGTGATGTCGAGGTCGCGGGCCCAGGACTCGTCCTGGTCGTCCTCGAAGAGGGGGGTGTCCAGGGAGCAGTGGTAGGCGTTGTTGACCAGCACGTCGAGCGAGCCGAACACGTCCACGGCACGGGCGACGGCCGCCCTCACCGACTCCCGGTCCGCCACGTCGCAGCGGAACGCCTCGGCGGTGAGCCCCTGTTCGCGCAGGTCCGCGGCGGTGCGCTCGGCGGCCGGCAGGTCGATGTCGGTGACCAGGACGCCTGCGCCCTCCTGCGCGAACCTGCGGACGGTGGCCGCGCCGATGCCCCGGGCCGCCGCGGTGACAAGAACGCCGTGCTGTTCAAAACGTGTGCTGTCCGTCATCCCGCAGAACCTAGTGCCGCGGAGATCATCCCGACAGATAGCGTGCGCCCATGTCTGAGTTCCTGCGGCAACTCCCCGCACTCATAGGCGTCGTGGTCGGCGCGCTCGGCTCGTACGTGGTGGTCATGCGCGGCGAGCAGGTCCGGTTCCGCCGTGAGCAGGCGGCCCGGTGGGAGGAGCGCCTGCTCGGGGTGTACGCCGACTACGCGCGGGCGCTGAAGCGGTCCGTCACCCTCGCCTACCGGGTGGCCTCGCACCTCGGCAACGACCCGCATCCGCACCCGCTCTCCCCCGAGGAGGCCGAGCCGTTGCTGGCGGAGGCGACGGTGGCCCGCGACCCCTCCGGTGAGGCGCTGCTCCTGCTGGGCAGCCCCGAGGTGGTGGAAAGGGCGCGGGCGTGGGTGGTGGCCGTGATGGACATGGAGGCGTTCCTGCGGGCCGGGACGCGTGACCCGCAGGCGTGGCAGGCGCTGATGCAGCGGCAGCGCGCGGAGCGCGAGGCGTACTACGCGGCCGTGCGCGGCGATCTCGCGCTCCCGCCGGGCCATGGCGGACGCTGGGGGCTGCCGGTCCCCGGGACGGCGGAGCCCCGGCGCTAGGGTCTCAGCCCGGGCCCGGCGTCCCCGGCGTCCCCGGCGTCCTCGGTGTCCTCGGTGTCCCCGGGTCAGCCGCCGCCCGGAAGGCTCACCGGTAGCCGGTGGTGTCCGCGGGCTTGCCCGGGTCCTGGATCTCGACCAGATAGCGCCAGGAGTCGGGGCGGCTGCCGTCCAGGTCGGTGAAGCCGTACTCCTGGGCGAGGCCGCCGCCCGAGAGGGACTGTCCGTTGAACCGGGCCACGTCGGGGTCGGCGGCCAGCGCGGCGACGGCGCGGCCGACGTAGCGCGGGGTCTCGGAGATGGCGAAGTGGGGTTCCTTGGTGAGGGCGTCGCGCCAGTTGTCCTCGCGGACGCCGAAGTGCTCCAGCATGATCTCGGAGCGCAGCCAGCCCGGGGTGAGGGCGACGGCGGTGGCGCCGCGCGGGCCGACCTCGTGGCCGAGTGCGAACGCCATCCGCAGGACGGCGGATTTCGCGAGGTCGTAGAAGAAGCTGACCCGGTAGTGGTCGCGGTTGTACGCGGCGGTGCCGTCGGTCATCTCGACCACGAGCCCGCCGGGCCGGCGCAGCAGCAGGGGCAGGGCGTGGTGGCTGGTGATGGCGTGGGTGTCGACGGCGAGCCGCAGCAGCCGCAGCCCGTTGTCGAGGTCGTGCTCCCAGACGGGGGCTTCCCAATCGAAGAGCTTCTCGCCGCCCCAGATGTCGTTGACCAGGACGTCGAGCCGCCCCTGTTCGTCGTCGACGCGGTCGATCAGCGTCTTGACCTGCGCGGGGTCGAGATGGTCGGTGGGGACCGCGATGCCCCGGCCGCCCGCCTCGGTGACGAGGTCGGCGGTGTCCTCCAGGGTCTCGGGGCGGTCGTACTCGGAGCGGCGGGCGCGGGTGCTGCGGCCGGTGACGTAGACGGTGGCGCCCGCCGCCCCCAGTTCCACGGCGATCCCGCGCCCGGCTCCGCGCGTCGCCCCCGCGACGAGTGCGACCTTGCCCTGCAACGGCTGTGACATGTCCGGCCTCCAGTGCCCGTACGACGGTGTGCGGGACGAGACTTCCGTGGAAGCCGGACATCTTCTGTCAGGATTTCCGGGTGATCACCCGGGCGGCGCAGCTCACCGCCCCGATATCCGCACGGCCGGTCCGGGGCGGGCCCGTCGAGGGTGGTCCGGGTCGGGCCGAACGGTCTGGGCCGGCCGTTCGATCCGAGGCGGGTCCGTCGGGGCGGTCAGGGGCAGTCCCGTCCGGGGCGGGCCGAGGCAGTCCCGTCCGGGGCGGTCCGGGGCGGTCCCGTCCGGGGCGGGCCCGTCGGGGGCGGGCCCGTCCGGGCGGGCCGCTCAGTGGCCGCGTGCGATCCACTCCTCCAGGTGCGGGGCCTCGGCGCCGATGGTCGTCTCGTCGCCGTGTCCGGTGAGGACCCGGGTCCCGGGCGGGAGGGTGAGCAGCCGGTCGCGGATCGAGTCGACGATGGTCGGGAAGTGGGAGTACGACCGCCCGGTGGCGCCGGGACCTCCGGCGAACAGGGTGTCGCCGGTGAAGACCGCGCCGAGGCCGGGGTCGTGGAGGCAGACGGCTCCGGGGGCGTGGCCGGGGGTGTGCAGGACCCTCAGGTCGGCGCCGGCGGCCTCGATCACCTGGCCGTCGGCGAGGTGCGCGTCGGGCTCGCGGTGCGGGTGGGTCAGCTTCCACAGCGGGAGGTCGTCGGGGTGCAGCCAGATGAGGGCCCCGGTGCGTTCGGCGAGCGCGGGGGCGGCGTTCACATGGTCGTTGTGGGCGTGGGTGCAGACGATCGCGGTCAGCCTGCGGTCGCCAACGGCCTCGGCGATGGCGTCGGCGTCATGGGCGGCGTCGATGACCACCACCTCGTGGTCGTCGCCGACCAGCCAGACGTTGTTGTCGACGTCCCAGGTGCCGCCGTCGAGCGTGAACTGCCCGGAGGTGACGACCCGTTCGATGCGGGCGGTCATCAGAGCACCACCACCGAGCGCAGCACGTCGCCGTGGTGCATCCGTTCGAACGCCTGCTCCACCTCGTCCAGCCGGATGGTCTCGGTGACGAACGCCCCGAGGTCAAGGCGGCCCTGGAGGTGCAGGTCGATCAGCATGGGGAAGTCCCGGGAGGGCAGGCAGTCGCCGTACCAGGAGGACTTGAGGGCGCCGCCGCGGCCGAAGAAGTCCAGGAGGGGCAGTTCGAGCTTCATCTCGGGGGTGGGGACCCCGACGAGGACGACCGTGCCGGCCAGGTCACGGGCGTAGAACGCCTGCTTGTACGTCTCGGGGCGGCCGACCGCGTCGATGACGACGTCCGCGCCGAAGCCGCCGGTCAGTTCGCGGATCGCCTCGACCGGGTCCGTCTCCTTGGAGTTCACGGTGTGGGTGGCGCCCATCGCGCGGGCGGTCTCCAGCTTCCGTTCGTCGATGTCCACGGCGATGATCCGGGCGGCCCCGGCCAGCCGGGACCCGGCGATCGCCGCGTCCCCGACCCCGCCGCAGCCGATGACGGCGACGGAGTCGCCCCGGCCGACCTCGCCGGTGTTGATGGCGGCGCCGATGCCGGCCATCACCCCGCAGCCGAGCAGTCCGGCGACGGCGGGTGACACGGCGGGGTCGACCTTGGTGCACTGCCCGGCCGCGACCAGTGTCTTCTCGGCGAAGGCGCCGATGCCGAGGGCCGGGGAGAGTTCCGTGCCGTCGGTGAGGGTCATCCTCTGGCGGGCGTTGTGGGTGTCGAAGCAGTACCAGGGGCGTCCGCGCAGACAGGCCCGGCAGCGCCCGCACACCGCGCGCCAGTTGAGGACGACGAAGTCGCCGGGGGCCACGTCCGTGACGTCGTCGCCGACGGACTCCACGACGCCGGCGGCCTCGTGCCCGAGCAGGAACGGGAAGTCGTCGTTGATGCCGCCCTGCTTGTAGTGCAGGTCGGTGTGGCAGACCCCGCACGCCTGGATGCGTACGACGGCCTCGCCCGGGCCGGGGTCGGGCACCACGATCGTCTCGATCCTGACCGGCTCGTTCTTGCCCGGAGCGATCACTCCGCGCACTTCCTGCGCCATGGCGCTGTCCCCTTCCATCGGTCCCGCCGCCGACCCTACGCGTGATCGTCCGGCAGCGGCAGCACCGGTCGGGCGACGCCCGGTCCCCGTCGGTCGGCAGGGGCGCCCTTGAATACCCCCCGGGGTACTCTGCTACCGTGCGAATATACCCCCAGGGGTACTTTCACCACGGGTTTCCCTGACATCACCCTCGGTGGGTGAGGAGAGCGGAAGGAGTGCTGCCGTGTACTTCGTCGACACCCTCGACGTGCCCGGTCTGGGCAACCGCGGCTATCTGGCGGGCGGTGCCGACACCGCCGTGGTGGTCGACCCACCGCGCGAACCGGACCGGGTGATCGCCGCCGCGGCCCGCCGGGGTGTGCGCATCACCCATGTCGCCGAGACCCATGTCCACAACGACTACGTCTCCGGCGGCCTGGAGCTGGCCCGGATCACCGGCGCCGCGTATCTGGTGCCCGCGCGGGCACGGGTCTCCTACGCGCGCGTCCCGGTGCGCGACGGGGACCGCACGCCCGTCGACACGGGCCTCGCCCTGCGCGCCCTGGCCACCCCCGGCCACACTCCGCACCACACCTCGTACGTCCTGGAGGACGACGGCACGGCGGTGGCCGTCTTCACCGGCGGTTCCCTGCTCATCGGCACGGTCGGCCGCCCCGACCTGGTGGAGCCCCGGCTGACCCGGCAACTCGCCGAGGCCCAGTACGACTCCGCGCACCGGCTGGCCACCGCGCTTCCGGACGCCACTGCGGTGCTGCCCACCCATGGATTCGGCAGCCTCTGTGCCGCCTCCCCGTCCGGCGGGACGGACGGGCCCACCACCATCGGACAGGAGCGCCTCGCCAACGAGGCCCTGGTCAAGGATGTCGACACCTTCGTGGCCGACCTGCTGGCCGGGCTGGACGACATCCCGGCCCACTACGCCCGCATGGGCCCCGTCAACGCCGAGGGGCCGGCCCCCGTGGACCTGACGCCACCGCGCCGCGCGGACGGCCAGGAGATCGCGGCCCGGCTCGCCGCCGGGGAGTGGGTCGTGGATCTGCGGCACCGCGTCGCGTTCGCGCGGGGCCATGTCGCCGGGACGCTGAACTTCGAGGCGGCCGGTCAGTTCGCGGTGCATCTGGCCTGGCTGCTGCCGTGGGGCAAGCCGGTCACGCTGCTCGCCGAGTCGGCCGAACAACTCGCCGCCGTCCAGCGCGAACTGGTCCGGGTCGGCATCGACCGCCCCGCCGCCGCCTCCACCGGCACACCGGCCGACTGGCTGCCGCCGGGCGGGGTGACCCGTACGTTTCCCCGCGCCACGTTCACGGAACTGGCCGGTGCGCTGCGGGCGGACGCCGCCACCGGCGCCCGGCCCAGTGTCGTGGTGCTCGATGTACGACGCGACCGGGAGCGCGCGGACGGGCACATACCGGGCTCGCTGCACCTTCCGTTGCATCAGCTGCGCGACCGGCTCGGGGAGATCCCGGACGGCACGGTGTGGGTGCACTGCGCCGGGGGCACGCGGGCGGCGATCGCGGCGTCGGTCCTCGACGCGGCGGGGCGCGAGGTGGTCGCGGTGGACGACGGCTTCGACGCGGCGCGGGCGGCCGGACTGACCGAGGCGGACCGGGATCCGGCCCGCACCCCGTGAGTACGGTGGTCCTCGCCCTGGTCGCCGGTGCGCTGACCGGGCTGGCGCTCGGGGCGCTGGGCGGCGGCGGCAGTGTGCTATCCGTGCCCGCGCTGATCTACCTCCTGGGCTTCGACCCGGCGGCGGCGACGACGGCCAGCCTCGTCGTGGTCGTCCTCACCTCGCTGACGGCTCTCGTCGGGCACGCGCGCGAGGGGAGGGTCGACTGGCGCACGGGAGCGCTGTTCGCGGTCGCCGGACTGGGGCCGGCCGTCCTCGGCGGGATGCTCTCCGCGCGGCTGCCCGCCGCCCTGCTCACCGGCGCCTTCGCGGTCGTGGCGGCCGTCGCAGCGCTGCGGATGCTGCGGTCCTCCGCGACGGAACCGACCGGGACGACGGTCCGCGCGGGCCGGGTCGCCACGGCCGGGGCCGGACTCGGCGCGGTCACCGGGGTGCTCGGGGTGGGCGGCGGCTTTCTCGCCGTACCGGCGCTGGTGCACACGGTGGGGCTGCGGATGCGGATCGCCGTCGGCACCAGTCTGCTGGTCATCACCGTCAACTCGCTGGTCGCGCTGGTGGGCCGGGCGGGTGCGGAGGTGATAGTCGACTGGGCGCGGGTCGCGCCGTTCGCCGCGGCGGCCGTGCTCGGCGCGTGGGACGGCCGCCGACTGGCGGAGAAGCTGTCCACCGAGGCCCTTCAGCGGATCTTCGCCTGGGCGCTGCTGGGGGTGGCCGTGTTCATGCTGGCCGACGCGGTGCCGCTGTGACGGTGGCAGCGGCGGCGGCGTCTCGTGCGGGGTGGTGCGGGTCAGGCCAGCGAGAGGAACAGCTTCTCCAGCCGGGCCTTCATCTCCTCGGCGCTCTCCCCGTCGCTCCTGCCCTGCTCCAGATCGGTCACGCACTGCTGAAGCCCGGTCGCGATGATCGCGAAGCCGGCCCGGTCCAGGGCACGGGAGGCGGCGGCGAGCTGTGTGATCACATCCTCGCAGTCACGTCCCTCCTCGATCATCCGGATCACTCCGGAGATCTGCCCCTGCGCCCGGCGCAGCCGGTTCAGCACCGACTTGAGCTCATCACCTTCGAACCGAAGCTCCACGATCACTCCTCCATATACCCTTGGGGGTATTTTACCTCCCCCTCGGACCATCCCTCCGCAAGAAGGAACCCATCCCGTCATGAGCACTCACCTCGCCCTCGACGCCGACCAGGCCCACACCCGGCTCGCCGAGCTGACCGTCCTCGACGTCCGCACGCCCGGCGAGTACGCCTCCGGCCATCTGCCCGGCGCCCTCAACGTCCCCCTGGACCAGCTCGACCGCGCGCTCCCCGCGCTTCGCGCGCTCCGTGGCGACCTCCTCGTCGTCTGCGCCTCCGGGGCCCGCTCGGCGAACGCCTGCGCCACCCTGGCCGGAGCGGGCATCCGGGCCATGACCCTGACCGGCGGCACCGCCGACTGGTCCCGGCGCGGCCTCGCGCTCGGCCGCCCCGCCTCGGGCGGTCCCGGGGTGTGGCCCATGGACCGTCAGGTCCGCTTCACCGCCGGCACCCTGGTCCTGGCCGGGCTCGGGCTGAGCCTCGCGCACCCGGCCTGGCTGCTGCTCTCCGCGGGCGTCGCGGGCGGTCTGGTCTTCTCCGCGGTCTCGGGCACCTGCGGCATGGCCGCGCTGCTCTCGAAGCTGCCGCACAACCGGCCGCGCCCCGCCGACCTGGAGGCCACGCTGGAGGCCCTGGCGGCACGCGCGTCGGCGCCGGAGAGCACACGGTGACGCCGGGTACCCGACCGGGCAGGCGGCGCAACGGCCGGCCGCGAGGGCGGGTCCCGGCCGGCGGGCAGAAAGCGACGGCCCGTTGTCAGTGGCTCCCCGTACGCTGACAAGCACCGTCGGACCTGTTCGAAGGAGCACCGTTGAGCAGCGCGCAGACCGAGACAGCCACACCCCCGTGGCGGATGCTCATGGGCTATGTACGGCCGCATCGATGGACACTGCTCGGCGGCGCGCTGCTCTCGCTCGTGACGGGGGCGACCGGGCTGATGCTGCCGCTGGTCGCCCGGGAACTGATCGACGACCTCTCCCACGACCGGGCGATCACGGGCGCGTTGATCGCCATGTCCGCCCTGGTCGTCGCCAACGCGGCGCTGGGAGCGCTGGGTTCGTACGTGCTCCAGCGCACCGCGGAGTCGGTGGTGCTGGGCGCCCGGCGCACCCTGTCCTCGTATCTGCTGCGGCTGCGGATATCGGCGGTCGACCGCAGCGAGCCCGGCGATCTGATGGCCCGCATCACCTCCGACACCACCTTGCTGCGCCAGGTCACCACGGACTCCCTCGTCGGTCTCGGCACGGGCGGTCTCACCCTGGTCGCGACGGTGGTGATGATGGGGGTGGTCGATCCGGTGCTGCTCGGGGTCACCCTGGCCGTGATCCTCGGCGCGGGTGTGGTGCTCGGGGTGATCGTGCCGCACATCAACCGGGCCAGCAGACGGGCCCAGGACGCCGTCGGGGTGATGGGCGCCTCGCTGGAGCGGGTGCTGGGCGCGCTGCGCACGGTGAAGGCGTCCGGCGCGGAGCACCGCGAGGAGGAGACCCTGCACCGGGCGGCCGAGGAGTCCTGGCAGCAGAGCGTGCGCGCGGCCAAGTGGTCGGCCGCGGCGGGGAACACGGCCGGGCTGGCGATGCAGATCGCCTTCATCACCGTGCTCGCGGTGGGCGGGGCGCGCGTGGCGACCGGCGCGGTGGACGTGGGCACGCTGGTGGCGTTCCTGCTCTTCGTCTTCTATCTGATGGCGCCGATCCAGGACGTGGTCAGCGCGATCACCCAGTACCAGACGGGCTCAGCCGCCCTGGCCCGGATCCAGGAGGCCCTGAGCCTGCCCGCCGAACCCCGCTCCACGGCCTCCTCGTCCCCGGTTCCCGGCACGGAGCCCGCCGCCGTGTCCTTCCAGGACGTCCGCTTCCGCTACGCCGACGATCTGCCCCCGGTCCACCACGGGGTGAGCTTCGAGGTGCCGGCCCAGGGCATGACGGCGTTCGTCGGTCCGTCGGGAGCGGGGAAGACCACGGTGTTCTCGCTGATCGAGCGGTTCTACGACCCCGAGGCGGGGGTGATCCTGCTGGACGGTCTGGATGTGGCGCAGTGGGATCTGCCCCGGCTGCGTTCCTCGATCGGCTATGTCGAACAGGACGCGCCCGTGCTGTCGGGGTCTCTGCGGGAGAATCTGCTGCTGGGCAATCCGGAGGCGGACGACGGGCGGCTGGCGCAGGTGCTGAGGACGACCCGCCTGGACGGGCTGGTGGGCCGGCTGCCGGAGGGCCTGGAGACGCTGGTGGGGCATCGCGGGACGAAGCTGTCCGGCGGGGAGCGTCAGCGGGTCGCGATCGCCCGCGCGTTGCTGCGCAGCCCGAGGCTGCTGCTTCTGGACGAGGCGACCTCGCAGCTGGACGCGGTGAACGAGGCGGCGCTGCGGGACACGGTCGCGGAGGTGGCCCGGACGACGACGGTGCTGGTGGTGGCCCATCGGCTGTCGACGGTGACGATGGCGGACCGGATCGTGGTGATGGACGCGGGCCGGGTCCGCGCGGTGGGCACCCACCAAGAGCTGGTGGCCGCCGATCCGCTGTACGCGGAGCTGGCGGCCACCCAGTTCCTCGCGTCGACGGAGCCGACGGTCCCCGACGGAGACGGTGTCCCGGGCCCGGTCGCCCCCGACGGCGGTCTCCGGGGGGCGATAGCGGCGCCGTGAGCGCCCCGGTCAGCTGACGGAGGGCACCAGACCGGTCAGCGGGGCGACCAGATCGGTGAGCTGGTACAGCTCGCTGAACTGGTTGAGGTCGGACAGTTTGTTCAGCTCGGAGAGCTGTTCTGAGGGGCGCGGGACGGCGGCCTGGTGCTCGGCCGGAATGTCACTCACGGTCAGCGAGTCGAGCACGGTGACCGGGTTCAGCTTGCCATCGCTCTGGGTGTCCGCGCCGGCCGCGCTCGCCTGCGGTACGGCGAGACCGGCGGCCCCCACGGCGAGACAGGCGGCGGCGAGGATACGACGAGTTGAGATCATGTCATCAGCAACGCGCACGGCCCGGTCCGGACACGGCCGCCGCGCCCTCCTCACCCGACAGGCGCACCCCCCGGACCAGTGTCCCGGCCCCTCTCCCGCCCGGCCGCGTTTGCCGAGCCCCGGTACGCGGGGGAGGCTCGTAGGAGAGGCCCGCCGTGGCCCGTCCCCCCGCCGGGCCGCGGTTCCCGAAGGAGGTCACGATGGGTACCGCGCCAAGCCCCGTCTTCGACGCCGAGACACTGCGCCGGGGTATCGAGGGCCATCCGAACACCCTGCTCGCGCTGTACGCCGACGACGCGGAGGTCCGTGTCGTGGACCGGGTGAGCCAGCCCAGCCACCCCAAGGTGCTGCACGGCCGGGACGAGATCAGCGCGATGCTGGACGACGTCTATCACCGCGACATGACCCACAAGCTGGAGGAGTGTGTCGTACAGGGCGACCGGGCCGCGTTCACCGAGTCGTGCGAGTACGCCGACGGTGTGCGGGTGCTGTCCGAGTCGATGCTGCTGCTGGAGGACGGCAGGATCACCGCCCAGACCATGGTCCAGGCTTGGGACGAGGAGACACAGAGGTAGGTGGTGGGCGGCGGTGTGCCGCGGCAGGTGGAGGAAAGTCGAGGAAAGTGGAGGAAGGGAGAAGCATGCCCCATTTCCGCGTTGACACCCGTCTGACCTGGAGTTTCTCGACCCGGGCCGGGATCGGGCACCCTCACCGCTCCCCCGTGGCGAACCGTCTGGTCCGGGCGGCCGTGCTGCGCGCGCTGGTCCGGGCGGCGGCCCGCCGCGGCACCCCGCGGACGGTCCCGGCGCGGCGCCGTCGGCATCTGCGGTGCCACGGCAGGTGAGCGGGGCGGCCTGACGACCGGGCTGCGGCGGCGAGGACGGGCGCCCGTCGGCTACCCGCCCTCGGTGCCCAGGTGCTCGGCCGGTCGGCTGCTCAGCCGCCGACCCGTCGCATGACGCTCAGCAGGTACTCCTTCCGGTTCAGCGGGTTGTGGTCCGTGCGCGGCCGTCGCGGGACGGTTCCGTGGAGGACGGCGGCGTAGTGGTCGAAGGCGCTCTCCCACTCGGCCTCGCCCCGGGTGAGGCCAGGCAGTTGCTGTTCCAGCGCGTGGACGCGGGCCGCCGGGACGACACCTTCCACGTGGGCGAGGGGGCCTCGGGTGTCGGTGCTCTCGGGCACGGCCCGCTGGGCGGTGAGGGCCGGGAGCAGCGCGCCCAGGGTGTCGGCGGGAACCTCCAGGTGGAAGCGGTGCATCGGTTCGTGGACCTGGGTGCCCGCGCGGCGCAGGGCGTCGGCGAGGACCAGCGGGGTGAGACCGCGGAAGTCGTAGCCGGTGCTGGACATGCTCTTGTCGAAGCCCTGGTGGGCGTGGCTCTGCCGGGGGTAGTAGCCGGAGTGGGTCATGGTGACCGTCAGGTCGGTGACCGCCCAGCCGCACAGTCCCTGCCCGAGGCTCTCGCGGACGGTGTCCTCGACCGCCCGGAAGAAGGCGTACGGCATCGAGCCCAGCTCGACCTCCAGGCGGAAGGCGACGCCGCTGCCGACGGGTGCCGGGTCGACCCGCAGGCCGACCGTGGCGAGGAAGGGGTTGGGGTCCTTGTCGATCAGTTCGAAGGCGGCTCCCGAGCCGGACGGGCGCTCGATGCACAGCGGGGTCGTCCCGCGGAAGGTGACGTCGAGGCCGTACTCGGCGGCGAGGGTCGCCTGGAGCACCTCCTTCTGTACCTCGCCGTAGAGCGAGACGGAGGTCTCCCGGCGGGTCTCGTCGTGGCGCAGGCCGATCAGGGGGTCCTGCTCGGCGAGTTGGGTGAGGGCCTGGTGGAGGTGGCGCCGGTCGGTGTCCCGGCCGGGGACGACGACGGTCTCCAGCGTGGGCGGGGCGAACTGGTGGCCCCGGGTGGTGCGCGGGGTGCCGATGGAGTCGCCGACACGGATGTCGGGCAGTCCCCGGAGCAGGGCGATCCGGCCCGCCTCCACCTCGTCGCGGCGGGTGTCCGTGCCGCCGTCGAAGACGCTGATGGCGGTGACCTTGCCGTGCTGTCCGGTGGTGCCGAAGGGGATCCGGTCGCGGGTGCGCAGGGTGCCGGAGAAGAACCGGGCGTACGCCACCTTCTCCCCGGCCGGGCCGCGCTCGACCTTGAAGACGGTGCCCGAGACGGGGCCTGTCGGATCGCCGTCGGCGGCGGGGAGCAGTTCCTCGATGCCCCGGACGAGGGCGTCCACCCCGGCGCCAGTGACGGCCGACCCGGCGTAGACCGGGTGGACGCTGCCCTGCCGGGTGCGGTCGATGAGGGCCTTGCGGAGCCGGGCGGGGTGGACCTCGCCGTCGACGTAGGCGGCGAGGAGGTCGTCGTCGTACCGGGTGAGCACGTCGAGGGCGGCCGGGCGGAGGCCCGGGCTGAAGGAGGCGTCGGGGGTGCCGAGGCCGGTGGTCGTGCCCATGGGCACCACGGACGCGGTCAGCCGTTCGGCGACGGCCCGTACGACGTCGTCGTAGCGCGCGCCCCTGCGGTCGATCTTGTTGACGAAGATCAGGGTGGGGATGCCGAGGCGGCGCAGGGTGCGCATGAGGACGCGGGTCTGGGCCTGGACGCCCTCGACCGCGGAGACGACGAGGACGGCGCCGTCGAGCACGCCGAGGACGCGTTCGACCTCGGCGATGAAGTCCGGGTGGCCCGGGGTGTCGATGAGGTTGACCGTGATCTCGCCGACCGGGAACGAGACGACGGCGGCCTTGATGGTGATGCCGCGCTGCCGTTCCAGGGCGAGCGTGTCGGTCCGGGTGCTGCCGGCGTCGACGCTGCCGACGGTGTCGATCACTCCGGCGGAGTGCAGCAGCCGTTCGGTGAGGCTGGTCTTACCTGCGTCGACGTGCGCGAGAATCCCGAGATTGAGCAAGTGCACCGAGGTCCATGTCCTTCACGAAGGGGGCGATTTCAGCCTGGGGGGACATGAACGGTGCTCGCATGAGGGCTCCTGCGCGGGAGGGGTCGTGGACTCCGGCAGTCGATCAGAGACCCGGCTCACCCGGCAATGGATTAACGTTCAACCACTGCTGCTCCGGAGCGCTCGCCGTCCTCGGGATGGCGTCCTAGAGTCACAGACGTGGACGAGGGGAGCAGGGGTGCGTGAGATTCTCCCGGCGCTCAGCCGTTGGTACGCGGACGGAGCGCCGTTCGGGCTGGCCACGGTGGTCGGGGTGAGCGGCAGCGCGCCGCGCGATCCGGGTGCGGCGCTGGCGGTGGGCCCCGGCGACGTGGTCGTGGGCAGTGTGTCCGGGGGGTGTGTGGAGGGGGCGGTGTTCGAGCTGGCGCGGGAGGTGGTGGCGCGCGGCGAGGCCCGCCTGGAGACCTTCGGGTACAGCGACGACGACGCGTTCGCGGTGGGGCTGACCTGCGGGGGTGAGATCACGGTGCTGGTCCGGCCGGTGACGCGGGAGCGGGATCCCGGCTTCGGGGCGGTGGCCCGGTCCGTCGCCGAGGGGCGGCCGGTGACCGTGGCGACGGTGACCGGGGGCCCGGCGCCGCGCGGGGCGGCGCTCGCGGTGTGGCCGGACGCGGTCGCCGGGTCGCTGGGCACGCCGGGGCTGGACGTGGCGGTGACCGCCGACGCGCGCGGGGAACTCGCCCTGGGCGCCACGGGCGTACGGCGTTACGGGCCGCGCGGGGAGCGGCGTGAGGACTCCGTGGTGGTGTCTCTGCACTCGTTCGCGCCGCCGCCGCGGATGCTGGTGTTCGGCGCGATCGACTACGCGGCGGCGGTGGCCCGGCTCGGGGCCTTCCTGGGCTACCGGGTGACGGTGTGCGACGCACGGGCGGTGTTCGCGACTCCGGAGCGGTTCCCGGCGGGGGTCGAGGTGGTCGTGGACTGGCCGCACCGCTATCTGCGCGGCACCGACACCGATGAGCGGACGGTGATCTGTGTGCTGACCCATGAGCCGAAGTTCGACGTGCCGCTGCTGGAGGAGGCGTTGCGCCGCCCGGCGGCCTACGTCGGGGCGATGGGCAGCCGCCGTACCCACGACGACCGGACCGCGCGCCTGGTCGAGGCCGGGCTGACGCCCGCCGCACTGGCCCGCCTGCGCTCACCGGTCGGGCTCGACCTGGGCGCCCGTACCCCCGAGGAGGTCGCGGTGTCCGTCGCGGCCGAGATCATCGCCCTGCGCTGGGGCGGTACGGGCACCCCACTGACGGCGACGGGGGGCACCATCCACCACCTGGAGCGGGGCGGGGGGCCGGGGGCCGGGTGAGGCGAGGAGCGGACCGGTGCGAGGGGTCGGTGCCCGGGCGCGGCAGTCCGGAGGTGCGGGCCGTCCGGTCTGCCGCGTCCGACGGGCCTCGGAGGGCGGCCTCGGTCAGCGGTTGACCGCGAACTCCTCCAGGGCGCGGCGCAGCGGGGGCAGGCCGCGGGTGCGGCCGGCGCCGATGTTGCGGGCGCGGGCGAGGGGGCCCCAGAAGCGGGCGGAGAGCAGATCCTCGGCACGGACCGCGTGGACCCGGTCCAGGATCGACTCGGGCACCTTCTGCGGGTCGGGCACCTCGAACTCCGCCATGATCTCGTCGTACTTGTCGTGCAGCACGGTGTTCTCGGGGTCGGCGCCGAAGACCATGAGCTGACCGGTGGGCTGGGTGTCGACCAGGACCATCACCAGGTCGGGGCGGTGCCGGGCGAGGATCTCCACGATCTTGTAGACATCGCCGGTCCAGGCGTTGGTGTGCCGGTCGCGGGCGGCCTCGTCGATGCTGCGCGGCAGCATGTCGTCCAGCACGATGACGCTGGCCCAGTCCGAGTGCTTCTCGACGTTCATGAAGTCACGCAGGGCATATTCGAACAGGTGCATGCCGTCGATGAAGGAGAGGTCGAGCGTCGTCCGGCGCCAGTGACCGATCGGGCTGCGGCCCCGGGCGAGGTTGCGCAGCGGGTGCCGGCCGCCCTTGAGGTGGCCGAGCGGATTGTCCCTGGCGAAGAAGGCGTCGCTGGTGGCGCGGACCAGGTGGACGTCGGCCCTGATCTCCGTGACCACCTTGAAGGCGGGGTCGATGGCGATGCTGGGCACCCTCGACAGCGTGAGGCTGCGGCCGTCGTTGACGCCGATCTCCAGGTAGTTGCGGTTGGCGGTGGCCTTGTGCAGGCCCCGCAGGAACTCGTGGCGGTTCACGCGGTGCACTCCTCGCGGATCGTTGGCGGTTCTTCCGGGCATGCGCGGGGCCGAGGGCGGTAGCGCCCCCGGTCCTGCGCGGGGACAGTGATGGGGCGGTTCACGGCTGCCCCACGCGTTCCTTGAGGGGGCGCCACCAGGTGCGGTGGGTGCGGTACCAGGCGGCTGTGGTGGCGAGGCCGGTCTCGAAGTCGTGGAGGGGGCGGTAGCCGAGTTCGGTGCGGGCCTTGGTCCAGTCGACGCTGTAGCGCAGGTCGTGGCCCTTGCGGTCGGCGACGTTCTCGACCATGTCCCAGCCCTCCCCGCAGATCTCCAGTATCACGGAGGTCAGTTCCCTGTTGGTCAGCTCGGTGCCGCCGCCGATGTTGTAGATCTCGCCGGGGCGTCCCTTGGTGCGCACCAGGTCGATGCCGTGGCAGTGGTCCTCGACGTGCAGCCAGTCGCGGACGTTGAGGCCCTCGCCGTACAGCGGGACCTTCTTGCCTTCCAGCAGATTGGTGATGAACAGCGGGATGACCTTCTCCGGGTACTGGTGCGGCCCGTAGTTGTTGGAGCAGCGGGTGATGCGTACGTCCAGGCCGTGGGTGTGATGGTAGGCCAGGGCGAGCAGATCGGCCGAGGCTTTGGACGCGGAATACGGTGAGCTGGGCCGCAGCGGGTGTTCCTCGGGCCAGGAACCGGTCTTGATGGAGCCGTAGACCTCGTCGGTGGAGACCTGGACGAAGGTGTCCACCCGGTGCCGCAGGGCCGCGTCGAGCAGGGTCTGGGTGCCCATCACATTGGTGCGGACGAACGCGCCGGCGCCGTGTATCGACCGGTCCACATGGGACTCGGCGGCGAAGTGGACGACCTGGTCGGCGCGGGCCGTCAAGGTGTCGACCAGGGGCGCGTCGCAGATGTCGCCGTGGACGAACTCCAGCCGGGGGTGGCTGTCGGGCAGGTTCTCCCGGTTCCCGGCGTAGGTGAGGGAGTCGAGCACCGTGACCCGCGGCCCGCCGCGCCGGGCCAGCAGCCCGCGGACGTACGTGGAGCCGACGAACCCGGCGGCGCCGGTGACGAGGAGGTTCATGGAGGGGTCTGCACCTTGGTGAGGTATGGCTGGGACTGCGGGTGGTTCCGGCCTGCGCGGACGTCGGCAGCACAAGGGGGGCGGGCCTCAGGCGCGGATCTGCACCTTGCTGTGGTCGCCGAGCACGAGCCGGTGGGCGCTGGGCACGGCCGGGGCCGGGGTGACCTCGACGTGCCGGCCGATCAGGGAGCTCTCTATCCGGCCGACCCCGGATATGGAGGAGTCGCGCAGCACGATGGAGAACTCCAGCTCGCTGTCCTTGATCCGGCAGTTCTCGGCGACGGAGGTGAACGGGCCGACGTAGGAGTTCTCCACGAGGGTGCCGCGGCCGATCACCGCCGGGCCCACCACCCGGGAGTCGACCACCTTCGCGCCCTCCTCGACGACGACCCTGCCCACGGTCTCGGAGGTCGCGTCCACCTCGCCGTCGATCCGCCGCTCCAGGCCCTCCAGGACGGTCCGGTTGACCTCCAGCATGTCCGCGACGTTGCCGGTGTCCTTCCAGTAGCCGTGGATGACGGTGGAGCGGACGTCGGCGCGGCTGTCGAGGAGGTGCTGGAGGGCGTGGGTGATCTCCAGTTCGCCGCGCCAGGAGGGGGCGATGGCCCGTACCGCCTCATGGATCAGCGGGGTGAACAGGTACACGCCGACGAGGGCGAGATCGCTCTTGGGGTGTTCGGGCTTCTCCTCCAGGCGCACGACCTGCCCGGAGGGCCCGAGTTCGGCCACACCGAAGGCACGGGGGTCGGCGACCCGGGTGAGCAGGATCTGGGCGTCGGGGCGGTGGGTGCGGAACTCGTCCACGAGATCGGTGATGCCGCCGATGACGAAGTTGTCCCCGAGGTACATCACGAAGTCGTCGTCACCGAGGAAGTCCCGGGCGATCAGCACCGCGTGGGCCAGTCCGAGCGGGCGCTCCTGCGGGATGTAGGTGATCCGCAGGCCGAATGTCGACCCGTCGCCGACGGCGTCCTGGATCTCCTCCGCCGTGTCGCCGACGACCACGCCCGCCTCGGTGATCCCGGCCTCCGCGAGGGATTCCAGGCCGTAGAACAGCACGGCCTTGTTGGCGACCGGGACGAGTTGCTTGGCCGAGGTGTGCGTGATGGGCCGCAGGCGTGTTCCGGCGCCGCCGGACAGCACAAGTGCCTTCATCTGGCACACCATAGCCGCCGAACGGCCGGAATGGAGAGGCTCCGTTGTGGTTCCGTATCACTCCATTCCGACTGCTGTTTCCCGTATCGTCACCTTCAGGAAGCGGCTGACAGGCGGGATTCCGCTTCGGTCCGCGACCGGGCCCGCGGGCCTCGCGGCGACGGGGTCGCTCCGGGGAGCCAGGTTGACGCGGGGGCGTCCGCCCGACGCGCGGACGTACCCCAATAGGAACGTCTGTTCGATAATGTCGATCATAGGGGTTCGTGGCTCGGTTCAGCTCCTCTCCGCAGGGCACGACCACTGCCGTACCGCCGCCGCACCCGGTGCCCTGTCCGCTCGCCGTGCGCCGCGGACCTCCTCGGGAGAGATTTGTTTCCTGGGGACCCGTTAAGCGACCGGTCGAGGGAGGTGGTCGGCATGTCCGACGGGCAGCCTTCCGGACGGCCGGGAGGCCCGGCCGGACGGCCGCCGCTGTCGCTCGCCCTCATCGAGATGATGGAGGGCACCGAGGCGCACTCCGGCGCGGTGTATCTGCTCGCGGAGGACCAGCCGGTGCTGGAGATGGCGGTGATGGCGGGGCTGCCGCGAGACTTCGCGGCACCGTGGGAGCGGGTCGGGCTGAGCGCGCCGATCCCGGTCGCGGACGCGGTGCGCGAACGCCGACTGGTGTGGGTGAGCGGCGAGGAGGACATGGCCAGCCGCTACCCCCGGATCTCGGTGGTGCTGCCGTACCCCTTCGCGGTGGCGGCGCTGCCGGTCGCCACCGACACCGCGGTGTACGGGGCGGTGTTCGTGGCCTGGCCGGGGTCGCGCACCCAGGGGCCCTCCGAGCGGGAGCGGGACCACCTCACGCGGGCCTGCGGACGGCTCGCGCTGCACCTGGAGCGGCTCGCCGCCGAGGGCCGGCCCGTGGTGCCCGAACCCGATCTGTGGGGCACCCAGCTCCTGGACGGAGCCACCGGAACGCCCCGCCCGGTGGAGGCGGAGCGGATGGCGTCACGGCTGCCCTACGGTCTGTGCTCGCTGGATCTGCACGGCCGGGTCGACTTCGCCAACGCGGCGGCGGCCGAGCTGATCGGGGTGCCGGTGCCCCGCCTGCTGGGCACCCCGTTGTGGGCGTCGGTGCCCTGGCTCAACGACCCGGTGTACGAGGACCGCTACCGGGCGGCGCTGATCAGTCAGCGCAGCACCTCGTTCGCCGCGCTGCGCCCGCCCCAGGACTGGCTGTCGTTCCAGCTGTATCCGGACCGCAGCGGGCTGAGTGTGCGGATCAGCCGGGCGCACGAGGCGGCGGAGGCGTCGCGCTCCGGGGCCGGCGAGCAGGGCACCCCGCCCCGGCTGGTCTCCATCTCGCAGGTGCTCAGCCTGGCCGGATCCCTGACGGAGGCGGCGACCGTGCGGGACATGCTGCAACTGGTGGCGGACGAGGTGGTCCCGGCCGTGGGCGCCCAGGCCGTCGTCCTGCTCACCGCGCGCGCGGGCCGGATGCGGGTGCTGGGTCATCGCGGCTACCGCAACGCGCACATCGTGGAGCGCTTCGACGGGACCCCGCTGTCCGAGCCGACCCCGGGCGTGCAGGCGCTCAACAGCGCGGTGCCCGCGTTCTTCGAGTCCCGCGAGCAGTTGGAGCGGCTGTACCCGGCACGGCAGTACACCCCCGACGGCTTCGCGGCCTGGGCCTATCTCCCGCTGATCGCCTCCGGCCGCCCGGTGGGCACCTGTGTGCTGGCGTACGCCGAACCGCACCAGTTCCAAGCCGAGGAGCGGACCGTGCTGACCAGCCTGAGCGGAATGATCGCGCTCGCGCTGGAACGGGCCCAGCTCTACGACGCCAAGCACCAGCTCGCGCACGGACTCCAGGCCGCGCTCCTGCCGCACTCGCTGCCGCCGCTGCCCGGTGTCGACGCAGCGGCCCGCTACCTGCCGGGCACCCGGGGGATGGACATCGGCGGCGACTTCTACGACCTGGTCCCGGCGGCGGGCGCGGCGGCGGCCGTGATCGGTGACGTACAGGGGCACAACGTGACGGCGGCGGGGCTGATGGGGCAGATCCGGACCGCCGTACGCGCCTACACGACGGTCGGGCAGCCGCCGCACGAGGTGATGCGCAGCACCAACCGGCTGCTGATCGAGCTGGGCTCGGACCTGTTCGCGAGCTGTCTGTATCTGCGGCTCGACCCGGTGAGCGGGCGGGCCGTGATGGCGCGGGCCGGTCATCCGCCGCCGCTGCTCAGACACCCCGACGGCCAGGTGGAGGTGCTGAATGTGCCGGGCGGTCCGCTGCTCGGCGTCGACGCCGAGGCGGTCTATCCGACGACGGAGGTCGAACTGGCCCCGGGTTCGGTGCTGGTGCTCTACACGGACGGGCTGGTCGAGTCCCCGGAGGTAGACATCGAGGACGCCCTCGCCGATCTGGGCGACCGGCTCGGCCGCGCGGGCGCTCTGCCGCTGGACGAACTGGCCGAGGTGCTGATGGGGCGGGGCGGGTACGAGGGGGAGCGGCCGGACGATGTGGCGTTGCTCCTGCTGCGGGCCACCGGCTGACCCGGCCCGCGGGACCGGGCAGACGGTGAGTGGCCCGGCCCTTCCGCCGAAGGGCCGGACCGGACCGGTCCACCGACCCGCGGTGGGGCGCGGGTCGGTGGCTGCGCGTCAGTGGGGTGCGCGTCAGGGGGACCGGGTCAAGGGGACCGGGTCCGTGCGACCGGGTCGGGGGGAACGGGTCCGTGGGACCGGGGCCGGGGGGACCAGGTCCGTGGGACCGGGGCCG
>NZ_JBIVUE010000003.1:320550-476187 GCF_044757045.1 Streptomyces sp. NPDC091377 | reverse complement strand
GGGGGACCAGGTCCGTGCGACCGGGGCCGGGGGGACCAGGTCCGTGCGACCGGGGCCGGGGGGACCAGGTCCGTGCGACCGGGGCCGGGGGGACCAGGTCCGTGCGACCGGGGCCGGGGGGACCGGGTCAATGGGATCGGGTCAATGGGACCGGGTCAGGGGGGCGGAGTCGGGGCCGATCGGTCTCAGTAGCGATCGGCCTGCGGCGGACCGTCCGCGCCGGAGGCGTCTCCGTCAGCCCCCGCGCCTCCCCCGGCGGCACCCTGATCGCCCTCGCCGGCACCGCCGTCGCCCCCGGTGCCCAGGGTGGCGCCCACCTCCGCCAGCGCCGCCGTCACGGGCTGGAAGAAGGTCTCCCCGCCCGCCGTGCAGTCGCCGCTGCCCCCCGAGGTGAGGCCGACGGCATGGCCCTCCCGGGTGAACAGTGAGCCGCCGCTGTCGCCGGGTTCGGCGCAGACGTCGGTCTGTATGAGACCGGTGACGGTGCCCTCCGGGTAGTTGACGGTGGCGTTGAGGCCGAGGACCTGACCGTCGAAGAGGCCGGTCGTGCTGCCCATCCGGAAAACCGGCTGGCCGACGACAGCATCGGCGGCCTGGGTGATCGGGACCGTCCTGTCGCCCAGGTCGACCTCGCTCGGCGCCTGGGTGCCCGGGTCGTCGTACGTGACGAGCGCGTGGTCACCCGTCCCGGGGAAGACGGACTGCTCGACGGTGGCGACGGGGGCGTCGCCCAGGGTCTCGGACCACTGCTCGCCGACCTCCCCGCAGTGTCCGGCGGTGAGGAAGGCGGGGGTGCCGTCGTTCGCGGTGACGTTGAAGCCGACGGAACACCGGGCCTCTCCGGCGAAGATGGCGTCGCCGCCGGAGAGGAAGGTCCTGAAGGTGCCGGACGACTTCTTCAGGGTGGCCATGCCGTGGCCGAGGCGCTGGACGGTCGACTCCAGCACGTCCCAGCGCTCGCCGGTGACCGTGCTGTCGGCCGTGACGCGGAGCTTGTTGGTGCGCGGGTCGACGGCCCACGAGGTGCCGGGGATGGTCGCCTCGCTCCTCAGCGTCCTGGCGGCGGACATGAGTTCGGCGGTGCTGTTGTCCACCTCCCGAACGGCCGCGCCGGCCTTCTCGGCCCGGTCCACGAGCCTGTCGTCGTACCCGGCGACATTCACCACGAGTTGCCGTTCACCTTCGTCGTAATAGGAGCCGGCGAAGGCCGCGCCGAGGTCTCTGGCGACGCGGGTGGCGAGCACGGAGGCGTCCTGCGCCTTGAGGGTCCGGGGCGTCGGCGGGTCCGACGCTCCGTCCTGCGAGGCGTTGGCGTGCGGCAGCAGGACGGCCGCCGCTCCGATCACGACGACACTGCTCGCCGCGATCGCGGCCTTGCGCTTCGGGGTTCTCTTGTGAGTCAACTTCGTTCCTCCTGGGCACAGTTCCGCCCGGCGCGACGGCGGCGGACGGGGAGTCTTGAATGGCCACTCGTACGCAAAGGGCGTCGGGGCCGTTCAATTCCTCTCACACCCGAGGGAGTCGGCGGCCGAAATCCGCCGTCGGATTTCTCCGCGGCCCGACAAGGGTCCAGGGCGGCCACGTTCCGCGTTCACCCGGCCACGCACCGCCGATGTCGCGGGCCCGGCTCCCCCGGTCGGTGAATCTGCACATCGGATGCCCAGCGGGGTCACCGCAACCTGGGCTTCTGCACAATTCCGCACGCCCCCGCCCGTCCGTTGCGACCGGAGTGCCGGATTCGCCGCGCCCGGTCCGCGGTGGAGGCCGCACCCGGCGGTCGAGCCCTGTGAAGAAGTCGCCACCAAGGCGTGCCCGACCGTGCCGGGCCGGTCACCGCCTGGTCTCAAGTGCCCTGGTGGGACAGGGGTTTGAGTGGAGCCGTGCGGACGGCGCGTGCTTTGATCCATCGCACCGCAGGGACCGCGACAGCGTCCTTGCGACGGGCACCGAGCATCTGCGTGCACGGCCGCCCGGCTGTCCCCGGAGGGGGCCGCTCCCCCTTGACGAAGATCCATACGAAGGGAAGTTCCATCATGAACTCCACCCCCCAGGTCGAGACCGTCGAGATCTCCGACGCCGAGCTGGACAGCGTCTCCGGTGGCCTGTCGGTCAACGCCGTCGGCACCCTCACGGGCGCGGTGGACGACATCGCCCCGGTCTCCGGCGTGGTCGACACGGTGGTGGGCACCGTCGAGGGTGCCACCGGGCTGAACACCGCCCCGGTCACCAACCTGGTCGCCGGTCTCTGACCCGACCCGTCGTGCCATCCGGTCCCGGAGCCGTCATCCCGGCTCCGGGACCCCCGGGCCGCCCGCGCCCCACCGGGCCGCCCGCCGTCTCCTGCGTCCTCCGCGTCCTCCGCGTCCTCCGTGTCCTCCGGTGAGGGAAGATCCGTGCAGTTCCGCCGACAGGCCCTCACCAAGCTCCAGTCCCCCGACGAGCTGGACCTGCCGGTACGGCTGGCCCGTCCCGAGGGCCGGCTCGTGCTGTCGGTGACCGTCGCGGCGTTGGCCGCCGCCGCCGTGTGGGCGGTGACCGGTTCGGTCACCTCGACGGTCAGCGCCCCCGCCGTCCTCACCCACGGCCGGGGCAGTTACGTCCTCCAGAGCCCCGTCGCCGGTCAGGTGACGGAGATCCTCGCGAAGGAGGGCGAGTGGCTCCCCGCCGACGCCCCCGTCCTCACCGTCCGTACGGCGGACGGCGAGAGCCAGGTCCGTACGGTGGCCGCCGGCCGGCTGACCGCGCTCGCCGCGACCGTCGGCCAGATCGTCACCACCGGGGCGGACATCGCCGCCGTGGAGAAGGGTGCCCGCGCCGACGACCCGCTGTACGCCACCGTGTACGTCCCCGCCGAGAACGCCGCGTCCATCGAGACCGGCACCTCGGTCGACCTCACCGTGCAGACCGTGCCGGCCCAGGAGTACGGGGTGCTGCGCGGCCGGGTGGAGTCGGTGGCCCGCACGCCTCGGTCGGCCCGGCAGATCGGCGCGTTCCTCGGCGACAGCAGACTCGGCGAGCAGTTCACCGAGAAGGGCCGCCCGGTCGCCGTCACGGTACGGCTCGACAAGGCGGCCGGCACCAGGAGCGGATACCGGTGGTCGACGGCCGAGGGACCGCCGTACCCGCTCACCACCATGACCATGGCCTCGGGCTCCGTCCGGCTGGCCGATCAGCGCCCCGTCGATTGGCTGCTGCCGTGAGCGCCCAGGAGTCGCCGTGACCACCACCCGGGGGACGAGGAGCAGGCGCCGGGCCGCGCCCCCCGCGCGCAAGGTGCCGAAGGCCCGGGGACGGTCCGTGCGGACCCCGACGGTGCTCCAGATGGAGGCCGTCGAGTGCGGTGCCGCGTCCCTCGCGATGGTGCTCGCACACCACGGCCGGCATGTCCCGCTGGAGGAACTGCGCGTCGCCTGCGGAGTCTCCCGCGACGGATCACGCGCCGGTAATCTGCTGAAAGCCGCGCGCGGGTACGGCCTCACCGCCAAGGGCATGCAGATGGACCTGACCGCGCTCGCTGAGGTACCCGCGCCGGCCGTGCTCTTCTGGGAGTTCAACCACTACGTCGTCTACGACGGCATGGGCCGCCGCCTCGGCCGCCGCGGCGTCTTCGTCAACGACCCCGGCAAGGGCCGCCGGTTCGTTCCCATGGAGGACTTCGACGGCAGTTTCACCGGGGTCGTGCTGACCATGGAACCGGGCGACGGCTTCACGCGCGGCGGGCGCAGGCCCGGGGTGTGGGGCGCGCTGCCCGCCCGGCTGCGGGGCACCGCGGGCGCCCTCCCGGTCGCCGTGCTGGCGAGTCTGCTGCTGGTGCTGGTGGGTGCGGCGGTGCCCGCGCTGAGCCGGACGTACATCGACCTGTTCCTGATCGGCGGACAGACCTCGCCGCTGGATGTGCTGTTCCTGTCGATGGGCGCGTGTGTGCTGTTCACCCTGGTGCTGACCTGGTTGCAGCAGGCGAATCTGCTGCACGGCCGGATCATCTCCTCCACGCTGTCCAGCGCCCGCTTCCTCCGGCATCTGCTGCGGCTGCCGGTCACCTTCTTCGCCCAGCGCAGCCCGGCCGACCTGGTGCAGCGGCTCCAGTCGAACGACGCCGTCGCCGAGACCCTGTCCCGAGATCTCGCGGCGGCGGGCGTGGACGCGGTGGTCGTGGTGCTGTACGCCGGGCTGCTCTACACCTACGACCCACAACTGACCTTCGTCGGGATCGGCGTGGCTCTGCTGAACCTGGTCGCCATGCGGGTGGTCGTCCGGCTGCGGGCGACCCGTACGGCCAAGCTGCGGGCGGACAGCGCGCGGCTCACGCACACCGCCTACACGGGGCTCCAGCTCATCGAGACGATGAAGGCGACCGGCGGCGAGGACGGCTACTTCCGCAAGTGGGCCGGGCAGCACGCCACCACGCTGGAGGAGCAGCAGCGGCTCGGGGTGCCGAGCGCCTGGCTGGGCATGGTGGCGCCGACGCTCGCGATGCTCAACAGCGCGCTGATCCTGTGGATCGGCGGGCTGCGGGCCATCGAGGGGCATCTGTCGGTGGGGCTGCTGGTGGCGTTCCAGGCGCTGGTGACCCGGTTCACGGCGCCGCTGACCCGGCTGAACGCGGTCGCGGGCCGGATCCAGGACTTCGCGGCGGACGTGGCGCGGCTCAAGGACGTGGAGAACTTCCGCGCCGACCCGCTGCATCTGCGGACCGGCGGGGAGTCGACGCGCCGGCTGCACGGCCATGTGAAGCTGGAGAACGTCTCCTTCGGCTACAGCCCGCTGGACCCGCCGCTGCTGACCGGCTTCGACCTGACGGTGGGTCCGGGGCGGCAGGTGGCGCTGGTCGGCGGTTCGGGCAGCGGCAAGTCGACGGTGTCCCGGCTGATCGCGGGCCTGTACCAGCCGTGGGAGGGCGTCATCCGGATCGACGGGCGGCGGCTGGAGGACATTCCGCGGGGCGCGCTCGCGGCGTCCGTCTCCTTCGTGGACCAGGACGTGTTCCTGTTCGAGGGCTCGGTGCGGGACAACGTGGCGCTCTGGGACCCGTCGATCCCGGACGACGCGGTGGCGGCGGCGCTGCGCGACGCGGCGCTGTACGACGTCGTGATGCGTCGGCCCGGCGGTCTGCGCAGCCGGGTCGAGCAGGACGGCCGCAACTTCTCCGGCGGGCAGCGCCAGCGGCTGGAGATCGCGCGGGCGTTGGTGCGCCGGCCGAGCATTCTCGTGCTGGACGAGGTGACCAGTGCGCTGGACGCGGAGACCGAGCTGGTGGTGATGGACAATCTGCGCCGCCGGGGGTGCGCGTGTGTGGTGATCGCGCACCGGCTGAGCACCGTGCGCGACAGCGACGAGATCGTGGTCCTCCAGCACGGCTCGGTCGTGGAACGCGGGCGGCACGAGGAGTTGGTGGCGCGCGGCGGTGTGTACGCGGCGCTGGTCAGGGAGCGGTGAGATGACGTCCGAGGGCTCCGACGGCGGGGGCGATCCGGTGCTCGGGGCGCTGGGCGGGGCCGGCACCCGGCTGGACCCCGCCGGTCATCAGCGGCTCGACCTGGCGGGGCCGCAGGTGCTGTGGCTGGTCGAGGCGGGCGCGCTGGACCTGTTCGCGGTGGACGCGGCGGCCCGGGGCCACTGGCATCATCTGGGCCGTCTGGAGGCGGGCTCCCTGCTGCTCGGCCCGGTGACCGGCCCCCGGCACACCCTGGTCGCCCGTCCGGCGCGTGACTGTGTGGTGCGCCGGATCGGGCTGCGGGAGCTGTACCGGCCCGCGACCACCCAGACCTGGGCCTACGACGTCCACGGCACCCCGCAGTACGTGCCCCCGACGACGAGTGCGCTGGAGTACGCGCTCGCGCTGGGCGTCGGCCGGGGCCTGTCGGTGCTGTTCCAGGCGCCCACGGCGGACGAGCGGCCCGCGGAGGTGTCCGCCGACGACGATGTGCTCTGGATGCAGGTCCCGCCCGGCAGCGTGCAGTACGGCGCGCTGTACGGCGCTGAGGCCGCCGCCGATCTGCTGATGGACCCGGCGCTGTGGCAGAGCCTGGTCGATCAGCAGTTCCGCCTGCTGACCGCGCTGGACCGCTGGATCGAGCAGGTGGAGCGCACCCACGAGACCCGGGCGGCGGCCGGGATCAGGGCCGGTGAGGCGGTGCGCGACGCGGCGGACCGTACGCTGCTCGCCGCGATCGGCGGCACCTCCGCCCGGCGCGCGACGGCGGCCGACGCCGATGCCACGTACGCCGCCTGCCGGTTGGTCGCCCGTGCGGCGGGGATCACGCTGGCCGAACCGGCGCAGGGCGGCGCGGAGAGCGACCGGCTGGATCCGGTGGAGCGGATCGCGCTGGCCTCGCGGCTGCGCACCCGCCCGGTACGGCTCGACGGGCGCTGGTGGCGGGAGGACGTGGGCCCGCTGGTGGGGCACCGGGCGCTGTCCGGGGCGCCGGTGGCGCTGCTGTGGCGGCGGGGCGGCTATGTGGCGGTGCATCCGGCGACGGGGCGGGAGACATCGGTCGGGAAGGCGAACGCGGCGGAGTTCGAGCCGCGCGGTGTGATGTTCTACCGTCCGCTGCCCGATCGGGGGCTGGGTCCGCTGGGGCTGATGCGGTTCGCTCTGCGCGGCACCCGACGCGATGTCATCCGGCTGGTGCTGAGCGGGCTGGTGACGGTGGCGATCGGCGCGCTGGTGCCGATCGCGACCGGCAAGGTGCTCGGCGCGTTCGTGCCGCAGGCCCGCTCGGACCTGATCGTGCGGGTCTGTCTGGCGGTCATGGTCTCCAGTGTGGTCGCGGCGGCGTTCATGCTGCTCCAGAATCTGACGATCCTGCGCCTTGAGGGCCGGATCGAGGCCACGCTCCAACCCGCGGTGTGGGACCGGCTGCTGCGGCTGCCGACCGGGTTCTTCACGGGCCGTTCCACCGGGGAACTGGCCTCCGCCGCCATGGGCGTCAGCGCGATCCGGCGGCTCCTGGCGGGGGTCGGTCCGGTGCTCGCGCAGTCGGTGACGGTGGGGGTGATGAACCTGGGGCTGCTGCTGTGGTTCAGCGTGCCGATGGCGCTGGCGGCGCTGGGTGTGCTGGTGCTGATCGCGGGGGTGTTCCTGGGGCTCGGGCTGTGGCAGGTGCGCTGGCAGCGGCGGCTGGTCGTGCTCACCAACCGGTTGAACAACCAGGCGTTCCAGACCCTGCGCGGGCTGCCGAAGCTGCGGGTCGCGGCGGCCGAGAACTACGCGTACGCGGCCTGGGCGGACGCCTTCGCGCGCAGCCGTGACCTCCAGCAGCGGGTGGGGCGGATCAAGAACCTCACGGCGGTGCTCGGCGCGGTCTGTCTCCCGGTCACCTCGCTGCTGATGTTCATGCTGCTCGCCGGGCCGGCGCGGGGTTCGATGTCGGCGGCGGACTTCCTGGCGTTCAACGCGTCGGTGACCATGCTGCTGACCTCGGTCACCCAGCTCACGGGGGCGTTCGTGTCGCTGGTGGGCGCGCTGCCCCTGTACGAGGAGATCAGGCCGGTCCTGTCGGCGACGCCCGAGGTCCGCGCGGCGAGCACCCGGCCCGGTGTGCTGTCCGGGGCGTTGGAGGCGCGGCGGCTGTCCTTCCGCTACTCCGAGGACGGGCCGCTCGTCCTGGACGACGTCTCCTTCGAGGTGCGGGCGGGCGAGTTCGTGGCGGTGGTCGGCCCGAGCGGCTGCGGCAAGTCGACGCTGCTGCGGCTGCTGATCGGCTTCGACCGTCCGGTGTCGGGCAGTGTGCTGTACGACGGTCAGGATCTCGCGGCGCTGGACCGGTCGGCGGTGCGGCGCCAGTGTGGGGTGGTCCTCCAGCACGCGCAGCCGTTCACGGGCTCGATCCTGGACGTCATCCGGGGCGCCGAGCCGTACTCGGCGGAGGAGGCGATGGCGGCGGCGGAGATGGCGGGGCTGGCCGAGGACATCCGGCGGATGCCGATGGGGCTGCACACGGTCGTCGCGGGCGACGGGGCGGTCTCCGGTGGCCAGCGGCAGCGGTTGATGATCGCGCAGGCGCTGATCCGCCGGCCGCGCGTCCTGTTCTTCGACGAGGCGACCAGCGCGCTCGACAACGAGACGCAGCGGCGGGTCATCGAGAGCACCAAGGCGCTCGACGCCACCCGGATCGTGATCGCCCACCGGTTGTCCACGGTGCTGGACGCCGACCGGGTGATCGTGATGGAGCACGGCAAGGTGGCCCAGCAGGGCCCGCCCGCGCGGCTGCTCGCGGACCCGGGCGGCCGGCTCCACGAACTGGTGCGGCGGCAGTGGGCGTGAGGGGCCCGGGGCCGGGGTCAGTCCGCGCGCGGGACGGGGGCACCGGAGGGCACTCCGGCGTCGAGGTAGGCGGCGTAGTACGCCTTCCAGGGCTCGGTGAGCCCGGCGTGCGGGCCGGTGAACCCCACCCCGTGGGCCTTGGCGTCGAGGGCCGAGAGACAGACCTCCCAGCCGGCGCCGTTGCGCGCCGCGGTGTCCTCGGCGATCAGCACGTTGGTGAGGGTGAAGCGGGTGCGCCCGGTGTCGAGCGGTTCCAGGTCGAAGTGGAGTTCGTCGCCGCCCCAGTCGAAGGAGAGATGGCGGGGCGGCTCGACGGCGATCACCCGGCCGGGGAAGTCCTCCATGGCCGGGTCGCCGGTGAAGCTGACCAGGCCGCCCGGCCGCAGTTCCATCTCGGCGCGGGCGGGGAACCATCCGGCGAGTTCGTCGGGGTCGGTGACGAAGTGCCAGACCTTGTCGACGGGGTGGTCGTAGACCCGGCTGAAGCGGACGGCCGGGCGGCCGTCGTCGAGGGTCAGGAAGGTGCCGGTGAGGTCGGTGTGCTCGGCGGTCATGGCGCTCAGTCCTTCGGTGGGGGTGAGGGGGTTCCGGTGGGGTCCGGTGCTTCGTCCAGACGGTGGCCCAGGGTGTCGAGGCTGCGGTTCCACAGCCTGCGGTAGGGCGTGAGCCAGGCGTCGAGGGCGGCGATGGGCGCGGGGTCGAGGGCGTAGACGCGCCGCTGGGCGTCCCGCCGTACCCGCACCAGGCCCGCCGCGCGCAGCACCTTCAGATGCTTGGAGGTGCTGGGCTGGCTCAGTCCGCAGCGCTCCACGATCTCACCGACGGGCCGGGGCCGCTCCAGGAGCAGCGCGACGATCGCCCGCCGGTGCGGATCGGCGAGGGCGGACCAGAGCGAGTCGTCGGACATGCCTCCAATATGCCTCGGCGGTTATATGCCCGTCAAGGCATGCAAGCGTCGGCCGACACGGACGCGCCCCGGGCGAGGTGCTCGCCCGGGGCGCGAAGACTTGAGAGGGTCGGCGGGCGGCCCCACTCCGCCCACCGACCCTCTGTGCGAGACCGCGGATGTTCCCGTGCCGGGCACCCGCACTCCCCATTCGCGGGCCTTCCCACACACCCACGGGGATCCACGGCCTCGGTCCATGGGGGCCGGTCGGGAGCGACCGGCCCATGGCCTCCTAGAAGGCGAAGAAGCCCGCCCCGTACGACCGCATCACGCAGTCGTTGGAGAAGGTGCGCTCGTAGGCGACGCGGTGGCCCTGCCAGACGCCGTTGACGGTGACGACGACCGGGCGGTAGTCACGGGTGCACAGCACGCCGGGCTCGCTGACGAGGGCGTCGAAGTCGCCGCGGGCTCTGGTCAGTTCGGTACAGGCTCCGGCGGGCGCGGGGTGCGTGCCGCTCGGCGTGGGCGTACAGCTCAGGGTGACCGCACGGTCGGGGCCGACGGCGGTGGCGACCTCACCGCGGGCGACGGTGAGCACCAGGGCCGACGGGGCGTAGAGCGAGGCGGGAGCCGGGGCGGCGACGGCGGCCCCGGTGAGGGGCCCGCTGACGGCCGTGACGGCGAGACCCAGGGTCGCCGCCCAGCGCGCGGTGTTCCGCATTGTGTGCATCCTTCCGCTTGATTCGACGGGTGCCGGTCCGTGCCCGGTGGGGCCAGGAGCGGCGAGCGCGAGTCTGCCGAGTCCGGCGCCGAAACTCATCTCGACCCCATCCCTTTCAGTAACCTTGCGTATTGAATCAGTGGCGTGAAGTCACGGAAGCGGAACGACACGGCCGCGATTCCATGCGGCTCTTGATCGTCGGGGCTGGCCGAATGGTCGCTTTGTCCAGGCTCTTTAATCGGCCTGAAACACTCCGATTCCGCTGTCGGCGGACCGGACCGGAAGACCTTGCCTTTCTGACGCAATGGAGTAATCGTCATTACATGATTACTTCGGAGCAGATGGAGAAAGTACGCGGCTGGTTCGCGGGCCGGCTGCCCGACGACCTCTTCGAGGAGGTCACCGAGGTGACGGCCGACCGCGAGGAGATCACCGTGATCGGCCGGATCGCCGAACCCCGGTCGGCCGAGGACGCCTCGGCCGCCGAGCGGGAGGCGGCCATGCAGGGACGCGTCCAGGAGTTCCGGGAGCGGACGCGGGAGGCCCGGATGGCGGTGGCCCGCGAGGCGGAGCACCGGTTCGGCCGCAAGGTGTCCTGGGGCGTGGTGTGCGGCACCGAGCGCGCCCTGTTCACCCATGTCGCCGCCCCGGTGATGACCCGGCTGCGCCAGCCGGAGCGCCGGGTCCTGGACACGCTGATCGCCGCCGGGGTGGCCCGCAGCCGCAGCGAGGCACTCGCCTGGTGCGTACGGCTGGTGCAGCGGCACGAGGACGACTGGCTGACGGAACTGCGCGAGTCGCTGGAGCATGTGCAGCGGGTACGGGCCCAGGGGCCGGACGCGGCGGACGGCACCGAGCCGGAGGGCGCCGGCCCCGCAGCGTGAACCCCGATTGTCAGTGCCGGGGGCTACGTTGCCGCCATGACGGACTTCGTGATGGTGGCGGGTGCGTGGCTGGGTGCGTGGGCCTGGGACGAGGTGGCGGGGGAACCGCGTGCGTCGGGGCACGGCGCGCATCCCCTCTCGCTGTCCGGACTGGCCGAGAGACAGGGGCAGCACGCCGATCAGCGGACGCACGTCCAGGACATCGTGACGGAGGTCGAGCGGCTCGGCCTGCGGGACGTGGTGCTGGTCGGGCACAGTTACTCCGGCGTCCCCGTCGGCCAGGCCGCCGAGCGGATCGGTGAGCGGCTGCGGCGCGTGGTCTTCGTGGACTCCGACGTACCGGTGAACGGCGCGTCCTTCCTGTCCGGCTGGCCCAGTGAGCAGGTGGTTCGGGAGCTTGAGGAGAACGACGGCTTCTGGCCGCCGCGCACCGTGGAGGGGTACGCGGGACAGGGGCTCACAGAGGAGCAGAGGGCCCGCCTGGCGGCCGGCGGCACCCCTCACCCGGGCGCCACCCTCACCGAACCGGCCGTCCTGGAACGCCCCTTGGCGGAGCTTCCGGGGACGTACATCCAGTGCCTGCTGGAGGGGGACGACCTGATGCCGTCGGTGGCGCGGCTGGTCGAGGAAGGACACTGGGAGCTGATGACGATGGACACCGGCCACTGGCCGATGATCTCGCGACCGCGGGAGTTGGCCGGGCTGCTGGCGACGGCGGGACGCGACCGGGAGGCCGCTCCTCCCCTCCCGTCCTGAGGGAGCCGTTCCCGCCTCTGGACGCGTCCGGACCAACTGGTCAGTATCATCAGGGTCGCGACGCCGGACTCCACGGCTCCACAACTCCGCGACTCCGCGACTCCACGACGAGAGGCGGGACACCCGGATGGGCAAGCACTGGGCGGATTTCCAGTACGAGATCTATCTGCACGGGATGTCGGGGGCGGTGCCGCGGCTGCCCACCGATCTGACCCGGCTGGAGGAGCTGACCGCACAGCGCCTGGGCCCCGGCCCCGTCGGGTATGTGGCGGGAGGCGCGGGCGACGGCAGTACGGCCCGCGCCAATCGGGAGGCCCTGCGGCGGCGCAGGATCGTGCCGAGGATGCTGCGCGATGTGCACCAGCGGGATCTGTCGGTCGAGGTGCTGGGTCGCGCGCTGCCCGCGCCGCTGGCCCTGGCGCCGATCGGGGTGCTGTCCCTCATGCATCCGGACGCCGAGTCCGCCGCCGCCCGGGCCGCCGCCGCGCAGGGGGTGCCCTATGTGCTGTCCTCGGCGTCCAGCACCCCGATCGAGCAGGTCGCCGAGGCGATGGGGGACGCGGAACGCTGGTTCCAGCTGTACTGGTCCAAGGACCGGGAGGTGACGCGGAGTTTCCTCGGCCGGGCGAGGACGTCCGGGTTCTCGGTGCTGGTGGTCACCCTGGACACCCCGCTGCTGGCCTGGCGGCCACGCGATCTCGACCAGGCGTATCTGCCGTTCCTGCACGGTGTGGGCACGGCCAACTACTTCACCGACCCGGCGTTCCGGGCGGGGCTGGCCAAACCGGTCCACGAGGATCCGAACGCGGCCGTGATGCACTTCGTGGGCCTGTTCTCCGATCCCGCGAAGACCTGGCCCGACCTGGCGTTCCTGCGCGAGAACTGGGACGGCCCGATCGTGCTGAAGGGGGTACTGCACCCGGACGACGCACGGCTGGCCGCCGAGGCCGGGATGGACGGCGTGGTCGTCTCGAACCACGGCGGACGGCAGGTCGCCGGCGCGATCGGCGCGGCCGACGCCCTGCCCCGGGTCGCACAGGCCGTCGGCGACCGGCTGACCGTGCTCTTCGACAGCGGTATCCGCACCGGCGACGACATCTTCAAGGCACTGGCCCTCGGCGCCCGCGCGGTCCTGGTCGGCCGACCGTACGCCTACGGCCTCGGCCTGGACGGACAGCCAGGCGTGGAGCACGTCATCCGCTGCCTGCTGGCCGAACTCGACCTGACCCTCGCCCTGTCCGGCCACACGACACCGACTTCCGTCACCGCGACAGACCTGGTCGAGGGCCCCGGGGAGGCGGGGGGAGCCTGAGGCTCGGGGGAGGCGGAGGGCTGGGGGCTGAGGGCTGAGGGCTGGGGGCTGGGAGCCAGGGGCTGGAGGCTCGGGGCCGGGGAGACCCGGCAGCCGGAGTCGGGCCGGGGTGAGGGGCCGGGCACCGCGGGGAGCCGGGATTCCGGGAAGCGGGGGATGTCGGGGACGTCGGGGGCGTCGGAAGGCTCGGGAGGCTGGAAGGGGGCCGGAGCTGGGGCCTGTCGTTCGGATCAGCCTGGCTGTGGGAAGCGGTGCTGTTCGGTCGGGCCCAGTGGGGTCTGGTGCGTGGAGCTGCAAGGCGGCGGTGCGGAGCGTCGGCAACCGGCGACAACGCCGCTGGGGGTGCCCCCACGCCTTTCGGGCGGTGGGGGCGGGTGCCGGACCCCGCGACGCCGGGATCGGCGGTGGGGCTTGCGCGTCGCCGGTCCGGGGTTGCCGTGCCGCTACTCTTCCGCCGGCTCCGCCGCCCTCGGCGATGCGTTCGCGTTCTCCAGGGACAGTGACCCCGGCCCCGCGGGCGGGTCCGTGCGCCAGCGTTGGCCCGCCGAGCCGTCCCGTACCTTCACGACGATGTCGGCGGCCAGGTCCTCCGTGGTGGAGGCGAGGGCGAGGCGTTCGTCCCAGCGGGGCAGCAACTCGCCCTGGACGGTGAGGTCGTACCGGACGTCGTCCGCCCGCTCCGCGCGCTGGTCGGCGCAGCGGCCGACGATGACCACGCCCGCGTCGACCCGCGAGTCCAGGCACAGGCCGGGCTCGACCGCGCTGCGCAGCAGGCCGTCACGGTCGTACGACCAGAGTTGGGTGGCCTCGTCGGAGCAGACCGCCAGTTCGGTGCCGGCCCCGTCCTTCGCCTCGCCGCGGATGTCGAGGCAGGCGTCGGCGGCGATGTTGCGCAGCCGGGTGCGGGGCGGGATGCCGGGCAGTCCGGCTTCGCGAGGCGGGGCGGAGACCCCGGCACCCTGGGTGCCACCGCCCCCGCTGCCGTCGGCGGCGACCGGGTCGGTGGCGCCGCCGTCACCCCACAGGGCGGTGCCGAGGACCGCCGCGAGCAGTCCTGAGGTGACCACGCCGACCCCGGTCAGCAGGGCCCGTGAGGGCCGGGCGCCGACCGGTGCCCGGTACCGCAGCGGGAAGGTGATCCGGCGCCGTCCGGCCGCCGCGGCACGGCGTGCCGCGGCCCGCCCGCGCTGGCCCTGCTGGACCCGGCCGGGCCGTGAGTCACAGTAGCGGCGCGCTCCCCAGCCGAGCACGGCCTCCGCGAGGAGAAGGTCCAACCCGCCCTCGAAATGGCTCAGTTGCTCGGCCGCGTCACGGCAGTACCGGCATCCCGCGAGATGCTGCTGCACATCAGGGAGCAGTGCTCCCCCACGGCGCAGGGGAACGTCGAGGAGCCGGTTGTGGTAACCGCAGTCCTTGCTCGGCGTGAGTTCGCGATGGGCGCGGACGAGCCCTTCCCGGAATGCGTCCCGGGCATGTTCGAGTGCCACCGAAGCGCTGCCGACATCCATCCCGAGCAGTTCGGCGGGGACGGATATCGGCTCGGCCTCGACCTCGGTGTGCCAGAGCAGGCACTGGTCCACTCCGGGAAGGCCGTGGAAAGCACGTTCCGCCAGGGCCCGGTTTTCCGGTGTCAACGACGTGGCGGTGCGCAGGCCGCGCCCGCCCGCCGGTTTCCGCACCTCCGGGAGGGCGGCGGCGATCCGGTCGTCCGCCGACCAGAGCCGGACGGTGTCGCGCACGGTCACCAGCAGTCCGGGGCGCAGCGCGACCCCCGTCCCGCCGTGCGTGAGCCGCTCGCAGACCTGGTGGAAGGCGGCGCCCGTGACCATGTCGGCGAGGTCCGCGGAGGTCGCCAGGCAGATCACGGCGTAGTCCCGGACGGCACTCCAGTGCCGGGCGATCAGCAGGGCGGTGGCGTGGGCGACCTCCCCGTCCGCGCCGCCGCCGAGCCGCGCCGCGAGGGACTCGTCGGACGCGCCGGTGGGCCGGCCGGGCGCGGGGTGGGGTGGACCGAGGGGGTGGGGGGTGGGCACTGAGCGGATTCCTTCCCACGCGCGCGTGACACACAGGATTTCTCTTCGCCGGAAAGGCGGCCCGTGTTGTGGATGCGTACCTTTTGGCGTGCTCGGGGGTGTGAATGTGTCCGTGGTCTGCCGGACTTCGTTCACCGACGGGCCCTTGGGCCCCGGCCTTTCCCCCAGGGAGGTAAACCCTCGCACAGCTCCCACAAGGCCAACAAGGCCAACAAGGCACTTGGGCAACATCCATAACCCCGAGGGAAAGTCCGGCGACGGGACGTGCAGTTCGCACGGGCCGGCATTTCTCCCTTTCCCGCGCCCCGGGTGAATCCCGCACACGCATCGGGGCGCCGCGCACACTCCCGGCCCACCCGGGCCGGGAGTGCACTGGCCGTGGCCCCCTCCGGTGAGGCCACGCGCGGGACGGCGGTTCTCCCAGCGGTTCTCCCGCGCGTCAGATCTGCCAGGACCGCAGCCGGTCCGCCGCCCCGTACACGTCGGTCTTGCTGTCGATCAGATCGCGGGCGAGGTCGACGAGCGCCCCGTAGGGCGGGTCGATGCCGACACCGCTGACGAACATGTAGGCCACCGCCGTGGCGCAGGCGAAACGGGCGTTGGCCGCCGGGAGCGGTTTGAGCAGGGCGAGGGTGTGCAGCAGCGCGGCGGCCCGCCAGGCGGGGTCGGAGTCCACGCCGAGCCGGGGCGGATCCACGCGGTGCCGGGCGACGGCGGCGACCAGCGCGGAGAAGTCGTTGACGGTCGGCTGGTCCGGCAGCACCTCTTCGTGCCGTTGGAGCAGCCAGGGGACGTCGATATGGATGACGGGTCCGGTCATCGGTCAGCCGACCGCCCCGGCTTCCTTGGGGGACGGTTCGTCCTCGGGGAACGCGGCGGCGAATTCATCCGCATGGGACGCGAAGAACTGGCGGAACGCCTCCGCCCCTTCCTGCAACGCCCGGTGTCGCGCTATGTCGGCGGCGGCGGCCTCACGCACGAGCGCCTTCATCGACGTACCGCGTTCCTTGGCGATCTGCCGGAGATCCTCCAGTTCGCGGTCACTGAACTCCACATTCAGAGCTGGCATGCCCCAACGGTACCGCCGGGGTACTGGCGAGTAAATATCGCCTGTTCATCGGCAGCGTACGGCGGTACCGGAGGGTCGTACCGGGAGTGAGGTCGGGGTCCGATTCCCGCCAGCGTGCGCCGGGCGTGCCGTACGAGACTACGAGGACGGGCGAGGCAGGAGGAGACCGCCATGACGACGAAGATGACGAAGATAACGAAGATGGCGAAGAAGGTGACGACACCTACTGCCGCGCAGGCCCGTCGCCGGGTCGCCGGGACCGACTGGGCGGCGCTGGCCGGGGAGTTGGACCGGCACGGCTGTGCGCCCACCGGACCGTTGCTGACGCCCGCCGAGTGCCGTGCGCTGACGGCGCTGTACGACGAGCCGCAGTGGTTCAGGACCCGGGTCGACATGGCGCGGCACCGCTTCGGCTCGGGCGAGTACCGCTACTTCACACACCGGCCGCCCGCCCCGGTGGCGGCGCTGCGGGCCGCGCTCTATCCACGGCTGCTGCCGATCGCCCGGGAGTGGGCGCAGCGGCTCGGCCGTCCCGCGCCCTGGTCCGACACGCTGGAGGAGTGGCTGGAGCGGTGTCACGAGGCAGGCCAGGACCGCTCGGCGCAGATCCTGCTGCGCTACACGGAGGGCGACTGGAACGCCCTGCACCGGGACGTCTTCGGCGATCTGGTCTTCCCGCTCCAGGTGGTGATCGGTCTGGACGCGCACGGCGACGACTACACGGGCGGCGAGTTCCTGATGGTGGAGCAGCGGGCGCGCGCCCAGTCGCGGGGCATCACGACCGTGCTGCCGAGGGGCCACGGTCTGGTGTTCACCACCCGCGACCGGCCGGTGCGCTCGGCGCGCGGCTGGTCGGCCGGGGCGATGCGGCACGGGGTGAGCACCGTCCGCTCGGGCCGCCGCCACGCCCTCGGGCTGGTCTTCCACGACGCCTCCTAGGTGCCCGCCCCAAAGGTGAGACGTGGGTCACATGAGGCTGATCCCTGTCACATTCCGCAGCGCCGGACCCCTCCCCGTAGTGAGCGAGCGCACTGCTGCGGAGGCACACCCATGTCCGACCCGTTGTCCGGCCCCTCGTCCGGCCCCTCGTCCGGCCACCCACCCGTTCCCGCCCCTGACCGCCCTGACACCGTGGAACGCCCCGGGAAGGGGGAGCGGGTCGCCGACTGGTTCGACGGCCGGCTCGGCATCCACACACTGGGCAGGCGGTACCTGCGCAAGGTCTTCCCGGACCACTGGTCCTTCCTGCTCGGCGAGATCTGCCTCTACAGCTTCGTCATCCTGATCCTGACCGGCGTCTGGCTGACCTTCTTCTTCCATCCGTCGATGAACGAGGTGGTGTACGACGGCAGTTACGTGCCGCTGAACGGGGTGCGGATGTCGGAGGCGTACGCCTCCACGCTGGACATCAGCTTCGATGTGCGCGGCGGGCTGCTGATCCGCCAGCTCCACCACTGGTCGGCGCTGGTCTTCGTGGCGGCGATGCTGACGCACATGATGCGGCACTTCTTCACGGGCTCGTTCCGCAAGCCCCGTGAGGTCAACTGGCTGTTCGGCTGGACGCTGCTGTTCCTCGGTATGTTCGAGGGCCTGTTCGGCTACTCGCTCCCGGACGATCTGCTGTCGGGCACCGGGATGCGGTTCGTCGCGGGCGCGCTGCTGTCGGTGCCGGTGGTGGGGACGTATCTCACGATGTTCCTGTTCGGCGGGGAGTTCCCGGGCGACGACATCGTGGGGCGGTTCTACTCGCTGCATGTGCTGGTGATCCCCGGGATCATGGCGGCGCTGGTGGTGGCGCACATCCTGCTGGTCGTGTACCACAAGCACACCCAGTTCCCGGGGCCGGGCCGCACGGAGCGCAATGTGGTGGGCGCCCCGTTCATGCCGGTGTACCTGGCGAAGGCGGGCGGGTTCTTCTTCCTGGTCTTCGGGGTGCTGACGGCGATCGCGGCGGTGGCGGCGGTCAACCCGGTCTGGAGCTACGGCCCGTTCCGCGCCGACCAGGTCTCCACGGGCGCCCAGCCGGACTGGTATCTCGGTTTCGCCGAGGGCCTGGTGCGGGTGATGCCGGGCTGGGAGATCACCCTGTGGGGGCACACGCTCGTCCTGGGGGTGTTCATCCCCGTCGTCGTCTTCCCGCTGCTCCTGCTGTTCATCGGCGTCTATCCGTTCATCGAGGCCCGCTTCACCAAGGACCGGCACGAGCACCATCTGCTGGACCGGCCCCGCGACCGGCCCGTGCGCACGGCGATCGGGGCGGCCTGGATCAGCCTCTACCTGGTGCTGCTCGCGGGCGGCGGCAACGACCTCTTCGCGACCAGGCTCCATCTGTCGATCAACACGGTGACCTGGGCGGTGCGGATCGCCGTGTTCGCCGTCCCGGCGGTGGTCTTCGTCGTCACCCGGCGGATCTGTCTGGGGCTGCGGCTGCGGGACCGGGAACAGGTGGCGCACGGCCGCGGGACCGGCCGGATCAAGCGGCTGCCGCACGGTGAGTACGTCGAGGTCCACGAGCCCCTCGACCCCGGCCGCCGGGACACCCTGACCGCCCATGAGCGGCCGGGTCCGTACGTGGAGCACGAGCGGCCGGCGGAACTGGTCGAGTCGTCCGCCGCTCCTGACCACACCGAGGGGCCACGAGTCCCGCCGCCCGGGCCGGCACGGGGTTCCGGCTGAGGGCGACGCTCGCCCCCGGCCCCGCTCCGTGAGGGGCGGGGCCCGGGGGCCGGGGGCCGGGCGGCCCCCTGGGGGCCGGCGGGCCGGGCAAGCGCGGCAGGCGTGCCGGGCCCGGGCGGGGGCCATGAGGGGCGCCCAAGGCCGTGAACCAGGCCCTGGGAGCGCTTCCAGCGCAGGACGCCCGGTACCACCCGTTCCCGCCCATCAGCCCGCGTCAGCGGCTGACGCCGGGCGGGGCGACCGGGCGGGGCGGCGCGGTGAGCGATCAGGGGCTTCCGCCGACCAACGAGCCCGGTCCGGTTCGCAACGGATCGCCGATGACCGGGCGCTGACTGAACGTCAGCCGAATGCGTCGCTCGCCCGGCGTCCCGGCCACGCCCCGAACGCCAGATCGGCCGAATCTCGTCCTTGACCGCCTGGCGTGGATCGGCACCGGTTAGGGGGGCTCGCCGATCGGGAGGCGCCGGGACGCACTACGCTGGAACCCAAGTGACGCACTTGTGCACCGTGCGTGTGCGCGTAGGAGTGGCGACGATGAGCCCGGAGTACCCGTTCGACGATGCCGCGACGGCTCGGGCGGTCATCGACGCCCAGGGTGATCTCGCGGAATGGGGCGAGGGCGCCCACCGGCTGCTGGGCTGGACCGCCGCCGAGGTCGTGGGCCGCCCCGCCACCGCGCTGCTGGGCGGCGAGTACCCGGTCCCGGACGGCGAGCGCTGGTCCGGAACGCTCACTTTGCGCCATCGTGACGGTCGTACCGTCCCGGTGTGGCTGCTGGCCCATCTCGTCCGCTCCCCCGACGGCCACCACGACCGGTGGACGGTGGTCACCCCGCTGGACCAGGGACCACCGGCCGCCGCCGGCGACCCGTTGAGCAGCGCCGTGCTCACCCAGTCCCCGTGCGCGGTGGCCGTCTACGACGAACGGCTGCGGCTGCACACCCTCAACAACGCCATGGCCGAGGTGATCGGCCTGCCCCCCGAGCACATCCGGGGACTGCTGGTGTCCGAGATCGGCGGGACCCCGCAGAGCGAGGACCTGGAACTCCAGCTGCGCCATGTGCTCACCACCGGACACGCCCTGGACGTGCAGACGACGATCCGGGTCGGCCTCACCGACCGCACCCGGGCGTGGCTGGCCCGCATGGCGCCGGTCACCGACGCGGACGGCCGGGTGCGCGGGGTGTGTCTCGCCGCGCACGATGTCACCGAGAGCCACATCGCCCGCGAGCAGCTGCAACTGCTCAACGAGGCCAGTGTGCGCATCGGCAGCACCCTCGACATCACCCGCACCGCACAGGAACTCACGGATGTGTGCGTGCCCGCGCTCGCCGATTTCGTCAGCGTCGACCTGCTCGACCCGGAGGCGTACGGCGGTGAACCCCCGCCGCGGCTGACCGCCCCCGTCGAGCTGCGCCGTACCGCGCACCGGTCGATCACCCCCGGCACCCCGGAGGCGATGGTCAGGCCGGGCGACGTCGAGAGCTATCCGGAATCCTCCCCGCACGCGGCCTCGCTGATGGCGGGGCACACGATCCTCGCCTCGGTGGCGGCGGGCGATCTGGACCCCTGGCTGGCCACCGCCACCGACCGCGCCGAACGGGCCCGGCGGCTCGGGGTGCACTCCAGCATGTCCGTACCGATCCAGGCCCGGGGCATCACCCTGGGGGTCGCGGTCTTCACCCGGTTCCGGCGGCCGGACCCCTTCACCGAGGACGACGTCCTCCTCGCCGAGGATGTCACCGCGCGGGCCGCGATCTGTCTCGACAACGCCCGGCGCTACAACCGTGAGCGGCAGACGGCCCTCGCCCTCCAGCGCAGCCTGCTGCCGCGCACCCTGCCCCGCACGGCGGCCGTGGACGCGGCCTCCCGCTATCTGCCGGCCGCGCGGGCCGGAGTGGGCGGCGACTGGTTCGACGTGATCCCGCTGTCCGGGCTGCGGGTGGCGATGGTCGTCGGTGACGTGATCGGTGAGGGCGTCCAGGCGTCGGCGACCATGGGCCGGCTGCGGACCGCCGTACGCACGCTCGCCGACATCGATCTCGCGCCGGACGAGCTCCTCACCCACCTGGACGATCTGGTGCTGCGGCTGTCCGAGGAGTCCGGCGGCGAGAGCAGCCCCGGTGAGGTGGGGGCGAGCTGCCTGTACGCGGTGTACGACCCCGTCTCCCGGCGCTGCGCCATGGCCAGCGCGGGGCATCCGGCGCCGCTGCTGCTGCCGCCCGGCGGGGAACCCCGGCAGGTGGAGGTGCCGGAGGGGCCGGCGCTGGGGGTGGACCGGCTGCCGTTCGAGACCGCCGAGCTGTATCTGCCCGAGGGCAGCGTGCTGTCGTTCTACACCGACGGGCTGCTGGAGAACGGCGACCACAGCCACGAGGAGGGGCGGCGGCTGCTGGGCGAGGCTCTCGCGGACTTCGACGGTTCGCTGAACGAGTCCTGCGACCACATCCTGCACACGCTGCTCCCGTCGGGCGGCGCCTGCGACGATGTGGCCCTGCTGCTGGCCCGTACCCGGGGGCTGCCCGCGTCCTCCATCGCCACCTGGGACATCCCGGCCGACCCGGCACTCGTCGCGCCCATCCGCAAGCAGGTGGTCGAGCGGCTCGACGCCTGGAACCTGAGCGCGGAGTCGTTCACGACCGAGCTGGTGGTGAGCGAACTGGTCACCAACGCCATCCGGTACGGAGCGCATCCGATCCGGCTGCGGCTGATCCATGACACGGACACCCTGATCTGCGAGGTGTCCGACACCAGCCACACCGCGCCCCATCTGCGCCGGGCCCGCACCTGGGACGAGGGCGGCCGGGGGCTGCTGCTGGTCGCCCAGCTCACCCAGCGCTGGGGCAGCCGCCACACCGCCGAGGGGAAGACCATCTGGGCCGAACTGGGGCTCGTCGACGACGGGGACTGAGGTCGGGGCGCGGGGCGCCGGTCACGGTTCACCGTTCCTCGCGGTCACCGCCCCCGGGCCGGTCACCACGGTCCCGGCGGTCGTCGCCGTCCACGTCGTCCACCTCGTCCACCCCGTCCACCTCGTCCGCGCCGTCCTCGCACACGTCGTTCCGGTCATCCCGGTCGTTCCGGTCGTTCCGGTCCTCGCCGTCGTCCCGGTCAGGGCGGTGGTCGCGGTCGCCGTCCGGGCGGCAGGGACTCTGCCGCGGCCCCGGCGTTCGTTCCGTCGGGGACGGCCGCGGGGGCTTCGAGGGTTCCGGGGAGGCCGCGGTGTCCCGGGCCGGGGCGGGGCGGTCGTCGGGGGACGCCGTGCCCGTGTCCTCGCGGTCGGCCCTGGTCGTCCGCAGGTCGGGGCCTGGGTCGAACTCCCAGCGCTGGACCCTGCCGTCGTCGCGCGGCTTGACCGTGAGGGCGCCCGAGCCGTCGGTGGCGGCCGGGGCGAGCGTGAGTCCCTGGTCCCAGCGGGGCACGAGGGCGCCCCGGCGGGTGAGGTCGTAGCGGACCTCCTCGATGTCGGCGCAGACGTCGAGCCGTACGGAGTGCCCGACGCTGGAATCCACACACAGGCCGGGATCGGCGACGCTGCGCAGCAGCCCGTCCGTCTCGTACGACCACTGCTGGGCCGGTGAGCCGGAGCAGACGGCGAGTTCGGTCCGCGCGCTCCTGGTGACCTCGCCGTCGGCGGGGGTGAGGCAGAGACCGGAGGCGGCGTTGCGCAGTCGGCCCCGGACCTCCTTCTCGGGTGGCGCGGCGGCGTCGATGCCGGAGGGGTTCGGCCCGGGTCCGGGGCGGTCGGTGTCCGGGGTGGTCTGCGCGGCGACCGGCATGCCCTCCCCGGAGTCGCCCGCGGCCCACAGGCCGAGCGGGACGGCGACGAGCGCGCCCACGGTGACGAAGGCGGCGGCGCGGCCCCTGCGGCGGGCCGCGGCGCGGCGGGCGAGGACCCGGGGTGCCGGTGGGCGGGGGCCCCGGGTGGCCGGGGGGACGGAGGTGTAGGGCTCGCCTGTGGGTGCCGGGCCCGTGGGTGCCGGGCCCGTGGGTGCCGGGCCCGTTGGTGCCGTCCCGGTGGTGGGCGGCGGGGGCATGAAGGCGGGGCCGTCCGGGCGGGGCGGGAGGTCGGCGGCCGGTGGGTCGGCGGCCGGTTCGAAGCGGGCGGCGCGGGCGGTGACGTAGGGGCGGGCGGCCCAGCCGAGGACGGCCTCGGCGAGGAGTGTGCCCAGTTCGGTGGGGAACCGTCCGAGCTGGTCGGCGGCGTGCCGGCAGTGCGGGCAGGCGTCGAGGTGGGTGGCGAGGTCGGGGTCGACGGGGGTGCCGCCGCGCCGGTAGGTGACGTCGAGCATGCGGCTGAAGTGGCGGCAGCGCGGTGAGGGCGCGAGGTCGTGATGGGCCTGGACGCACTCGGCGCGCAGCCGCTCCCTGGCTCGCCGCAGTTCCAGGGCCGCGGCCGTCTCGTCCAGGCCGAGCAGGGCAGCCGGGGTGGTGAGCGGGTCGGACTCGGCCGCGGTGTGCCAGAGCAGACAGCGGGCCGGCTCCGGCAGTCGGTGGAACGCGGCCGTGAGGAGCCGTCGTTCGGAGGGCGGGAGCAGCGGGGCCGGGGGGCCCGGGGCGTTGTCGCGGCGCAGTGCGGGGGCGAGCAGTGCGCGCCGGTCGCCGGTGGCCCATTCCGCCGCCAGGTCACGGACGGTGAGCAGGAGGACGTATCGCCAGGTCGGCGTGGTGTCACCGCGCGGCGGCACCGCGCCGAGCTGCCTTGTGAACGCGGCCGTGGTGAGCATTCCGGCGGCGCGGGAACCGTCGGTGCACAGCCTTGCGTAAGCGAAGGCCGCCTCCCAGTGCCGGTCGAGCAGTTCACCGACGCGATGGGGCACGAGGTCCGGGGAATCAGAGGGGTCTGCGGGGAGCACGGCTGCATTCCTCTCACAGGACATGCGGCGGGCGCACAGTTTGCACACCGACTGACCACACCTTGGCACAGGCCCCCAGACGGGACAAGGGACATCCGGAATCTCCGGTCGGTACGGCTACGGCCCTGTGGGGAGCGGTATTTGAACCTGTGTCAACTTCTCGGCGAGCCCGTGGAACGAAGCCGGCGCGGTGTCGACAAAGTGGTAAGAGTTCCTGTCGACCCGCTGGGTCCGCTCGGCTCACCCACCTGGTCCGACCGGCTCGACCGGTTCGACAAGCCCGCCCCGCCCGGTGGTTCCGGCCGGGCCCCGGCCTGTCCGGCCGGAGCGGGGCGGGCTCGACGGGTATTTGCTTCAGCGATGCGCCGCCCGCTCAGTGACCGGCGACGGGGTGGGCGGTGTAGGCGCGCTCCAGTTCCTCGCGCTCCTTGTCGCCGAGGACCAGGTCGACGGCGGCGACGGCGTCCTCGATGTGTCCGGGCTTGGCCGCGCCGACGATCGGGGCGGTCACCGTCGGCTGGTGCAGCAGCCAGGCGAGGGCCACCTGGGCGCGCGGGACGCCCCGCTCGGCGGCGATCCGGGTGACGGCCTCCACGATCGTACGGTCACCGTCCTGGTAGAGGGTGCCGCCGAACCTGTCGGTGGCGCTGCGGTCGGTGGTCGTGTCCCAGTCGCGGGTGAGACGGCCCCGGGCCAGCGGGCTCCACGGCAGCACCCCGACGCCCTGGTCCGCGCAGAGGGGCAGCATCTCGCGCTCCTCCTCGCGGTAGATGAGGTTGTAGTGGTTCTGCATGGAGACGAAACGCGTCCAGCCGTGGGCCTCGGCGGTGTACTGGGCCTTGGAGAACTGCCAGGCGTACATCGAACTCGCCCCGATGTAGCGCACCTTGCCCGCCTTCACCAGGTCATGCAGGGCCTCCATCGTCTCCTCCACGGGGGTGTGCGGGTCCCAGCGGTGGATCTGGTAGAGGTCGATGTAGTCGGTGCCGAGGCGGCGGAGACTGTGGTCAAGCTCCGTCATGACGGCCTTGCGCGAGAGACCGCGCCCGTTGGGGCCGGACCGCATCGGCTGGTGGACCTTGGTGGCGAGCACGATCTCGTCCCGGTCGGCGTAGTCGCGCAGCGCCCTGCCGACGATCTCCTCGCTGGTGCCGTCGGAGTAGACGTTCGCCGTGTCGAAGAAGTTGATGCCGGCGTCGAGGGCCTGCCGGATCAGCGGGCGCGCGGCCGTCTCGTCGAGGGTCCACTCGTGCGCGCCCCGGGCGGGGACGCCGTAGGTCATGCAGCCCAGACAGATCCGGGAGACGTCCATTCCCGTCGAACCGAGCTTCACGTACTGCATCGTCGCTGCTCCTGCCGTCGTGTACGGGGCCACAGGAAGCCTACGACTTCAGCGTCCCAGCAGATCCAGTGCCCGCGCCCAGCCGAACCCCGGCCGCTCCCCGTCCGCGTCCGGTGTCCCGGAGTACGGTTCGCCGAAGCGCACGCCCATGGCCCGCAGCCGGGTGAGGCTGTCCTGGTAGGCGGGGTGGGCGGTGTGGGCGGGGGCGACACAGGGCAGGACGGCGACCGGGACGCCGAGGCCGGACGCCTCGCAGAGGGTCGCCACGGCGAGGGTGTCGGCCAGGCCCGCCGCCCATTTGTTGACGGTGGGCCCATTTCCGGAAGCCTACTGAAGGGGAAGAGCCCGCTGGTGAGGGGCTGGGCGGGGAGCGGCTACCGGAGCGGGAAGGGCTGTCCGTGTTCGGCGGCGGGGCGGGGGCCGTGGATGCGGCGCTCGTGCTCCTCGATGCGTACGTCGTCGATGCTGGCCTCGCGGCGGGTCATCAGGCCGTGGGTGTCGAACTCCCACAACTCGTTGCCGTAGGACCGCCACCACTGGCCGTCGGTGTCCCGGCACTCGTACTGGAAGCGCACCGCGATGCGGTCGCCGTCGAAGGCCCAGAGGTCCTTGCGCAGGGCGTAGTCCTGTTCGCGTTCCCACTTGCGGGTGAGGAAGGCGACGATCTGCGGGCGGCCGGTGACGAAGATGTCGCGGTTGCGCCAGACGGAGTCCTCGGAGTAGGCGAGGGCGACCTTGTGCGGGTCGCGGGTGTTCCAGGCGTCCTCGGCCGCCTGCACCTTGCGGGCGGCGGTCTCCTGGGTGAAGGGCGGCAGGGGCGGGCGGTCCATGGGCTGCTCCTCGGGGTGTCACCAACGGGGAGAACGGCCGTTCTCCGCCGAGGGGACCACCGTAGAGAACGACCGTTCTCTGGGTCAAGCGGGTCGGACCAGGGACCGGATCGTCTCCTCCGCCCCGGCCAGGGACGCGGCGGCCAGGTCTTCGAGGCCGGCCAGGTGGTGCAGGACGTCGACGCGGGTCAGTTCGGCGGCGACGACGGTCAGGTCGGTGACGCCGAGGTTGCCGAAGTAGGCCCGCAGGTAAGGGGCCTGGAAGTCGGACCGTTCGCGCGGTGTGCCCGGTCCGTACGCGCCGCCCCGGGCCAGGACGCAGATCACCCGCGTGTCGCGCAGCAGGCTCTCCCCGGAGTCCGGATCGGTGAAGGCGCCGGGGAAGGTGACCCGGTCGATCCACGCCTTCAGGGAGGCGGGCACCGAGAAGTTGTACATCGGCACACCGAGCAGGAGGGTGTCCGCGGCGAGGAGTTCGTCCACGAGCGGGGCGGTCTGCCGCCACTCCCGCTCCTCTGCGGCGTCCGCGATCAGCGCGGGCACCTTGGCGGGTGGGACGAAGCCCTCGCGCTCCACCCGGCGGCCGAGGGTGGTGTAGGCGGGGGTCAGCGGCGGTACCGGGTCGGCGGACAGGTCGCGGTACCGGTGGCCGCGCTCCCCGTGCCGGTCCCGCCAGCCGCTCACGAAGAGGCCGGTGAGCCGCCGGGACACCGAGTCGGCGGGCAGGTCGGCGCTGGAGTCCAGGTGCAGCAGGGTCGGGTGGGGCGTGGCCGTCTCGCGTGTCCTGGGTGTGAGCGGGGTCATCCGTGGTCACCTCGGTCGTCGTGGGTTCGTCACAGGGATGACGGGGCCGCACGAGGAAAGGTGACCGATGGACGTCCAGGACGATCTCGCGCGACGGTTCGAGGAGCAGCGCGGGCGGCTGCGCGCGGTGGCCCACCGCATGCTGGGCTCGCCCGACGAGGCCGACGACGCCGTGCAGGAGACCTGGCTGCGGCTGAGCCGGACCGGGGCCGAGGAGGTCACGAATCTGCCGGGCTGGCTGACGACGGTCCTCTCACGGGTGTGCCTGGACCTGCTGCGGGCGCGCGCGGCACGGCGGGAGGAGCCCTACGAGCCGCCCGCGCCGGAGTCGTCCGGTGCCGGGAACGTGCCCGAGGAGGAGGCGGTGCTGGCCGACTCCGTCGGGCTGGCGCTGCTGGTGGTGCTGGACCGGCTCACCCCGGCGGAGCGGGTCGCGTTCGTGCTGCACGACCTGTTCGCGATGCCGTTCGAGGAGGTCTCCCGGGTCGTGGACCGCTCCTTGCCCGCGGCGAAGAAGCTGGCCAGCAGGGCGCGGCACAAGGTGCGGGGCGGCGGGAACGCGGTGCCCGGCGGCGGGCTCGACCGGCGACGGCGGGTGGTCGAGGCGTTCCTGGCGGCGGCGCGGGGCGGGGACACGGCCGCGCTGCTCGCCGTCCTCGCACCCGAGGTCGTACGCCACGCCGACCCGGCCGTGCTGCCGCCGGGCGTGCCGAGCGAACTGCGCGGGGCGCGGGCGGTCGCCGAGGGGACGCTGCTGCTGCGGGACCGGTCCCGGTTCGGGGCGGTCGCCCTGGTCGACGGCGCGCCCGGGATCGTGGTGGCGCCGGGCGGCCGGCTGCTGTGTGTGCTGCGGGTGGTGGTGGACGGGGAGCGGGTCGCCTCGTACGAAGTGATCGCGGACGCGCGGCGGTTGGCGGCGGTGGAGGTGCGGGTGCTGGAGGGGGTGATGTGAGTCGGTCGGCGGGCGTTGCCGGGGCCCGTGGCGACCGGCCCGTGCGGGTGGGTGGTCGGTGACGGCGTTGCTGTCGGGCGTGCTGATGGACCGCGCCGGGGGGGTGCGCGGGGTGCCGGGGCCGGGCCGGCCGGGTGCGTGCCGCCGTCCGTGGTCGTGTCGGTGGTGGCGGTCATGGGTCTCCCCTGTTCTGATGTGTGCTCGGTCGTGCGTCTGCCGAGGTGTCGTCGGCCGCTTGGCGTACGCGTCGGTCATCACGGTGCGGGTCGGCGGTCGGTGGCGCGAAGACGTACCGGGTAGGTGCTGTGGGCGAGCCGTGGATGAATCCGGTGGTTGCCCGTGTTGGCGCAGGGGTAGACGCGGTGCGGATGGACCGCGAGGCAGTGGGAAGGAATGCGCATCATGCCTCTTGAAGGTGAGTACGAGCCGAGCCCGACGAAGTGGGTGGAGGAACAGGTCGACCTGTACGAGCGGACCGGCGGTGCCGAGGGGAACCATCAGCCGGGCGGTGACCTGCCGGTGGTGATCCTGACCAGTGTGGGCGCGAAGAGCGGCAAGCTCCGCAAGACCCCGCTGATGCGGGTCGAGCACGACGGGCGGTACGCCGTCGTCGCGTCGCGGGGCGGCGCTCCCCAGCACCCGGTCTGGTACTTCAATCTGAAGGCCGACCCGAGGGTGGAGCTCCAGGACCGTGCGGTGAAGCAGGACATGACCGCACGTGAGCTGAGCGGCGCCGAGCGGGAGGAGTGGTGGGCGCGGGCGGTCGAGGCGTACCCGCCCTACGCCGAGTACCAGCTCAAGACCGACCGGGTGATCCCGGTGTTCGTGGTGGAGCCGACCGGCGGGCACTGAGCCGGAGCACGGCGCCGGGGGCCCGGGTTCCGGTTGCCGTGATGCAGGCTGGCGTGCCTGATTCCGGTTGGGTGCGGGGGTCTTGAGCGGAGGGAAACTCTCCGCGACAGGCATGCATAAATCTGACGGGGCCCGGGCACTCGTCAGTCAAGCCCCGCCGTGTTCCCCCGTCGCGGCGGGGCTTCCCACCGCTCGGTGCGCCGGGCGGTGGACGCTTCCCCCGAGAGACCCCCCGCCCGGCAAGAGTCGCCTCGCCCGGCGGGGGCTCCTTCTCCGGCGGATCTCCCTACGTCTGGCGAAGGGTGAAGGTGTGGCCCGCCGGGTCGGCGCAGACGCGTTCCCCGGCCGACCCCGACGAGTCGTCCAGCTCCAGGATCCGTCCGCCGAGGCCGATGATCTCGCGCTCGGCGGCGTCCAGGTCGGGGACGAGGAACTCCAGATGGGCCTGGAAGGAGTCGTCCGGTCGCGGCCAGCTCGGCGGAGTCACGGTCGCGTCGCGGCGGAACGCGATCCGAGTGCCGTCGGCGGCCTCGACGTCCACGCGGTCGAGGCTCACCTCGCCCTCCTCGGCCCCCAGCAACCGTCGGTAGAACTCCGCGAGTTCGGCGGGCTCGGCGCAGTCGAGCACCACCACCCCCGTGTGCAGCAGTGCCATGGCCACTCGTCTCCTGTCGTGGGTCCGGGATCGGTACGTGTCCTGGATCGGTACGTGTCCTGGATCGGTACTTGCCGGATGTCCCGGAGCGGCGCTTTCAGTCCCGGAGGCGGGGGTTCCGTGTATGGGATGCGGGAGCCCGGTGAGCGGAAGGCGGGAGTCCGGTGCGCGGAAGGCGTGGATCCGGTGCCTGGAAGGCGTGGGATCTGCGCCTGGGGCCCGGTTCGGTCACTCCCCCGACGGACCCGGACGCCCCTCACACAGATGAACTCGCTCTCAATTCGACGACATATGTCAATCGAACATGCTGGAATTCCTTCTATCGGGGGTAACTTGCTGGGCATAGAACGGTGTTGGGCCGAGTTCCCGGGTCAAGAGGCAGGAGGCGATGTCGTCGTGCAGCAGGACCCCGCGCCGCTCACCCGGCATCTGCGCGTTCACCGGGTGCGGGGCCACACCGTGCTGGAGTTCCGGGGTGAGATCGACATCGCCGCGGCGGCGGAGATCGCGCCCGCCCTGGACGTCGTCACCGCGCGCCCCGGCTCGCTGGTCGTGCTCGACCTGACGCACGTCGAGTTCTTCGACTGCAGCGGGCTGCGGCTGCTGTACCGGGCCAGGAGCCGGGTACTGGCCCGTGACGGCCGGCTTCTGCTCGTCTGCGACCACCCGCTGACCCTGCGCGTCCTGCGGGTGACCGGGCTGGCCCGGCTGCTGCCGCCGCTGCCCACCCTGAAGGCGGCGACGGAGCGACCGGGAGCGGCGTCCGGCTCCGTGTGACGCCCCGGCCGCCCGGCGGGCTCACCAGGTGACCGGCAGGCGGAGCGGGAAGCGGCGGATGGTCTCCGTGTCCCACTCGATCGCGGCGGCGGGCTCGGCGAGCCTCAGGGCCGGGAAACGGGCGAGCAACCCGGTCACCGCGATGTCGAGTTCGGCCCGTGCGAGCGGGGCCGCGACACAGTGGTGGCCGCCCCAGCCGAAGGTCATGTGCGGGTGCGCCGGCCGGCCCAGGTCGAGACGGTCGGGGTCGGCGAAGACCTCGGGGTCGCGGTTGGCCGTGAGGTAGGAGACATGGACGTAGTCGCCCGCGCGGATGAGGATGCCTTCGACCTCCGTGTCCTGGAGGGCGATCCGGGGAATGCCCACGCCCTTGCGGAAGGGGATGTACCGGAGCAGTTCCTCGACGGCGAGGGGGACGCGGGCGGGTTCGCGCACCAGCGTGGCGCGCTCCTGGGCCCGGGTCAGCAGCAGATAGGCGATGTTGCTGATCTCGCAGGTGGCGGTGTCGTTGCCGCTGAGGATGAGGGTGACGGCGAGGACCGCGAGTTCGTCGTCGCCGAGCGGCTTCTCACCGTCCGGGACCTCCGCGGCGGCCATCGTGCTCAGCAGGTCCTCCCCCGGCCGGCGCCGCCGCTGCGGCACCAGTTCGGCGAAGTACGCGCGCAGCCGGGCCTTGGCGTCGGCGGCGTCCTGGCGGGTGCCGGGGGCGGTGGACAGCAGCCGCATGGCGTAGTCCCGCAGGAGGTCGCTGTCGGCCTCGGGGACGGCGAGCAGTTCACAGATCGTCAGGTGCGGCAGCGGGACCGACAGATGGGTCACGAGATCCGCCGGCGGCCCGGTCTCGGCCATCGTGGTGAGCAGGTTCCCCACCACCCGCTCCACGGCGGGCCGCATGGCCGCCACCCGCTCCCGGGTGAACGCCTGGGCGGCCACCCGCCGCAGCCGGGTGGCGTGCGGCGGGTCGGCCACATTGACCGACTCCGGCGAGACGATGGGCTCGGGCGTCATCCTCGGGTAGTCCCGGCCGACGATCGCCGCCCGGCTGAATCGCGGGTCGCAGGTCACCTGCCGCACCCCGGCGAAACTGGTCACCAGCCACGCCTCGGCCTCGCCGTACGGCAGCCGGATCCGGCTGACCGGGCCCCGCCCGGCCAGTTCGGCGAGCGACGGGTCGAACTCCAGGGCGTCACTGAAGTCGAAGGGGCAGGCGGGGACGGGCGGGTTGGGCGACGGCATACAGGGCTCCTTCGGCTGCGCGGCACAGGTTCCGACCTGCCCAACGCCGCTTACGCCCAAAAGGGCGCGCGGAGTCACGGACACGCCCCAGGCCCCGTGCTCGCACGCCCCCTACGTCCCCCTGTCTGCTGTGCCCTGCGCTGCCTGCGCTGCCTGTCCTGTCTGCCCTGACTGTGCTGTCTGCCCTGACTATGCTGCCTGTGCTGCCTGTCCGGCAGGCCCCGTCCGCCGGTCCCCCGCCGCCACCGGCCGTGCGCCGCTCACCCCTGCGGTGCCGTGCCGAAGCGCAGGAAGCCCGCGGCGCGCGGGGAGAAACTGGCCGGGCACTGGTCGCCGAGGCTCTCCCGCAGTCCGGCGGCGACCCCGGCGTCCGGCTCGCCGAACACCTCGAACTGCTCCACCACGCAGTGCTTCATGACCTCCTGGATGTGGGGGTCGGCGAGCTTCCAGTGCAGGCGCACGGCGTCGGAGTCCTCGTAGACCTGGAAGCTGTGCGCGAGCATCTGCTCCTCGTCCACGAAGGTCTGCACCATGAGCTGGGGTCCGTGCCGCTCCGCGAAGTCCACGGCCTGGGCGATGGCTTCGCGGAAGCCCTCCAGATGGCCGGGGGTGATGCGCATGGTGTTGCGGAAGAGAATGATCGTGTCGTTCTGAGTGGTCATGTGGTGATCCTTGAACGTCAACCGCACTTGAGGTCAAGGGCCGGTTCCGGAAGGCGGGAGCGGCCCGGATCCCGAGGTGGGAGCGGCCGGGACCCGAAGGCCGGGACAGCGGGCCCAAGATGGTCCGGACCAGAGTCTTGACGCCCTCTTATCTCACCACTTAAATCAAGTCGACCCCACCCGTTCCTCCCCCTCCACCCCCCACCTCGGCAGGCGCTCCGTCCTCCGGGACGTCTGCGGAAGGGAGAGCCGTGGCCACTCCACGTCTGCTGCGCACCTGTCTGCTCGCCGCCCTGTCCGCGGTGATGGTCGGCTCCGCCGCCGTCGCCGCCCCCGCGACCGCGCCCGCCCGGGCCCAGGCCGAACCGGTCGGCACCCAGGCGGTCGTCTTCTCCGACACCTTCGACGGCCCGGCCGGTGCCGCTGTCGACGGTTCGAAGTGGCAGATCGAGACCGGCGACAACGTCAACAACCACGAGCGCCAGTACTACACCGCGGGCAACGGCAACGCGGCCCTCAACGGACAGGGCCAGCTCGTCATCACGGCCCGCCGCGAGAACCCGAACAACTACCAGTGCTGGTACGGCCGCTGCGAGTACACCTCGGCGCGGCTGAACACCGCGGGCAGGTTCACCGCCCAGTACGGGCATGTCGAGGCCCGCCTGAAAGTGCCGCGCGGGCAGGGCATGTGGCCGGCGTTCTGGATGCTCGGCAACGACCTGGGGCAGGTCGGCTGGCCCGCCTCCGGCGAGATCGACGTCATGGAGAACGTGGGCTTCGAGCCCGCCACCGTCCACGGCACGCTCCACGGCCCCGGCTACTCCGGCTCCGGCGGAATCGGCGCGGCCTACTCGCTGCCCGGCGGTCAGGCGTTCGCGGACGGCTTCCACACCTTCGCCGTCGACTGGGCGCCCGACTCGATCACCTGGTCCGTGGACGGCACCGTCTACCAGCGGCGCACCCCGGCCGACCTCGGCGGCCGTCAATGGGTGTTCAACAAGCCGTTCTTCCTGATCCTCAACCTGGCCGTCGGAGGCTACTGGCCGGGCGACCCCGACGGTTCGACCGTCTTCCCCCAGCAACTCGTCGTGGACCATGTGTCGGTCACCACCGGCGACACCGGCACCGGTTCGGCCATCCGGGGGCCGGCCGGGAAATGCGCCGACGTGGCCGGCGGCAGTTCCGCGAACGGGACCGCCGTACAGCTCTACGACTGCAACGGCAGCGCCGCCCAGCGCTGGACCGTCGGCTCGGACGGCACCCTGCGGGTGCTCGGCAAGTGCCTGGACGCCACCGCCGGCGGCACCGCGGACGGGACCAGGCTCCAGCTCTGGGACTGCAACGGCTCCGGCGCCCAGCGATGGACGGTCAGCGCCGCCCGGGACATCGTCAACGTCCAGGCGAACAAGTGCATGGACGTGACGGGCGCCAACACGGCCAATGGCACCCGGCTCCAGCTGTGGACCTGCAACGGCACCTCGGCGCAGAAGTGGACGGTCGGCTGAGCCCCCGCTCCCGCCCCCGGGTCCCGCCCCTCCCCCGGGTCCGGCCCTCGCCCCCGGGGGCCGGCCCGTCGGGTCGGGACGATCCGGACGACAGGCCCTAGCGTCGCCGCGGAGTCCAGGTGAACTTGTCGCCGCCCACCCAGCGGACCACGTCGGGATCGTCCAGGTCGTGGACGACGATCCCCCACTCGGCGGCCACCAGGAGGACATCGGTGACGGTCCTCGCCTCACCGACCATCTCGCCGTCGATCTCCACGATGCGGAACGGCGGAGTGCCCGGCTGTACCGCGAGCACCAGGATCCGCGGGTGCGAAATGTACGGACTCTCTACTTCGGTCATGTCTAGAGACTAGATCGACTTCGTCATGAGTGATCTGTCGATTCGTCCCGATCGGTATCCTCCGGACCTCGGTGGTCCGTCCCGCGGATGCCCGCCGCCGTGCGCCGGGCGCCGCGCTGCGGAACCCTGTGGGAGGAGGAGGTGGCGATGGATCCCGTCGAGGCCCTGGAACGGATCGCCTTCCTGCTGGAGCGGTCCCTGGCGCCGACCTACCGCGTCCGCGCCTTCCGCACCGCCGCCCAGGTGCTCACGGAGCTGGGCCCCGAGGAGGTACGTGAGCGGGCGGCCACCGGGACGCTGAAGTCGCTCAAGGGCGTCGGCCCGAAGACCGCCCAGGTCGCCCAGGAGGCGCTCGCGGGGCAGCTCCCGGGCTATCTGGAGCGGCTGGAGACCGAGGCGGCGGCCGAGCCCCGGCCCGAGCGCGGACAGGGGCTGCGGGCGCTGCTGCGCGGTGACTGCCATCTGCACTCCGACTGGTCGGACGGGGGCAGCCCGATCGAGGAGATGGGCCGTACGGCCGCCGCCCTGGGCCATGAGTGGGCGGTGCTGACCGATCACTCGCCCCGGCTGACCGTGGCGCGCGGACTCAGCCCCGACCGGCTGCGCGAGCAGCTCGACGTGATCGCCGCCCTCAACGACACCTGGGCGCCCTTCCGGCTGCTCACCGGCATCGAGTGCGACATCAACGAGGACGGCTCGCTGGACCAGGAACCCGAGCTGCTGGAGCGGCTGGACGTGGTCGTGGTGTCCGTCCACTCCAAGCTGCGGATGGACGCCCGCGCGATGACCCGGCGGATGGTGGCCGCCGTACGCCATCCGCTGTCGGACATCCTCGGCCACTGCACCGGCAGGCTGCTGATCGGCCGCAACGGCGGCGACGCCCGGCCTGAGTCGCGGTTCGACGCCGACGAGGTGTTCGCCGCGTGCGCCGAGACGGGCACGGCCGTGGAGATCAACAGCAGGCCCGAGCGGCTGGACCCGCCGCGCCGGCTGCTGCGCCGGGCCGTGGAGGCGGGGGTGCTGTTCTCCATCGACACCGACGCCCACGCGCCGGGTCAGCTGGACTGGCAGATCCTCGGCTGTGCGCGGGCGGAGGAGTGCGGGGTGCCCGCCGGGCGGGTGGTCACCACCTGGCCGCGGGAGGAGCTGCTGGCCTGGTCACGGGAGGGACGGGTGCCGACCGGGGCCGGGTGACACAGTTCACCGGGGCGCGAGGGAACACCCGAGGGTGGTTTTCCGTTGAACAGGATGTGGGTGTGGTCGGAACAGTGTCCCCGGGCCTCACCTTTCGCCCACAGGGACGATCGTCCGGCTGAAGCCCTGTGGAGCCTTCCGCCGAGAGGCGACCGCCTTCCGCACCCACCACAGACCGCCCCGGTCGTGATTCCCCCGTCACGGCCGGGGCTCCCTCATGTGCGGCCCGGCCCGGCTTCGAGCACGCTCCAGTTCGTAACGTTCCGTGTATGAGTACTGCACAGCAAGGAATCGGCTCGGGCTTCGGTGCCCGGAGCACCGCTGACGAGGTCCTGAAGGACATCGACCTGACCGGGAAGCTGGCCCTCGTCACGGGCGGCTACTCGGGGATCGGTCTGGAGACCACCCGTTCACTGGTCAGGGCGGGCGCGCGGGTCGTCGTACCGGCGCGACGGCCCGAGGCGGCGCGCGCGGCACTGGACGGGCTGGACCGGGTCGAGGTGGACGCCCTGGACCTCGGCGATCTGGAGAGCGTGCGCGCTTTCGCGGAGCGGTTCCTGGCCTCCGGACGGACCCTGGACATCGTGATCGACAGCGCCGGGATCATGGCCTGTCCCGAGACCCGGGTGGGTCCGGGCTGGGAGGCCCAGTTCGCCACCAACCATCTCGGGCACTTCGCCCTGGTCAACCGGGTGTGGCCGGCCATCGAGCCGGGGGGTGCGCGGGTGGTGTCGGTGTCCTCCGCCGGTCATCACCGCTCCGGCATCCGCTGGGACGACATCGACTGGCGGCACGGCTACGACAAGTGGGCGGCGTACGGGCAGGCGAAGACGGCGAACGTGCTGTTCGCCGTGGAGCTGGACCGGCTGGCCCGGGAGCGTGGCGTACGGGCCTTCGCGCTGCACCCGGGCGGCATCATCACCCCGCTCCAGCGCCATCTCACCACCGAGGAGATGGTGGAGCGCGGCTGGATCGACGCCGACGGCAACCCGATCGACCCGGATGCCTTCAAGTCGCCGCAGCAGGGCGCCGCGACCCAGGTGTGGGCCGCGACCTCGCCCCGGCTGGACGGCATGGGCGGGGTCTATCTGGAGGACTGCGACATCGCCGGGCTCGCTCCGGAGGACGGTGGGCCCGGCGGGGTCAAGCAGTGGGCGATCGACCCGGAGCAGGCGACCCGGCTGTGGGCCCTGTCGGCGGAGCGCACCGGTGTGGACGCCTTCGCGGACCGGAGCTGATCTGCCGGACCGGGCGGCGTGCGGGGCGTGGACGGGGAACGGGCCGGAAGCCCGGGGGAGCTTCCGGCCCGTCGCCGCCCGGCGGTGCTACCGCTGGAAGCGGCCGACCCAGTACGCGGTGCGGTCCAGGTAGGCGGTCTCCGCCGCGGCCCCGGTCCGCCCGTAGGCGCCGTTGTAGGTCTGGTAGCCGTGGCCCGCGGGCGGGGTGGAGTCGGCTGGCTCGATGGAGCTGCCCTCGTGCCACTCGTTGAACGAGGTCACCGAGACCCAGGTCGGGTCGCCGCCGATGGCCGGGTCGAGGGCGTTGTTCCACTGCCGGTCGTAGGCGGCCCCGTCGGCGCGGGCCACGGTGGGTGTGGTGTTGCCGGGGACGGCCCGGTCGTCGAGGTAGCCGGGCGCGACGGACGGGGACCAGATCAGCCCGTTGGCGCGGGCGTGGTCGCCGGCCTGCTTCCAGCCGGGGGCGGTGGCCCCCGCGATCCCGTCGTAGGTGTACATGCCGGAGAAGTGGGCGATCTTGGTGGTGTCGGTGGTCTGGGCGAGCACGATGCTGCTGCCGGTGACCTGGTCGAGTGCCGTCCAGTCGGGGATGTCGAGGCTCTGGAAGACGTAGTAGGCGCCCTTGCCGCCGTGGTCGTCGGAGCGGTAGAAGGCGGGGTGGTCGCCGTAGGTGCTGTTGATGTACTGGATGTCGGCGACGGTGGAGGCGGCGGTGCGGCCCGCGTAGGGCTCCAGGTGCCAGGCCACTTCGACGCCCCGCTCCTCGGCGGCGTCGAGCACACCCCGGGCGAGCCGGTCCTCGTAGCTGCCCCGGCCCCACCAGCTGTAGACGATCACTCCGGCACCGGAGCGTTCGACCCACTCCATGTGCCGGGCCACGGCGCCGTCGAAGTCGCCGGAGTCATAGGCGCCGAGGGTCGGGTAGAGGTCGGCGCCGACGTCGTTCGGCGGGGTGCGCCCGCCCTGCTGCCAGTGCCGGTAGCCGCCGTTGACGGCGGGGCTGCCGTACCACGGGTAGTAGAAGAGATGGACGCTGTCGGCGAGGGCCTCGTCGGCCGGTGCGGAGCCGAGGCTGAAGGTGTCGATGTCGAAGAGGGCGCCGGAGCCGCCGGTGAATCTCAGGAAGAGCGGTCCTGAGGCGGTTGCGGTGAGCGGGGTGGTGACGGTGGTGAAGGTCTCCCAGCCGCCGGTGACGGGGACGGCGACCGAGCCGAGCAGGGTGCCGGTGGCGGAGCCGGAGCGGACCTCGATCCGGCCGCCCGCGCCCGCCGAGGACACCTTGGCGGTGAAGGTGCGGGCGCCCGCCGTGGTGACGGAGGAGTAGCCCGCCCAGTCGCCGTTGTCGATGTAGCCGAGGGTCCGGCCGCCGCTGGCCGGGCCGTGCGCGGCGGCCTGGACACCGGAGGCCGAGCTGTACGACTCCGCCTCCACCGGTGTGCCGCCCGTGGGGGCCGAGCAGTTGGCGGTGGCCTGTCCGGCGGCGTAGCGGACCGCGCCGAGGAGCAGGGAGCGGAAGGCGGGGTCCGCGTAGGACTCGGCGGTGTGGCCGAGACCGGTGTAGAAGGAGCGGCCCTGTCCCTGGTTGTGGCACCAGGTGATGGGGTGGTCGCCGCCCATGGAGCCGCCGCTGTAGGTGCTCTCGTCGAGCGTCTGAAGGACACGGACGTTCGGGCGCGGGTTGGCGCGGTAGTTGTACCACTCGTCGGTACGGGTCCAGGTGGCGCCGAGGTGGGAGGTGGCGGGGTGGGTGCGGTCCTCGTTCCTGAGGGTGGCCGACTGGATGGCGGGGTGGCTCTGGAACCAGGCGCCGACGAGCTGTCCGTAGTAGGGCCAGTCGTACTCGGTGTCGGCGGCGGCGTGCACACCGACGTAGCCGCCGCCGGAGTCGACGTAGGACTGGAGGGCGGTCTGCTGTCCGGCGTCGAGGACGTCACCGGTGGTGTTGAGGAACACCACCGCCTCGTAGGTCGCGAGGTTGGCGGTGGTGAAGGCGGCGGCGTCCTCGGTGGTGGTGACGGTGAAGTCGTTCTGGCCACCGAGGGTGCGCAGGGTGTCGAGGCCGGCCGGGATGGCGTCGTGCCGGAAGCCGGCAGTCTTGGAGAAGACGAGGATCTCGTAGGCGGCGGCGTGGGCGGTCTGGGCGGGGACGATCAGGGAGCCCAGCAGGGCGAGGGCCGCGGCGGTGATCAGCCGGCGCAGTCGGCGGGCCGGTGCGGTGGGCCGGGTCGCCCGGGTCGGTGCGGTCGATCGGGTCGCCCGGGTCGGTGCGGTCGATCGGGTTCCGGGGGTCGGTCGGGTCATGGTGGTCACCCCTTTCGGGCCGTGCCGAGCGTGAAGGTGTCGAGGTCGAAGAGGGCGCCCGCGCCGCCGGTGAAGGTGAGGAAGAGCGGGCCGCTGCCCTTGCCGTTGAGGGTGGTGCTGACGGTGGTGAAGGTCTCCCAGCCGCCGGTCACCGGGACCGTCACCGAGCCGAGCAGGGGTCCGGTCGGGGAGCCGGAGCGGATCTGCACGGTGCCGCCCGCGCCCGCGGAGGAGACCCGGGCGGAGAACGAGGTGGCGCCGGTGGTGGAGACGGAGGCGTAGCCCGCCCAGTCGCCGTTGTCGATGTAGCCGAGGGTCTGGCCGCCGCTGGCCGGGCCGTGCGCGGCGGCCTGGACACCGGAGGCCGAGCTGTACGACTCCGCCTCCCAGGGGGTGGTCGTGGCGCCGCCGGTGGCGAGGGTGAAGGCGTCCAGGTCGAAGAGGTTGCCCTGTCCGGTCGGGCCGCGGAAGACCAGATACAGCTCGGTGGTCCCGGCGGGCGCCCCGCTCAGATCGGCGGTGACGTCGGTGAAGGTCTCCCAGCCGCCGGTCACCGGCACGGTCGCGGTGCCGAGCAGGGTTCCGGTGGTGGAGCCGGCGCGGACCTCGATCCGGCCGCCGGTGCCGCCGGAGGAGACCCGGGCGGTGAACTTGGTGGCGCCGACGAGGGCGTAGGGCTTGAAGGAGATCCAGTCGCCGTCGTCGGTGAAGCCCACGGTCCTGCCGCCCTCGGCGGGGGCGTGGTCGGCGATCTGGATGCCCGACTGGGCGCCGAAGTGTTCGCCCTGGCGGTGGCGTGGTTGCAGGGTGCGCAGGGAGTGGCCGGTCAGTCCGGCGCTGTCGGTGTACTCGGCGTCGAACACTCCGTAGAGGTTGGCGGCGCTGTCGTGTTCGCCGTCGGCGGGCACGGTGAGGGTGCCCTGGCAGCCGTTGGTGGAGGTGATGGCGTGGGTGTGGCTGTCGTGGCCGAGGAGATAGGTGACCTTGACCTTGGCGCAGTCGACCGTGCCGTCCTCGGGGTCGGTGACCTGTACCCGGAAGGGCACGGTGTCGCCGAAGGAGAACGGCTGTCCGTCCAGGGGTTGTTGCAGGGTCACCGTGGGCGCGGTGTTCCCGGTGGTGATCACCAGGCTGGCGGTGCCGGTGAGCCCTTGGGGGTCACGGACGATGAGGGTGGGCCGGAAGGTGCCCGCGGTGGTGTAGGTGTGGCTGGGGTTGGCCTGGGTGGAGGTGGTGCCGTCGCCGAAGTTCCAGGAGTGGGTGAGGGCGCCGCCCTCGGGGTCGGAGCTGCCCTGGGAGGAGAACTGCACGGTGAGCGGGAGGGCGCCGGAAGTGCGGTCGGCGGTGGCCTGGGCGACGGGGTTGCGGTTGGCGCCGCCGAGGTACTCGATGCGGTACAGGGCGGAGTTGTTGCTCCCGGTGCCGTAGTCCAGGACGTAGAGCGCGCCGTCGGGGCCGAAGTCGGTGTCCATCACCTGGGTGCCGTTCCAGGGCATGTTCTCGATGGCGCCGTACGAGCCGTCGCTCCTGACCTCGATGGCCTTGATCCACCGGCGGCCGTACTCGGCGGCGAAGAAGCGGCCGTCGAGGGACTGCGGGAACTTCACCGTGGAGGTGGAGTTCGGGTCGTAGCGGTAGACCTCGCCGCCCATCGGGGACTCGGAGCCGCCGCCGAACTCCGGGGGTGAGCCGTCCAGTCCGTACTTGATCCAGCTCGGGCGGGCGGGCGGGAGGGTGGCCCGGCCGGTGTTGCGGAAGGAGTTGTTGGCGGGGCCGCCGGAGCAGTTGTACTTGGCGGCCGAGGGGCCGCTCGGGAAGGTGTACTCGTTGTACGTCTCGCCGGCCGTGTTCGTTCCCGTGCAGTACGGCCAGCCGTAGTTGCCGGGCGAGGTGATGCGGTCGAACTCGACCTGGCCGCCGGGGCCCCGGCCGGGGTCGGTGCCGCCCGCGTCGGGGCCGTAGTCACCGAGGTAGACAGTGCCGGTCGCGCGGTCCACGGACATCCGGAACGGGTTGCGGAAGCCCATGGCGTAGATCTCGGGCCGGGTGCCTGCTGTGCCGGGTGCGAAGAGGTTGCCCGCGGGGACGGTGTAGCCGCCGGCCGCGGTCGGCCTGATCCGCAGCAGTTTGCCGCGCAGGTCGTTGGTGTTGCCGGAGCTGCGCTGGGCGTCGAACTGCGGGTTACGGTCGGTGCGTTCGTCGATCGGCGCGTAGCCCGCGGAGTCGAACGGGTTGGTGTCGTCGCCAGTGGTCAGATACAGGTTCCCGGCGGCGTCGAAGTCCAGGTCGCCGCCGACGTGGCAGCACTGTCCGCGGTCGTTGGGCACTTCGAGGACGATCTTCTCGCTGGCCATGTCCAGGGTGCCGTCGGCGCGCAGGGTGAACCGGGACAGGTTGAGGTGGCCCTTCCAGGGCTCGAAGTCGGCGGCCGTGCCGGTGGTGGGGGCGTCGCCCGCCGGGGTGCCGAGCCTCGGGGAGTAGTAGACGTACACGTGGCGGTTGGTGGTGAAGGCGGGGTCGGCGACGATCCCCTGGAGCCCTTCCTCGTCATGGGTGTAGACGTCCAGTTTCCCGGCCTGCCGGGTGTTGCCCGCGGCGTCGGTGAGGCGGATCGTGCCGTCGCGGGCGGTGTGCAGCACCGAGCGGTCGGGCAGCACGGCCAGCGACATGGGCTCGCCCGTCTCGGCCGCGCCGGTGGCGAGTCGGACCTGTTGGTAGTCGGCGGGCGGGAGGTCCGCCGGGGCCGCGGACGCCGTACCGGCCGCGGGCGCCGTGACGGCTCCGGCCAGTACGAGCGCGAGCGCGGCGAGCGTTCTCAGCCCTGCGCGTGGGCGCCAAGACATGGAGGATCGTCCTTCCTGACGGTGGGGGATGTCAGGCAAGACGCGCGCCGGCCGCGCTTGCCGGGTGCAGGTGTGATGCCCGGACCGGTGCTCGGCCGAGGGACGGTCGAGTCCGTGCCCTGTGCATTAATTGCGTTACACATCAAGGGAATTGCAGAGTTCTGCTGACCCTTTGCATGCTGCGAGGCACCCGATGATTTGTCAAGAGCCTGTCAAAATTGCGTGACGGGCGGTTGTCGCGGGCGGGTTACTCACGAGGCCGCACCCTCCCGGAGGGCACGTCACCGTGGGGCCGCGTCCGCGCGGAGGTCGCGTCCGCGCGGTGGACGGGTCACCGCGGGGCGCGTCCGCGCGGAGGGGCGGGTCACCGCGGGGCGCGTTCCTCCAGGACCGCCTGCCAGGCGGGTGTCGGCCCCTCCGGTACGGGCTCGGGGCGTCGGCCGCCCCGGGCGAAGAAGTCGGCCAGGGGCAGGATCGCGGCGCCGACGGTGACCGCGTCGGGCCCGAGCCGGCCCAGTTCGACCGTCACCTTCCGCGCCGGGTACGTCAGCGCGTACGACGTCGCGTGGCGCCGCACGGCCGGCAGGAACCGGGTCCCGAGCTGGAGCCCGGCCCAGCCGCCGATCAGGATGCGTTCGGGCTGGAAGAGGTTGATCAGGTCGGACAGTCCCGCGCCCAGGTACTCGGCCGTCTCCTCCAGCACCCCGAGGGCGACCGGGTCGGGCTCACCGCCCTCGGCCGGGTAGGCGGCGGCGAGCATCGCGGTCAGCGCGGTCTCCTCGTCGGTGTCCCGCGGGGGCCGTCCACCCGCCTCCCCCCAGCGCTCCAGCAGCGACTCGGCGCCCGCGTACGCCTCCAGGCAGCCGAGGGCGCCGCAGCGGCAGCGCCGGCCGCGCACCCGGACCGTCAGATGCCCCCACTCGACGGCCCGCCCGTGCTCCACCTCCGGGGTGACCAGACAGGCGCCGACACCGGAGCCGAAGAGCACGACCACCGCGTTGTGCGCCCCGCGCCCGCCGCCGAACCACATCTCCGCCTGGCCCAGGGTCTTGGCGCCGTTGTCGATGAAGTACGGGACCGGGCCCGGGAGCGGGGACCCCTCGCGCAGCAGTTCCTCCAGCGGCACCGCGTCCCAGCCGATGGTCTGCCCGTGCACGACCGCGCCGCGCTCCGGGGTGCGCTCGACGATGCCGGGCACCCCGATCCCGACGCCGAGCAACTGCTCGGGCCCGATGCCCGTGGCGGCGATCACCTCGGTGACGGCGTCGCGGACATGGCCGACGACGACCTCCACGTCGTACCGCTGGGGCTCCAGCGGGCGCTCGGTGCGGGCGAGTTCGGTGAGCGCGAGGTCGAACAGCTCGACCCGCACCCTGGTCTCGCCGACGTCCACGCCGATCAGGTGGCCGCTGGTGGGCGCGACCCTCAGCAGGGTGCGGGGCCGGCCGCCGTCGGATTCGACACTGCCCGCCTCCTCCACCAGACCGTCCCCGACCAGGTCGGCGACGACATTGCTGATCGATCCGGAGCTGAGGCCCGTCGCGGGGCCCAGTTCGAAGCGGCTGAGAGGGCCGTCGAAGTACAGCCTCTGCAGCACGGCCGTGCGGTTGGCCCGCCTCAGATCCCGTACCGTGCGCCCGTTCCGCCCCGTCATACGACTCCTTCCGCCCCGTGTCCGACCTGCAACATACCTCTCGGGTCGCGCGGGGCGCGCCCTTCCTCGAACCCTTAATTCACGTAATGAGCGAAGCGGAGGGCGGAGCCGATGCGGCGGGTCGCCCCGGGCGCGTGCGGAAGATCGCGGGATCTCGCTGTGCGCCCCCTGTGCGGCCCCTGTACAGGGTATGTCCCACGGCCTCCCCTTGATCCAGTGACTTCCCGGAAAATCCGGTGGGCGGGCCTGGCGGAAATCCGTTGGCCTCCCGCCACCGCTGCTCTCTACCATAGGCGGGCTCCTAGGGACTCTAGGGAGATGATGAGGGCCTTCAGGAGGCTTCCGTGCGATCGCTCACCGAGCAGGACATCCGTGGTTCTTTCGTGAACTGCTCCAAGGGAGAGGCCAAGCGGCTGGCCGTCCCCAGGGACCTCGACACCCTGCCCTGGGACGACCTCGACTTCCTCGGCTGGCGCGATCCGGGGGCGCCCGACCGCAGCCACCTGGTGACCGAGCGGGGCGGGCGGCTGGTGGGGATCGCGCTGCGGTTCCCGTCGTCGCAGCGGGGCTTCCTCCATCGCAGCATGTGCGGGCTGTGTCTGACGACCCATCCGAGCGGCGGGGTCTCGCTGATGACGGCCCGCAAGGCGGGCGCCGCGGGCCGCGAGGGCAACTCGGTCGGCCTGTACATGTGCACCGACCTCGCCTGCTCCCTGTATGTGCGGGGCAAGAAGGCCCTGGGCGGCGGGGCCCGGTTCAAGGAGAGCCTCACCCTGGAGGAGCAGATCGCGCGGACGACCGGGAATCTGTCGGCCTTCCTCGACAAGCTCTACGACTGACGGGGCGGCCACGGATCCGCCGTCCATGGATCCTCGGTCCACGGATTCGGCGTTCACGGATCCTCGGTCCACGGATCCGCCGTCCACGGACTCTCGGTCCACGGATCGGCCGAGTGGCCTCGCCCGGATGGCCCATGGCCCGGTCCCGCAAGGCGGGGACGGCGTGCGGGCGATGGGGTGCCTCGCCGCCGCGAGGATGCCCATGCCCCGGGTTCCCGTTCCCTCGTCCGCCCCTGGCGTACCCCGTGTCACGTTCGGCACAGCCGGTCAGCGGGAAGAGCCCAAGGGATGCGAGACATGAGGAAGTGGTGGGCGCGGGTCGGCCCCGAGGTGGTGCGGCGCAGCCGGGACCCGGTGATCGTGCAGATGCTGCGGTCGACGGCCGCGGCGACGATCGCGTATGTCATCGCGCTGCGGCTCAGCCCGGAGTCGGTCCCGCTCACCGCGCCCCTCACGGCCCTGCTCGTCGTCCAGGTCACGCTCTACTCGACGCTCACGACCGGGATCCGCCGGGTCAACTCGGTCGTCGCGGGCGTGCTCGTGGCCATCGCCTTCAGTCTGCTCGTGGGGCTGACCTGGTGGAGTCTCGCGCTGGTCATCATCGCCGCGCTGGTGGTGGGGCATCTGGTGCGGGTCGACGAGTTCGTGCCCGAGGTGGCGATCAGCGCGATGCTGGTGCTCGGGGTCACCGCCGTCGGCAACACGGCCTGGTCGCGGGTGCTGGAGACGCTGATCGGCGCGGCCGTCGGCCTCGCCTGCAATCTGCTGCTCGCCCCGCCGGTCTGGGTGGACGAGGCCGGTGAGTCGATCGACGGACTGGCCCGCCGGGTGCGGCAGCTGATGCTGCGCTGCGGGGAGGAGGCGGCGGGCCGTACGCCGCCGCAGCAGGCGGCCGAGCGGCTGCACGAGGCCCGGCGGCTCGACCACGACATCACCCAGGTGGACGCCGATCTGCGGCAGGCGGAGGACAGTCTGCGGCTGAACCCGCGGGTGCGGGAGGGGCTGTTGCACCGGATCGTGCTGCGCACCGGGCTGGACACCCTGGAGATCTGCACGGTCGTGCTGCGGGTGATCGCGCGCACGCTCACCGATCTGGCCAAGGAGCGGGAGCCGGAGCCGCTGTTCCCGCCGCCCGCGGGCGAGGTCGTGGAGCAGTTGCTGTCCGAGATCGCGGACGCCGTGGTGAGCTTCGCGGTGCTGGTGACGACCAGTGTCAGTGTGAGCGCCGAATCGGCGGAGGAGCGGCTCACCTCCGAACTGCGGCAGGCGGGGGCGACCCGGGACGCGCTGGCCCGGATACTGCTGGAGAACGTACGGCGGGACGACCGGCAGTGGCAGTTGTACGGCGCCCTCCTCACCGAGGCGACCCGCATCATCGACGAACTCGACACCGAGCACCGCACGCGCCGGCTGTTCGAGGAACTCGACCGCCACTCGCGCGAGCAGCGCGAACGCCGGCCGCGGCTGACGCGGGCACGGGAGCGGGTGCGGGCCTCGCGGCGCCGGATGCGGAACCGGGCTGCCGCCGCGCGTCGTTCTACGTGAGAGAGGGTCGCGGGACCCCGGAGGAAGTCCGGGAGAAATCCGGAGGAAGTCCGGGGGAAATCCGGGTGGGATCCGGCCGGGCATCCGCGTGGGCTTCCCGGTGGGGCGAGCGAGGGGAATGGGCGTATGACGGGGACGGTGCGGATCGACGGGGACACACTGCGGCTGCCCGGGGGTGCGGCGGTGCGGTTCATGCGGACGCTGCGGCTGCCGGAGACCGGGACGCACGCGCTGCCGCCCGCCCTCGGCGCGTTCCCGCTGCGCCCGGTCACGGACTTTCCCGACACCGCGCCGCCGGAGTGGCTGTCGCGCGGCGGTGTGCTGCTCCCGGTCCATCTGCGGGAGGCGATGTGGCTGAGCTTCCACGGCACGGCCGAGCCCGCCGCGCTCCAGATCGGGGTGGGCAAGGTCTGCGCGGTCTCGGGAGAACCGTGGAGCGACCGGCTCTCCCGGACGCCGCAGAACTATGTGGTGCTGCCGCGTCAGCCGTGGCTGGACGGCATCAACTCGGGGAAGGGCACCGTCCGCCAGTTCGTGGCGGTGCCGCTGGGGCTGGGCGCGACCGTCGAGGGGCAGGTCACCGGCGAGGAGGTGTGGGGCGGCCTGCAACTCCGGTCGTTCGCGCTGCGCGAGGAGGAACTGGCCGCCTGGCGGGAGGAGCAGCGCCGACGGGCCTCGGTCGAGCGGCGTACGGCGGCGCCCACGGGTTACGGCGCGGCGATGCCGATGGCGCCCGGGGCCGGTCCGGTGGCGGCGTCGGCGTCCCGGGGCGCGCCCCGGGCCCGCGGCGCGGCGATGGGGCTCGGCGTCGGCGGCTCCATGCGTCAGGAGGTCTACCGCGACGAGCGGCCGTCCTCGCACTGGGAGCGGCAGCCGTCGGGGCGGGTGTTCGTGCATCTGGTGACCCCGCCGGAGTGGCGCCGCATCACCGGCGAGGCACCGCCGCCGTCGCCGGTGGACCGTGCGATGTACACGCGCGCGGGACTGCCCTGGTTCGACTACTACGACGACGAGGCCGAGGATCTGACACCGACGGACCGGCTCACCGCGGTGCGACCGGTCGGCGAGTGGCTCGGCGACGACCACGAACCGTGGCAGGAGCCGGCACCCGGGCAGATCAAGCCCCTGGGCGACGCGGCGGGCGAGCCGGTGCGGGACGGGGACTGGTGAACGGGGTACGGCGAAGGGGTGGGGGGAATCGGGTCGTGGCGGTCGCCTCAGCCGTCCCGGTCGGTGCGCTGGCGCTGGAGCGCGGGGCGGGTGCAGGCGGCGGCGTTGGCCTGCACGAGCAGGACGTGCATGCGCTCGGTGAGCTGGGCGACGGTGTCGGCGGGCGCGTGGAAGGGGAGGCGCACGTCGCCGTGGGCGCGGCTGCGCTCTATGCGCAGGGTGAGTCCGTGGCGGTCGACGGCGAGCGGCTGGACGCGGACGACGCCGTGCAGGCTGTCGGGTTCCACGAGGCGGGTGAGCCGTTCGACGGCGTCCGGGTGGGCGTCGGCGAGATGGGTGAGGAGCCCGGACTCGGCGGTGGCGAGCGGGTCGGGCGAGGCGGTCGAGAACTCGCCCAGGTCCACGACCTCCGCTCCGGTGGGCTGGTGCAGCACCACGCGGGTCGCCCGGAAGACGAGCCGGCCGTCGGTGACCGCGCACCAGCCGGCCAGCCAGAGCCGGGCCCGGATGCGCTGGCGTACGGGCACGGGGGCCACGTCGGCGAACTCCAGCACGGCGGACGGCTCGCCGCGTGGGGCGCACAGGGCCGCGGCGAGCAACGCGCCGTCGTCGGGCACGTCGAGGTAGATCCGGCCGTCCTCGGCGACCTCGTGCGCACCGACCAACTCCTCCCGGCCGCCGTTCGCGGTCACCGCGCACGACCAGGCGGAGGCGAGCACGGACCGTGCTCGTTCCGCCGCGCCGGGGGCGGCCGTCCAGGTCTGGCTGTCACCCATCCGATCCTCCTACATAAGGTAAGGCTTGCCTAACCTATCGAAGATCGGGGTGTGCGCCAACCAGGCGCGCGACCACATCACACAATCGAGGAAGTACGCGCGCGGACGACCACGGCCTGATACGGGGTCCCCGCGGGGTTCCCTCTCATCGATGGGCCGCGCTCACCGCGAGACGATCCCGAGCAGCGCCCGCGCGCACAGCTCCCGCACCTGGTCCCGGGTCAGATCGGAGCCGCGCAGCCACTCCAGGCAGACGGACGTCGTGAACGCCAGCCAGCCGCGCACCGCGAGCCTCAGCTCCGGCCGCGCGGCCACGGCGGGCCCCAGCTCGGGGTCGGCCTCCAGAGCGGCCAGGATCTGCCGCTCCTGCGCGGCGAGCGCCCGGTGGTACACCCGGCGCACGGACTGGTCCCCGGCCGCGTCGGCCCGGTGGAAGGCGCGGAAGCCGTGGGCGTGCTCGCGGACGTACTCCAGATAGACGTCCAGTCCGGTGGTGAGCTGGTCGCGAACGGGAACACCGGGTACAGCGGCGGTCATCCGCAGCATGCGTGCGCTCTCGCGCTCCACGACGGCCGCGAAGAAGTCCCGTTTGGTCGGGAAGTAGTGATACAGGAGCCCGCGTGACACTCCGGCGATCTCGGCGACCTGCTCTATCCACACCTCGTCGTACGGATGGTCGGAGAACAGCCGCGCGCCGACCGAAAGGAGTTGCTCCCGGCGCTGCTCGGTACTGAGCCGGCTACGTGTGCGCGCGCCCTGATCGGCTGCCATGTCGGCACTTTACTTGACGCGGATTCAATGAGCGGTCGACACTGTCCGTTATTGAACCCATGTCCAATACGCCGTACGGGACGCCATACGAGCCGACGTGTGACGCCGCGAGACCCGGTGTACGGACCGCGCAACCCGCCGCCGAGTCGAGGGAGATCGCGTCATGGCGGAGACGACGACACAGGGCCCGCTGCCGAAGGGCTTCCGCAGCGCCGAGACCGGCTGGCCCGAACTGCACCGCATCCCGTGTCCGCCGTACCGGCTCCCGCTGCTCGGGGACGTGGTCGGAGCCCGTCCGCGCAGCCCGCTCCAGGACTCCATGCGCCAGGGGCGGCGGCTGGGCCCCATCTTCCGGCGCCGGGCCTTCGGGAAGGAGTTCGTGTTCGTGTGGGGCTCCGGGCTGGTGGCCGACCTGTCGGACGAGTCCCGGTTCGCCAAGCATGTCGGGGTCGGGGTCGCGAATCTGCGGCCGGTGGCCGGCGACGGGCTGTTCACCGCGTACAACCACGAGCGGACCTGGCAGTTGGCGCACGACGTGCTGGCGCCCGGGTTCAGCCGGGAGGCGATGGCCGGCTACCACCCGATGATGCTGGACGTGACGGACCGGCTGGTGGAGCACTGGGACCGCGCGGCGGCCTCCGGACGGACCGTGGACGTGCCGGGCGACATGACCAAACTGACCCTGGAGACCATCGCGCGCACCGGCTTCGGCCATGACTTCGGCTCCTTCGAGCGTTCCCGTCCGCATCCCTTCGTCACCGCGATGATCGACACCCTCGCCTACGCCCAGCGCCTCAACAACGTGCCCGCGCCGCTCACCCCGCTGCTGCTGCGCGGGGCGAACCGCCGCAGCGACGCGGGGATCGCCTATCTGAACCGCACGGTCGACGACCTGGTCCGCGCCCGCCGCTCGGCGAGCGGGGACGGTGATCTGCTGGACCGGATGCTGGAGACGGCCCATCCGGGCACCGGTGAGCGGCTGTCGGCCGAGAACGTCCGGCGGCAGGTCATCACCTTCCTGGTGGCGGGCCACGAGACCACGTCCGGCGCGCTGTCGTTCGCCCTGCACTATCTGGCCCGGCATCCGGAGGTCGCCGCCCGCGCGCGGGCCGAGGTGGACCAGGTGTGGGGTGCAACGGGGACGCCCGGCTACGAGCAGGTCGCCAAGCTGCGCTACGTCCGCCGGGTGCTGGACGAGACGCTGCGGCTGTGGCCGACCGCGCCGGCGTTCGCCCGCGAGGCCCGGCACGACACGGTGCTGGCCGGGGAGCATCCGATGCTGCGCGGCGCGTGGACGCTGGTGCTGACCTCGCTGCTCCACCGCGATCCGGCGGTCTGGGGCGCGGACGCGGACGCCTTCGACCCGGACCGCTTCGAGGCCAAGGCGGTCCGGGCGCGGGCGCCGCACACCTTCAAGCCGTTCGGGACGGGAGCCCGGGCCTGTATCGGCCGCCAGTTCGCCCTGCACGAGGCCACGCTGGTCCTGGGCCTGCTCCTGCGCCGCTACGAGTTCCGGCCCGACCCGGCCTACCGCCTCCGGGTGACGGAGCGGCTGACCCTGATGCCGGTGGGGCTGCGCCTGCGGGTCGGGCGACGGGAGGCCGGTGGCGGAAGTGAGGTGCCCGGTCAGCGGCCGGGCGCTGAGGGGGACGTCCCTTCCGGGCCCACCGACCCCTCAGCGCCCGGCCGTCCAGTGCGGGGGCCTGGTCACTGAGCCCGGCAGCCGGGTGCCCCCGCTCCCCCGGGCGGCGTTCACCTGCGGCTGGGTGAGGAAGAAGGCGCCGGTGAGATCGGCGTCCGTCAGGTCCGCGTCCCGCAGATCGGCGCCGATGAGGTCGGCGCCCCGCAGATCGGCGCCGGTGAGGTCGGCGGCGATGAGACAGGCCCCCCGCAGATTCGCCCTCCGCAGATCGGCCCCCTTCAGCCGGGCCCCGACCAGATCGGCACCCCGGTGATCGGGACCGGGGCGTCCGGCGCGGGCCAGTTCGCTCGTTCTCAGGAGCAGGGCGTTCACCTCCTGCCGGTGGGCGGGCAGGTCGAGGGTGGTGAGTTCCTCCGGGGTGCCGTGGGTGAGCGCTTCGGTGCGGTGCAGGGCGTCGCGCAGGTCCGGGTGGATCGCGCGGGCGGCGGGCAGGGTGAGGGCCTCGGTGAGATAGCGGAGCAGTTCGTGCAGGTGCCGGACGACCGGGAAGACCGCGAACATCCGCGCCGCCCGGTCACCGGGGCCGCCACGCCAGTCGGCGCCGCCGAAGGTGCCCTGCGACACCTTCTGACCGGCGCCGAAACAGTCGTAGACCGTGCAGCCGGTGAAGCCCCGTTGCCGCAGCCGGGCGTGGATCCCGCACCGGTGGTCCGCGCCCAGCTCGGGGCAGGGGGTCCCGGCGGGCTTGTCGCGTGCGAAGTCCGCGGAGGCGGCGAAGGGCAGGGCCACGCAGCACAGCCCGAAGCAGTTCTCGCAGTCCCCCCGCAGCAGGGCGAGGTCGGCGGCGTGGTCCCGCATCCGTCCCTCAGCCTTCCCCGCCGACGAGCGGGCCGAGTGCGAGGCGGGCCGTCCGCTCCGGGTCGGCCAGGATGTACAGGTGCGTGATCCGTCCGTCGGCGACGGTGAGCGCCATGACCGTACCCGCCCCCGGCTCCGGCTCCGGGTCGAAGTCGCCCGCGCGGGAGGCGGCCAGGAACGCCTCGGCCGCGGCACGCCGGCGCCCGAGGTCGGGGTCGGCGGCCGGGGTGGCGTCCCGGACCCGGCGCCGGGCGCGGCCGGCGAGCTGCCGGGTGGCGGCCGGGGTGCGCTCGACGACGGGCGCGATGTCGTCGAAGGGCACGGCGAACAGGTCGTGCGGGACGAACGCCAGGCGTTCGGCGGGCTCCAGTCGCTCCCGGACCACCAGCAGGGCCAGGCCGGGCGGGGGCCCGGCAGAGGTGGCGGCGTCGCTCGCCCGGGGGGTGTTCACACCTCGTCGCGGGCCAGTGCCAGCAGCCGGTCCAGTACGCGCGGGCCGCCCGCGCGGACCCCGTCGTGCTCGAACTCGTCGGTCACCCAGGTCCGCAGACCGCGCACGGTCGCGGCGGTGCGCAGGGAGTGGGCGGTGTCGACGTACATGTCGTCGTGGTAGACGGCGGCGGCGACCGGGACCTCGTTGGCGGCGAGCCGTTCGGCGTCGTAGAGGGTGGGCCAGTCGGTGCGGGCGGCGAGGAGTTCGGCGGTCTCGCGCAGCGGGCGCAGCGCCGGGTCGCAGTCGAACATCCAGGGGTGGACGGACTCGCCGGTGAACAGCAGGGGTCCGTCGCCGGTGAGGGTCTTGGCGGCGTCGAACTGCGGGAACTCGGTGCGCACCCGTTCGGCGGACCAGGCGGTGGGCCGGGGGCCCTGGGCGTAGCACGCCTCGTGGACGAGGGCGTACAGCGGGTGGCCCGCGTAGGACAGCAGTTGCTGGACGTCCTCCTGGAAGGCGTCGGAGAGTTCGCTGCCCCGGGGGGTGCGGAGGAAGGCGTGCTCCAGGAGGTGGTGGAGGCGGTGGCTGCCCTCGCCGCCGCCGAGCAGGATGCCGAGGGACTGGAACGCCTCGACGGTGAGGCGGTAGCCGTTCGGGAGCACCACGTCGTGGCCGAGGAGGTGGTCGGCGATCCGGCGGGCGCGCTCGACGTCCTGCGGGTAGCGGGCGTAGTGGGCGGCGACCTTGCGTTCGATGCGCGGGTAGGCGGCGCGGTAGACGTCGTCGGCGTGGGCGTCGAGGGAGGGCAGGCCGCCGGTGATGAGGGCGGTGCTGAGGCCCTCGGGCGCGGTCGACAGGTAGTGCGTGGTGCAGAAGCCGCCGAAGCTCTGGCCGAGGACGGTCCAGGGCCTGCCGCCGGTCAGCTCGCGGCGGATCAGCTCGCAGTCCTTGACGATCGAGTCCGCGCGGAAGTGGGCGAGGTGGTCGGCCTGTTCGGCGGGGCCGCCGCGCAGCGGGAGGGTCTGGCGGTTGGCGGGGGTGGAGTGGCCGGTGCCGCGCTGGTCCAGGAGGAGGACGCGGAACTCGTCCAGGGCCCGTCCGAGCCATGCCTGCTTCCCGATGAAGCGGTTCGCCCCGAAGCCGGGGCCGCCCTGGAGGTAGACCAGCCACGGCAGGTCCTGGCCCGCCTTGTCGCCGGCGACGGCCTCGCGGGCGTAGACCTCGATCGTCTCCCCGTCGGGGGCGTCGTGGTCGAGGGGCACGGTGAATCGGCGGTCGGTGAGGACGACGCCGGGCTGACGGTAACTGGCGCTCAAAGGGGGGCTCCCGATACGGACGACGACTTCGGCCGCGTCCCAGTCCAGCACACCCGTGCGGGCCGGCGGCCACCGGGATCATGCCAGGAGGCTGAACGGCCGGTCAGCCCAGGGCGTCGCGGGCGGCCGGTCCGCGCGGTCGGACGGCTCGCCCTCTGCCCGTCGGTACCGTCCCCGATTACGCTGATCCCGCGTACGGTTGCCCCGGTACACATCCGATGAACCACGACGAGGAGCCGTGATGCGTGTCGCCCTGTTCCTGACCTGCGTCAACGACACGCTGTATCCGGATACGGGCCGCGCGGTGGTGAAACTGCTGACCAGACTGGGTGTCGAGGTCGATTTCCCGATGGCTCAGACCTGCTGCGGACAGGCCCACTACAACACCGGGTACCGCCATGAGGCCGAGCCGCTGGCCCGGCATTTCTCCGATGTATTCGGTGAGTACGAGGCGATCGTGACCCCGTCCGGTTCGTGCGCGGCGATGGTCCGGGAGCTGTATCCGCGGCTCGGCGAGCGGGCGCGCGCCGAGGGGCGCGGCGGCGGTCTCGCGACCCTGCTGGAACCGGTCGTGCCGAAGACGTACGAACTGACGGAGTTCCTCGTGGATGTGCTGGGTGTGACGGACGTCGGCGCGTTCTATCCGCACCGGGTGACCTATCACCCCACCTGTCATGGGCTGCGTGGTCTGGGGCTCGGGGACCGGCCGACGCGGCTGCTGCGGGCGGTGCGGGGGCTGGAGCTGGTCGGGCTTCCGGGGGCCGAGGAGTGCTGCGGGTTCGGGGGGACGTTCGCGGTGAAGAACGCCGATGTGTCGGCGGCGATGGGCACGGACAAGGTGCGCGACGCGGAGTCGACGGGTGCCGAGGTGCTGTGCGCGGCCGACAACTCCTGTCTGCTGCACCTCGGCGGCACCATGACCCGGCTGGGGACACGCCTGCGGCCGGTGCACCTCGCGGAGATCCTGGCGAGCACGGAGGAGGAGCCGGCCGTATGAGCGGGACGTTCGTGGGGATGCCTGCCTTTCCGGTCGCCGCGCGGGAGGCGGTGGGGGACGCGACGCTGCGCGGCAATCTGCGGCACGCGACGCACACCATCCGCGCCAAGCGGGCCACGGCGGTCGCCGAGGTGTCGGACTGGGCGGAACTGCGGGAGGCGGGCCGGCGGATCAAGGACCACACGCTGCGCCGGCTGGACCGGTATCTCGTCCGGTTGGAGGAGTCGGTCACGGCGGCGGGCGGCACGGTGCACTGGGCGGCCGACGCGGGCGAGGCCAACCGGATCGTGACCGGGCTGGTCCGGGCGACCGGCGCGTCCGAGGTCGTGAAGGTCAAGTCGATGGCCACCCAGGAGATCGGCCTGAACGAGGCGCTGGAGGCGGCGGGCATCCGGGCCTACGAGACCGATCTCGCCGAGCTGATCGTGCAGCTCGGCAGGGACCGGCCCTCGCACATCCTGGTCCCGGCGATCCACCGCAACCGGGGGGAGATCCGGGACATCTTCCGCCGGGAGATGGGCAGGTGGGGCCGCCCGGCGCCCGAGGGTCTCACCGACAGCCCGGCGGAGCTGGCGGAGGCGGCCCGGCTCCATCTGCGGGAGAAGTTCCTGCGCGCGAAGGTGGGGATCTCCGGCGCCAACTTCATGGTCGCGGAGACCGGCACGATGGTGGTCGTGGAGTCCGAGGGCAACGGACGGATGTGCCTGACCCTGCCGGAGACGCTGATCTCGGTCGTCGGCATCGAGAAGCTGGTGCCGACCTGGCGGGATCTTGAGGTCTTCCTCCAGACCCTGCCGCGCTCCTCGACGGCGGAGCGGATGAACCCGTACACGAGCACCTGGACCGGGACGACGGACGGGGACGGGCCGCGCGCCTTCCATCTGGTGCTGCTGGACAACGGCCGTACCGACACCCTCGCCGACGCGGTGGGCCGCCAGGCGCTGCGCTGCATCCGCTGCTCGGCCTGTCTGAACGTCTGCCCGGTGTACGAGCGGGCCGGGGGCCATGCCTACGGTTCGGTGTACCCCGGCCCGATCGGCGCCATCCTCAGCCCGCAACTGCGCGGGACGGCCAGTGAGATCGACGCCTCGCTGCCGTTCGCGTCCTCGCTGTGCGGGGCCTGCTACGAGGTCTGCCCGGTCGCCATCGACATCCCCGAGGTGCTGGTGCATCTGCGGGAGCGGGTGGTGGAGGGCGGTCCGGTGATCCGGCGGGGCGACAAGGTGGTGCTCAAGCCGGCGAAGGGGCACGCGGCCGAGCGGGCGGCGATGCGCGCGGCCCGCTGGGCGCTGCTCCGGCCCGGCGCGCTGCGCACCGGGCAGCGGCTCGCCGCACGCACCCGGCGCTGGCATCCGCGTACGGTGCCGGGGCCCGGGCGGGCGTGGAGCGCCGGCCGGGATCTGCCGGCGTTCCCGGCCGAACCGTTCCGGGACTGGTGGCGGCGGACCGACGGCGGGAAGGACACGCGATGAGCAGCAGGGACCGGATCCTGGGCCGGGTGCGGCGGGCACTGGCGGACGTGCCGCGCGAGGAACCGTCGTACGAGGAGGCCGTGGAGCGGTCGTACCTGCGTGAGCACGGGGCGCGCGGTGTCGCGGAGACGGTGGAGCTGCTGGCGGCGCATCTGGCGGACTACCGGGCGATCGTGCACCGCACCGATGCGCAGGGGCTGCCTCTCCTGGTGACGCGGCTGCTCGCGGAGCGGGGCTCCCGGTCCGTGCTGGTCCCGCCCGGGCTGCCGCCGCAGTGGCTGGCGGCGGACGGGCCCACCCGGATCCAGGATCGCGCCGCGAGCACCCCGTACGAACTCGACGCGGTCGGGAGCGTGGTGACCGGCTGCGCGGTGGCGATCGCGGAGACCGGCACGATCGTGCTGGACGGCGGCCCCGCCCAGGGCCGTCGCCGGATCACCCTGGTGCCGGACCATCACATCTGTGTGGTCCGCGTCCCGGACCAGGTGGTGTCCTCCGTCCCCCAGGCCCTGGAACGCCTGGATCCGGTCCGGCCGCTGACCTGGATCTCCGGCCCGTCGGCGACCAGTGACATCGAGCTGGACCGGGTGGAGGGGGTGCACGGGCCGCGCACGCTGGAGGTGGTGCTGGTGACGAGCGGGCCGGGGCGGGCGCCGCTAGCGTGAGGGGATGATCCGGTTCGAGCAGGTCACCAAGCGGTACCCGGACGGGACCACGGCGGTCGACGGACTGAGCTTCGAGGTGGCGCAGGGCGAGCTGGTCACCCTCGTCGGGCCGTCGGGCTGCGGCAAGACCACCACGATGATGATGGTCAACCGGCTGATCGAACCGACGTCGGGCCGGATCCTGCTGGACGGCGAGGACATCGCGGATGTCGACCCGGTGCGGCTGCGCCGCCGGATCGGCTACGTCATCCAGCAGGTGGGGCTCTTCCCGCACCGCACGGTCCTCGACAACACGGCCACCGTGCCCGCGCTGATCGGCTGGCGGCGTACGAAGGCCCGTGCGCGGGCGGCCGAACTGCTGGAGCTGGTGGGTCTGGACCCGAAGACGTACGGGCCGCGCTATCCGCATCAGCTCTCGGGCGGTCAGCGGCAGCGGGTCGGGGTGGCGCGGGCGCTGGCCGCGGATCCGCCGGTGCTGCTGATGGACGAGCCGTTCGGGGCGGTCGACCCGGTCGTGCGCGAACAGCTCCAGGACGAGTTCCTGCGGATGCAGGCCGCCGTGCGCAAGACGGTGCTGCTGGTCACCCATGACATCGAGGAGGCGGTACGGCTCGGCGACCGGATCGCGGTGTACGGACAGGGCCGGATCGAGCAGTACGACACCCCGGGCGCGGTTCTCGGTACGCCCGCGTCGCCGTACGTCGCCGAGTTCGTCGGCGCGGACCGGGGGCTGAAGCGGCTGTCGGTGACCGCGATCGAGGAGGGCGATCTGGAGCAGCCGCCGGTCGTCCGGCCGGACGAGCGGGCGGCGCGGGCGGCGGCCCGGCTGCGGGCGGACGGGGCGCGCTGGGCGGTGGTGCTGGACGCGGACGGCGATCTGCACGGCTGGGTGGGCCTCGACGAACTGGGCGCGGACGGTGTGGACGCCGTGGTCGGGGCGCTCGCGCACCGGATGAAGGCGTGGGTTCCGGTCGGTGCCCCGCTCAAGCAGGCGTTCGGGGTGATGCTCCAGCACGACGCCGGCTGGGTGGCCGTCCTGGACGGCGCCCACTTCCTGGGTGTGCTCACCCCCGCCAAGCTGCACGAGGCGCTGCGCCGGTCGGTGGACGCGGACGCGCAGGGGGTGGCGCGGGGCCAGGTGGACTTCGACTCGGTGTCGGACGCGTAGGGCGGGGCGCCCGGGCACCACGGACACCACGGACACCACGGGCACCACGGGCACCCCGGGCGGGCTATTCCAGCAGGCCCTTGTCCTTCAGGTAGGTGCGGGCCACGTCCTCGGGGAGGCGGCGCCAGCTGTCCACCTGCTGGTTCAGGGAGGCCAGGTCGGCGGTGGTGAGGACCTCGTTGAGCCGGTCGAGCGCGTCGGTGACGCCGGTGGCGCCGGCGCGGGCGCGGTTGACAACGGGCACGATGTAGTCGGCGTTCTGGAGGTGCTTGTCGTCGGCGAGCAGCACCAGCCCGAACTGGTCGAGGGTGGCGTCGGTCGTGGTGGTCAGCACCATCTGGTCCTGGCCGCTCTCCACGGCCCGTTTCGCCTGGGTCGTGCCCACGCCCTTGGGGTCCACGGCGACGATGTCGATGCCGTACACCTTCTCCAGGCCGGGCGCGCAGTACGGCCGTTGCACGCATTCGTCGCCGGCCGCGAGCCGTACCTTCAGTCCGGAGGCGCCGAGGTCGCTGAGGGTCTTGAGGTGGTGCTCGCGCGCGTAGGCGGCCGTCACGGCGAAGGCGTTCTGGTCGACCGCCCGGCCCGGGTCGAGCACGGTGAGCCCGCGGGGCGCGGCGAGGCGGCGCAGGGCCTTCATGGTGGTGTCGAGGTCGGGTGAGCCGACCGGAGGTGCGTCGGGGCCGTTGGTCTTGGCGTTGAGCCAGTCGGCGAAGGTGGCCGCGTACTCGGCGACGACGTCGATCTGCCCGGACTCCAGGGCGGGTTCGTACAGTTCGCGGTTGGCGACGGTGAGGAAGGAGGTCCGGTAGCCGGCCCGGTCCAGCAGCAGGGCGTACATCTGGGCGAGCAGATCGCTCTCGGTGAATCCGGCGGAGCCGACGGTGAGCTGGTGGCTGTCGCCGGGCGGTGCGGTGACCTCGCCCCGGTGCTCCAGGGACGGCCCGGTGGAGCAGGCGGCGGCGAGCGCGAACAGGAGGACGCCGGCGAGGGCCGTGCGCGGCCGGGTCCGCTTCTTCCCGGGGGGCCTCATCGGGTGCCCCTGGCCCAGGCCGGTGCCATCCGTTCGGCGATCTCGAAGAGGCCCTCGACGATCAGTGCGAAGACGGCGACGAGCACGGCACCGGCCACCACCTGCGGGGTGCTGGCGAGGTTGAACCCGGCGGTGATGATCCGGCCCAGCCCGCCCCCGCCGGCGAGGGCGGCGATGGTGGCGGTGGCGACGAGCTGTACGGCGGCGATCCTGACGCCGTTGAGGATCATCGGGGCGGCCAGCGGCAGCTCCACGTGGAACATCACCTGCCGGCCGGTCATCCCCATGCCACGGGCGGCCTGCACCGTGCTGCGGTCGACCTCGCGCATGCCGACGTAGGCGTTGGTGAGCAGGGGTGGTACGGCGAACAGCACCAGGGCGATCACGGTCGGGCCCTCGCCCCAGGTGCCGACCGGGGTGAGCAGCAGCAGGACCAGCACGGCGAAGGTGGGGACCGCGCGGCCGACGTTGGAGAGGTTGACGGCGAGGGCGCCGCCCTTGCCGAGATGGCCGAGGACCACGGCGATCGGCAGGGCGATCAGACAGCTGACGACGAGGCAGACGACGGTGAGGACGAGATGCTGGAGGAGGCGCTGGCCGATGCCGTCGGCGCCGGACCAGTGGGCGGGGTCGGTGAGCCAGTCCCAGGCGTCGGTCAGCGTCTTCATGCGCGGGCCGTCCTGGTCCAGGGGGTGAGCAGCCGCTGGACACCGAGGAGCAGCAGGTCGGCGAGGACGGCGATGACGACGCAGAGCACGGAGGCGGTGAGCACCTGGGCCTTGAAGTAGGTGTTCATACCGGAGTAGATGAGGTTGCCGAGTCCTCCGTGGCCGACGATCGCGCCGACGGTGACCAGGGAGACGGCGGAGACGGTGGCGATCCGCAGCCCGGCCATGGCGGCGGGCAGGGCGAGGGGCAGTTCGACGGTGAGGAGCAGCCGGACGGGGCCGTAGCCCATGCCGCGGGCGGCCTGCCGGGTCTCCTCGGGGACCGCGCGCAGCCCGGCGAGGATGTTGCGGACCAGCAGGGTCAGCGAGTACAGCACCAGTCCGGCGACCACCAGGGCGGCGGAGAGCCCGTACAGGGGCAGGAGCAGCGAGAACATCGCGAGGGACGGGATCGTGTAGAGGATCGTCGTCACGGCGAGGACGGGCGCCGAGGCCAGGTTCCAGCGGCGGGCGAGGACCGCGAGCGGAAGCGCGACGACGAGCGCGATCAGGATGGCCGCGAAGGTCAGCTGGAGATGCTGGAGCACCGCGTCCGCGAGGATCTGGCTCCGGGTGGTCAGATACGCACCGCAGATCCAGTCGTTGCGCGCGAGACAGTCGTCCGGGGGCGCGGCCATGGGTCCATTGGAGCGGCGGGGCGGCGTGTCGGCGCGTTGTGGTCACCCGTTCGGGTCGAAGCGGCGTAGGGCGCCGCCGCCGGGGCGGGCGTCCGGCGGGCGCGGCGACCTCGGCCCTGGGTCAGGCGTCGGTGCCCCGTCCGCCGTCGTCTCCGGTGACGCCCTGACGGCGGCTCCGGGCGGGCCCGGGGGTGTAGCTGGGTACACCCCGCGATACGGGCTCTGTGCCCCCTGTGCTCGCGGCGCGCGCTCCGTAGCGTCGTGGACGAGGCACAGGGCGTGCCGCACGGAGGATGATGACGATGTTTCGCACCGGCTCACGACAGCGGGGCGACCAAGGCCCCGCCGCCGAGGCGCTGCGGCTGGTCAAGGTGTCCAGGACCTACGGCCACGGGGACGGCGCGGTGACCGCGCTCCACGAGGTCACGCTCAGTCTGGCGCGGGGCTCGTTCACCGCCGTGATGGGTCCGTCGGGTTCGGGCAAGTCGACGCTGCTCCAGTGCGCGGCGGGGCTCGACCGGCCGGACAGCGGGGTCGTCACGGTGGACGGCACGGTGATGACGCAGGGCGGGGAGGCCGAGCTGACCCGGTTCCGGCGGGGGCGGATCGGGTTCGTGTTCCAGCAGTACAACCTGCTGGACACGTTGACCGTCGCGCAGAACACCGTGCTGCCGCTGAAGCTCGCCGGGCGGCGGGTGGACCGGCGCCGGGTGCGTGAGGTGCTTCAGTCGGTGGGCCTCGGCGACCGGCTCGGGCACCGTCCCGCCCAGCTCTCCGGCGGTCAGCGGCAGCGGGTGGCGATCGCGCGGGCGCTGGTCACCGAGCCTCGGGTGATCTTCGCGGACGAGCCGACGGGGGCGCTGGACCTCCGCAGCGCGCGGGATGTGCTGGCGCTGCTCCAGGAGGCGGCGCGGCTGCACGGGCGGACCGTGGTGATGGTGACGCACGATCCGGTCGCCGCGTCCTTCGCGGACAGTGTGGTGTTCCTCGCGGACGGCCGGCTGGCGGGGCGGATGGACGGGCCGACGCCGGACGCGGTCGCCGAGCGGCTGGCGCACCTGGGCGACGACATGCCGGCGGGGGTGTGAGGGATGCTGGTACTCGCTCTGCGTTCGGTCCGGCAGCGGCCCGGACGGTTCGTCGCGACCCTGCTGTCCGCGTTCCTCGGCGCGGCGATCGTCATGGCGTTCAACTCGTTGCACGACACGGCCGCCGGGCCGGGCGTGGACGATGTGAGCGCCTCGACACTGACGACCGCGGCGAGCGTGGTCGGCGGGTACGGCACCCTGCTGGTGTTCTTCGCCGTCGCCTCCGCGCTCACCGTCAATGTGCGCCAGCGCGCGGCGGAACTGGAGTTGCTGCGCTGCTCGGGGGCGACGCCCGCGCAGATCAAGCGGATGGTCGTCGGTGAGGCGGTCGCCGTGGCCCTGGTGGGCGCGGCGCTCGCGATCGTGCCGGGCCTGCTGGGCGGGCGGGCGCTGCTGGAGCTGTTCCACGACAGCGGTCAGGTCTCCCGGTCCGTCGACCACGCCTTCGGCCCGGTCGCGCTGATCTCGGGCGTCGACATCACTCTGCTGGCGTCGGCGGGCGCGGCCTTCCTCGCCGTACGACGGGCCACGCGCCGTCAGGAGCCGCGCGGCCGGGGCCGTACGGTCCTCGCGTACGCGGCGCTGATCGCGGGCGCGCTGGGGGTGACGTCCACCTTCGCCTTCGACGCGACCGACTCGGCGCTGATGGCGCCGCCCGCGTACGGGGCGATCCTGCTCTCGGTGGGCTGTGCGCTGCTGGCGCCGCGGCTGCTCAAGGGGGTACTGGACCGGCTGGATCTGACCGGGGCGAGCGGCTGGCTGGCGGTGCGCGTCCTGCGTGAGCGCGCCGACGGGCTGGCCGGGATCCTGACGTCCCTGATCCTGTTCACGGCGGTGTCCGCGGCGACGCTCACCATGCAGTCCCTGGAGAGTGCCGAGGTGGCGGCGTCGGGGCTGGTCAAGTCGGTGGAGGCCAAGAACCTGGAGACGCTCAACCTCACCGTCGTCGGCATCATCGTGGTCTTCGTCTGCGTGATGCTGGTCAACTCGCTGTACGCGGCGACGACGTACCGGCAGCGGGAGTTCGGGCAGCAGCGGCTGGCCGGGGCGACGCCGGGGCAGGTGCTGCGCACGGTCGGGGTGGAGGCGCTGCTGCTCACCCTGACCGGGCTGTTCTTCGGCACGGCGGCGGCGCTGGCGGGGGTCGTGCCCTTCACGGTCGTGCGCTCCGACGCGGTCCTTCCGGACCAGTTCCTCGGCATCTGGGCGGCGGTGGCCGCGGTGGCCGCGACGGTGACGCTGGGCACGAGCCTGCTGACCACCCGTCGGATGCTGCGGACTCCGGCGGTGGCGGCGGTGACGCTGGCCGCTTGAGCGGGGTGGGGCGGGGTGAGGTGGGGTGAGGTGGGGGGGGGACGGCGGGGCGGGTTGCGGCGGGGCAGGGCACGGCGGGGCGGGGACCCGTATGCTGAACAAGCGCTTAGACAGGGGGTCTTGTGTTCACGTCCGTAGAAGATGTCTCCGCGCGGCTCGCCGAGACCGGGTATCTCGCCTCGGCCGCCGTCGCCACGACCGTGTTCCTCGCCGACCGGCTGGGCAAGCCACTGCTGGTGGAGGGGCCGGCCGGGGTCGGGAAGACCGAGCTGGCGAAGGCCGTGGCGCAGGCCGCGGACGCCCGGCTGGTGCGGCTCCAGTGCTACGAGGGGGTGGACGAGTCCCGTGCGCTGTACGAGTGGAACCACGCCAAGCAACTGCTGCGGATCACCGCGGGCCGCGGCGAGAGCTGGGACGAGACCCGCACGGACATCTTCAGCGAGGAGTTCCTGCTCCCCCGGCCCCTGCTCACCGCGATCCGCGGCGACGAGCCGACGGTGCTGCTGATCGACGAGACCGACAAGGCGGACGTCGAGATCGAGGGGCTGCTCCTGGAGGTCCTCGGCGACTTCCAGGTGACCGTGCCCGAACTGGGCACCATCAAGGCGGTCCGTCGGCCGTTCGTGGTCCTCACCTCCAACGCCGCCCGCGAGCTGTCCGAGGCGCTGCGCCGCCGCTGTCTCTTCCTCCACATCGGCTTCCCGGACGAGGAGTTGGAGCGGCGGATCGTCCGGCTGAAGGTACCGGGCATCGACGCGGCGCTGACCGAGTCGGTGGTGCGGGTGATCGGCGCGCTGCGCGCGATGGACCTGCGCAAGGCGCCGTCCGTGGCGGAGACCGTCGACTGGGCCCGCACCCTGCTGGCGCTGGGCGCGCACACGCTGGACGAGACCGTCGTACGGGAGAGCCTGGGCGTGGTGCTCAAGCATCAGGACGATGTCCTCAAGGCCGCCGCCAAGCTGGATCTGGACGCGGGGTGAGCGGCGGGGACGGGCTCTCGCCGGTCGGGGATGAGCCTTGCGGCAGGGAGCCTGCCGGGGGTGAGGCTTCCGGGGGTGAGCCTTCGGGGGGTGAGCCTGCCTGGGGTGAGGCTTCCAGGAATGAGGCTTCCGGGGGTGAGGCTTCCGGGGGTGAGGCTTCCGGGGGTGGGGATGTCGTCGCCCGGCTGACCGGGTTCGTCGCCGCGCTGCGGGCGCACGGGGTGGGTGTCGGTACCGGGGAGAGCGTGGACGCGGGGCGGGCCGCGGCCGTGCTGGGCTTCGACGAGCGGGAGTCGCTGCGGGAGGGACTCGCCGCGACCCTGCTGCACGGCGCGGGGCAGCGGCCGGTGTTCGACGCGGTCTTCGACCTGTACTTCCCGCGCGGGATCGGCGGGCCCGGGACACAGGCGGCGGACCGGGACGAGTTGCGTGACCGGCTCGTGGCCGCGCTCGCCGCGAACGACACCGCCGCGACGGCCGCGCTGGCCGCCCAGGCGGTGGACGGCCTGGGCGGATACGGCGGTGCGCCGGAGTCGGACGGCTGGTCGGCCCATCAGACGCTCGACCGGCTGCGCCCCCAGACCCTTCTCGCACGGGTACGGGACACCGTGCGGGCGGGCGGAGGCGACGCGGCCGGTGCCACCCGGTTCACCGAGCGGCTGCTGGACGACGAGATCCGGCGCCGTATCGAGGCGTTCCGGGCGCAGGTCGGCGCCGAGGCGCGGCGGCGGGTCGCCGAGCGACGCGGCCGGGAGCGGATCGCCCGGCGCGCGGTGGCGCCGAGCGCCGACCGGGTGGACTTCCTGTACGCCGGGAAGGACCGGCTGGCCGAACTGCGCCGGACGGTACGGCCGCTGGCGCGCAAACTGGCCACCCGGCTCGCCGCGCGCCGCCGCCGGGCCGCGCGCGGCAGTGTCGACCTGCGCCGCACCCTGCGCGGTTCACTGTCGACGGGCGGGGTCCCGATGCGGCCCGTCCTGCGCCGACGCCGTCCGGTCCGGCCCGAACTGGTGCTGCTGTGCGATGTGTCGGGCTCGGTGTCCGGGTTCTCGGACTTCACGATGCTGCTGGTGCAGGCGCTGCACGACCAGTTCAGCAAGGTGCGGGTCTTCGCCTTCGTCAACCGGATCGACGAGGTCACGGGGCTGCTGGAGCACGGCGCCGCGGACCCCGAGGCACTCGGCGCCCGCATCCACGGGGAGGCGAGGCTGACCGGGTGGCACGGCAGCAGCGACTACGGCGTCGCGCTCGGGGAGTTCGCCGAGCGCCACGCCGAGTCCGCGGTGGGGCCGCGTACGACCGTGTTCGTGCTGGGGGACGCCCGCACGAACCGCGGCGACCCCAACCTCGCGGCGCTGCGGCAAGTGTCCGCGCGGGCCCGCCGGGTGTACTGGCTGAACCCCGAGCCGCGCGACCGGTGGGGCACCGGCGACTCGGCGGCACCCGCGTACGCCGCGTCGGTGGAGATGCACGAGTGCCGGACGGCACGGCAGTTGGGGTCGTTGATCGGGCGGCTGCTCCCGGTGTGAGCGCCGCGAGACCCCGCCGCCGTTTCCCGCCGCACCCCGTCTGGGGCCAGCTCCTCACCCGGGGGTCCCGCACAGCCTCCAGAACCGCTCCGCGTCGATGTTGCCGCCGGAGACGATCACTCCGACCCGGCCCGTGAGCGGGGTCGTCCGGCCGTTGAGCAGGGCGGCCAGTACGGTGGCTCCACTGGGCTCGACCACGATCTTCAGGCGTTCGAAGGCGAACCGCATGGCGTCCCGGATCTCGTCGTCGCTCACCAGCGCGATCTCGTCCACCAGCCGCCGGTTGACCGAGAAGGTGAGTTCGCCGGGGGTGTGCAGGGCCTGGCCGTCGGCGATGGTGCGGGGCACGGGGATCTCGACACGGTGGCCGGCCTCCAGCGACCGCTTGGTGTCGTCACCGGCCTCGGGTTCGACGCCGATCATCCGGATCCCGGGGTGCCGGCTCTTGGCCACCGTGGCGCTGCCCGCGATGAGTCCGCCGCCACCGACCGGGGTGATCAGGGCGTCCAGCTCCCCCACCTCATCCAGGAGTTCGAGGGCGGCGGTGCCCTGTCCCGCGATGACATGGGGGTGCTCGTAGGGCGGGACGAGGGTGAGGCCGCGCTCGGCGGCCAGGGCTTGCCCGAGGGCGATCCGGTCCTGGCCGTAGCGGTCGTACGTCACGATCTCGGCGCCGTAGCCCTCGGTGGCGAGGCGCTTGGAGCGCGGCGCGTCCTCGGGCATCACGATGACGGCGGTGGTGCCCAGTTCACGGGCGGCGAGCGCGACGGCCTGGGCGTGGTTGCCGGAGGAGTAGGTGACGATGCCCCGGGCGCGCTGCTCGGGCGTGAGCCGGGAGGCGGCGTTGTAGGCGCCGCGGAACTTGAAGGCGCCGACGCGCTGGAAGTTCTCGCACTTCAGCAGCGTCTCCGCGCCGACCAGGCGGTCCAGGGTGCGGGAGCGCAGCACGGGGGTGCGGTGGGCGACGCCCTTGAGCCGGGCGGCGGCGTCGAGGATGTCGTCGTAGGTGACGGGCGGGGTGGAGGAGGTCGTCACGCGGGGTCTCCCTCGGTGGTCGATGGGGTGGTGGTCGCGACCGCCGCCCTCGCCTGGGACAGATAGCTGTACGCCGAGGCGCGGGAGATGCCGAGGCGGGCGGCGACCTGTTCGATGGCGCGGCGGACGGCGAACACACCGCGTTCGTCCAGGTTGCGGAAGAGAGCGAGGCGGCCGGGGCGGTCAAGCGCCGCCCAGGTGGTGTCCTGGTGCGCGTCCACGAGGGCGTCCACGACCGTGTCGATGTCGTTGTCGAAGGTGGTGACCGGGATGGCCGGTCCGACGGCCGGTCCGAGGCTCGGGGGGCCGGCGGGTCCGGCGGGTCCGGCCAGTGCGCTCAGCAGGGTCTGGGCCTGGCGGACCGCGCCCGCGTCGACGTTGACGCAGAGCGCGCCGAACACCGTGCCGGTCGCGTCGCGCAGCACCATCGTGGACGACTTCACGAGGTGTCCGGACCCGGTGCGGGTGAGGTAGTTCAGCTCGTCGGCGGCCTCGTCACCACGGGCGAGGACCCGCATGCCGATCTCGCTCATCGCCCCGCCGACACCCCGCCCGGTCACCGAACCGGCCACCGCGACCACGGACCGCTCGGGCCGCCGGTAGTCGTGCAGCACCACTTCGCACACCGGGCCGAAGGTCGCGGCGATCCCGTCGACCACCGGGACGAGCGCGGCGAGGATCGCGTCCCGCTGTGCCTCGATGTCCTGCTCGGCCACCCCACACCCCCCTGGACAGAATTTCCAAGCTCTGGACTCACAGTCTAAGCAGAGGGTGGGGTGCCTCCACAAGTCCTCGGGGCGGGGCGCGCCGTGGCCGAGGGGGTGGCGGGTCATCAGGGGACCCGCGCCTCTACTATGACCAGCGTGACCAGCACCGCAGCGCGCGACGGACGACGCCCCTCCGGGCGTCCCGTGCTGCTGCTGGTCTTCGCGCTGCTGGTGGGCGTCCTGGCGATGCACGGACTGGGGCCGGGGGGAGCGCTCGGGCACGCCGGGGGCTCCGGACATTCCGGCGCACCCCACTCCTCTCCCCCGATCCCCGCCGCTACCTCGGCCACTGTCTCGGCCTCAGCCGCTGTCCCCGCCTCGGCCGCTGTCCCCGGCTCTGCCGCTGTCTCCGCTGCTCCGCACCAAGTGCACTGCGTCCGGGCGACCGACGGTGACAGCGGTTCGGGGCATCTGCGCCACGCCGACATCACCTGCGCGGCGACCGGGGTGGCGACGTCGTACGCCACGCCCGCCCTCACCGCCGCCCCGGACGCCACGGTCACGCCGCCCGCTCCCCCGGGCCGGGTCGCCGCCGTGACGGACAGCGGACGGGCCCCGCCCGACCTGGCGGAACTGCAACTCCTTCGGATCTAGAGGCACCCGCACGGCGGCACCACCGTCCCGCCGTGCCCCGGCATGTCTCCATCCCCTCTTCGCGCCCGTATCGGGGCGCGGGTACAAGGAGTTCCCTCAGCATGACCGCACACCGTATGTTCCTTCGCCGCGCCGCCATGGCGGCCGTCGGCACCGGCGCCGCCCTCGTCCTGGCGGCCTGCGGCTCGGGATCCGACGACTCCGGTGCCGGCGCGCACGGCGGCCACGACGGATCCGGCGCCTCCGCCTCCCCCAGCACCTCCGCCTCGTCCTCGTCCTCCGGCTCGGGCTCGGGCGCCGCTTCGCAGGGCGAGCACAACCCGGCCGATGTCGCGTTCGCGCAGGGGATGATCCCGCACCACCGCCAGGCCGTGGAGATGGCCGATCTGGCGCCCGGCCGGGCGGGGTCCGAGGAGGTCAAGACGCTCGCGAAGGAGATCAAGAAGGCTCAGGACCCGGAGATCAGGACGATGACCGGGTGGCTGGACGCCTGGGGCGAGGAGGTGCCCGCCGACGGTGGTTCCTCGGGCCACGAGGGTCACTCCATGGCGGGGATGATGACCGAGGAGGAGATGAAGGAACTGGAGGGCGCCTCGGGTGAGGCGTTCGACACCGCGTTCCTCAAGCTCATGGTCAAGCACCACGAGGGAGCGGTCGAGATGGCCGAGGCCGAGAAGAAGGACGGCGCCTACCAGCCCGCCCTGGACCTGGCCGACGCCGTCATCACCACCCAGTCCGCCGAGATCACCCGTATGAACGGGTTGCTCGGGAAGGGCTGATCCACCGCCGACGGGAGGGGCCGGGCACGCCACGGGCGGGCCCGGCCCCTCCGCTGTCACGGGGAGATCGTCCAACGCGGCGCAGTCTCGGCCCACTTGAGGTCCCACGCGGCGAGGTTGCGGCGGCGCAGGGCGAGGACGGTGGCGGCGAAGGCGGCCACACCGGTGAGGGCGACGGTGAGGAAGGTGAGCAGGGCCCAGCCCAGAGCGCGGCTGCGGACCTCCTCGGGGGGCATCGGGGGGTCGGTGATCGTGCCGTCGGCGGCGACCCAGACGCGCACGGTGTCGCCCTCGGAGAGGCCGGGCGGGACCTCGGTGCGGCCGGTGCGCGTCCCGCCGTCCGGGGCGGTGAGGCGGACGGTGACCGGGTAACGGGTCTCGCGGGCCTCTTCGGATCCGGGTTCGGGGTGGCGCGGGGCGTCATGGACGAGGGCGGCGGTGACGAGGTGCCGGGTGGCGTGCTGCCGGTCGGCCTCGGCACGGTAGTGCCGGTGGGCGGTGTCGCCGACGGCGTACATCGCCGCGAGGCCGAGGAGGGGCACGGTCAGCAGCAGGACGAGGGCGGTCCAGCTCTCCAGCCGGTCGGTACGGCGGCGCAGGGGGTTGCGCCGCCAGCGCCAGAAGGGCACGGGCCGCACCGGCGCGGGCGGTTCGGGGGGCGGCTGTGCGGGAGGGATCACGCCCGACACGGTGGTCCTCCTTCCGGGAGGGCGCACGGCCGGGGGCGGCGGTGCGGGGGGCGGTGGTGCGCGAGGGGCGAGGGGCGAGGGGCGAGGCGTCGGGGACGGGGCCGCCACGGCCGGTGGGGGCGGCGCACCGGCCGTGGCGGCTTCCTCGGTGGGGACGGGGTTCTTCGGGTGGGGACGGGGTTCCGGGGGCGGCCGGACGCCGGTCAGGGCGCCGGTCGCTCGTGGTTCCGCCCGGTGGAGGGGTGGCGGTGCGCGGACCGCAGCATCAGCGCGGCGCCGCGGACCGCGGCCGTGTGCGGCGCGGGCACCGGACGCAGCGGCGCTTCCAGGCCCCCGGTGAGGCGGTAGGTGAGATCGGGGCGGAGCGCTCCTCCACCGGCCAGCAGGCCGCCCCGGCTCAGGGCATCGGCGGTGAGCGGTGTGCGGTCCTGGCGGAGCATCGAGGTGAGCATCGCGGTGACGCCCTCGCGGAGATCCGCCGGGGTGGCGGCACCGGAGAGGTCGGCGGTGCCCAGGGCGGTGCGGCGGGCGTCGAAGACCATCCCGTCCACGAGCAGCACCACCTCGGTGAGATGCGCGCCGAGGTCCACCACGAGCAGCGGCCGGGACAGGTCGGCGTCCACGGCCAGGGCCACCGCGCGCGCCGTCGGCACGGTGAGTACGGCACGCGGGTGGAGCACCCCGACGGCGGCGCGGGCCCGCTCCCGATGGGCGGGCCCGTCCAGGACCGGCGTGGTGACCACCACCAAGGGGCGGGCGAGGCGGGGCATCCGGTGGCCGAGCAGCCGTTCGAGCAGCCGGGCCGTGCCCGGTACGTCGGTGAGCGCGCCGCGCGGGACCCCCGTCCCGGAGGACGTGACGGTGGGTACGTCGATGAGTGTGCCGCGGCCCTCGCTCCACGCCCGGGTGCGGGCGCCGCCCAGGTCGAGGGCGACACAGTGGCACGACCGGCCGGGTGGCCGGGGCAGCCGCCGGGGCCCGGCCGGCGCGGTGGGCAGCGGGTGTCGTACGACGGTCATGGCGCGGCCTCGCGCACCTGCTGGCAGCGGGCGCAGTAGCGGGCCTGCGGCACGATCATCAGGCGTTCGCGTTCGACGGGGCGGCGGCACAGTTGGCAGATGCCGTAGCTGCCCTCGGCGATCCGCCGCAGGGCCGCCTCGACATCGTGGAGCACCATCCGCGCGGACGCGGCGAGCTTGATGCGCACCTCGGTCCGCGCGGCGGAGCCGCGGCGCGGCGGGTGCTCGGTGCGGGGCGCCTCGGCCATCCGCCGCAGTTGTTCCCGGCGGAACGCGCGCTGTTCTCGCAGGTTCCGCCGGAGCGCGGCGAGGTCGTCGGGCGGCAACGGGGCGGCACGGTCGCCGATGGTCTGGTGGTTCACCACTTCACCCCTTGTGCAGGGCGGGAGACGGGGAGTCTGTCCGGATGGATCGGGTTCAGGCGGCGGCGCGGCGCTGGCAGGTCACGCAGTGCCGCGTGTACGGGAGGATCTCCAGGCGTTCCTCCGGGACGGGCTTGGCGCAGTCGAGGCAGGTGCCGTAGGAGCCGTCCTCGATTCGGGCGAACGCCGCGTCGATCTCCAGGAGCACCCGCTGGATCGCCTCGGCCTGCACGGACATCAGATGGTCGTCCGCGCTCTGGCCGCTCTCGTCGAGTGCCCGCAGTTGGGCCGTGCGGCTGTTGCGGGCGTGTTCGAGGCGCTGGCGGGCCTCGTGCACGGTCGGCCGGTCGGAGCGGGCGGGCTCGGTGCGGGATTCGGCACGGGATTCGGCACGCGGGTCGGGCCGGGCTCCGGTGTCGGATCCGGTACGGGCTCCGGTGTCGGCTCTGGTACGGGCTCCGGTGTCGGATCCGGTACGGGGGGTGTCGAGCGCCACGGTGGGTCCTCTCTCAAGGCGCGCTACGCGCAGCGGAGGCCGCCCCGCTCGGTGGCCCCCGGTCCCACGACGGCCGGGGGTACTGCGCCGAGCGGGACGGCCGGTACGTCCCACCACTGTGGTCCGCCGGGCCGCCGGAACCCATCGGGCGCAGGACCCATTTACCGGGGGCCGGGGTACCCACACGGGGGTGGGTCGCGGCGGATGGGTATCGCGTGGCGGTGGAAATGGGGATCGGACCCCATCGACCCGGTGCACGGTGAAAGTGCAGGGTGAGGGAGGATCGGTCGTGATCAGAAGCGGTGGCTCCGCTCCCGGACGTCACGGAAGGAGGCGGGTCACCGGTGTCGCTGTTCTGGCGGATCTTCGGGCTCAACGCCCTGGTGCTGGGTACCGCCACGGCGCTGTTGCTGCTGGCCCCGATCCGGGTGTCCGTTCCGGTGCTGCTGACCGAGGCGGTCATCCTGGTGGGCGGTCTCGCGGTCATGCTGGTCGCCAATGCCGCGCTGCTGCGCTGGGGGCTCGCCCCGCTGGGCCGGCTCACCCGGCTGATGCGTACCGTCGATCTGCTCCGGCCCGGCCAACGGCTGCCCGTACCCGGCGCGCGCCTCGGGGACCCCGGCGGAGACCCCGACGCACAGGTGACGGGAGACATCGGCGGCGGGAAGGACGGCGGGAGCGGGCGCGGGGGCGGGAGCGGGAGCGGGGGCAGGGGCGAGGTCGCCGAGCTGATCCGGACGTTCAACGCCATGCTGGACCGGCTGGAGCACGAACGGGCCACGTCCAGCGCCCAGGCCCTGATGGCGCAGGAGGCCGAACGGCGTCGTATCGCCCAGGAGCTCCACGACGAGGTGGGGCAGGGCATGACCGCGATCCTGCTGGTGCTGAAGCGGGCCGCCGAGGAGGCGCCGGAGCCGCTGCGGGAGGAGTTGCAGCAGGTCCAGGAGATCACCCGGGAGAGCCTGGACGAGGTCCGTCGGCTGGTGCGCCGGCTGCGGCCGGGCGTCCTGGAGGACCTCGGCCTGATCAGCGCGCTGACCTCACTGACCCAGGACTTCGCCACCCACACCGGGGTACGGGTGGTGCGCCGCTTCGATTCCGACCTTCCCGTGCTGGACCGGGAGACCGAACTTGTCCTGTACCGGGTGGCCCAGGAGAGCCTCACCAACGCGGCGCGGCACGCGGACGCCGGGCGGGTCGAGGTGACCCTGCGCCGGGTCGGTGCGGCGATGACACTGGAGATCGCGGACGACGGCCGGGGCGTCGGGGCCGCCCACGAGGGCGCGGGCATCCGCGGGATGCGCGAGCGGGCCCTGCTCGCCGGGGCCACCTTGGACATCGCCTCCACCTCCCGGACCGGCACCCGGATCCGACTGACCACCCCCGTCCCCAGGAAGCAGCTCTCCGCATGACCGACCAGTCCCCGAACCGAGCGACCACGGCCCAGGAGCCGTCCGAGGCCGGAGCCGGCCCCGGGAACCCGCCGTCCCGCTCCGCCGCGCACCCCGCCGAGGGGCCGTCCGCTTCCGGTGCCGCGCCGACCCGGCCCATCCGTATCCTGCTCGCCGACGACCACGCCCTGGTCCGGCGCGGGGTACGGCTCATCCTCGACCGGGAGCCCGATCTGGAGGTGGTCGCCGAGGCCGGTGACGGGGCCGAGGCGATCGAGGCGGCCCGCGGCCAGGAGGTCGATCTCGCGATCCTGGACATCGCGATGCCCCGCCTCACCGGCCTCCAGGCCACCCGTGAGCTGTCCGCGATGGAACACGGTCCGCGCATCCTGATGCTGACCATGCACGACAACGAGCAGTACCTGTTCCAGGCGTTGAAGGCGGGTGCCTGCGGGTACGTCCTGAAGTCCGTCGCCGACCGGGATCTGGTGGCCGCCTGCCGGGCGGCGATGCGGGACGAGCCGTTCCTCTACCCCGGCGCGGTGACCGCGCTGATCCGCAGTTATCTGGACCGGGTCCGGCACGGTGAGGAGAATCCCGAGCATGTGCCCACGCCCCGCGAGGAGGAGGTGCTGAAGCTGATCGCCGAGGGACACTCCTCGAAGGAGATCGCCGAACTGCTGTTCATCAGTGTGAAGACCGTGCACCGTCACCGGGCCAACCTGCTGCACAAGCTCGGACTGCGCGACCGGCTGCAACTGACCCGGTACGCCATCCGCGCGGGCCTGATCGAGCCCTGACCGGGTAACCCCGCCCCGGTCGACCTCCACTCCGTACCCCTCCCACCACCCCGAACCACGCCAGATCCGGAACCCGACAGGAAAGGGACGGTGCATGCCCCAGGCACCCCGCGCCGCCCCGTCCACGGCCCCCCGCGCCGCCCCGTCCACGGCCCCCCATGCCGCCCCGTCCCCGGGTCATCGCGTCGCCGCGACGCTCGGCCTGCTCATCGCCGTCCTGCTGGCGGTCCTCCCGCCCGTCGCCCCCTTCGGCCCCGCCCCCGGCACGGCCACCGCGGGCGCCCAGGTCCCGGACTCCGACCACCGGGTCGACGCCCCTTGTGCCGCGGGCTGCGCCGCGCAGGTCAGGGCGGTCCGCCATGAGCACCTCGCCGAACGCCCCGCGCCCCTGGACCACTTCGCGACCGCGCCCCGCGCGGGGGCCGCCGACCCGAGCGCCGGCACCCGTACCCCCGCGCACCGCGCGTTCCCGCCCGACTCCCCCGACCGCCCGGACCGGCACCGGGGTCGCGCTCCTCCGGCCGACGTCAGCAGCTGACGCCACCTTCCTCCCCCCAACTCTTCTGACCGTCGCGGTCGTGCGCGTGGCGCCGCCGTGACGTGTCCGCCTGCCTGCCGGAGGCCCGTGTTGAAACGTCGTAACCGTTCCGCCCAGCGCGTGCGCGCGCTGTTCGCCCTTCTCGTGATCGCCGGATCGCTGGCCATTGCCTTCACCGTGCCGGTCCGGCTGGGGCTCGACCTGCGGGGCGGCACCCAGATCGTGCTGGAGACCCGCTCCACCCCGACCACCGAAGCCGACCGCGCGGCGACCGACCGTACGGTGGAGGTGCTGCGCGGGCGGATCGACGCCCTCGGCGTCTCCGAACCGACCCTCGTCCGCTCCGGGGACCACCGCATCATCGTCGAACTGCCCGGCGTACAGGACCCGCAGCAGGCCGCCGACGTCCTCGGCCGTACCGCGCAGCTCACCGTCCACACGGTGCTGGGCCCGGGCGAGCCCGGCAAGGACACCGACGCTTCCGCCCCGCCGTCGGAGCGGTCCGGCGCGACCGAACCGAAGGGTCAGGCCGACCCCTCCGGGGAGCAGGTCCTGTCCGACGAGTCCGGCCGCCCCCTCCGGCTCAAGGCCGCCGACCTCACCGGTCAGGACGTCAAGGGCGCGGACGCCCAGTTCGATCCGCAGAGCGGCACCGGCTGGTATGTCACGGTCGACTTCAGCGACACCGGACGCGACCGGTGGACGCAGGTCACCGCGGAGGCGGCCTGTCACCCCGTCGGTGACCCGCAGCGCCAGGTGGCCATCGTGCTGGACGGGAAAATCATCTCCGCGCCGCAGGTCGACCCGTCCGTGGGTTGCGGGGCCGGCATCCCGGGCGGCAGCACCCAGATCACCGGTTCCTTCGACGACGCCGAGGCCCGGGAACTGGCCCTGCTGATCTCCGGCGGCGCCCTGCCCGTGCCGGTGGAGACCATCGAGCAGCGCACCATCGGCGCCACCCTCGGCGACGCCGCCATCTCGGCCGCCGCCTGGGCCGCCGTCATCGGCACCGCGCTGACCGCGCTGTTCATCATCGTCGTCTACCGGCTCATGGGAGTGCTCGCGACCCTCGCCCTGGCCTGCTACGGACTCATCTCGTACGCCGCCCTGGCTGCGCTCGGCGCCACGCTGACGCTGCCCGGACTCGCCGGGTTCGTGCTGGCCATCGGTATGGCGGTGGACGCCAACATCCTGGTGTTCGAACGGGCCCGGGAGGAACACGCCGCCCGCAGCCGCCCCAGCCCGCGCTCGGCGCTGACGGCCGGTTTCCGGGGTGCCCTGAGCGCGATCGCGGACTCCAACATCACCACCCTGATCGCCGCGGCCCTGCTGTTCGCCCTCGCGTCGGGCCCGGTACAGGGCTTCGGTGTCACGCTGGGCATCGGGGTGCTGGCGTCGATGGTCAGCGCGCTGGTGATCACCCGGGTGCTGGCCGAGTTCGCGGCGGGCCGCCCCTGGGTCCGCCGCCGCCCGCGCCTCAGCGGAATCGCGGGCATCGGCTGGGTGCGTGACCGGCTGACACGCCGGGATCCCCATCTGATGCGTCACCCGCGCCGCTGGCTGGCCGTCTCCGCCGCCGCCATGGTCCTGGCCGCCTCGGGCGTACTGGTCCGTGGTCTGGACTTCGGTATCGAGTTCACCGGCGGCCGGCTGGTCGAGTACGCCACCAGCAGTTCCGTCGACCCCGACCGGGCCCGGGAGGCGCTCGCCGACGCCGGGGTGCCCAGGGCGGTCGTCCAGTCCTCCGGGGACGACGGGCTGACCGTGCGGGCCGAGGATCTGAGCGACGCCGACACGGCCACCGTCACCGAGACCGTCGAACGGCTGGGCGGCGAGGCGGAGAAGGTCCGTGACGAACGGATCGGCCCCAGCCTCGGTGACGAACTGCGCCGGAACGCGCTCATCGCCCTCGCCCTGGCCATGGGCGCCCAGCTGCTGTACCTCGCGGTGCGCTTCCGCTGGACGTTCGGCGCCGCGACCGTGGGCGCGCTCGCCCATGACGTGGTGATCCTGGTCGGTGTCTTCGCCTGGCTGGGCAAGCCCGTCGACGGGCTCTTCCTGGCCGCCCTGCTGACCGTCATCGGCTACTCGGTCAATGACTCCGTGGTCCTCTTCGACCGCATCCGCGAACTGCTCGGGCGCGACCGCGCCACGCCGTTGCCCCGGCTGACCAACCAGGCGATCCTCCAGACCCTGCCGCGTACCGTCAACACCGGTATGGGCGCGGCGCTCATCCTCACCACACTCGCCGTCATGGCCGACGACGCGCTCACCGACTTCGCCCTCGCCCTGCTCATCGGCCTGGCGATCGGCACCTACTCGTCCGTCTTCACCGCGACACCGCTCACCATCGAGCTGCATCCGGACCGCAAGGCCCGTCGCGGCGGGCGGAGCGGGCACGGTGAGGGGAAGGAGGGCAGGGTGAAACGCCGGGTCGGGGCCGGCGGGCGCGCCTGACCGATCACGGGGGGCGGGGGGCGCGCTCTGAGTGTGAGGAGCGTGCCCCCGTCACCGCCAGGTGCACACCACTAGGCGCCCCCGCCACAGCCGGTGACCGCGCCACAGCTACGTACGCCGTCGCCGCCCGTCCGTTTCGTCGCCTCCGCCTGCTTGGTCGCCGCTCCTGCTCCGCCACCGTGCCCACAGGGGCAGCGCGAACCAGCACACGACGAACCAGAGCACGGCGGGGACGATGAGCCAAGTGGCGAGGGAGTCGTCGAGGACGACCCGCAGGATGAGGAGGAGCGCGGAGGCCATCGTGCCCAGGAGCAGGACGAGGCCGATGACGGTCAGGCGCGAGGCCCACTCGACGGTCTGCGGTTTGACCTTGCGGCCGGTGAGCATCCGGTGCAGGGCCACCGGGCCGATCAGCGCGGCCGTGGCTCCGGCGCCGAGGAACACCGTGACCAGGTAGATCACCCGGTCCGCCGGGTCGAGGGCGGCGAAGCGCGGCTGGAACACCACGGCGAGCAGGAAGCCGAACAGGATCTGCACCCCGGTCAGGGTCACCCGTACTTCCTGGAGCAGATCGGCCCACCGCCGGTCGGCCCGCTCCTCCTCGGTCTCCTCGCGGCCCTGTCTGCGGCCATCGCCCTCCGACGCCACACCGCGCTCCTTCCTCCCGGCCCCCTACGGGTACCCCGCGTCTCCGTCTTCATCGGCACGCCGAGGCCGGCGCTGACGCGGCGATCGGGGTGATTCCGGCGGGACCGGCGGGGTGCCCGGACAGGGGTGGACGATCAGGCGCCCTGCTGTCCGGGGCGGCCGAGGGGAGGGAAGGGACAGGGGCGCGGTCAGTCGCAGGTGACCTCGTCGCGGGGGACGTAGCGGGTGTTGAAGGTCTCCCGCTTGACCTCCGCGCCGTTGTTCTTGAAGACGCGGTCGACGGCGACGTCGAAACCTTCGAGCGGGGTCTGGGGCACGCACTTCTCGGCGGCGCCCTCGCGGGTGCCGGGCTCCTGCACATTGGTGCGGGGGCCCTTCACCGACTCGACCTCGTCGTACTTCTTGGTGCCGTAGAAGGAGATGGTGATCGAGGTGTCGGTGGCGCGTGCGTCGATGTAGATCGCGTTGCCGGAGTCGTTGCGGAACTTCAGGTCGAGGCTGCCCCAGGCCACCGTGGCCTCGCGGCCCTCCGGGTAGCGCTCGATGTAGAAGGAGTGGGCACCGTACTCGACGGGCTTCACTCCGGCGAAGAACGCGGCGTTGAAGACGGTGGTGGCGACCGCCGAGACACCGCCGCCGGCGGCCCGCTCGTAGCGGTCGTTGTTGATGATGATGCCCTCGACGAAGCCGTTGGCCTCGGTGCGCTCCCCGACGGTGCCGTTCATGCTCCAGGTCTCGTCGGGCAGCACGACGGAGCCGTCGATCAGTTCGGCGGCGCGGCCGATGTTGGTGACCCGGTAGGGCTCGGGCTCGAAGTCGACCGTGAAGGTCGACATCTGTTCCTTGATGCCGAGCTGGTCCAGGTTGGCGCCGGAGATCTTCGGCTGGACCTCCTTGACGGCCACGGTGGCGGTGCGCTGCGCCCCGGACTTGGTGAGCAGCGGCCGTACGGCGTCCGTGAGGGCCTTCGCCGTGACCTCCTGGCCGGGCCGGCCCGCGGAGGCCGCCACGACCTTCCCGCCCTCCAGGCGCAGCTTGGCGTTGACGGCCTTGTCGGTGGCCAGGGCGAGGGGGCTCGCCACCTCGGGGTCGGCGAGGAGGCCCTTGCCGTCGAAGGTGGGGTCGAGCCGGGCCTTCCCGCCGTCCTCCGGCGTGTCCCCGCTCGCCTTGGTCGGCTTCATCGACAGGTGCTCGCCGAGGGTGGCGGCGGCGATCTCGACCGTGGAGTCACCGACGGTGAGGGTGACCGGGCCGGACATCGCGGGCCGGGCGAACTCCTTCAGGGCGCGGTCCACCTCCGCCGTCCCGACCTCGGGCTCGTCGGTCTTCACGGGCAGGTCGACGGGGTCCGTCGTCCGGCCGGGGACCACCGGGTCGAGCGCTCCGAGCGAGCCGTCGACGTCGAGTTTCTGGCCGGTGACGGGCTTCACGCGCACCGCCTCGCCGTCCTTGAAGCGGACGGCGCCCTCGCGGGGCTTGCGGTCGTGCTTCTCGGCCAGCCCGTCCAGCGCCGCGCGGGCCTTGGTCTCGTCCAGCGTGACCACCGGTTCGACGGTCCGCTCACCGCTGCTGAACAGCCGGCCGATCACCGTGAACGGGTCGGAGCCCGACTGGGCGGCCTCGTCCAGGGTCGCCTCGGCGTCCAAGGCGAACCCGGCCTTCGTGGCGTCCAGAGCGGCCTTGTCGTCGCCGACCCGGACCTCGACCGGCTTCGCCCAGTCCTTCCGCAGCCCGCTGTCCAGCGCCTTCCCCGCCTCGGAGCGGCTCATGCCCCCGATGTCCACGCCGCTGACCCGCACGCCGTCGGGTATGTCCTCACCGGCGGCCAGCAGGCCCACCAGGTACAGCCCACCGAACCCGACACCGACGGCCGCCCCCGCCACGAGGGCGGCGCGGCCTATTCGGCGCCGACCGGCCGCGGCGGTGTCGGTCGCGCCGTCGGAGTCGGCGGGCGGACCGCCGGGGGCTGAGCGAAGCACTGAGTCTCCTCGTCTTGGCAGGTGCCGGGCGGCGAGGACAGCGCTCATGAAGCGCCCCCCGCACGGGTGATCGTATGAGAAGTTTTGTGGTGATTGCATAAGCCCCGGCAGCGTTGTTCCTCCGGAGCCATGAATGACGGCGAATTGCGGTGATCACTCCCCCGTCGTGGAGGACATCCCGCACCGCCCGCAATCGTATCCCCTTGCGAACTCAGACATTCCGCGCGGGCGGCGGACCGACAGACGGGACAGATCGGGCGAGGCCCGCCAGACCTTCATCGTACCCCCTGGGGGTAAGGACTCCCCGGCTGGGTCCGCAGCGCGGGGGGGGGGGCTCAGGGGACGCGGGGGACGCGGAGGACACGGGGGACGCGGGCAACGCGGGGGACGCGGGCAACGCGGAGGGGCAGCGGGACGCGCGATTACGTGTCCGCCATGCGCTCATAGAACCCTCATCACACAGCCCCGACACAGTGACCGTATGAACACGAGCACGCGTCCGAGCACGACACCGAGCGGGGAACCGGGCACGGGACGACGGATCGTCTCCGTACTCGTCGCCCTCTCCGCCTCCGCCGCGCTGGCCGCCCCTACCGCGCTGGCCGCCCCCGCCGCGCTCGCCGCCCCCACCGCGCTCGCCGCCCCCGCGGCCGAGCCCGACCGGCGGACGGCGTCCACCCCTCTCACCCCGTCCGTCTCCCCCATCCGCTGGGGCGGCTGCCCCGCGAACGAGCCCTTCCCTGAGCCCGGTCCGCCGGCCGAATGCGGCACGATCCGGGTGCCGGTGGACTGGGCGAAGCCCAAGGGACCGAAGACCGAGGTCTTCGTGGCCCGCTACCGCGCGACCGACCCGGCACAGCGGATCGGTGTCCTGATGTCGAACCCGGGCGGTCCGGGGAACCCGGGGGCCGACACCGCGATGTACGCGGATCTGGAGTACACCCCGGAGATGCTCCGCCGCTTCGACATCGTCTCCTTCGACCCGCGCGGTATCGGCCGCAGCGAGGGCATCCGGTGCGACGAGTCCCTCGCCGCCAAGCTGCCGGCCCGGCCGCGCGACGCCGCGGAGTTCGAGCGGCTGCGCACCCTGAACGGGAAGCTGGCGGAGAGCTGTCTGCGGCAGATGGGCCCGCTGGCCGCGCACATGGACACCGACAGCGTGGCCCGCGACATGGACGCGATCCGCGCGGCCGTCGGTGAGGAGAGGATCAGTTATCTGGGGCACTCGTACGGCACCTCCGTCGGCGAGCGCTACGCCCGTCTCTTCCCGGAGCGGCTTCGGGCACTGGCTCTCGACAGCTCGGTGGACCCGTCCGGGGCGGGCGCCGAACGCTTCCTCACCGACGCCGCCGTCACCCTCGACGCCATCTTCGAGCGGCTGCGGTCCTGGTGCCAGACGGACCCCACCTGTGTCCTGAAGGGCCGTGACCTGGCCGCCGTCAACGCGGAGCTGTTCGCCCGGGCCGAGGCGGGCACGCTCTACGAACCGGGCCCGAACGGTCCGACCCGCAAGAAGATCGACGCCGATCAGCTCACCAACTATCTGTACGGCACCCTGCGCAGGCTGGTTCCCGACTCGGCGGCGGAGGAACTGGCCGCGCTGCACAGCGGCACGGGCCGGATCCACCTGGACCCCTACGGTCCCGACCGGGCCTGGCAGCTCGTACTGTGCCGGGACAACGACTTCAGGATCCGCGACTGGGCGCACTACCGGTCGATCCGCGCCCGGGTCGAGAAGGCCGCGCCGCACGTCCGCCACAGCTCACAGGCGCTCGACATGGTCCTCGGCTGTCAGGGCTGGCTGCCGCCCAAGCCGCGGCCGGCCCAGGCGGAGGGCGCTCTCCCGCCCGTCCTGTTGGTCAACGCCACCCTGGACGCCGCGACCCCGCTGGCGGGTGCCCGCCGCATGGCCGCCATCTTCCCGAAGGCGACCCTGCTCACGGTGGACGACGTCGGCCACTGGATGTACAACCGCCCGGAGTCGAAGCGGACGATCGACGCCTATCTGAGCGGTCGTAGGAACTGACGCGGCGGGGGCGCGGGTCCGGGTGCGCCGTGCGGGACCACCCACCGTCACGGCGACGACCGGCCCGCGCCTCAGCTCCCCACCTCCAGACCTTCCGCGGGAGCCGCGTCGAGCGTCGCGACGTAGGCGGCCACGGTGCGTCCCTCGGCCGTCGAACGGCTCGGTGGAGCGCAGGCCGCGGGCGAGGAGGAAGGCCCCTTCGGACGACCCGACCCCGACGCTTTTCTTGAGCGATCGATCCACTTAGCGTACGGTGGGTGCATGGCGAGAACACGCGCGTTCGACACCGAGGCCGCGGTGCGCAAGGCGATGGAGCTGTTCTGGTCGCGCGGCTACGAGGCGACCTCGGTTCGGGACCTGACCCGGCATCTGGGACTCGGACAGGGCTCCCTCTACGCCGCGTTCGGCGACAAGGACGGCCTATACCGGGCGGCACTGGAGTACTACCGCAGCAGTCTCGCCGCCGACGCCCTGAGCAGCCTGGAGCAAGGGACGGACGCCCGCGCGGTGATCCGCGCGATGCTGGTCGAGCGCATCCGGATCGCTGTGGGCGAGGGCGGCCGGGGCTGTCTGGCGGTCAACGCCGTCTGCGAACGCCTGCCGGAGGACGCGGCGACCCGGCGCACCGTACGGGACATGCAGGACGCGAGCCGGAACGCGCTGGCGGAGGTGTTGGGCGCGGCGGCGGCGCGAGGCGAGATCACGACGCGGCACGACCCGTACACCCTGGCCGGTTTCCTGGTCACCTTCCTCAACGGGCTCCTGGTCTCCTCGAAGATCACCCCCGACGCGCCCGGCCTCGAACCGCTCGTGGAGGTCGCGCTGACGGCTCTCGACTGAATTTTTCATACCTTGAAAATGGATCGCTCGATCCACATAAAGCGTCCGGCTGCGGCTGCCCCGGCCCAGCCCGGCCCGGCACCGGCTCAAAGCCACCGCCACCCCGGCACGACCACCTCGACCATCTCGACCACGGAGGAGCCCCCCATGCCCACCCCCACCCCTTCAACCACCTCGAACACTCCCCCGCTGGGCGGCAGCCGCTGGAACACCTTCCCCGCGACCGCCACCACCCGCACCGCGCGTGACTTCCTCACCGCCACCGAACCCCTGCTCCAAGGCGTCATCGACGCCAACGCCAACGCCCTCACCGCAGCCGACGTCGATGTGCTGGAGGCGCAGATCCACGCGACTCTCGCCCTGGGCACACGGGAGACCTCCCTGCCGCTGAACCTCGGACCGCACAGCACCTCGGCGGCACGTGAACTGGGTTCACAGGCCGAGGCGATCGGCCGGGAACTGGCCTCGTGGGCCACCGCCGTCCTCAAGCGCCTCCTCGACCGGCGCATACCGCTGCCCGCCGGCCCGCTGGTCGTCCGCAGTCATTGCTACGGCCATCTGCTCACCCCGGCCGCCGCCGACCTGCTCCTCGGACGCCGCGGCGGGCCGGTCGCCATGCAGCTCTACAACGAGTGGCTCCACCAGGTCGTCCTGCTCCGTGACGCCCTGCTGCCCTTCACCGACTGGCAGGACGTCCCCCTGCACATCACCCCGACGGGCCTACGGCACACCGAGGCCGCCCGTGACACCTTCCTCACCGAACTCCTGGTCCGCCGGATCCGGCACACCAGCATCGTGGACTTCGCCCACCAGGCCCTCACCGGCACCTCGGGCCGGTCGGGCTACGGCTTCGACGCTCCCGGCGGAACGGCCCTGCCCGCCGTCCTGGACCGGCCCCCGCTCACCGCCCCCCGCCATCTGCTGACCTGGCGCCCGGACCCCACCGTCACCGAAGCGGCCATGTACGTACCGGAGTTGGAGGACTACTACGCTGCACCCCGCACCCTCGTCCAGGATCTCCCGTCGACCACCTCCCCCGGCCCCCTCACCGCCCGCACCGTCCCCGGACCGGTCACGGAAGGCACCCGGACCGCCCACATCGAGGTCACCCGGAACGGCGCCACGACCACCCAGGTCGACCTGGGCCAAGCCCTACGGGGCCACCGCTTCGCCCGCCAGCAGCCCCCGGCCGCCGAGGGCACGCGCACACTCGACCCCTCCGGCTCGGCCGACGCCTGGTCCGTGCTGCGCGCACCGGGGCTGGTGTGGGCGGAGGGCACCGAGGTCACCCTGAGCACCACCGGTCAGGACGACCTCGTGGTACTGGCCCTGCTGGGGGCGCTCTACCCGGAGTACGTCACCCTGCGCCGCGCTGGACACCCGACCGTGCGGACCGCGGCGAGGACATCGCCGCGAGCGGCTTCCTGACGGGGCTCGGCGAGTCCCGGTTCATGACCCACGACGTAGCAGCCGGTCTCCTCGCCGCCGGTCACGATCGGGCAGCACAGCACATGCCGGACCCGCGCGCCCGGACTCCCCGCTGCATCGAAGGATGTAGTCCGCGCGGTCCCCCTTCGTCCTACGGGCGGAAGACCCCCGCGGATTCCGTTCCTAAGGTGATCAGTGCCCGGAAGCAGCGCAGGGAGTACTGACACCCCCTCGAAGGAGTGGCCCCACATGAAGCAGGCGTCGAAGAATCTGCGCGAGGGCGGCATCACCTTCACCATCGGCCTCGCCCTGCGCCTGTTCACCGACGGAGTGGACACCCCTGTCGTCACCCTGACCAAGGTGGGCGTGGCCCTGATGTTCGTCGGCGGCGGCCTCCTCGCGCTGGGAACGTTCCAGTCGCTGCGCAGCACGAACTCGACGTAGGGCATGCTGCCCTGGTGCATCACGTTCTCTACGGGCTCGCCGTCAATCCAGCCCTGTCGCCCGGGCAGGTGGGCCGGTTGATGTCCATGGCCGACGAGGAGATCGCCACGCGGCTCGCCGGGCGCGCGGACCTCGGTCACGAGCAGGCGGTCGCGTTGGCCGCGCACAGCGCCGACAGCGCGGTGCTGCTCGCCCACGAGGGACGGCTGACCTCCGCCGACATCGACCCCGGTCATCGGCCGGAGGCCGCCCTCGCGCTGCTCGACCGGGGTACCGGCTCCGTCGAATGGGCCCGCCACTTCGCGGCGGACCCGGTCCGCGAGCGACGGGAGAAGCTCGCGGCCTGCCCCGGTCTCCCGTCCGATGTGGTGGACACGCTCGCCGCGGACCCGGACGTCCAGGTCGTCGCCGAGCTGGCGTACTGGACCACTCCGGACAACGCCGCGAGGCTCGCGGCACATCCGCACGCCGAGGTCCGCCGGGCCGTGGCGGGCAACGAGGCGACGCCTGCGGCCACCCTGGCGGCGCTGGTGACCGGGGACGGGCTGCCCCCGGCCCGCCACTGTCTGGTCTGTGACCGTGGGGAGACTCCCCTCGTCCACGACCCGCGCCGGCCTCGGCTCGACGGCGATCTACCCTCCGGCGCCTCCTGCGACGGTTCCCACGAGTCCACCGTCCAGGGCCTGCTGCTGGCGGCGCTCGGCAATCCGGCCACGCCCGTCGAAGCAGTCCTCGGATGTGCGGACCATCCGTCGGTGCTGGTGCGCCGGACCCTCGCCGCCCGGCCCGACCTGCCGCGGCAAGTGAGCGTGCGGCTCGCCGCGGACCCCGATCCCGGCGTCCGCGCCGCTCTCGCCGAGAACCCGGCGACCGACAAGGCCCTGATCCACACGCTGGCCGACGACCCCGATCCCGAGGTCCGTCGCGGTCTCGCCCGTCATCCCCGGGTGCCGCTGACCGTGCTCACCGTCCTGGCCCGGACCACCAGGACCGGTCACACACCGCTGCCCCGGGTCACGACTGCCTCTCCGGTCGAAGTCGACCAGCTGGCCCGATCACCGGAGCCGACCACCCGGATGCTCGTGGCCCTACGGCGCGACCTGCCGCCCGAGACACGCGACCGGTTGGCCGACGACCCCGACGCGAAGGTGGCCAAGGCCGTCGCGCCGCACCCCGGCCTCACCGAAACCCGTCTGCGCGCCATGGTCGACCGGCACGGTGTGCACGTCCTGGCCGGGGTCGCGGCCAACCCGGACGCGTCGCCGGCCCTTCTGGAGGATCTGGTCCGGCACGTACCGGCGCCGCAGCGGATGCTCCGTGAGGTGGCCCGCCACGACAGCGCCACGGCCCCGGCACTGCTCGCCTGCCTCACGGACCGACGGGCGAGGCTCATGGCCGCCGGACACCCCGCGCTCCCACCGCCGGTCATCGCCGATCTGCTCACCGACACGGACTGGCAGGTGGTGGAGGCAGCGGCGGCCAACCCCTCGTTGCCGCCCGCCGTGACAGCGGCCCTCCTGGCCCTACCGCACCGAGGATGACCGCACCGACCGCGACCGCGCGCCGACGGTGAACGCGCCGGGCCACCGTAGGGACTTGCCCGCGCCTGCCGGGCCCTCCTACCGGCCGTCTACAGACGGGCGCTCGTGTACGCGCGGGTCGCCCATCTCTGGAGGTGTGGGGCCTGGGCCAGCAGGTTTCGGTAGGCGCGGGCGGCGTGGTGGTGGAGTGCCTCGGCCACGGGCGCCGCGACGGCCTCGCGGCGCCAGATGAGCAGATGCCGCTGCCACAGGGGGTCTCCGGTCAGCGGCTTGACCAGCACTCCGTCGATGGGGCGCAGGGTGGGCTGGACGGCGGTCACCCCGAGGCCCTTGGCGATCATCGACTGCAACTGGTCGAGGACGTGGAACTCATGCGTGCCGGCCGGTGTGAAGCCCGCGGCCTGGCAGGCGTCGTAGAAGGCACCGGGCCAGCCCACCCCGTCGTCGGAGGCGACGAACCAGGTGTCCTCGGACAGCTCCTCCAGCGGGACCTCGATGCGATGCGCCAGGGGATGGTCGGCATGGATCGCCACGAAGATGGGGACGGTGTTGATGGCGCGGTGCGCCAGGGCGGAGGAGTGCCGCACCGGCAGCCCGGGGTAGTCGACGCCCAGCGCGGCGTCGAGTTCGCCGGCCTCCAGCAGACCGAGGAGTTCACCGGTGGCGTACACACTGCTGACGGAGACCGTGAGGTCCGGGCAGGTGTCGCGGAGGGTGTCCAGCAGCGTCGGCACCACCGGTGTGTTCGTGACACCGAGCCGGAGCGTACCGGCCGCCGCGGGCGGGCATCCGTGGTGCCGTCGCCCGAGCGCATCGGCGCGGACCAGGATCTCGCGGGCCTGGCTCACGACCTCCGCGCCGTACGCGGTCAGCTCCACCCCCGCGCTGCTGCGCACGAACAGTCCGTCACCGAGCAGCCGCTCGATGCGCCGCAGCTGGGTGCTGAGCGCGGGCTGGGTGAATCCGAGCGCGACCGCCGCCCGGCCGACGCTCCCGGAATCCGCGATCGCGCACAGTACGCGCAGATGCCGCAGCTCCAGTTCCATCGGGGCACCTCACTGTGTGGCGGGGGGAACGGGTCGGGTCCGTCGAGCGGGGTCCATTATGCGCGGGAGGACGGCGGCCGGGCCGCTCCCCGTCGGACCGGCCGCCGAACGTTATGCCCGCTCCGCCCGGTCTCTTATGCCCCGAGTCGTTGCCCGGCGGGGCCGGTCGTGAAAGCCTCCACTTCGCGTCCTGTCCCGCCGAGGTGGAGCAGGTCCGCTCCCTGTGACACCCGCATCCCCGTGGTGCCGTCGAGGCGGGACACCCTGCCCCACGCCCAGGCCGTGCAGCTACTGGATCCACGTTCCGTCCCACTCGATCCATGACCGACCCACTCGATTCAAGAAGCGGAGGCGACGGTGGCCGAGGAAGCATACGAGGGCACCCAGCGGAAGAACGGGCTGTACCGGCGGGTCAGCGCCGAGTTGGCCGAGAACATGAAGGGGGGCTGGGCGGACACCGAGCGCCACGGCCTCGAACCGATCGCGCAGGCGACGTACACCGCGCGCCGCCGGGCCGAGCTGTCCGCCCGCTTTCCCGGTGAGCTGCTGGTGATCCCGGCCGGGACGGCGAAGGTCCGCGCCAACGACACGACCTACCCCTTCAGGCCCTCCTCGGACTACGTCTACCTCACCGGCGACCAGTCGCAGGACGCCGTGCTGATCCTGCGCCCCGACGAGCACGGCGGGCATCAGGCGACCGCCTACCTGCTCCCGCGTTCCGGCCGCGAGAACGGCGAGTTCTGGCTCGACTACCACGGCGAACTCTGGGACGGCCGCCGCAACAGCCTCGCCGAGAACAGGCAACTGCTCGGCCTGCCCTGCGACGACGTCCGCACCCTCGCCGACCTCCTCGGCGCGGCCGGCGGCCCGGTCCGGCTGCTGCGCGGCTACGACGCGGGCGTCGACGCGGCGCTCGACGGCCGGACGACGGCCGAGGGCGACGAAGCGTTCCGCGAGACCCTCTCCGAGATGCGGATCGTCAAGGACGCGTTCGAGATCGCCGATCTCCGGTTCGCCTGCGAGGCCACCGCCCTCGGCTTCGAGGACGTCGTCCGCACCCTCGGCTCCGACGCGCCGACGCCCGAGCGCCGTATCGAAGGCACCTTCTGGACGCGGGCGCGGATGGAGGGCAACGACGTCGGCTACGCGTCGATCTGCGCGGCGGGATCCCACGCCACGACCCTGCACTGGATCCGCAACGACGGCATGGCCCGCCCCGGCGATCTCCTGCTGCTCGACGCCGGTGTGGAGACCCGCAACCTCTACACCGCCGACGTCACCCGCACCCTGCCCGTGGACGGCCGCTTCACCCCGATCCAGCGCAAGGTCTACGAAGCGGTGTACGCGGCGCAGGAGGCGGGCATCGCCGCGGTCAAGCCGGGTGCCGCGTACCGGGACTTCCACGACGCCGCCCAGCGGATCCTCGCCGAACACCTCGCCGCCTGGGGCCTGTTCGAGGGGCGGACCCTGGACGAGGCCCACGCACTCGGGCTGCAGCGGCGCTGGACCCTGGCCGGCACCGGACACATGATCGGCCTCGACGTCCACGACTGCGCCAAGGCCAGGACCGAGCTGTACGTGGACGGCACGCTGGAACCGGGCATGGTGCTCACCGTCGAGCCGGGCCTCTACTTCCAGCCCGACGACCTCACCGTCCCCGAGGAGTACCGCGGCATCGGCGTACGCATCGAGGACGACATCCTGGTGACGGAGGACGGCAACGAGAATCTCTCGGCCGGCCTGCCCCGGGCGGCGGACGAGGTGGAGACCTGGATGGCCCGGCTGCGCGGCTGACGCCGACGGCTCTCGCCAGGCGAGGGGATCTCTCGATGAAGGAGCGGAACGGATTGCGCGGGACGAGCGAGGCTCATCGTGACGTACCGGCCACGGAGAACGGCGGCCCCTTCCGGGGAGGGTGGGCGGACACGGCACTGAAGTCGCCGCCCTTGCCGGGCGCGGCGTACGCCGCCAAGCGGCGCTCGGCGGTGTCGGAGCGGTTTCCCGGGGAACGGATCGTCGTCCCGTCGGGCGGGCTGAAGGTCAGGAGCAACGACTTCGACCACCCGTTCCGCCCGCACAGCGCATACGTCCACCTCACCGCCGAGGAGGGGTCGTCCGCGGTCCCCGACAGCGTCCTCGTCTTCGAGCCCACCGGCGGCAGCCACGCGGTGACCCTGTTCACCCGGCCTCGGTCACCGCGGGACGGCGGCCCGAACGGCACGGAGTTCCACGGCGACCGACGGTACGGCGAGTTCTGGACCGGTCGGCGCCGGACCCTCCCGGAGACCGCGGACGCGCTCGGCGTCGAGGTCGCCGCGCGCGACGACCTGGATCGGGCCCTGCGCGGGAACATCCCGACCCGCGTGCTGCGCTTCGAGGATCCGTACGTCGACGCACGCGTACCGCCCTCCCCCCAGGCCGATGCCGAACTGGTCGTTTTCCTCTCGGAGTTGCGGCTGGTCAAGGACGCCTGGGAGATCGGCCAGCTGGACGGGGCCGTGGACTGCACGGTCGCCGGATTCCACGATGTCGTGGGCGAACTGCGCCACGCCACCCGCCTGGAGCGGGGGGAACGCTGGATCGAGGGCACCTTCAACCGGCGTGCCCGGCTCGGAGGTCACGCGCTGGGTTTCGATACCATCGCGGCGGCCGGAGCCCACGCCTGCGTGCTGCACTGGATGCGCAACGACGGCCCGGTCAGGGACGGCGACCTGCTCCTGCTGGACGCGGGGGTCGAGGCCGACTCCTTCTACACCGGCGACCTCACCCGGACGCTGCCGGTCGACGGCCGGTTCACCGACACCCAGCGCCGGGTCTACGACCTGGTGCACGCCGCCCAGTCGGCGGGGATCGCCGCGCTGCGCCCCGGCGCCCGGTACGGCGACTTCCACACCGCCGCCATGCGGGTCATCGCCGAGGGACTCGACGCGTGGGGCCTGCGGCCGTACGGGGCTTCGGCCGCGACCGCCGAGTCCGACCTGTACCGCCGGTACACCGTCTGCGGCTCGGGGCACATGCTCGGTCTGGACTGCCATGACTGTGCCGGTGCCCGCGGCGAGACCTACCTGGACGGTGTCCTTGAGGCCGGTCATGTCCTCACCGTCGAGCCGGGCCTGTACTTCCAGCCCGACGACCTGACGGTGCCCGAGGAACTGCGCGGCATCGGCGTACGGATCGAGGACGACTTCGTCATCACCGACGACGGAGCCGTGTGCCTGTCGTCGGAACTGCCCCGCGACGCCGACGAAGTGGAGGCGTGGATGGCAGCGCTGCGCTGAGCCCGTACGGCACACCCGTGCCGTGTCACCCGGAGGACACCTCGCGGTCGGCGTGGACGCCCGCGTGGCAACCGCCGACGATCCGTCGAAGCAACGTGACATTGTATAGTGGGAGGTTATTGGGCTGGTCGGACGGAGGAACAGAGATGCCTCATCTCGAACCGCAGGTGATCTCCGTCCAGGCCCATCTGCGCGACCAGGTCGCCAACGCGCTGCGGGCCGCCCTCACCGCCGGCGAACTGCGGCCGGGGGTCCTCTACTCCGCCCCGACCCTCGCGGCGAAGCTCAATGTCTCCGCCACTCCGGTCCGCGAGGCCATGCTGGACCTGGTCCGGGAGGGCATGGTCGAAGCGGTGCGCAACAAGGGGTTCCGCGTCACGGAGATGACCGAGCAGGATCTCGACGAGTTCACCGAGATCCGCACCCTGATCGAGGTCCCCACGGTGGGACGGGTCACCGCGACAGCCGGTGCCGAGCAGTTGGAGGCTCTGCGTCCACTGGCGCGGCAGATCGTCACGGCGGCCCAGGAGCATGACGTCCTCAAGTACCTGGAGGCCGACCACCGGTTCCATCTGGAGCTGCTGGCCCTGGCCGGCAACCACCATCTGGTGGCGGTGGTGGCCGACCTGCGCAAAAGGTCACGTCTGTTCGGACTGAGCAGCCTCAACGAGACGGGCCGCCTGGTGGCTTCCGCCCAGGAGCACGTGGAACTGCTCGATCTCATGGTGAGCGGCCGGGTCGCCGAGGCCGAGGAGTGCATGCGCCGCCATCTCGCACATGTGCGCACCCTGTGGGCGGACGGGCGCGCGGACGCCGAGGACCGCGAACCGGCACAGGCGCAGGACCGCGAACCGGCTCCGATTCCGGCTCAGGACCGTGACCCGGCTCAGGCGCGGGGCGGCGATCCGGCTCCGGCTCCGGCCCTTGGGCTCGGCGGCCGATAGCGTCTCCGGCCCGCCTCAGCCCACCGGTCCCCACCCCACCGCTCCCCGCCCAGGTGACCTGAATTCCGTCCGATGTGACGGCCATCGGGCCCTTCACCCACCCACGCGGTCAAGTCCCGTCACACGTAGGTCAGTTGGCAACCCTGGATTCCGTCCGATGCCTTCCCTGAGTCATGTCACCTGTGCAATGGTACATGGCACAGGTCGTGGTCATGCCAATCTAGGCATCGGTCGTGTTCCCGTCAGCGCGACGGCACGGCCCTCCCCGATCCACGGCCCTCTCATCCCCCCCTAGGCCACGCGTCGCGTGGCCGACCCCTCATGGGAGGCGTAGTGAGAAAGTCATTCCTCCGGCGACGTCTGGTCGCGGCGTTGCCGCTGGCCCTGGCCCTCTGTACCGGTCTGCCGGCGCAGCCGGCCGGCGCCCACAACGGGCCCCCGGCCGCCACCGCCCCCACCGCCCCCACCGCGGCCGGAGACGAGCGGCACGACGGTCCCCCGCCCGTGGCCCAGTCCGTCACCGCCGAGACCGAGCATGTCGGCGAGGGACGCAGGGCGACGTCCGAACTCCCGCCGCTGGCGGCGAACAAGGACGCGCTCAAGACATCCTACGGCCGGCCCGAGAAGCAACCGCTCCGTCCCTCCGAGTCGGCCGACCCGCCGGCCGAGGGCAAGGGCGCGCGGAAGACCGCCGCCGCGTGCGACGTCTCCGACTTCACCAGCCGCACCGGCAGCGCGCTGGTGCAGCAGATCAAGGCGTCCACGACCGACTGCGTCAACACCCTGTTCAATCTGACCGGCACCAACGCCTACCAGGCGTTCCGCGAAGCGCAGATGACCACCGTCGCCTACGCCCTGCGCGACGGCTCGGCGTCCTACCCCGGCAACGGCGGCACCGGCATGCCGCAACTCGTGCTCTATCTGCGGGCCGGCTACTACGTGCAGTACTACAACGGCGACGCGGTGGGCAGCTACGGCAGCGGCCTGCGGACCGCCATCCGCGCCGGGCTCGACGCGTTCTTCGCCAGCCCACGCTCCCGTGACGTCAGCGACGCCAACGGTGAGACCCTCGCCGAGGCCGTCACTCTCATCGACAGCGCGGAGGAGAACGCCCGCTACCTGTACGTCGTCAAACGCCTGCTCGCGGACTACGACTCCTCCTGGAACTCCTCCTGGTGGATGCTCAACGCGGTCAACAACGTCTACATCGTGACCTTCCGCGGTCACCAGGTGCCCGCGTTCGTGACAGCCGTCCAGTCGGATCCCAGCCTGATCGACGCCCTGTACGCCTTCGCGGCCGGTCATCTCCCGCTGCTGGGCACGGACCAGTCCTACCTCACCTCCAACGCGGGCCGTGAACTCGGCAGATTCCTCCAGCACCCGACCCTGCGGAGCAAGGTCCGCCCGCTGGCCGCCGGTCTGCTGAACGCCAGCTCGATCAAGGGCACCACGGCCCCGCTCTGGGTCGGGGTGGCCGAGATGACAGACGCCTACGACAAGGCCAACTGCTCCTACTTCGGCACCTGTGACCTCCCGACCCAACTGGCGAACGCCGTACTCCCCGTGCGACACACCTGCAGCTCCAGCATCACCGTCAGGGCCCAGCAGATGACCTCGGGCGAACTGTCCTCCAGCTGCGACAGCCTGCGCCGCCAGGACGCCTACTTCCACGACGTCGCCCGGGACAGCGGACCCGTCGCGGGTGACAACAACACCACCATCGAGGTCGTGGTCTTCGATTCCAGCACCGACTACCAGACCTACGCCGGTGCCATGTTCGGGATCGACACCAACAACGGCGGCATGTACCTCGAAGGCGACCCGGCGGCGACCGGCAACCAGGCCCGCTTCATCGCCTACGAAGCCGAATGGCTGCGCCCCGACTTCCAGATCTGGAACCTCAACCACGAGTACACCCACTACCTCGACGGCCGCTTCGACATGCACGGCGACTTCGGCGCCAACATGACCACCCCGACCATCTGGTGGATCGAGGGCTTCGCCGAGTACGTCTCCTACTCCTACCGCGGAGTCCCCTACACCGCGGCGATGACGGAGGCCGGGCGCCGCACCTACGCCCTGAGCACCCTGTTCGACACCACGTACAGCCACGACACCACCCGCGTCTACCGCTGGGGCTACCTCGCCACCCGGTACATGCTGGAGAACCACCGCGCCGACATGGACACCGTCCTCGGCCACTACCGCGCCGGCAACTGGAACGCCGCCCGCACCTATCTGACCAGCACGATCGGCACCCGCTACGACAACGACTGGTACACCTGGCTGGCGGGCTGCGCGGCCGGCGACTGCGGCGCGGGCAGCACCGTCACCGAGTGCACCGGAACCGACACCCGGGAGCTGGGTCGCAACTGCCGACGCAGCAACCAGGCCGCCACCACCGGGAACCGGGCCTACCTCTACCTCTACGTCCCGGCCGGTACCGCCCGGCTGAAGATCACCTCCTCCGGCGGCACGGGCGACGCGGACCTGTACTACAGCCCCACCGGCTGGCCCGGCACCACCAGTTACACCCAGCGCGCCACGGGCACCGGCAACAGCCACACCCTCACCGTCGACAACCCGACGGCCGGCGCCCACTACATCAGCCTGCACGCCGTGAGCACCTTCGGCGCAGTCACGGTCAGCACCGGTTACTGACCACCGGTACCCACGCCCCGGGACGACGGCTCCGGCACGGCCCGGGGCGTGGGGTGGCTGCCCCCACCGCCGGAGGGTGGCTCACCGGATGGGCAAGGACCACGGTGCGCGGCGATCGTGGGTGCCGGAAGCCGACTTGAGGTGAGGGGTAACAGTGGATCGTCCGGTGGAACACGCTCTCGCACGCCGCACGGTGCTGGCCGGAACGGCGGCAGTCAGTGCCGGGTTGATGTGGGCAGCCACGGGGGAAGCCGTCGCGCGGGGGCGGGGCGGGCCGGTGACGCAGACGGCGCTGTCCACCGAGGCCGCACGTCTGGAGCAGGCGCTGATCCGGTTGCGGCGGGATCTCCATCAGCATCCGGAGGCGCCGGGTCAGGAGCGGCGTACGGCCGCCCTGGTGGCCCGGGAGCTACGGGCCGCGGGACTGACCGTCACCACGGGGGTCGGCGGTCACGGGGTGGTCGGGGTTCTCGCGGGCTCGCGTCCGGGCCGTACCGTCGCCTACCGGGCGGACATGGACGCGGTTCCGCCCAAGGACATCGTCGGAGGAGGGACCGCTCCGGCCCATCTGTGCGGCCACGACGTCCACACCGCGGTGGGGGTCGGCGTCGCGCGGGTCCTGGCCCGGTTCCGGAAGGAGTTGAGCGGAACGGTCGTCTTCCTCTTCCAGCCCGCCGAGGAGACGCTCTCCGGCGCCCGCGCGCTGATCGACTCGGGTGTCCTGGAACGCGAGCAGGTCGAGGAGATCCACGCGCTGCACTGCGGGCCGTTCCCCGTCGGCCGGTTCGCCCTGACCGGGGGTTTCGGGATGCCGGGCCAGGACAAGGCGGAAGTGACCCTGACCGGCCCGGACGCGCTCGACGACGCGCGGCGGCTGGCCGCCGACCTCGGCGGGCTCGCCACCGTGGCGCTCCCGCAGACACCCGCGGACCTGGAGCGGATCATCGCCGAGTCCCGCACGCCCGACGGACCGCTGACCCGGTTCATCGCCCTCCGGGCGGTGCCACAGCAGGCCCAGGTGACGGTGTCGTACCGCTGCTGGCCGCAGGAGCGGTACGTGGAGGTGCGCGAGAGCATCCGCCGTACGGCCCGGTCGTACCCGGGCGCCGGGGTCCGTTTCCCCGCCGATCCGTTCCCTGCCATGGTCAGCCCGGAACGCGACGCCCGTCTGCTCGGCCGTCATCTGCGCCGCGCCCTCGGCCACGACTCGGCCATCGAGCTTCATGCCGCCTTCCCGCCCTTCAGCGGCGAGGACTTCGCCCTCTTCCTGGACCGGATCCCCGGTACGTTCACCTTCCTCGGCGTACGCGCTCCCGGCGCGCCCGTCACGACCAGCTATCCGCACTACCCGGACTTCTCCCCGGACGAACGCGCCATCGGCGTCGGCGTGCGGGCGATGGCGGGCTGGCTCGCCCAGCGCGCCCACCGGGCATGACCAGCCGGCCGGTAGGCCACCCCCTACCCGGGTAGCACTTCCGACTTGGCTCCCCGGGGTGACGCCCCGCCCGACACCGTCTTCCTACCTTCCTCCCGTCACCACGGACGAGACATGAGGGGGACGGACGGATGCGCCGCTTCAGGAAGACGCTGACCACCGCCGCACTGACCGCGCTGCTGGTCGGCAGCACCACCGGCTGGGCGTCGGCGCGCGGCGAGAGCCCGCCGGGCGGTCCGCTCCCCGGCACCGCCGCCTGGCTGGCGGACGACTCCCTGGGCCGGGCACTGCCGGACCCCACCACCGCCACCCCCACCGAAGTCGCTGCCTTCTTCGCCGGCCTGACCGACGCCCAGCGGCAGCGACTCGTGGAGAACCACCCCGCGGTGGTGGGCAATCTCGACGGGGCGCCCGTGCGCCTCCGCTACGCGGCCAACGCCCCCGCGGGCGACCAGGTCCTCGCGTACGACCCGCGCGGTCGCGGACTGATCGCGCGGGTCGCGGGCGACCTGGAGAACGCCACCCACGTCTCGGTGATCGTCCCCGGCTCGGACATCGACCTCTCGACGTCAGGCCGTACGGCACGGTGGGCCGCCGACCTCCAGGAGGAGGCGGGCGACGACACCGCCGTCATCGCCTGGGCCGGCTACATCACCCCCTCCGGCATCGGCCCCGACCTGGCGACGGGCCGGCTGGCCGAGGCCGGGGCCGCGCGCCTCACCCGCTTCACCGACGGCCTGCACGCGGCCGGGCTGCCCGACCCCTCTCTCTTCTGCCACAGCTACGGCTCGGTGGTCTGCGGCCTCGCCGCCCCCGACACCGACGCGGGCGACATCGTCGTCATGGGCTCGCCCGGCATGCGCGCCGACGATGTCACCGCGCTCGACACCGACGCCCACGTCTGGGCGGCCACGTCCGAGGACGACTGGATCGACCACGTGCCCCATGTCGAGATCCTGGGCCTGGGCCACGGCGCGGACCCCACCTCCCCCGACTTCGGCGCGACCGTCCTGTCCGCCGACGACGTCCCGGCGCACGACGCGTACTTCTCCCCCGGGACGTCCACGCTGACCGCGTTCGCGGCGATCGCCGACGGAGACCTGTGATGAGGACGCCCCCGCGGCTCGCGAAGCTCACCGCCACGATCGACGGCCGGACCCCCGCCCATCGCGACCGCGCCGTCGACGGCCTGCGCGCGCTGGCGCTCCTGGCCGTCCCGACCGGCCACTGGCTGGTCGGCGGCTTCACCCTCGACAGCGGCGGCGGCCTGCACAACGCCAGTCCGCTGGCCACCTTCGGCGCGCTGGCCCCGGCCAGTTGGATCCTCCAGTTGCTGGGGATCTTCTTCCTGGTCGGCGGCTACTCCTCGTACCTCTCCTACCGGCGCCGCGAGGGCTCGGCCCGCGCATGGATCACCGGCCGGCTCATCCGCCTGGGCCGCCCGGTCCTCGGCGTCACCGCCGTATGGGCGCTGCTGCTTCCCACCCTCCACTACGGTTTCGACGTCCCGGTCGCCACCCTGCACACCGCGTCGACACTGGTCGTCCAGCCCCTGTGGTTCGTCGGCGTCTACGCCGTGATCACGGCCCTCACGCCGTACTGCGTGCGCGCCTCGCGGCGCCTCGGTCTCTGGGCCGCGGCCCCGCTGCTCGGCTCGGTCGCGGTGGTCGACTTCCTGCGCTACGGGCCGTACGCGGAGGCGATGCCGTCCTGGCTGAGCCTGCTCAATCTGCTGCCGGGCTGGATGTTCGCCTACCAGCTGGGGGTGGCCTGGGCGGACAGGCGGCTGGGCCGCCGCGAGGCATGGCTCCTGCTCACCGGCGGTGCGGCTCTGTTCGCCGCCCTGCTGCTCGCCTTCCACTATCCGGCGTCGATGGTGGGGGTGCCCGGCACCTCCCGCACCAACTCCCACCCGCCGTCCCTGCTGGTCCTGGCGCTCGCGGCCACCCAGTCCGGTGCGGCGATCCTGCTCCGCGACCGGCTGGCCCGGCTGCTGCGACGCCCGGCCCTGTGGGCCCCGGTGGTGATCATCAACCTGTCGGCGATGACGATCCTGTGCTGGCACCAGACGGCGATGCTCGCCGCCGCGGTCCCCGCCTCGTACGTCGGCGAGGTCCCCGGTCTGACGAACGCGCCGGACACCGTCGGATGGATCCTGGCGCGCCTGGCGTGGATGCCGCTCTTCGCGGGGCTGTTCGTGGCGATCGCGAAGTTCGCCCAGCCCCTGGAGACCCCGTGGGACCGCACGGGCACGACCCGCCGCGCGCTGGTGGGCGTACTGGCCGCGGGCTTCGCCTATTTCGCGCTGGCGGCGTGAGACGCGACCGCTCGGGCACCCGACATCGGACGGGTCGTCCCGTCCCGGCCCTGCTCAGAGCCGCGCATAAGGTGGGTCCCATGACGTCAGTGGAGGAGAGACCACCGCGCGCCCTGCTCGCGGGGGCGTCGCGTCGATGGGTGCGGCTGCTGCCGTGGGGCGTCGCGTTCGTGCTGTGCGTCTCCCTCCTGCCCACCACCATCATGGTGCTCAGCACCGACTACGGTCTGAACGGCGGCATCGCGAGTTCGCTGGCCGTCGCGCAGACGGCCCCGCTGCTGCTCGCCGTCGTACGGCCGCTGCACGCCTGGGCCGTGATTTTCGCGGCGGACGTGGCCGGGGCGCTCGCCCTGCTCACCGTCGACTTCGCGGCGCAGCACGTCTGGCCGTACCCGCCCACGGTGATCGTCGGGTATGTCGGCCTGTGCCTCGCCCTCGGCCTGCGCGAGCCGCGCCGGACCCTGCTGCTGGTGTGGCTGGCGACGGCGGGCACCAACATCGTCCTGGCCTTCTTCGCGCCCCACGGCACCAGCGGGGTGAGCCCGCTGCTCACCATCCTCAGTGGTGTGGCGCTCGTCCTCGGCGGTGCGCTCCGCGAGCGCTACGAGGCGCAGCGCAGGCTGGCCGAGCAGGAGACGATCAGCGAGGCCGAGCGGGGCCGGCGGACCCTGCTGGAGGAGCGGGCCCGTATCGCGCGCGAGTTGCATGACGTGGTGGCGCACCACATGTCCGTCATCACGGTGCAGGCGGACACGGCGGCGTACCGGCTGGAGGGGCTGCCGCCGCATGTGCAGGAGGAGTTCACGTCCATCGCGGCGACCGCGCGGGAGTCGCTGGGCGAGATGCGGCGGCTCCTCGGCGTGCTGCGCAACGAGGAGGCGCACGGTGAGCTGGCGCCCCAGCCGGGCCTGACGCGGATCGGTCAGTTGGTGGAGGCGACGGTGAGGGCGGGCATGCCGGTGGAGTTCACCCCCTGCGACGCCGAGGTGCCCGAGGCGGTGGGGCTGTCGGCGTACCGCATCGTCCAGGAGTCCCTCGCGAACGTCGTACGGCATGCGCCGGGTGCTGCGACGCGGGTGTCGGTGTCGGTGTCGCAGGACGGGGAGCGGCTCACCGTCCTGGTGGTCAACGGGCCGCCGCCCGAGCCGCCCGCCGCGCCGCTTGAGGAGGGCGACACCGGTCATGGCCTCGTCGGCATGCGCGAGCGGGTGCGGCTCGCCGACGGCACCCTCGATGTGGGGCCGCTGCCGGACGGCGGCTTCCGGGTGGCCGCGCAACTCCCCTTGAACGGAAGGACTTTCACGTGACGACGCGCGTCATCATCGTCGATGACCAGGCCATGGTGCGGGCGGGTTTCGCCGCGCTGCTGGCCGCTCAGAGCGACATCGATGTGGTGGGCGAGGCCCCCGACGGTGCGCAGGGCGTGGAGCTGAGCCGACGGACCCGTCCCGATGTCGTGCTGATGGATGTCCGCATGCCCGAGATGGACGGCCTTGAGGCCGCGCGTCGTCTTCTGTCGCCCCCGCCGGGTGTCACGCACCGGCCGCGGGTCCTGATGCTCACCACGTTCGACGTCGACGACTATGTCTACGAGGCCCTGCGGGCGGGCGCGAGCGGTTTCCTGCTGAAGGACGCGCCCCCGGCCGACCTCATCGCGGCGGTACGTGTCGTGGCATCGGGCGACGCACTGCTCGCCCCCTCCGTGACCCGCCGCCTGATCGCTGACTTCACCCGGCAGCGCCCGGCGGCCCGGGGCAAGCCCGCGTTGCGGCTCAAGGCCCTGACGGAGCGTGAGACGGAGGTCCTCACCCTGGTGGCCCGTGGCCGGTCCAACACGGAGATCGCGGAAACCCTGCTGCTGGCCGAGCAGACGGTGAAGACCCATGTGAGCCGCGTCCTCACCAAACTCGACCTGCGCGACCGCGCCCAGGCCGTGGTGTTCGCCTACGAATCAGGACTGGTGACCCCGGGCGACTAGAACGGCCTCTCCCCTTTCGCCCGATGCCGCCGCCTCGGGCGATGGCTCAGTGGAGGTCCTCCACGAAGTAGCTGTCGTGCCGGACTTGGAACTCCTTCAGTTCCTCGGGACCGCGCCGCGACATCTCCGCGACCCGTTCGAAGTACTCCTCGCGCGGGGCACCCGGGGCGAAGAGCATGAGCATGGAGACGGGGGCGTCGGTCACGTTCTTGAAGGCGTGCAGGCCGCCGACCGGCACGTACAGGAAGTCTTCCGTACGGCCCGTGACCCACTTGTCGCCGTCGAACAGCTCCAGCTCGCCGGAGAGGATGTAGAAGGACTCGGACATCGCCCGGTGGAAGTGGGTCTTGGCACCGGCGGACCGCGGACCCAACACCCCCTTGTAGAGACCGAACTCGCCGCCGGTCGACTCCTGCGTGGCGAGGTAGCTGGTGGATCCGCCGGGGGAGGAGACTTCCGGCGGGGTGTCAGCCGAACGGAAGGACGCGTTCACCTCGCCCTCGGGGCCGTGGTAGCGGGGCTCCGGGTACTGCGAGTTCTCCAGGTACGACATCATGCGCTCCTAGTCGGTGGGGTCACCCCAAGGGTGTCGTCCGCTGACGGAGCGGCGCATCGGGCCGGCGATTGATCGGCGTAGGCATCCGGATGAGGTCGAACGACCTAAGCCTCGTCCCGGAGATGGTCCACCAGCAGGATCCTGGGGTGCGTGGGGTGGTGGCAGCGCTTGGTGCCTGAGCGGAGTGGTCGTGGGAACCGCGGCACCGGGTGGGCTCGTGTCCTGGTACGGGTGAAGGTGTGCGGGCGAGGTTCGCGGGGGAAGCATGCAGATCATCGAGGTGACCGGGTACGCCGTCCGATCCGCTGTGATCACCATGAGGCGGACCGGGACGCCGCTGGAGTTCGTGATCTTCCCGATGCTGCATGTGGCTTCTCCGACGTTCTACTCCCAGGTCCGCGTCAGGCTCAGGGAATGCGATCTCATCGTCATCGAGGGAATCCGAGGGAGATCGCTCGGGGTGAGCGCGCTCACGCTCGCCTACCGGTTCGCCCCGCGTCGGCGGCGCAACGGCCTCCAGGAGCAGCGTGAGGCGATGCTGCTTCCGGAGGCCGTGCCGGTCATCAACCCGGATGTGACCGCGGCGGAGGCGATCGCGGATCTGAAGAGCCTGCCGCGGTGGACCTACGTGATGCTCATGGTCGCTGCTCCTGTCATGGGCCTGGTGTTCGCGTTGCGTGGTCCGCGCGCTTTCCTCGACGAGGACTTGGTGGTCGAGGATCTTCCGTCGACGCTGCGGGCGGAGATGAGGGCCGACGGTCCTGTGGAACATGCCTTGAGCGACCGGCGTGACCAGAGGTTGCTCGACGCGCTCGGCGAGATCCTCGCGGAACGCGGCGCCGAGCCGCTCCGGGTGGCCATCGTCTACGGAGCCGGCCATGTGCCGGCGATCGTGTCGGGGCTGTGGGAGCGTCACGGTTACCGGCCCCGTGAAGCGGAGTGGCTCACGGTCCTCGTCCCGACGTAGACGGGAACCCCTCGCGATGCCCCGGTGCGTCTCAGGCTCGCGTCGAGGTGCTCGCCGAGCGTGGCGCGGGCGGGTGTTGCTGGGAGGGGGTGCGGGAGGCCGCCTGCCGCGCGGTCCATTCGCGGATCCTCGGGTCCTGCAGCGTGTCGATCCACAGGTCGGTGAGCGCGACGGTCTCGTCGCCCGGCCATGGTCCGACGCCGAGGATCCGCAGGCCGGCCCGCTTCGCGGCGAGGATGCCGCAGTGGGTGTCCTCGACGGCCAGGGTGTCGGCGGGAGCCGCCTCGCAGTGGCGGGCGGCGGTCAGATAGACGTCCGGGTCCGGCTTGGGTCTGATCTGTTCGTCCGGCACCACCACGGCGCGGAAGTGGCCGAGCAGTCCGGTGGCGTCGAGGCAGGACTCGACCACCTCCCGGGGGCAGTTGCTGGCCACGGCCAGCGGGGCGAAGGCGGCTGTCGCCTCCACGATCTCGCGGGCACCGGGCATGGTTTCCAGCTGTTCGGAAACTGTGTTGCGGAAGTACTGCAGAAGCCGTCCGGCCAGCTCCTGGCCCTGCTCGGAGCGGGCCGCCTCGTCGGCGATGAGCTGTCCGCACTGGGTGTAGTGCAGTCCTTTGGCTCGTGTCGCGAAGCCGGGTGTGGGGGTGAGGGCCAGGTCGTCGAAGACTCTTTGCCGGGCGTCCATCCAGTGGCGTTCGGTGTCCATCAGGGTGCCGTCGCAATCGAAGACGACGGCAGCGGGGGTCCAGGACAGGAGGGGGCGAGGGGTCATCTGTGTGCTTCCGTTCGGATGTCGGCCGCAGGGATTGCGGGGGCTGTGACTACCCGTGAGGAATGGCGGCTGCGGGGACCAGCGAACGCCGTCGGGCGGCGGGAAGGTCGGAAACGCTCATGACCGGCCGTACGACCGTCTACGGGGAGGGACGTACGAGCGGGTCCACCAGGAGCATCGCCATGGCTACGCTAGAAGTAACTACTCTATGAGGTCAAGGAAATGCAGGTAGTTACATCCCTAAGGATGAGGCTGGTCCGCAGAGGGAGAGACCGCAGAGGGCGAGTCCGGGCAGCACGGCGCCCAGGCGCCCAGGCGCCCAGGCGCCCACAAGAGGGTTACGCGGCGCCGGTGCCGGGTTCCGTCGCGGCCTTCGCGTCGCCGCCGGACCCGTCCGCAGTCACCGGCGCCGGAAGCACGAAGGCCAGGGCGAGCAGCGGGAGGAGCGCCAGGACCAGGACCCCTCCGGACAGCGCCAGCAGGTCGTAGCCGTACAGGGCGGTCATCACACCCGAGGCCATGCCCCCGGTGGCCCCCGCGGCGAGGACGCCGAGATCCATCAGCCCCTGTGCCGAGGCGCGGGTCGCGGCGGGCAGCGCGTCGGTGATCAGCGCCGTACCGCTGACGAATCCGAGGTTCCAGCCGACGCCCAGCAGGATGAGCGCAAGGGACAGCGCGAGGGTGGAGTGCGGCGGCACGAGGGACGCCGCCAGGCCCGCCGCGCAGAGCGTCAGGGCGGACAACGTCGCCGTGAACAGCCGGCCGACCCGGTCGGCGAGCACACCGGACAGCGGGGACGTCAGATACATCGCACCCAGGTGCAGTCCGATGACGAGCCCGGCCGTCCGGGTGCTGTGGCCGTGGTCCGCCATGTGGACCGGCGTCATCGTCATGATCGCGATCATCACCAGCTGACCGAGGACCATCACCGCCACCCCGATGAACACCCCCCGCCGGTCGGAGACACGGGCGTCGGGGCGCACTCCCCCGGCCGTCGTCGTAGGCCCGCCGGCCGCGTCCGCCGCCCGCGACAGCAGCAGCGGGTCGGGGCGCAGGAACAGCGCCAGGAACACCGCGGCCGACCCGAACGCGGCGAAGGCCAGCAGGAAGGGTCCCGCCAGCCGGGGTATGTCCCATGCCTGGGCCAGGTCACCTGTGACGTCGGCCAGTTGGGGACCGGCGATCGCACCCAGGGCGGTGGCGACCAGCACGGTGCTCACGGCGCGGGCGCGGCGCGCGGGAGCGGCCAGATCCGCGCCGGCGTACCGGGAGAGCATGATGGTGGCTCCGCCGGCGCCGTAGAGGAGCAGAGCGGGAAACAGTACGGGAACGCTGTCGAGCACCGTCGCCCAGACGACCCCGAGGCTGCCGAGCGCGCCGACGCCGTGGCCGAGGACGAGTCCCGGTCGGCGGCCCCAGCGCTGGCAGGCGCGGCCGATCACCACCGCGCCGATCGCGCCGCCGACCAGGAACAGCGCGCTGGGCACCCCGGCCAGCCCGGTCGAGCCCAGCATCTCCTCGGCGAGCAGGGCCCCGATGGTGATCCCGGCGGCCAGCGCCGTACCGCTGAGGATCTGGGCCACCACGAGGACGGTGAGGATCCGCCGCTGCGCGGGGTGGTCCGCCACGTCCGCCGTCACCGGTACTGCGGTCCCGCTGCTCATGAACTCACTCCTCGCGTTCCCCGCGGGCTCGATGCGGTCACCCGGCCGCCGGGACTACTCCGACTCCCTCGGCTGGAGTGCCGCGATGTCCGCCAGCGGCATGTCCATGTGTTCATGGAGGAATCGGACGATGGTCCAGTGGGGGAGCGCGCCCGCGTCGAACGGACCGAATTCCCGGCAGTACAGCGGAATCCAGCGCAGCGCCTCCTCGATCGAGCGCTCGCGGCCCGGCTCCTGCTGATAGTCCTCGTAGGCGATGCTGCGGTGATGGATGAAGAACCGGCCCGGCAGCCGTTCCTCGCACAACTCCCGGTATTCCCGGGTCTGGAGGATGAGGTAGTGCCAGATCTCATCGATGTGCTGTTCCACCGGCAGGAAGAGGCCACTGAGTGCCTCGCGGTGGGCCGAGATCAGGTAGAGGTATCGGAGGCATTCGGTGATCTGGCGCTCGACGTCGTCGCGTGTACCGCCGGTCTGCGCGACGAAGTACTCCACCACTTCGGTGTGCAGGGCGTCGCCGAGCAGATTCCGAAGGTCGGTGACAGATATCGGCTGCCGCGTCGTCCCGCGTGCGTTGATGTGCGTCGTCATGGTTCTCCCAGGCCGGGGCGGTCACATTCGGCGTTCCGTCGCGAGCCAGGCGTATTTGCCGGATTTCCCGATCGGGATGTGCGTGCGGTGTTCGGTCTCGCACCGGAGGCCGGTGAGTTCTCCGACGAGCTTCTCCAGCGCCGTGTTCTCGGCGCGCTCCAGCGGTCCGCCGTCGAACGTCGTGTACCGCAGCCGGACCGGACCGCCGTCGTCGCCGGGGGCGTGCAGCCGGGTGAGGAAGACCCGCGGCGACGCGTCCCGCACCCGGTCGTCGAGGTCGCCGTGGGAGACGAGGCCGTTCGGCGTGGGCAGGAGCTCCTTCTCCCGGCCGCAGAACCGGGTGACCTTCGCGGGGTCGGGTGATCCGTCCAGGGTGCGTACGCAGTCCCCGGAGCGGTAGCGGATCAGCGGCATGTACGGGTTGCGCACGCTGGTCACGATGAGGCTGTGGACAGGGCTTCCCTGGGCGACCGGGATCAGTTCGAGGCTCATCCGGTCGAGATAGGGGTGGTACCGCCCGTCGCGGTCGCTGTAGTAGAGGTAGCCGAGTTCGGTACTGCCGAACAGATCGACCACGGGGCAGCGCAGATGCCGCTCCAGATAGTGGCGGACGTTGGCCGGCGTGTACTCGTAGGCGGTGATGACGCTCGCGGGCTGCGGGAAGTCGTCCCACAGGTCCCACTCGACCGCCTTGCGCACCAGATGCGCCAGGTGGTAGCCGGAACAGTCGAGGTGGTACCGGCCCAGCGGATGGGCGTCCTGTTCCCGACGGATCTCCGCGATCATACGTTCGACATCGGGCCGTTCCCACAGGTCCGGGTCGAGCGCGAGGTTGAGATAGACCGTACGCCCGTCGAGCCGCCGGGCCTCCATGGACGGCGCGGGGGACGGGGTCGTGCCCCGCTTCTTCGCGTTCACCCGGGCCACGTGCTCGGTCGCCAGCACGGTGGTGAGTGAGACCCGGTGGCAGCCCTGGTGCCAGGTCTCCGCGATGTCGGGGTGCTCGCTCCACAGCGCGTAGTAGGACTTGAGCAGGAAGTACGGCGGCCGGATGATCTGCATGCGGGCGTGGTTGGTGCCGGTGGAGAGAACGAACTCCGCCGCACCGTCCTCCAATGCTCTGGCCAGTCGTGGAGTCATCCAGTTGTCCGGGAATCCTCGGGCTGTTTCCGGTTTCTCCAGAATGGGGAAAAAGCCGTTCTCGATCGACGTCCGATAAAGGGGAATGTCGCGGATCTGATCGACGATGTCCGGACTGGGCTGACCGTTCACGGTGACCTCAATGGACTCAAGGGTTCAATGCGCTCGGTAGGCTGTGAAGCGGGCGGATCGGGGGATGGACGAGCACCCCGATGGCCGGGCGGCAGCCGGAGACCACCACCCGACCTGGTGCTCCGGTCAGCCGCGGGTCAGGAGATACAGCCCGACTTCGGGGCCGCGCTGACACAGCCGGACTTCGGCGCGGCACTGACGCAGCCTGACGTGGCAGCACCCTGAGCCGAGTTGACGGAGCTCCACGCCCGCCAGTTGCTTTCCTGAGCCATCTTGGCGATGAGCTTTTCCATTTCCGACCTCCAGCGATCTCAGCGGCGGCGGTGGCCGCGCTTCCGATGACTGGAAGCTAGAAGGATCACCAGAGCAAGTCAATGGATCTTGAATGAGAGTACGCTCATCGAAAACGCATGGGGCGAAAGGCTCATATGCCCATGGGGCACCTGGTATCGCCACCCGACCGATCCATGCGCCCCCGCCTGAACCTGGCTCGATTCCGCCTGGGTCTGCACCCCCTCCGCCCGCAGCCGTGCCGGCCGTGCGGATCGCGGCGGGGGTCACGCGGGCAGCCGCCTCCCACATGACCACGCACGGGCTCGACCGCGCCGCGCCTGCACGACGTGGCGGCCGACATCCGGGGCGAAGGTCACAGCAGCATCGTCATCAGGCGGTCACACGTGGGAGGATCACAGGGGATGAGGTCGGCCAAGCCCTCTCGCCTGACCACGGCCGCCCTCTGCCCCGGCCGGCCAGCACACGGGCCTGCATCGGAGCCATGCGTACTTCTTCTATGTCGGCCACGAAGGGGATTCGACGCCCGGGGCGGGGGTCTCGGCGATCGATCCGGCGACGGGGGAACTCAAGGGCACCGTCGTCCTGCAGACCCGCACGAGGGCGCTGGCCGTGGTGCCCGGGGAGAGGGAGCTGTACGCCCTGGTTGATGACTCGCCGGAGATCCAGGTGATCGACCTGAGCACGTTCACGGGCGCGGCGACCATCGAGCTCGGTGTCAACGACGTCGCCGTCAACGCCGCGTCGCTGGCGATCTCCCCGGACGGCAAGCGCCTGTACATCGGCCACCATGAGGGGGTGAGCGAAGTCGACACCGTCACCCGCACCGTGACACGTACCCTCACCTCCGGCAGCGGGTTCACCCACTCGGGCCTGGCTGCTTCTCCCGACGGACGCTTCCTGTACAGCGCGACGGGCAACGACGTGGTCAGGTTCGCACTGTCCACCGGCGAATCGAAGAGCACCAGAGTCGGCGGTGTTCACGAGGTGCACGTTTCCCCGGACGGCAGCCGCGTCTACGTCCGGGAGGACAAGAGGCTTCGCCTGCTGGACGCCGATTCGTTCGACGTCCAGCACCAACGCAACGACCTCCACAGGAACGCGAAACTGGCCGTCCACCCCGACGGAACACGCCTGTTCCTCACCCAGGGACACACCATGAACGCCACGACACTGGAGTGGAGTGACGAATTCACTCACGCCAGCCGTGTGGAGGAAGAGCCAGTTCGGATCGCCCTGTCCCCGGACGGCACGCAGAGCTGCACCTCCTCAGCCCTGAAGGCCGTGGTCACCAAGACCGAAGGTGACGATGACCCACTGGTGACCGACCTGCCCGGCAACTCCTACGCCAGTGCGATCGCCGTCGCCACCCCCATCGGCTGAGTTTCATTCGGCCGGCGGGGCCTGTGCCGGGTGCGGTGCCGCGCGGTCTGCACGACCTTGCGGGAAGCGGGCTCTGCGGGGCCGTCGACGGGATCGGTCGGCTCACCCTCGGAGCACTGTGCGGCGATGAGGACGGCTGCGGCGAGGAAGCCGGGCGCGCACCGCCACGGCCGGGCGCTCCCCTCCTTGCGAGGGCATGCCGTCACCGAGCGGCTTCCTACAGCCGGCCGCCGGTCTGAGGGATTTCGGTGACCGGTTGGCGTACTGCGGCGGGCAGCCCGAGGCGTTCACGGGCGCGGTGGACGGCGATGAGCTGGCGGTCGCCTTCCGGTCCCCAGTCGAAGAGATCCCGGATCTGTTCGGGTGTGGCCAGGAGGCGGGCGTAGGAGTGGCCGGAAGCCGGGTCGCGGCGCTCGGGGCCGATGGATGTGATCCGCCCCGCCATGCGGAGCCGGGCCCGGGGCCCGGCGGACGGCTCGCTGTCATCGCGGAGGTGGCCGAGAACGGTCAGCTCGCCGGTCTCCGCATGGGCTTCCTCGCGCGCTTCCCGGCGCAGCGCTACTGCCGGGTCGCCGACGTCGCCGGGTGCGAGGGTTCCGCCGGGGAGGCAGGCGGATCCGGTGTCGCGGCCGATGAGGACGAGGGCGCGACCGTCCGGGGCGAACAGCCAGCCCCAGCACTGGGTGAGGGGGAGCCCGGCCGGTACGGGAGTGGTGTGCCAGGGCCAGCTCTGGGGTCTGCGGGCAGTGCGGAGGACTTCCAGCCGGTCCATGACGCTGGGGGCGGTCGGACGGCCGTCCTCCAGCAGGACGGTGCCCGTGCCGTTGATCCGGGCGCGGAGGGCGGCCAGGGCCCGGCGGGCGTTGCCCGGTTCCATGTACGTGGGCAGGTCGGCGGGTTCGGCCCAGTGGACGGCGGTGATCTCACGGTCGGGCAGTCTGATCTCCTGGATACGGTGGGCGTCCCAGGTGCCGCCGTCGTAGACGTGGATGATCTCGCCGGGGAAACGGATGTCCGGGTGGAATCCGGGGGTGGTCGCCGGGACCCAGTCGACGGCGAGTCCGTGGGTGAGCAGCTGCTCGATTCCGAGTTCCTCCCAAAGCTCGCGGCCCGCCGCCGTGGTGGGAGCCTCGCCGGCGTCGATCGCTCCGCCGGGCAGCAGGCATGCGTCCCTGTAGTCGACGGACTGCAGCAGGATCCTGCCGGAGGTGTCCGTGACCAGGACGGACACGCCTGCCCACAGCGCCGCGTCCGCACGCGACGCACTGTACTGCGCGTGCGACAACCGCGCGGACACGCAGGCCCGTTCTTCTGTTGACGCCATGGCCCTTCACTCCCCGGATCCGTCCATGGCCAATCCCGGCGGTGTCGTACCCACTCGGTGTGGCCCGGTGAGGCGGCACGCGTTCGGCTCCGGTACGGCGACCGGATCATCCGGGATCTGCCGTCACCGCGGACGTTTCCGTTGGCCCCGCATAGGCCAAGCCACGCCGCCCCAAGTGACCAGGTCGGCCGACCAGGCTCCAGCCGCTGAGTGGTGTCAGTGCTGGGCGGCAGACTGCGCGCATGGATCCATGGGCGGCCCCTTGATCGTCGTTCCGGAGTCCTCGGTGGACGTCTGGGGTGGATGCACGGAGGACGGCTCCGTCCTTGGTGATGCCGATGGCCCTCGAATGTTCGCCTTGGTGGCGCGCAGGTCGCGCGGGCGAGTGATCCAGGTGGCCCGGCGGCGATGTGGGTGCGCGACCGGCTGCATGCGCTACTGCCGCTACCGAGACCAGGAAAAGGTCCACATCCAGCACGTCCTGGCCGTCATCGCCATCAACATCGTTGCGGTCGCATGCCGTAGCTCGGCGGCCGGCCCCGATGACCGGCGGTCAGAGGGAGGGTTCGGGAGGTGCTGATTCCGGGGTGTGCCTGTTCCGCACGGAGGTGGGGTGGGTCCGTGAGAAGAGCGCCGCGACTCCGGTGATGCGCAGGATGCGCTCCAGGGACGGCGGCGGGTGGTCCAGGTGGAGCCGCACGAGCCGGGTGGTGGTCTTGCGGTGGATCATCAGCAGGGCGGAGAGGCCCATGGAGTCGCAGAATTCGAGTCCGGTGCAGTCCAGGCGCAGGTTCTGAAGGTGGGGGTGGCTGGTGAGGCACCGGTCGGCGTGTTGGACCAGTTCATCGCTGGTGGCGTAGTCGAGAGAGCCGGTGAGTCGGATGCATGCGGTTCCCGAGCCGGCTTCCACGGTGAGAGTGAAGGGAGAGTGGGGCAAGGGGGTCATGCGGTGGCTCCGGTGGGTGTTCCGACTGACGGGGGTGCGCTGTTCAAGGCGGACCGCGCCCGGTCGAGCAGTCGGGTGGATCGGGGAAAGTCCTTGAGTTCGGTGGCGAGGATGGTCAGGGCGGAATGCAGGGACCGGGCGGGGACGTGGCGTGCGGTGAGGATGCCGGCGGTCCATGTGATGAACGTGGTGAACAGGTCGTCGTCGTTGGTGTAGAGGGCCGCGGCCAGGAAGTCGACGATGTGTCCGATGTCCTCGGCGGTGCGTTCGCGCTGTGGAGCTGTGTAGGCGGCCACTGCGGGGAAGCCGGCTTCGAGCTGGGTGAGGACCTGTTTGACGAGCTGGCCCTGGGCGCGGGCGACGAGGGTGTACTCCTGGTCGGCGAGATGGGGCAGGTCGTCGATCTGTTGCCGCCCGGTGGCGAGGCTGGGCTGGGGGATGCCGTCGGCGAGTTGCTGCGCTGCGGCCCGCGCGTCCGGGGCCCAGGCGTTGGCTCCGAGCATGCGGGCGTAGCGGCCGTCGGGTCCGAAGGCCGCTCCACCGACGAGGACGGGGATTCCGATGGCCTGGCAGGCGCTGATCGCGGCGTGGGCGTCGGGAAGCCGGGTGGGCAGGGAGGAGGAGAGCGCGACGGCGTCCGCGCCGTGGTGATGGAGGTGGGCGATGAGGTGGGGCGTGGGCACCTGGGCGCCCAGGAAGTCGACCCGCCAGCCGCGCAGGGTGAGGACTTCGGCGAGGAGGCGGGCCGGCAGGACATGCCATTCCTGGTTCACGCAGGCCACGGTGACGCGGCCCAGCGCGGGCGGGGTACGGACCGCCGGGTGGTGAGCGAGGGAGGCGATGACGCGCTCGGTGATCGCGCTGGCGGCATGCTCCTGAGCGACGCTGAGCCGGTTGGCCGCCCACTCGACGCCGACCTTCGCCTGCACTCTGCCGAGGAGATCGAGCAGCAGGGTCTCCGCGTCCATGCCGTCTTCCAGGGCAGTGAGGACGATGTCGGTGGCACGGTGTTCATCACGGCTGGTCACCGCCGCCCACAGCCGGTCCCGGAGAACCTCCGTGCCTTCAGCGCCGTTGGGGTTGTTACCTTTCACGCTGTGTATCTGCCCCGAGTATGGCCGTTCACCGCACTCAGGTGGGTCGTGAGGGGGGCGCTGATCGCGATGGCCGCCATGTCGTCGTGTCCGCCGCCGCGCACCCACTGCGAGGCGAGCATCTGTATCCGTTCCACGACGGCTTCCCCAGGCATGCCGGCGCACTCCGACAGGGCTCGTTTCAAGCGTTCGTCGCCGAAGAGTTCGTCGCCGACCGGGCCGCCGCGGGCCTCGGTGAATCCGTCGGTGTAGAGCACGCACGTCTCGCCCGGTTGCAGAACCGTCTCGATCGAGGTGACCTCGATGGCCGGGAGCGCTCCGATGAGAGTGCCGTGGGTGGGGATCTCCTCGACGCTGCCGTCCATGCGGACCACCAGGGGGGCGGGGTGGCCGGCCGAGGTGAGGCGCAGCCGCACCTGGTTCTCGGTGCGCTGGACCGAGGCCATCACCAGTGTGGCGAACCGGGTGTGGTGGGAGGTCAGAAGGGCTCCGTTGAGGAGTTGCAGCATGCGTTCGTGGTCGTCGGCCATCGGCATCAGCGCCTGGAGGGTGTTGCGGATCTTGCCGGTCAGGACGGCTGCGTCCAGGCCCTTGCCGCACACGTCGCCGAGGACCACCAGTGACTCGTCGTCCGCGCTGCTGCCGGGGTGGGCATCGTAGAAGTCGCCGCCGACTCGTTCGTTAACTCCGGCGGCCCGGTAGCCGCCGGCGATGTCCACGCCGTTGAGCCGCTGGAGCCGAGGCGGGAGCAGGTCGCGCATGAGGGTTCGGGTGATGGCGCTCTGCTCGCTGTAGAGGCGGGAGGCGGACAGGGCGGCGCCGGCTCTGGCGGCGAACAGCCGGGCGAAGACCTCTTCGTTCTCGCGGAACTCCGCGTGGTCGATGGTGCGCAGCAGGATCAGTGCTCCGGCGGGCACGCCGTGGCCGGGCAGGGGGGTCACGACGACGGACTGGATCGTTCCGGCGAAGCCTTCAGGGACGATCCAGTCGGGCAGGGTCGCGGGGTCGATCCATCGTGAGGGCACGGGTGGGAAGCCCTGCAGCGCCTCGCTGAGACCCGGGAGCTGGGACGGATCGGCCGCGATCAGAGCGCGGGTGACGTCCTGGCCCTCGATGCTGAGCGCGAGAGACAGCTTGCCGCCGGACGGAGGGGCGACGACGACCGCCACATCGGCGAGGTGTTCGGCGGCGAGCCGAGCGGTGGCGGCCATGCATCTGTCGGTGTTCAGCGAGGCGAGCAGGACGTTTGACGCCTCCGCGAGGAACCTGGTGCGTTCACGCTCGGTGGCGAGTGCCTCTTCGGCGATCCGCCGGTCGGTGTCGTCGACCAGCCACCACACCACACTTCCGTCCTGGCGCAGGGTGGGATACGCCTCGTAGCTGTGGGTGGCGATCCGGCCGGCCACCGAGGGGAGGAGATCCTCAGTGTGCCGGCCGTCCCGGGCGGCCGGCCCCACGCCTACGGTCGTCTCCCGGTGGGCCCGGGCCAGCCATCCCGGTACTGCATCCGACATGCTCGCCCCGGGGGCCGCGCCGGCCAGGAGGAGAGCGGCGGCGGGATTCACCTCCAGGACGGTGCCGACGGCGTCGGCCACGATCGCGGGGCAGGGGGCCGAAGCCCATAGGCCGGACGTGGAGCCTTGCTCGGGTCCCGTGACGGAGACCACCTCGGAAGAGGCCATGAAGAGGGCCCGCCCGAGGCGAACCGCACCACCTTCCCACTGGAAGAAATTACTTCACCGAAGGCAAGCATCGCTCAGGCGTGTCCTCGATGGCAAGCCACCCCCACCCACCGCCCACCTGGGAAGGCACACCACACGCACCTCCCGCGGCGAACGTCCACAGCCTTCACGGAAAGGTCATACCGCCGGTGTTGGTGGACCGGTGTCCCGGTCCGGATCGGGACGTCCGTGCCAGTCCAGACACATCACCAGCGCGTCGTCCACCGCCGGGCCCGGGCCGCGGTGTCCGAGCAGCTCCCGCAGCATCGCTCTGGGCACCTGTGAGGCGGGCAGCAAGCGCGTGGCGCTGATCGAAGCAGCCAGCGCACGGAAGCTGTACTTCTCACCGCTCGGTGAGAGCGCGTCGTAGACGCCGTCGCTGATGAAAAGCAGGCGGTCGCCCGGTTCGACCTCGAAATGCTGAGAAACGTAGGTGGTGTCCTGGAACATACCCAGGGGCATCTGCGCCTCCAGCCCGATCGCCTCGACCGCTCCCCCGCGCATCCGCCAGATGCGCGGTGAGCCTGCGTCGATGATCTCCACGTCCCCGGTCGGAAGGTGAAACCGGAGCAGTAGCGCCGACAGATAGCGGCTTCCCTGGTGCTGCCCGTAGACGGCCTGATCGGCCAGATACGCCTGATCGCTCAGGTTCAGCCCGGCGCGGCGGGCGTTGCGCAGGGCGTTGATCGTGAGGTTGGTCAGCAGGGCGGCGTCAATGCCTTCGCCCATGCCGTTGTTGACGGTCAGGTACAGGTCATCGGCTGAGGACGACCAGTCGAAGCTGTCGCCGAAAACGGCGTACGCGGGCTCCAACTGGGCGCCGAGGCTGTACTCCGGCCTGGCACAGGAACGGCCGGGCAGCAGCTGCCACTGCATCTCGGCGGCCAGTGTCAGCCGTTCCGCACGGCGCGCCTTCAGGAACAGGTCGGTGTCCCGCTCCGCGACCACCACCTCGTGCGCCAGCGCGTCCGCACATTGCTGCAGTTCCTCCAGCACGTCCGCGGCCAGTCCCTTCTCCCCGGCTTCCAAGGTGACGCTCAGGACTCCCAGCCGGTCCCCCCGTACACTGACCGGCAGGTGCGCCGTGACCGTGGCGCCCGGGCCGTCGTAGACGCAGTACGCCTCCTGGGCGCCGAACGCGCGGCCCGGTGCGCTGTCGTGCACCCACAGCGGGGGCCGGGCGCGCGGCAGGACCCCGACAGGCTGCAGCGTGGTCGTGGCATAGTCGGCCATCAAGAGTTCCACCGCACGGGCATGATGGCGGCGCTCGATCAGGGAGCGGATCACGTCGAAGATCTCATGGGGCGCGGCCTCGCGCAGAGAGCGCTCGACCGCACTGGGTCTGTCCACCGGTACCGGTCCTTCTTTCCTTCACATATCGTCATCTGTGCGACTGTCCACATCGACCAGCCGGAACGGGCACAAGGCCCACACGGGAGTGTCACATGCACGAGACCCCCACCCCTGTGCACCAGCACGATTCCCGTGCCGTGCCCGAGGTCGGCCAGCTCCTGGAACTCCTGGAGATCGCCTGGGAGCGTGGCCGCGGCGCCCTCGGCACCGCGCCGCTCTCCGCCGCCCAGACCCGTGTGATGTACATCGTCGAACGCGAACCCGGCATCAATGCGAGTGCCCTGGGCCGTCGTCTTTCCGCAGCCGCACCGTCCGTCACTCGCCTCTGCGACCGTCTTCAGGCCGCCGGATTCCTGCGCCGGACCCCGCGCCCCCAGGACCGCCGCGAAATGCAGCTGGAACTCACCGACACCGGCATCGCTCACCTGAACACGATCAGGCACCGCCGGGAACAGGCCCTCCAGCAGGCCATGAGCCGCATGTCACCCGACGCTCAGCACGCCCTTGCCACTGGACTCAGCGCACTGTGCGCCGCAGTCGGCGAACCCACCCGGCCCCTCGGCCATGAGGAAACCGCCTGAGACCGCAAGCCTCGGCCGGTCAGTTGATCAGATGGGGACTCCACCGTCCGTCCACCTCGCCGACGACGGCCGTGCACGCCCCCTGGCGCTCCGCGGAACCGCAGGCCAGACGGGCGACGCCTCGGCCTTCGAGACCATCATGACCGTCATCCGTGTTCCGCGAAGCGGACCGGGAAGGCCGAGGACACGACCCGATGCCGTCCTCGCGGACCACGTCTACGACCCGGGGGACAACGACACGGAGCGCCACGGCCCCCGGCCACCGGCCCGCTCCTCGTCCCTTCTCCTCCGGAGAGGCGGCAGCGGAAGCCAGGGCGGACGCCCGCCCGCCTTCGATCGCAACACCTACAAACGCCGCCACGTGGTGGAACGGTGCTTCAGCGGGCTGAAGCAGTGGCGCCGCTTCGCCACCCACCCACAGCTCGACCAGTCCCGCTCGTCAGCGCACCCTTCCCCGGGGCTTCAACTGGCCCGGCGGCAGCGCCGGAGCCGGTAGCGGGTCTCCGTCGTAGCCCTTCACCTCACCGAAGCGCGTGCCTTCCATCCAGTCCCGTCGCGCCTGCTCGATCTCCTCCTGGGAGCGGCCGATCCAGTTCCAGAACATGACCAGTTCCTCGTCGAACGGCTCGCCGCCCAGAAGCATCAGGGCCGCGTCCGACTCGGCCCGCAGCGGGAGTTCGGTGCGCCCGCAGCCGAGGTAGAGCATCGAGCCGGGCAGGACGGGGACGCCGTCCACGTGGGCCTCTCCGGACATGGCGAGGACGGCGTACTCGAAGTCCGGTTCCAGCGGCAGCCGTACGTCCGCGCCGCGCGCGAGGGCGAGGTCCGCGCCCACGAGCGGGGTGTACGTGGTGCCGGGCGAGGTCGTGCCGTCGAGGTCGCCCAGGATGAGGGTGGCCTTCAGACCGGGCGCGGTGACGAGCGGCAGATCCGGGTGGTGCTCGAAGTGCGGGTCGGTGTGCCGGTGGCCGTCCGGCAGGGCGACCCACAGCTGAGCGCCGTGCAGGAAGCGGGCGTGCGACCTCGGGCTCTCCTCCGAGTGACTGATCGCCCGGCCCGAGGTCATGAGCCCCAGCTCACGCGGGCGGATGGTCTGGAGGCTGCCGGTCGAGTCCCGGTGCAGCACCTCGCCCTCGTGCAGCCAGCTCACCGTCTGCAGACCCATGTGCGGGTGCGGCGGCACCTGCATCCCGGGCTCGTCCGCGATGTCGTCCGGGCCGTAGTGATCGACGAAGCACCACGCCCCGACCATGCGCCGCCCCAGGTTGGGCAGCAGCCGGCGGACCTCGGTGGACTCACCGAGCCGCACCCGGCGAGGACTCAACAGTTCACGCACCGGCTCCGCGACGACGAAGCCACGGCCTCCGCACACGGCGGGTACCGGCTCGCGATCAAGATTGCTCATAGCGGACAACCTAGTGCGATGGACGACGTCACGTCATTCCGTCGGTACGCCCATGCCGGAAAGTACTAGCCATGTAGATAGTAGCCAAGTACATACTAGCCGCGCATATAGTAGCCATGTACATTATCTGTCATGGGTTCGACTTCCGAGCGCGCCACCCCGGGCTTCCTGGTCTGGCGGCTCTCCATGAAATGGCGGGTCGCCGTCGATCGCGCGGTGGCCCCGCTGGGCCTCACTCACGCCCAGTACTCCCTGGTCGCCTCGCTCCACGGCATCCAGCGCTCCGGCCACCGCCCCAGCCAGCGGCAACTCGCCGACCACACCGGCCTCGAACCGCTCTACGTGTCGAAGCTGGCCCGCGCCCTGGAGTCCGCCGGACTCCTCGAACGCACCCGCGACCCGAAGGACCCGCGCGCCGTCCGACTGGCCCTGACGGATCGGGGCAGCGAGGTCACCCGGCAGGCGATCACCGTCGTACAAGGACTGCTGCGGCAATTGCTGGAACCGCTCGGCGGGCTCGACAGCGACCGCACCCAGGACTTCATGCGGGATCTCACGGCCCTGCTCGACACACCACTCGATCCCTCCCTCGACCCGTCGAAGCCTTGACCGACCATCAGGAGCAGCCGTGACCGTCAGCGCCTCCCCCAACACCCCTGACACCGCCGCCGACCCGCCCGCCGCCGCGGGTCCCGTGGTCGACGGACGGGTCATAGGTCTCGCCCACTACGCCGGTCGGGCCGTCGCCGAGAGCGTGCTCGCCGGGTACGGGGCCGGCTTCCAGGAGTCGGTGACACTGCGCCTGACCGCGGTGGCGGACGGGCCGGTCGAGCGGGACAGCCTCGTCGCCGAGGTCGTAGACACGCTCAAGACGGCCGAGGCGGACGCGGTCGCCACCGTCGACGCGCTGATCGGCAAGGGACTGATCGCGACCGAGGGCACGCGTGTGCGGATCACCGACGCCGGACGGAAGCTGTACGCGGACACCAGCGCCGAGACCGGGGTGATCTCGGCCCGGATCTACGCCGGGATCCCCGCCGCCGACCTGGCCACCGCGGGCCGGGTCCTCGCCCTGGTCACCGAGCGGGCCAACGCCGAACTGGCCGCGCGCAAGGGGGCATGACGAGGCCCCTCAGCCGTCGAGCAGCCGCCACGCGGTGAGGGCGAGCCCCGCTCGCATCAGGCCCGTGGGCGCGGTGAGTTCGATGTCCAGGGCCTTGCCGATCCGTTCGAGGCGGCGGGCGACGCTGCTGTGGTGCAGGTGGAGGAGGTCGGCGGCGCCGCGCAGGGAGCCGGTGGCGCAGTAGGCGTCCAGCGTCTCCAGATCCAGCTCCGGCGAACTTGCGGCGAGGCGGGCGATCGCGGCCACGTCGGCGTTGTCGCGCGCGCTGTCTTGCGGAACCTGCGCGAGCAGCGCCCACGCCCCCAGTTCGGCGTAGGGGACGGTCGGGCGGTGCGGGGTGGTGAAGCGGAGAGCGGTCCGGGCTTGCCGCCAGGACCGCTCGGGGCTTTCGGGGGCGCCGATGCCCGCGCGTACCCCGGCCGGGATCCGGGTCTGGTCCACGGTGGTCGCCAGGATGACGCCCACGTCGGCGAGCGGTGCCGCCTTGACCGCGCGGGCCGGGCAGATCAGGGCGGCGACCCGGTCGAGCGGAAGCGGGGAGCGTACGGCGACGGCGCGGACCGGCAGGTCGGCCGCGAACCCCAGGAGCCGTAGGCCCGGTTCCGGGCCGCCTCGTCGCTGTCGGCACTGATCGCCGACTCGACCAGAGCGGGGTCGGCCATGGTGGTGCGCGCCGGGCCGTACCGTTCCACGACCGCGGCGGCAGCGATGGCGAGCCGGTCCAGGAGCACCGCGTCCAGCGGAGAGGGCGGGCCGGGGCGCTCCAGCCACACCGTGCCGATCTCCTCCGCGTCGAGGGTGACCGGCGCTGCGGCGGAGGCGGGGTGCGGCGGTGCGGACGCCTGCCTGCCGTCGGGCGCGGTGCGGATCACCCGCCCCGTGCCGTGCAGCCGGATCCCGACCACACAGGCGGCGAGGCCCGCCGAGGCCCGGGCGAGGGCCGGGAGGTCGACCCTCCTGCAGATCAACGTGTCGTAGAACGCGATGACGCGCAGCGCGCCTTGGGCGTGCGGGTCCAGGTGCGACAGCCGTTCGGCGAGGGCCTCCATGGCGCAAGGATGGGGGCGCCCCGTGCGCCGTTCTCCGCGTGATGCGATCCGCATACGCGACGATCGGCGGATGAACCCACGGGGGTCGACGGTGAGGATGGTCGTCATGGATCCCGAACTCGAAGCGTTCGTCCCCCTGCTGGTGAAAGCGGACCTGACCGATCCGGTCGCTGACCGCGAGAACTACGCCGAGCGTGCCGCCGCGGCGCCCGCGCCTGACACGACCGGCATGGAGATCGAAGACCGCACCGTGCCCGCCGACCCCGACGTGCCGGTGCGGATCTACCGTCCGAGCGGGGCGCGGGGCGCCGTCGTCTGGCTGCACGGCGGCGGATGGGTGATGGGGGATCTGGACTCCGATCAGCACTTCGCCGCCCGGATCGCGGCCGGTGCCGACACGGTGGTGATCTCGGTGGGTTACCGCCGGTCTCCCGAGCACCGGTTCCCGGCCGCCCTGGACGACACGTACGCCGTACTGACCTGGGCGGCCGAACACGCCGCCGAGCTGGGCGTCGACCCGGACGAGATCGCCGTCGGAGGACACAGCGCCGGCGCGGGGCTCGCGGCCGGGGTGGCGTTGCGGGCGCGTGATCAGCGGGGGCCCGCGATCCGCTTCCAGCTGCTCCATCAGCCTCTGCTCGACGACCGCCAGGAGACCTGGTCACAGCGGAACTTCACGGATACGCCGCTGTTCGATCGGGACATCATCACGGCGGTGTGGCGGCACTACCTCGGCTCCCGACCCGCCACACCGTACGCGGCCCCGGCCCGGGCCGAGGACCTGTCCGGGCTCCCCGCCGCCTATGTGGGCACCGCGGAGGCGGACCCGCTCCGCGACGAAGGCATCACCTATGCGCTACGGCTGCTGCAGGCGGGCGTCCCGGTCGAGCTGCACCAGTGGCCGGGCACCTTCCACGGATCGCTGGCGGTCCCGTCCGCGGACGTGTCGCAGCGGCAGTTGGCCGAACTCTGCGCGGCCCTGCGCCACGCCCTGTCCCGACCCCGGGGACAAGCCGCACACCGCTGACGCACCTCGCTGATGCACCTCTCTGACGCAAACCGCGGAGACGTACCGCTGACGCACACCGCGGAGACGTACCGCTGACGCACACCGCGGAGACGTACCGCTGACGCAGACCGCGGAGACGTACCGCTGACGCAGACCGCGGAGACGAACCGCTGAGACGAACCGCTGAGGCGTCCGTGAGGACAACCGTGGAGACGACCGCAGAATGGATGTGCCGGCATGACCGTTGCCCCGATCGATCTTTTCGCCTCCTTCGTCCGCCTGGACCGCACCGGCCAGGTGCGTGCCGAGCAACCCGTATTCGACCCCGAGTGGGCCGGTTGGCAGGTGATGACCTTCCATGGGGAGACCGACGCCGACGTCCACGCCGACCACTGGGAGGTCCACTCCGCCGCGGACGAGGTCGTGTCCTGCCTCAGCGGCGGGATACGGGTCCGCTTCCGCCCGGAGCGGCCGGACGGGCGGGAGGAGGAGGTCAAGCTCGCGGCGGGAACGGCGGTCATCGTCCCGCGCGGGCGATGGCACCGCATCACCCTGGACGGCCCCAGCGACATCATGTCCATCACCTTCCCGCGCGGCAGTCGCCTGGAGAAGCGGAGCGAAGCGTAGGGCCCTTCCGGGGCCGCCGAGCAGCACCTCCGGGGTCGTGGAATATTCAACCAACCTTCGTCGGTTGTGGAGGACAGCGAAGGAGGTCACCAGTGGACACGACGACCACGTACTACGACCGTGGTACTCCGGCGGAGCGCTGGGAGCGCGCCCTGAAGTACTTCGACGCCAAGGACTACGCCGGCTCGGCGCGCGTTCTCGGCAAGCTGGTCGAGGAGGTGCCCGAGCAGACCGGGCCCCGGCTGCTGCTGGCCCGTGCCTACTACCACTCCGCCCAGCTGCGGCGCGCCGAGGACGAGCTGCGGGTGATCGTGGAGCGCGACCCGGTCGAGCACTACGCCCGGCTGATGCTGGGCCGTGTGCTGGAGCGTCAGGGCCGCGCCGACGAGGCGGAGCCGCATCTGCGGCTGGCCTCCGCGCTCTCGGGCGAGTTCACGGAGCGCTGACCTGGGCACAGCCAGGCGCCCACGCACAGGACGGGCCCGGCCCCTCCCCCACCGGGAGGAGCCGGGCCCGTCGCCGTGCCGGCGGCGCCGAGGCCGGTACCGGCGGCGCGTCTTCCTACGCCCGCTACGACGCCTGTGCGCCTGACGTCCGCCGTTCCCGCCGGTGCGCGATCGCGCCCAGAACGATGTCCACGGCGATGAACGCGGCCAGCGGTATGCCGAGCAGCGGCACGTAGTAGCCGAGGGCGGCCACGGCGGCCATCAGAGGGACGAGGAGGTACGGCGGGACCTGGGCCCAGGCGCCGCGTGGGATCGGGCGGCCGAAGGCGGAGCCCTGTCCGCGCTGCCACCACATGCGGTAGCCGAGCACGATCAGGAGGACCAGGCTGAGCGCGAGCAGCATGAGCACGATCTGGTTGGCCAGGCCGAAGAGGGTTCCGGTGTGGAAGTCGATGCCCCAGCGGGTCAGTTTGGCCAGCGGCGGGTAGTCGGAGAAGCGCAGGACGTCGATGACCTGACCGGTGCCCGGGTCGATCGCCACCGAGTCCTGTTTCTCCGGCCAGCTCCGCTGGATCTGCTTGACGACATAGGCGGAGGAGGGATCGGCGGGCGGCACGATCTCGACCGGGTCGCCGAGGCCCTCGGAGCGGGCGGCGGAGAGCACCTTGTCCAAACCGACCCCGTGGTCGGCGTCGCCGCCCGCGGCGGCGCCGTGGCCGCCGTGGTCACCGCCGCCCGCCGCGGAGACCGAGGGCGTGGCCTGGCCCAGCGAGGTGCGCAGCTGGTCGATGTTGGCGCCGGCGTACTGCGACCAGGTCAGTCCGGTCGCGGAGAGGAAGACGAAACCGGCCGCGGCCCAGACGCCGACCGTGCCGTGGAGGCCGAGGACGCGGCGGCGCCCGCGGGTGCCGCGCACCTTGCGCAGGGCGCGGCGGCGCGAGAACCACAGCGCGACTCCGCCGAGGGCGATCACCCAGAGCCAGCTCGCGGCGAGTTCGCTGTAGAGCCGCCCGGTGTCGCCGAGGTGCAGATCGCGGTGGAACTCGTCGATCCAGGTCCGCAGCGGCAGCGCTCCGCTGGAGCCGTACTGTTCCAGCGCGCCGCGCACTTCGGCGGTGTACGGGTCCACGAAGACGGCGAGGCTGCGGGCCGGGTCGACGCCCTCGACCCCGGAGAGCAGCACCCGGGTGGTCGCGTCGGCCTCGGGGGACGGACGTACGGCGCTGATACCCCCTTCGGGGTACGCCTCTCGGGCGGCGGCGACCTGTTGGGAGATCGGCAGCTTGGTGTCGCCGACCGGGACGGTCATCTCATCGGCGTAGACGAACTTCTCGGCCTGGATCGAGCCGGCGTACAGAAAGCCCGTGAGGGCGGCCACGAGCAGGAACGGCGCGACGAGCAGGCCCGCGTAGAAGTGCAGGCGCAGGACGAGGGGCCGCAGCGGCGTCCAGACGCCGGGAGGCGTGGTCGAGGGCGCTGGGGAGGGCGCCTCGTCCGTGCGGGTCGGCGGAGCGGTGGTCATGGGGGTCCTCGGGGATCGGGCGGAAGGGACGCTGAGGGTCGGTGCAGTGGTCGGCCCGATGTCCGCTCCGGTTCCCGGGGATTTGAGTGACCCCCGTCACAGCCCCGGGTTCTGTCATGCTGGCTGAATGGTGCCTTCCGTCTCCCCCGAACACCTGCCGATCGCCGAGCGGGTCGAGGAACTCCTCGCCGCCGGTGGCCCGTTGCCGATCGTCGCGGCGGGCGATCCGGTGCTGCGTCGCCCCACCCGGCCGTACGACGGTGAACTGGGGCCGGCCCTGCTGTACCGGTTCGTCGACGCGCTGCGCGTCACCATGCGGGCCGCGCCCGGGGTGGGGCTCGCCGCGCCGCAGGTCGGTGTGGCGTTGCGGATCGCAGTGATCGAGGACCCCGCGCCGGTGCCGGAGGAGGTGGCGGTGGCGCGGGGGCGGGTGCCGCAGCCGTTCCGGGTGCTGGTGAATCCGTCGTACGACGGGGTGGGTCCGGCGGGGGCGGCGTTCTTCGAGGGGTGTCTGAGCGTGCCCGGCTGGCAGGCGGTGGTGGCACGCCACGCCGAGGTGCGGCTGACGGCGCAGGACGAACACGGGCGGGCCGTGGACGAGGTGTTCCGTGGCTGGCCCGCGCGGATCGTCCAGCACGAGACGGATCACCTCGACGGCATGCTCTACCTCGACCGCGCCGAGTCGCGCTCCCTGTCGTCCAACGAGGCGATGGCGGAACGCTGGTCCCAGCCGACGCCGCACCTGGCCGCCCGGGAACTGGGCTTCACCCTCCCGGAATGAGCACCGCCCGCCGAACCGGACACCGCCGACGGGGGTACGCCATCAGCCGTACGACATGTCAGCCGCCGGGGCCATCAGCCCCGGTACGCCTCCAGCCAGCGCCGTAGGGACACAACCCACCCGGGCGGCCAAGCCCTGGGCCTGGGCAGGGCCGCCCGGGTCCCCTCGGGCCCCCGAGGCACACGGCATTCGGCCCCATCGAGCAACGGCGAGGTAGTCGCCGTGCGGCCGGTCACCAGCTGTTCAGGCAGGGCCAGTTCAACCCAGACCCACTTGCCTCGCTCATGGGGCTCGACCCCGCGAGCAACGGACAGGGACGCAACCACGGCCATGCCGCGTCCGGACTCATCCTCCGGTCCGGCCACACGCCGGGCCGGGAGCGCGGTGGACTCGTCATGCACCTTGACGCGAATCCTCCTCGGGCCGGGAACCACGTCCATGTCAATCGTGACCATCTCCCCGGCACCATGCGCCACCGCGTTGGTCACCAACTCGGAGGTGACCGATGCAAGGTCGGAAAGAGTTTCCTCGTCCAGATCGACAATCCCGTTCGTGGCCAGATCACGCACCCTACCGCGGGCCTTCGGGACGGAATCGCCGGTTCGACTCAGCGAAAAGGAAGCAAGGCTGAGGTTATCCACGATGAGAGGCCCTTCAGGACTCAAGTCTGGCGGCGAGGGCCGCTCACATGGAGAGGGTCGCCATGACTGGACTACTGCTCTCACGGGCGGAGAATCACCGAAGAGAGTCTGCAACTGCCGACCGATCGACCGATTGCCGGTATCGTCGCCGTCCGAACCCTGGCGGCCGATCCAGCAAAGCGGCGATGACCTTTGAACTTGCCATACGCGACGAATTACCTGATGCTTTTCCGAGCCACGAGATCGCGGGAGGTGGTTTCCCACCACTCAAGCGGGGCACCTGTCCCGAGTTCACGCGGCGAAGTAAACCCTTCTCTTGCCCCGCCTCCGCGGGGGTGGCCCACTGCCCAGGCGAGCCCGGTTTCAGAGGAGCGCGTTGTCCCCGCTTCCGCGGGGGTTATCCAGGTGTATCACCCCGCATCCGGTCCCATTTGGCTATGCCACCGACCCAGTTTTAGAGCATCCCACGGGATCTCGCGAAATCACTTTGGCTACTTTTCGCCTTGATTCAACGGATCTGCCCATGGACCCAGCCCAAGCGCGGGGGGGCCATCACGGCCATCCGGGCAGGGAACGTGCCGCACTCGAAGAACTTAATCATGTCGGATACCTGACAGCCCATACCCTGTGATCTGCACTTACTCCGTTCGCATCACGCTTTCCCTGCTCCGCGAGCACATCCGCCCTCCTGTGCTACCGGGTTTTCCGGAACACCGAAATTGCACGGTGTTCCGGAAAACCCGAAAGCAGCTACCGGGCCCGCCTGGGCAGATTGCGACTGGTCGGCCCCCAGAGTTTTCCCGCTTCATGTCTGTCCGTAAAACGGCTACAGACGGCCCGAGGCGCGGCTGACACCGGCGCTGTCGATCACACTGGGCAAACGGCCTCGGTGGCCGGAGGATCGCCGACTTCCCCAGCAGCGAAGCCCGGTCCTCCGCGTACGGGCGACGGCCTTCTCCCTGTAGCGACGCACGCCGACGCAGCCGAGCCGGACGTTCATCGTGTCACCCCTGCCTGTACGCCTCCAGCAGGCGTAGCCAGACCTCGCTGACCGTCGGGTAGGACGGGACGGCGTGCCAGAGGCGGTCGATCGGGACCTCGGCGGCGACGGCGACGGTCGCCGAGTGGATGAGTTCGCCGACGCCGGGGCCGACGAAGGTGACGCCGAGGAGGATCTGGCGGTCCAGGTCGACCACCATGCGGGCGTGGCCCCGGTAGCCGTCGGCGTACAGGCCCGCTCCGGCCACGGACGCGAACTCGACGTCCACGGCGCGGACCTGACGGCCCGTCTCCTCGGCCTCGGCGAAGGAGAGTCCGACGGCGGCGGCCTCCGGGTCGGTGAAGACGACCTGGGGGACGGCGGCGTGGTCGGCGGTCGCGGCGTGCGCGCCCCAGCGGTCGGTCTCCAGGATCGGCACGCCCTGGGCGCGCGCGGCGATGGCGGCGCCCGCGATCCGGGCCTGGTACTTGCCCTGGTGGGTGAGGAGCGCGCGGTGGTTCACATCGCCGACCCCGTAGAGCCAGTCGGTGCCGGTGACGCGCAGGCTGTCGTCCACGGAGAGCCAGGAGCCGGGGGTCAGGCCGACCGTGTCGAGACCGATGTCGTCGGTGTGCGGGGCGCGTCCGGTGGCGAAGAGGATCTCGTCGGCCTCGATACGGTCGCCGCGGTCGGTGTCCACGACGACGGTGCCGTCCACCCGGGCCACGGCGGTGACGGAGGTCCCGGTGCGCAGGTCCACCCCCGCCTCGGTGAGCGCCTCGGCGATCAGCTCACCGGCGAACGGCTCCATGCGGGGCAGCAGCCCCTTGCCGCGCACCAGGACGGTGACCCGGGAGCCGAGGGCCCGCCAGGCGGTGGCCATCTCGGTGGCGACGACCCCGCCGCCCACCACCACGAGCCGGCCCGGCACGGACTGGGCGCTGGTGGCCTCCCGGCTGGTCCAGGGCCGGATGTCGGCGATGCCGGGCAGCGGGGGCAGCAGGGCGCGGGTGCCGGTGGCGACGGCGACCGCGTGCCGGGCGGCCAGGGTGGTCACCTCGCTGTCGGGGCCCGTGACGGTCACCCGGCGGGGACCGGCCAGTCGGCCCTGGCCGCGGTAGAGATCGGCACCGATGCCTTCCAGCCAGCCGACCTGGCCGTCGTCCTTCCAGTGCGAGGTGTAGTCGTCGCGGTGCGCGAGCACGGCGGGGGCGTCGAGGTCGCCCTGCACAAGGTGGCGCAGGCCGGGCACCCGGCGGGCGTCGGCGCGGGCGATGGCCGGGCGCAGCAGGGCCTTGCTGGGCATACAGGCCCAGTACGAGCACTCGCCGCCGACGAGTTCGCTCTCCACGATCGCCGTGGAGAGTCCGGCCGCGCGGGTGCGGTCGGCGACGTTCTCCCCCACGGGTCCGGCTCCGAGCACCACGACGTCGTACATCTTGGGATCCGTTTCCGTCATGAGGCCAGTTTGGTGGGTGGTGTGCGCCGTGGCCACACGGGTACGCGCGCGCAGGGGAGAGCCGATGGAATAGCCAGAGGTTCAGCGGTGTTCCCCGGACGTTTTCCCCGATATGAGGAAGCAGGGATTCAGGTCATGAGCAGCACTGTCGAACTGACCAAGGAGAACTTCGACCAGACGGTCAAGGAGAACGACTTCGTTCTGATCGACTTCTGGGCGTCGTGGTGCGGCCCGTGCCGCCAGTTCGCGCCGGTGTACGAGAGGGCCGCGGAGGACAACCCCGACCTGGTGTTCGGCAAGGTGGACACCGAGGCGCAGCCCGAGCTGGCGGCGGCCTTCGAGATCCGGTCGATCCCGACGCTGATGATCGTGCGTGACCAGGTCGCGGTGTTCGCCCAGCCGGGCGCGCTCCCGGAGGCCGCTCTGAAGGACGTCATCGGCCAGGCCCGGAACCTGGACATGGCCGAGGTCCGCAAGGCCGTCGAGGCGGAGCAGGCGAAGGCCCAGCAGAACGGGCAGTGACGGACAGGGACGACAGCCAGGGACGGCCAGGGACGGACGGGGACGACGAGCAGGGGCGACGAACAGGGACGGGCAGTCGGACAGCGGCCGGGGCCCAAGAGCCGAGGCCGCGCAGCCGAGGCCGCTGAGTTGACGCCGCTGAGCCGACGCCGTTGAGTCCTGGCCGCCCGGCCACGAGGTCGCCGTGCCGAGGGGGTGTCGGAGGGTCAGCTGGACTCGCGGTGCACCACCGTGGCTCCCAGCACTCGATGGGTCTCCGGCGCCGCCCCGGGGTCGCGCACCGCGCGGTCCACGAGTTCGGCGAGGCCCCGGCCGGACGGGAGTTTGATGTGGACCGTGCTGAGGCGGGGTCGTAGCAGCCGTCCCAGCATCAGATCGTCCGCCCCGATGAGGGCGGTGTCCTCGGGGACGCGGACGCCCTCGTCCTGGAGGGCGCGCATCAGGAGCATCGCGTACTCGTCGTTGTAGGCGAACACGGCGTCGAGGCCGAGCCCGCGCCAGCGGGCGGCGAGGCCGGCGGCGGCGTCCTCCTCGTAGGCGAGGGGCAGGGTGTGGACCTCGGCGTCCGTGCCGTGCAAGGCGCGGCGCACTCCGTCGAGTCGGGGGCCGGAGAAGGGTTCGAGACCGGGTTCTTCCGGTACGACGACCCCGATCCGGCGCCGGCCGCGCGCGAGGAGGTGGGTGCCGGCGGCGTGGCCCACCTCGTCGTGGTCCATGAGGAGCGCGTGGGCGCCTTCGACGGATTCGGCTCCGATGGTGACCACGGCACGGGCTCCGGCCCGTTTCAGGATCGCGACGCCTTCCGGGCCGAGGCCCGTTCCGGGCACCAGCACGGCCACCGGCCGCAGTTCGGCCCAGGCGCGGGCCGCGTCGTCGCCGGTGAGGCCGAGGGTGCCGTACTGGACGACGGTGTAGTCGAGGCGGCCGACGGCCCCTTGCAGGTCGTCGAGGAACTGTCCGTAGAGCGGGCCGACCGGGAAGGTGGGCGAGGGCATCAGCACGATCCGGCTGTGCCCGGCGCGCAGACTGCGGGCCGCCGCGTGCGGTACGTAGCCGAGTTCCTTGGCGGCCTCGTGGACCCGGCGGCGGGTGGGTTCGCTGATCCGGACGGCGCTGGTGTTGTTGAGTACGTACGAGACGGTGGCGCGCGAGACTCCGGCGAGGCGCGCCACATCGGCGCTCGTGGGCACGGAGCGAGGCGCGGGGTTGTTCGGTATCTGCACCATGACGTACGGCAGTTTGGCAGAGAGCGCGGGCCGGGTTTCGCGCGGGATCGGGTTGTTTTCCCTTGGACTTTTCGAGTTCGTAACCCGCGCTTCACCGGATGCGCTCATTTCAGCCATCCGCGAGGAGCGGGCCCATCCGCTCGGCGAGAGGGTCACCCGCACGTCGTAGCCGGGTGGCACGCGCATGCCCCCGACTGTGGGGACATGACAAATGAGCCGGATCGCTGACGACCGTCAGGACACGTCGGCGTGGATCACGCGCGTCACCAGATCGCACCACGCCGCCTCCAGCCGCTCCAGCGGCATCCCCGACCGACGGGTGAGGTGGTGGACCAGGCTGGGGGCGAGCTGGGCCATCAGCACATGGGCGAGGAGGTCGACGTCGGCACCGGGGACGGCCTCGCGCAGCAGGATGGCGACATGGCCGTGCAGCAGCCTGCGGGCCGGTACGGCGTAGCGGCGGTCGGGGGCGGGTTCGGCGGCGAGCTGGAGTTCCAGCTCGTCCGAGGTGCGGCGCAGCATGGCGATCCCGAACGCGCGCAACCGCTCCTCGGGCGGGGCGCCGGGGCCGAGCGGCGGAGGGCCGCCGAGGAACGCCGCCTGGAACTTCCGCTCGGAGTGGTCGAGGAGCGCGTTCAGCAGGCCCGTGCGGTCGCCGAAGCGGCGGAAGACGGTGCCTTTGCCGACCGAGGCCGCCGCCGCGACCGCCTCCATCGTGACTCCGGCGGCGCCGTGCTCCGCCACCAGCAGGGCGGCGGCCTCCAGGAGCCTGGCCCGGTTACGGGCCGCGTCCGCGCGCAGACAGGGTTCGTCGGCGGCGGTCCCGAGCTGGAGGAGTTCGGCGTCGTCGGCGTTCTCCGTGGTCGACCCGAGGGGCGGCAGGGTGGCGGACATGACGTCAGCGTAAAGCATGGGGAATGAAACTGGACCCCGGTCCGGTTAGGGTGCTAGAACATCAACCGGACCCCGGTCCGGATACCTGACAGCAGCGGTTCCCTCCGCTGTTCACCGCTTCACCCTGCCTTGCTTCGCTTTTCTTCACTTCTCTCCACTTCCGTCCGCTTTTCCCCGCACTGTCCCCCCTGTCGTTCCCCGCATTCCCCCAGGAGTTCCCATGTCCGTTCAGATCCTCGCGCTCGTCGGCAGCCTCCGCGCCGGCTCCCACAACCGGCAGCTCGCCGAGACCGCGGTGAAGCTCGCCCCGGCCGGCGCCGACATCCGCCTGTACGAGGGCCTCGCCGAGATCCCCTTCTACAACGAGGACCTCGACGTGGAGGGCGCCGTCCCGGCTCCCGCCGTCGACCTGCGGCGGGCCGCCGCCGCCTCGGACGCCCTGCTCTTCTTCACCCCGGAGTACAACGGCACCATCCCGGCCGTGCTCAAGAACGCCATCGACTGGATGTCGCGGCCGTTCGGCGCCGGTGCCGTCACGGACAAGCCGGTCGCCGTGCTCGGCACCGCGTTCGGCCAGTACGGCGGCGTATGGGCGCAGGACGAGGCCCGCAAGGCCGTGAGCATCGCCGGTGGGCGAGTGCTGGACGACATCAAGCTCTCCATCCCCGGCTCGGTCACCCGCTTCGCCGAACTGCACCCCGGCGACGACGCGGAGGTGGTCGCCCAGGTGACCCAGGTCCTGGAGCGGCTGCACGGCCACGTGGGCGCGACCGCCGGGGTGTGAGCCCCGCCCCCGCCTGACCCCCGCCCACCCGGGCAGCCGGGCACCCCGGGCACCCGAGCAGCCGGGCACCCGCACACCCACGCACGCACCCGCACACCCGAAGGGCCGGAGCCGACAGGTTCCGGCCCTTCCCGCGCGTCCCCCGTCACCGCTGGTTCCCGGAACACCCCGGCCGCCGAAGACGGGGGCGACAGCCGTTCCGGTGCGCCCCTTCTGACGTTACCGTTCGGTAGGCAACCTTCCCCGCCTCCGGAGGTGCCCCGCATGACATCCCACCCTTCGACGCCCTCCACGCCCTCCACGCCCCGGCACGACCGCATCCCCGGCCTCGTCGAGACCGCCCGCGCGCTCGCCGAGGGGGAGGTGACGTCCCGGGCGCTGGTCGAGCGGGCGCTGGCGCGGATCGAGGCGACGCAGGGCACGCTGAACGCCTTCCGGATCGTGCGGGGCGAGGCGGCGCTCGCCGAGGCGGACGCGGCCGACCGGGAGTTGGCCGCCGGGGTCCGCCGTCCGCTGCTCGGCGTGCCCGTCGCCGTGAAGGACGACATGGACGTGGCGGGCGAACCCACCGCCTTCGGCTGCCCCGGGACGTTCCCACCGGCCGCCGAGGACGGCGAGGCGGTGCGCCGGCTCCGGGCGTCGGGCGCGGTGATCGTCGGCAAGACCAACACCTGTGAACTGGGTCAATGGCCGTTCACCGAGGGGCCGGCGTTCGGCGCCACCCGCAATCCCTGGCACCACGGTCACACCCCGGGCGGATCGTCGGGCGGTTCGGCGGCGGCCGTCGCCGCCGGGCTGGTCCCGGCCGCGCTGGGCTCCGACGGCGCCGGGTCCGTCCGTATCCCCGCCGCCTGGACCGGCCTCGTCGGCATCAAGCCGCAGCGCGGCCGGATCTCCACCTGGCCGCACGGCGAGTCGTTCCAGGGCATCACCGTCAACGGCCCGCTCGCCCGTACGGTCGCGGACGCGGCCCTGCTGCTGGACGCGGCCGGCGGCAACCACGCGCACGACCCCCACCGGCCCGCCCCGGTGCGGGCCCTGGACGCGGTCGGCCGCGACCCCGGCCGGCTGCGGATCGCGCTCTCGCTGAAGCCGCCGTTCACCGCCGTCCCGACGCGGCTGCACGGCGAGATCCGGGCCCGGGTGGTCGAACTCGCCGAGCGGCTGGCCGGATGGGGGCACCGGGTGGAGGAGGCGGATCCGCCGTACGGGGCCATCGGGCTGACCTTCGTGCCGCGCGCGACCGTCGGGGTCGCCGAGCGGGTCCGCGAGGTCCCCTTCCCCGATCTGCTCGACCCGCGCACCCACGGGGCCGCCCGGCTCGGCCGGCTCCTGGCCGGGCCGCCGCTGCGGGCGGCGCGGCGCGCGGAGGCGGGGCTACGCCGTCGGGTCGGCGCGTTCTTCCACACGTACGACGTGGTCCTCGCGCCCACCACCGCCGCTCCCCCGCCCCGGATCGGGGCGCTGCACGCGCTGAGCGGACTGGCCACGGACCGCTCGATGATCGCCGCCTGCCCCTACGCGTGGCCGTGGAACGTGCTGGGCTGGCCCGGGGTGAACGTCCCGGCCGGTTCCGTGGCCGGTGGGCTGCCGGTCGGGGCGCAGTTGCTGGGCCCGGCCGGCAGCGAGCCGCTGCTGGTGGCGCTGGCCGCGCAGCTGGAGGCGGAACTGCGCTGGCACGAGCGGTGGCCCGGGGACCGGATCACCTCGGATTCCCCGGCCCCGTAGCGATGTTCGCCCCTTAGGCTGTGACCATGGACGATACGTCGATGGTCGGGCTCATGGGACGGGTCAGCGGCACGGTGGGTCCCGGCCTCGTCGGCGAGGTGATCCTCCGGGTGCGCGGCGGGGCCGAGCACTTCCTGGCCTACTCCGCGTCGGGGACGGAGCGCATCGAGCGCGGCACGGTGGTGATGGTGATGGAGTACCAGCCGCCCCGGACGGTGTATGTCTCGGCGGCGTACGGAGGCTGACCGCCACGGCGCGGGGAGGTGTCCTCGCACCGAACCCTTCACAGCGGTGTCCCGAACCGGCAACAGCCTCAACCTCCGCCTGTACAGGCCGCGTTGACCGCGCCCACACTCCGTTGCATCCGGTGCCCCGACCCAGGGCACCCGGCCCCAGGGGGGTGCTGTGCCGATGTCTGTCGGCTTGCTGGTGGGAGTGGCGTTCGCCGCCGTGCTCCTGCTCGTCATCGTCTTCAAACTCATGTGGCGGGTCGCCGAACCCAACGAGGCGCTCATCATCTCCGGCTCCAAACACTCGGTGGAGGGCCTGGAGGAAGGCATGGGCTTCCGGATCGTCACCGGGCGGGGCACGCTGGTGCTGCCCGGGGTGCAAGCGGTGCGCAAACTCTCCCTGGACCTCAACCAGACCGAACTGCATGTGGACTGCGTGACACACCAGGGCATTCCGCTGAAGGTGCGCGGGGTGGTCATCTTCAAGGTCGGTGACGACTTCGTGTCGATCGCCAACGCGGCCCGCCGTTTCCTGGACCAGCAGAAGCTCATGGCGGAGCGGGTGCACACGGTGTTCGCGGGTCATCTGCGGGCCATCGTGGGCGGGCTGACGGTCGAGGACATGATCCGCGACCGGGAGAAGCTGACCGGTCAGGCCCGTGCGGCCTGTGGCACGGAGATGGAGAAGCTGGGCCTGATCGTGGACTCCCTCCAGATCCATGAGATCGAGGACCCGACGGGGTACATCAAGAACCTGTCCGCGCCGCACACCGCGGCCGTGCAGCGCGACGCCCGGATCGCGCAGGCGGAGGCGGACCGGCTGGCGACCGAGGCCGAGCAGGCGGCGTTCGCGCGGATGGCGCAGGCCACCCGGGACAGCGAGATCCTCAAGGCCGGGTACCAGGCCGAGCAGGACACGGCCGCGGCGACCGCCCGGCAGGCGGGCCCGCTCGCGGAGGCCGGCGCACGTCAGGAAGTCGTGGTCCAGGAGACCCGGGTGGCCGAACTGGAGGCCAAGCGGCGTGAGCAGCAACTCCAGGCGGATGTGCGCAAGCCCGCCGACGCGCGGGCGTACGAGCAGCGCACCCTCGCCGAGGCCGAGCGGGACGCCATGATCTCGGTCGCGGAGGCGCGGGCGAAGGAGACCCGGGCCACCGGTGAGGCCGAGGCCGCCGCCGCGCAGGCCAAGGGGCTCGCGGAAGCCGAGGCCATGCGGGCCAAGGGGCTCGCGGAGGCCGAGGCGATCAAGGCGCGGGCCGCCGCGCTGGCCGAGAACCAGGAGGCCGTGGTCGCCCAGCAACTCGCCGAGAAGTGGCCGGAGATCGTGGAGGCGGGGGCGTCGGCTTTCGGCAATGTCGACAACATGGTGCTGCTCAACGGGGCCGACGGGATGGGCGAACTGTTCGCGAAGGCGCTCACCATGGGCGGTACGGGGCTGGGGCTGGCCCGTCAGCTGCTGACCACCGTGAACCCGGGCGGGGCGACGGCCCCGGCGCACAACGGGCAGCCCCTGAACGGCACTTCGCCGGCGGTGACGCTCGGCGAGAAGGTCTCCCTCGACGAAGGGTGATCCCCGACGACGGGTGATCCCCGACGACGGGTGATCCTCGGCGACGGGTGATCCTCGGCGGCCGGAAGGAAACACCCCCGTACACCGGCGGGCCGCCCCCGTGAACCCGCGAGGACGCCCCCGTACACCCGCGGGGGCGCCCCCATCTACCCGCGGGGGCACCCCGTAAGGTGCCCCCGTGACCGCGTACACCGACGAGAACGCTCCCGGCCGTCAGGGCCCCTCCGCGACCACCGAGGCCGATCCGCGCGAGGTCGGCCGGGTGCGGACCGAGTACGCGCCCGCGCACGACGGCGACCCGGATCCCGGGGAGATCGTGTGGACCTGGGTGCCGTACGAGGAGAACGACGGGCGGGGCAAGGACCGGCCGGTGCTGGTGGTCGCCCGTGAGACCCGGGGCACCCTGCTCGCCGTGCCGCTGTCCAGCAAGCGGCACGACCGTGAGCGGGACTGGGTGCCGATCGGGAGCGGGCCGTGGGACCGGTCGGGGCGGGAGTCATGGGTGGATGTGGACCGGGTGCTGCGGATCCATGACGAGGGGATGCGACGGGAAGCCTGCGCGCTGGACCGGACGCGGTTCGACCGGGTGCGGCGCAGGCTTCACGAGCGGTACGGGTGGACGTGAGGAGCGCGGTGACACGTGCGGTGCGGGGCGGTGGCGGGACGGCCGACCCCGGGCACGTTCACTCGAATGTCCGTCGGAAGGCGTCAAGGGTCGTCCGGTCCTGGGTGCGGTCCAGGACGGCGAAGACGACCTCCTCGAAGCGGCCCGCGCCCGGGCCGTCGGTCAGCAGGTCCCGGAAGGCCCCCGCGACCGCCGCCGGGTCGTTCTGGAACACCCCGCAGCCCCAGGCGCCCAGGACCAGTCTGCGGTAGCCGTACGACGCGGCCGTCTCCAGGACCCGGGCGGCGCGGGCGGCCAGGGCGGCGGGGATCTCGTCCGCCCGCTCCGGCGTCTGCCGGCGGATGACGCCCGCGTTGGGGGCGGCGGCGGTCAGGAATCCCACGGTGAACGGCGCGTCCAGCAGCCGGGCGGCCTCGTCGCGGAAGACGGGGACGGACGGGGAGTGGATCACGCGGTCCGTGTAGAACGGGTCGCGGTGGGTGCGGTGGTGGGCGTAGAAGTCCGGGGCCCGCAGCAGACAGGTGTAGAGGGCCGAGGCCCGGCACACGGCCTCTTCCTGGGCCTGGGCGCCGTTGAGGTAGCCGCCGCCGGGGTTGCGGGCGGAGGCGAAGTTCAGCACGGCCGTACCGGTGCCCAGGCGGCGGGCGGCGGTGAGGCTGCTCTCGCCGGTGACGCTGACGGAGGTGGTGACGGCGGGCGCGGGCGGCACGTCGACCGGGTCGGGGCCATGGACGCGGGTGCCGTCGGCGGCTGTCCCGATCTGTGCGGCCAGGGTGACGAACCGGTCGCTCGCCGTGCGGTATCCGCCCTCGGCGACGATCCGCTCCGTCTGCCGGGCGATCTCGCGCAGACGGGCGCTCATGGCGCCACCCCCGTGGACGCCATGACCCCGCCGTCGGCGGTCTCCCCCGTGCCGTGGTGCTCCCCCGTCGTGCTCACGCACTGATCCTGGGTGATGCTGGTGGGGCGGTGCAACGGAGTTTCCCGGGTCCCGGAGCGGTTACCGAGGGTCATATGGAGCGTGTACATCGAACGTCCCGATACGCACTCTTGTGCGACGCGGCGGAAAGGTCTTGGCTGGGACGGGTGTGTCGGTCCGGGCGCATCGGTCCCGGGGCGACGACATGGTGGAATCTCAGGAGGATCCCCACATGTCCGATTCGGTAAGTGACTGTACGGAAACCCGCACCGTTGTCACGGAGGCCGAGGTCGAGGCGCTGGTCCGCGGTATCTGCTTCAAGACCGGGCCACCTCGTACCGTAGGCGTGGAAGTGGAATGGCTCGTCCACGAGCCGCGCGAGCCGCGGCGCCCCGTGACAACCGAACGACTCGAAGCGGCCTATGCCGCACTGCGTACCGTGCCTCTGAGGTCGGCGCTCACCATCGAGCCCGGCGGCCAGCTGGAACTCAGCTCCCCGCCCGCCGCCTCCCTGATGGAGTGCATCGGTACCGTCTCCGCCGACCTGGCCGCCGTCCGCGCCGTGCTGCGCGAGGACGGTCTGGCGCTGCTGGGCGTCGGCAGCGACCCCTGGAACCCCCCGCGCCGGTTCCTGCAAGAGCGGCGCTACGACGCGATGGAGCGGTGTCTGGACCGTACCGGCCCGGCGGGCCGGGCCATGATGTGCACCTCGGCCTCGGTACAGGTCTGTCTGGACGCCGGGTACGAGGAGCCGGGGCCGCTCGGCCACGGGCGGCGCTGGTGGCTCGCGCATCAGCTGGGCGCGGTCCTGGTGGCCGCGTTCGCGCACTCCCCGCTGGCCGGCGGGGTGCCCACGGGCTGGCGCTCCACCCGGCAGCGGCTGTGGATGGAGATCGGCGCCGGCCGGGCGGGCGGTCCCCTGCCGGAGGGTGATCCGCGCGACGCCTGGGCGCGGCACGTGCTGGACTCGCCGGTGATGTGCGTACGCCGTGAGGCGGGTCCGTGGGAGGTGCCGGAGCGGCTGACGTTCCGTGAGTGGACCCGATCAGCCGCACCGCCCACCCGGGGCGACCTCGATTACCACATCAGCACCCTGTTCCCGCCGGTCCGGCCGCGCGGGCATCTGGAGCTGCGGATGATCGACGCGCAGCCCGGGGACGACGGGTGGCGGGTGCCGCTGGCGGTGGCGACGGCGCTGTTCGACGACCCGGCGGCGGCCGAGACCGCCTACCGGGCCGTGAAGCCGCTGGCCGAGCGGGCGCTGGCGCTGCCCGCGCCGCACAATCCGCTGTGGATCGCCGCCGCCCGCGAGGCCCTCGGCGACCCCGAGTTGCACGACGCGGCCCGGATCTGTTTCGCCGCGGCCGTGGAGGCCCTGCCGCGGCTGGGCGCCACCACCGAACTGACCGACGCGGTACGGGCGTACCAGGACCGCCATGTCGTGCCGGGCCGCACCCCGGCCGACGAACTGCTCGACCGGCTGCGCGGCGGCGAGCCGCACCCGTACGGGAAGGACCCACGCACATGACCGGCCCGCGTCCGACCGACCACGACATCGACGCCGAGGCGTTCCGTGAGCGGGCGCTGACCTCACTGGTCAGAGCACGGGAGCGCACCACACTGCTCACCACCTGCGTGGAGGAGCCGGATCTGACCGCGCAGCACTCCCCGTTGATGTCGCCGCTGGTGTGGGACCTGGCGCACATCGGCAACCAGGAGGAGCTGTGGCTGCTGCGGGCGGTCGCCGGGCAGGACGCCATCCGGCCCGAGATAGACAGTCTCTACGACGCCTTCGAGCATCCGCGTGCCGAGCGGCCGACGCTGCCGCTGCTCTCGCCCCACGAGGCCCGCAGCTACGCGGCCGAGGTCCGCGGGCGGGCCCTGGACGTCCTGGAGTCGGCGGCGTTCCGGGGCACCACCCGGCTCACCGACGCCGGTTTCGCCTTCGGGATGATCGCGCAGCACGAGCAGCAGCACGACGAGACCATGCTGATCACCCATCAGCTCCGCAAGGGCCCGCCCGCCCTGACCGCCCCCGACCCGGTGCCCGCGCCGCTGTTCACCGGCCCCGCCGAAGTGCTGGTCCCCGGCGGCCCGTTCACCATGGGCACCTCCGACGAGCCGTGGGCGCTGGACAACGAGGGGCCCGCGCACACCCGTGAGGTGGCCCCGTTCTTCATCGACACCACCCCGGTGACCAACGGCGCCTATCTGCGGTTCATCGAGGACGGCGGCTACGACGACCCGCGCTGGTGGACGGCGGACGGCTGGGCGCACGTCCGGCGCACCTCCCTGCGCGCCCCGCTGTTCTGGCGGCGCGACGGCGGGCAGTGGCTGCGCCGTCGTTTCGGCACGGTCGAGGCGGTGCCGCACGAGGAGCCGGTGCTGCACGTGTGCTGGTACGAGGCGGACGCGTACGCCCGTTGGGCGGGGCGGCGGCTGCCGACCGAGGCCGAGTGGGAGAAGGCGGCCCGCTTCGACCCGGCGACCGGCGGCTCCACCCGCTATCCGTGGGGCGACGCCGATCCGGGGCCCGAGCAGGCCAATCTGGGGCAGCGCCATCTGCGTCCGGCCCCGGCGGGAAGCTGTCCGGGGGGCGAGTCGCCGCTCGGGGTGCGGCAGCTGATCGGGGACGTGTGGGAGTGGACGGCGAGCGACTTCCTGCCGTACCCGGGGTTCCGGGCGTTCCCGTACAAGGAGTACTCGGAGGTGTTCTTCGGGCCGGAGCACAAGGTGCTGCGGGGCGGTTCGTTCGCGGTGGACGCGGTGGCCTGCCGGGGCACGTTCCGCAACTGGGACCTCCCGGTACGGCGGCAGATCTTCTCCGGGTTCCGCACCGCCCGTTCGGCGGCCCTCTGATGTGCCGTCAGCTGGCCTACGTGGGCCCGGCCCGGCCGCTGGGGGCGCTGCTGCTCGACCCGCCGCACAGTCTGTACCGGCAGTCGTGGGCGCCCCGGCGCCAGCGGTACGGGACGGTCAACGCCGACGGTTTCGGGGTGGGCTGGTACGCGCAGGGCGATCCGGTGCCGGCCCGCTACCGCCGCGCGGGGCCCGTCTGGGGGGATCAGTCCTTCGCGGATCTCGCCCGGGTCGTACGGACCACGGCGCTGGTCGCCGCCGTGCGCGACGCGACGGTGGCGGGCGCGGACGGGGAGGCCGCGGCGGCGCCGTTCGCCGCCGACCGCCTGCTGTTCAGCCACAACGGCGCGGTCGCGGGCTGGCCCGACGCGCTCGCGCCGCTCGCCCGCGCGCTGCCGCCGGTCGCGCTGCTGTCGCTGGAGGCCCGCACCGACTCGGCGTTCGTGTGGGCGCTGGTGCTGCACCGGCTGCGCGCCGGGGACGATCCGGGCCGGGCGCTGGCCGGGGCCGTCCGCGCGGTGGCCGGGGCCGCTCCGGCGTCCCGGCTGAACCTGCTGCTCGGCGACGGCGCCTCGACCGCCGCGACGGCCTGGGGCGACAGCCTGTGGTACCTGTCCCGGCCCGACGGCGGCACGGTCGTGGCCTCCGAGCCCTACGACGACGATCCGCGCTGGCGTGAGGTCCCCGACCGCACCCTGCTCACCACGCACGGCACCGAGGTGCGGCTCACCCCGATCCCGGCACCGGACGCCGGTCCGCTCCCGGGCGCCGAGGCCGCACCCGCACCCCGTACGGAGTCACCCCGCAAGGAGTCCCCCACGTGAGCCCGTTCGCCCTGACCCGAATCCTGCCCGAGGACGCGACGGGCGCCGCCCTGCGCGCGGACGTCCTGCACGGTCTGACGGGCACCCCCAAGACCCTGCCGCCGAAGTGGTTCTACGACGCGCGCGGCAGCGCGTTGTTCGAGCAGATCACCGAACTGCCCGAGTACTACCCGACCCGTGCCGAGCGGGAGATCCTGATCACCCGGTCCGGTGAGATCGCGCGGGCGGCCGGCGCCCGTACCCTCGTCGAACTGGGCTCCGGCTCCTCGGACAAGACCCGGCATCTGCTGGACGCGCTGACCGATCTGCGGCTGTACGTGCCGGTCGACGTCAGCGAGAGCGCCCTGACCTTGGCGGGCCGGGCACTGGTCGCCGAACGGCCCGCGCTGGCGGTGCACGCGCTGATCGCCGACTTCACCGCCCCGCTGACGCTGCCGCGGTCGCCGGGGCCCCGGTTGCTGGCGTTCCTGGGCGGCACGATCGGCAATCTGCTGCCCGCCGAGCGGGCGGAGTTCTATGCGGCGGTCCGCGCGCTCCTCTCCCCCGGTGACGCCCTGCTCCTCGGGACCGACCTGGTGAAGGACGAGGGGGTGCTGGTCCGGGCGTACGACGACGCGGCCGGGGTGACGGCCGCGTTCAACAAGAACGTCCTGACCGTCGTCGACCGGGAACTCGGCGCCGACTTCGATCCCGGCGCCTTCGACCATGTCGCCCTGTGGGACGCCGACAACGAGTGGATCGAGATGCGGCTGCGTTCCCGCAGGGCGCAGACCGTGAAGGTGCCGGCGCTGGATCTCGCCGTGCACTTCGCCGCGGGCGAGGAGTTGCGTACGGAGGTGTCGGCGAAGTTCCGCGAGGAGGGAGTGCGTACCGAACTGGCGGCAGCGGGGCTGGAGTTGACGCACTGGTGGACCGACACGGAGGGGCGTTTCGCGCTCTCCCTGAGTGTCGTGGGGTGAGCCGAGGACCGAGCAGACGTGAGCGCGGCGCGCCCGGCCCGCCGGGAGGCGGGTGAGCGCGCCGCGGTCGGTCAGCTCAGCGACAGCGCCTCGGTGATCTTGTCGGACGCCTTCTTGGCCTCGGTGGCCGGGTCGGCGCCGGTGAGGACCTTGGTCATGTAGTCCTTGATCGGGTTGTCCGCCTCGACCCTCGCCCACTCGGGGGAGATGGGGGTGGCCCGGCCCTGTACGGCGCCCTCCGCCATGGCCGCGGCGCCCTCGTCGCCCGAGAGGGCGCCGGCGAGCTTGGCCTTGTTGGGCACGTAGTTCATGGTGCGGGCGAGTTCCTGGTTCCACTTGGCGCCCGCCAGCGCCTCGATCACCGCGATGGCCCCGTCCGACTCGTCGGTGTGACGGGGGATGATGAGGTCGGAGCCGCCGGTGAGGACCGCGCCGGGCTTGTCGGCGGTCTTGCCGGGCACCGGGAAGAAGCCGAGCTGGTCCTTGAGTTCCGGGTTCGCCTTCAGGATCGCCTGGGCGTTGCCGGGCACGGCGATGATCTGGGCGACCCGCCCCTTGGCGAACACATCGGTGAGCGGCGGGTTCTGCTCGTCGGCGTCGACCGGGCCGTCGCCGAGGCCCTGCATCTGCTCGTAGAACTCCATGCCGGCGAGGGCCTCGGCGCTGTCCAGGGAGCCCTCCCAGACGGCGCCGTTCAGGGTGGCCAGCTCCCCGTCCTCGTCCCAGATGAACCCGGCCAGGGTGTACCAGTCCTGACCCGCCAGGTAGATGCCCTGGTTGCCTTCGGTGTTCAGCTTTTCGGTGGCGGTGAGCCACTCGTCGCGGTTCTTGGGAAGCTTGTCGATGCCGGCTTCCTCGAAGAGGTCCTTGCGGTAGATGACGACGCGGTTGGCCGCGTACCAGGGGATGCCGTACTGGTGGGAGCGGAGCTGTCCCGGCTCGGAGAGACCCGGCAGCCACTCCTTGCTGCCCCAGTCACGCACCGACTCCAGCGTCAGGTCGAGCAGCCGGCCGCCCTCGACGTACTGCGGGACCTGGGTGTTGCCGACCTCGATGACGTCGGGGGCGCCCTCTTCCTTGCCGTCGGCCTCCAGCGCGCCCTCGACCTTCGGGCCGATGCCGGTCCACTGCTGGATCTTGATGTCGAGCTTGAGGTCGGAGTGCTCGCTCTCGAACTCCTCGGTGAAGCGGTCCAGGAAGTCCTGGGACGCGCTGTCCTTCATCAGCCACACGGTCACGGTGCGGCGTTCGCCGTCGGAGCCGGGCAGCAGACCGCAGCCGCTCACGAGGGATGCGGATACGCACACGAGGGCCAGTAGGCGACGTCTCACGGGGGTCGATCCTGTTCTTTGTGACGCACAGGGGAGGAAAAGACCCGACGTGGGGGATGAGCGTGGGCTCGTACGGGTGTGGCTGGATTGTGGTATGGACCAAAGCCGAGGTCAAGGGGCATTTGGGTATCCGGTCCCATGTTGTTGTGAAGTCTCGCGCTCCGCCCCAGCTTGGGGCACGGTGGAGTGACGCGTGACACACCCGTCACGGCGTTCACAGCGCCGAGAGGAGCATCGCCATGTCGGACCACACCTACCGGGTCACCGAGATCGTGGGCAGTTCGCACGAGGGCGTGGACCAGGCCGTCCGCAACGGCGTCGCCCGTGCCGGGCGGACCCTGCGCAATCTCGACTGGTTCGAGGTGACGCAGATCAGGGGGCAGATCGAGGACGACCGGGTCGAGCACTGGCAGGTCGGTCTGAAGGTGGGTTTCCGGCTGGAGGACGCGGACTGAGCGGGCGTCACCCGCCCGGCGGGACCGGGGGCCGGCCGGGGCGGGGACGGGCGCTCCGGGCCCTGCGTCAGGTCCGGCCCTCCCGCTCCTGCGCCGTGCGCAACGCGGCGGAGGGGGTGGCCCAGCGCGCCCGGACGACCCGGAATCCGGCCCGTTCGGCGGCGTCGCAGACGAGTTCGTCGTCGTCCACGAGCATCCGCACCTCACGCGTACGGCCCAGTCGGCGCAGGATCTGCAGCTTGGTGACCCGGGCGGGCCGCCGGTCGTCGTCGCGCCGCATGTGCAGCCGCCCCTCGGGCAGTCCGTGCGCGCTCAGCCAGGCGAGCGAGTCCCGGCGACAGCGCTCCGGACGGCCGGTCAGATAGACGACCTCGCACTCCTCGGCACTCGCCGCGGCCAGCGCCACGCCCTCGGCGAGGGGCGGGTCCTGCGGCGCGGCGGCGAAGAACCCCTCCCAGTCACGCGGCCGGGCCTCCAGGAAGCGCTGGCGGTGTGCCGTGTCGGCGAGGGTGCCGTCGAGGTCGAACACGGCGAGGGGGCGGCGGCTGTCGGGTGTCACGCCGGACAGCGTAGACCGCGGGCGGGGCCGCCGGGAATGTCGGGGCCTCGTGGGCGTTGGACCTGAGGTGACCTCCGACCTGGCCCGTGTCCCGTTCTCCGTCCTCGACCGCTCCCGCACCCGCGAGGGCCGCCCGGACGCGGAGGCGCTGCGGGACACGGTGGCGTTCGCGCGGGAGGCGGAGCGCCTCGGCTACCACCGGATCTGGGTCTCCGAGCACCACGGGGTGCCCGGCGTCGCCGGTTCCGCGCCGACCGTGCTGGCCGCCGCCGTGGCCGCCGCGACCGAGCGGATCCGGGTGGGCACCGGCGGGGTCATGCTGCCGAACCATCAGCCGCTGGTGGTGGCCGAGCAGTTCGGGGTGCTGGAGTCGCTGTTCCCCGGCCGGATCGACATGGGGCTCGGCCGTTCGGTCGGCTTCACCGACGGGGTGCGCCGAGCGCTGGGCCGGGACAAGGAGGTCGCGGAGGACTTCGAGGGACAGCTCGGGGAGTTGCTCGGCTGGTTCCGCGGCACCTCGCCGACCGGGGTGCGGGCCCGCCCGTCGCAGGGCCTGACCGTGCCGCCGTTCGTGCTGGCGATGGGCGAGGGCGCGGCGATCGCCGCCCGCGCGGGCCTGCCCCTGGTGATCGGTGATCTGCGGGACCGGGAGAAGATGCGGCGCGGGGTGGAGCGCTACCGTGCCGACTTCCGTCCGTCCGCGTGGGCGCGGGAGCCGTACGTCGTCGTCTCGGGGACGGTGGCGGTGGCCGCGACCTGGCAGGAGGCGCGGCGGCTGCTGGTCCCGGAGGCGTGGTCGATGGCGTACGCGCGCACGCACGGCACGTTCCCGCCGCTGCCGCCCGCCGAGCGGGTCGAGGCGCTGCGGATGACGGAGCGCGAGCGCGGCTTCTACGAGTCCGGGCTGACCGGCCGGCTCGCGGGCACCGAGGAGCAGGTGGCCCACGAGTTGGAGGGCGTCCTGAAGGAGACGGCCGCGGACGAGGTGCTGGTGACGACCAGTACGTACGACCGGGCCGCGCTGCTGGACTCGTACCGGCGGCTGGCACGGATCACCGGCCGGCGGTCGTAGGGCCGGCGGCGGTCACAGGGCGGCGGGCTGTTCGGCCCGGATGTCGAGGGCGCCGTCGACGGCGTCCACCCGGGCCCGGTCCCCGGCCGTGAGCTGACCGGAGAGCAGCAGGTCGGCGAGGCGGTCGTCCACCTCGCGCTGGATGGTGCGGCGCAGCGGGCGGGCGCCGAAGTCGGGCTGGTGGCCGAGGTTGGCGAGCAGGTCGGCCGCCGCGTCGGTGATCTCCAGGGTGACGTCCTGGGCGTGCAGCCGCCGTCTGGTGTGCTCCAGGAGCAGGTCCACGATCTGGCGGAGCTGGGTGCGGTCCAGGCCCCGGAAGAGGATGATCTCGTCGATGCGGTTGAGGAACTCGGGCCGGAAGTAGTCGTTCAGGACCGGCAGCACCTGTTCGCGCATGATGTCGTAGTCCTCGACCCCGGCGGCCAGGATCCGGTCGGCGCCGATGTTCGACGTCATGATGACGACGGTGTTCTTGAAGTCGACCGTGCGGCCCTGGGAGTCGGTGAGCCGGCCGTCGTCCAGGAGCTGGAGCAGGATGTTGAAGACATCCGGATGGGCCTTCTCCACCTCGTCGAGGAGCACCACGGAGTACGGCTGTCTGCGCACCGCCTCGGTGAGCTGTCCGGCCTCGTCGTGGCCGATGTATCCGGGCGGGGCGCCGACCAGCCGGGAGACGGTGTGCCGCTCCTGGAACTCGCTCATGTCGAGCCGGATCATGCGGTGTTCGTCGCCGAAGAGGGCGGCGGCGAGCGCGCGGGCCAGTTCCGTCTTGCCGACGCCGGTGGGGCCGAGGAAGAGGAAGCTGCCGACGGGGCGGTCCGGGTCGCTCATCCCGGCGCGGGCGCGGCGTACCGAGCGGGCCACGGCGGTGATCGCCTCGTCCTGGCCGACGACCCGTTCGTGGAGGTGGTCCTCCAGCCCCATCAGCCGTTCCCGTTCCTCCTCGGTGAGCTGGGAGACGGGGATGCCGGTGGAGCGGGCGACGACCTCGGCGATGTCGTCGGCGGTGACCTTGGGGGTGCTCTCCTCGGCGGCGCCCGTGTCGGCGAGCTGTGCCTCGGCCTCCTTGATGCGGTCGCGCACCTCCTTGGCGCGTTCGTACTCCTCGTCGGCGACGGCCTGGTCCTTCTCGCGGTTGAGGGCGGCGAGCCGGTCCTCGATGTCGCGGGTGTCGGCGAGGGGGGTCTTGGCGCGCAGCCGGACCCGGGCGGCGGCCTGGTCCATCAGGTCGATCGCCTTGTCCGGCAGGAAGCGGGAGGTGATGTACCGGTCGGACAGTTCGGCCGCCGCGACCACCGCCTCGTCGGTGATACGGACCTGGTGGTGGGCCTCGTAGCGGTCGCGCAGTCCGCGCAGGATCTCGATGGTGTCGTCCACGGTGGGCTCGCCCACCAGGAGGGGCGCGAAGCGGCGCTCCAGGGCGGCGTCCTTCTCGATGTGCTTGCGGTACTCGTCGACGGTGGTGGCGCCGATGAGGTGGAGTTCGCCGCGGGCGAGGGCCGGTTTGAGCATGTTGCCGGCGTCCATGGCGCCCTCGCCGCCGCTGCCCGCGCCGACGACGGTGTGCATCTCGTCCAGGAAGAGGATCAGTTCCTCGCCGTGTTCGCGGACCTCCTCCAGGAGCTTCTTCAGCCGCTCCTCGAACTCGCCCCGATACTTGGTGCCGGCCACCATGCCGGGCAGATCGAGGGAGACCAGCCGTTTGCCGGACAGGGTGCGCGGCACGTCCCCGGCGACGATGCGCTGGGCGATGCCCTCCACGATGGCGGTCTTGCCGACGCCCGGGTCGCCGATCAGGACCGGGTTGTTCTTGCTGCGCCGGGAGAGCACCTCGATGGTCTGCTCGACCTCGTCGTCGCGGCCGATGACCGGGTCGAGCCGTCCGGCGCGGGCGTCCTCGGTGAGGTCGCGGCCGAACTCGTCGATGGTGGGGGTGCTGCTGGGCCGCTGCCGCTCGGGGGTGTGCTCCCCCGCCGGTGTCCGGCCGCCCTCCCAGCCGCTGTCGGCGAGGGCCTGTCCGGCGGCCGACTCGGGGTTGGCGGCGAGGGCGCGCAGCAGGTGTTCGGGGCCGATGTAGGAGACCCCGTCCGAGCGGGAGATGCGGTAGGCGTCGAGCAGGGCGCGTTTGGCGGCCGGGGTGAGGGTGGCGGGCTCGGTCCGCGCGGCGCCGGTGTCCTGGGCGCCGAGCCGGGCCCTGATCCGGTCGGGGTCGGTGCCCGCCTCGCTCAGCAGCCGCCGGGTGGAGTCCTGCTCGGTGGCGGCGGCCAGCAGATGCCGGGCGTCGAGATCCTCGCTGCCCTCCACGGCGGCGATGTCCCGGGCCCGCGCCACCAGCTCACGGGCCCGTTCCGACAGCAGACTGCCGATGTCGACGCTCTGCTGTCTGCGGGCCGGCGCCGCGCCCGTCCCGCCGAAGAAGCGGGACATCAGTTCGTCGAACTCCTCGAAGGGACTGCGGCCGAATCCGAAACCGGGAGTACTCATGATCGACGGGCCCTCCGTACGTCGCCGGGCTTCCCCGCCTTCCAACGTCGCACAGGGCGCCGGGCGCCGCACCCGCGCGGGTTACCGTGGGTGACATGCGCGACCCGTCCCTCACCCCCCGTCACGATCCGTCTCCCGCGGCCGGAGCCCCGCCCCATGATCCGTGCGTCCGGGTCCGGGGCGCCCGTGAGCACAATCTGCGGGGCGTGGACGTGGACGTCCCGCGCGACGTGGTGGCGGTGTTCACCGGGGTGTCCGGCTCGGGCAAGTCGTCGCTGGCGTTCGGCACGATCTACGCGGAGGCGCAGCGCCGCTACTTCGAGTCGGTGGCGCCGTACGCGCGGCGGCTGATCCACCAGGTCGGCGCCCCGGAGGTCGGCGAGATCACCGGGCTGCCGCCCGCGGTCTCGCTGGAGCAGCGCCGCTCGGCGCCCACCTCGCGCTCCTCGGTCGGCACGGTCACCCAGCTGTCCAACTCGCTGCGGATGCTGTACTCCCGTGCGGGCGACTATCCGCCGGGCGCCGCGCGGCTGGATTCCGACGCGTTCTCCCCCAACACCGCCGCCGGGGCGTGCCCGCACTGCCACGGTCTGGGCCGGGTGCACCGTACGACCGAGGAACTGCTGGTGCCCGACCCGGCGCTGTCGGTCCGTGAGGGCGCGATCGCCGCGTGGCCGGGCGCCTGGCAGGGCAAGAACCTGCGCGACATCCTCGACGCCCTCGGCCACGACGTGGACCGGCCCTGGCGGGAGCTGCCCGCGAAGGAGCGGGAGTGGATCCTGTTCACGGACGAGCAGCCGGTGGTCACGGTCCACCCGGTGCGCGACGCGGACCGGATCCAACGCCCTTACCAGGGTACGTACATGAGCGCGCGGCGCTATGTCCTCAAGACCTTCGCGGACTCGAAGAGCACGACGCTGCGGGCGAAGGCGGAGCGGTTCCTGACCACCTCGCCGTGTCCGGTCTGCGGGGGCGGCGGGCTGCGCCCCGAGGCCCTCGCGGTGACCGTCGCGGGCCGTACGATCGCCGAGCTGGCGGCGCTGCCGCTGGACGGTCTGGCCGCCGCGCTGCACGGGACCTCGCCCGCGGCCCGGGTCCTCACGGACGATCTGAAGGCCCGTATCGGCCCGGTCACCGAGCTGGGTCTCGGCTATCTCAGCCTGGACCGGCCCACCCCCACCCTGTCGGCCGGGGAACTCCAGCGGCTGCGGCTGGCGACCCAGCTCCGCTCGGGGCTGTTCGGGGTGGTGTACGTCCTGGACGAGCCGTCGGCCGGGCTGCACCCGGCGGACACCGAGGCCCTGCGGGGTGTGCTGGCCCGGCTGAAGGCGGCGGGGAACTCGGTGTTCGTGGTGGAGCACCAACTGGACGTGGTGCGCGGCGCGGACTGGGTCGTGGACGTCGGGCCGGGCGCGGGTGAGCACGGCGGGCGGGTGCTGTACAGCGGTCCGGTGCCGGGGCTGGCCGCCGTCCCCGGGTCGGCCACGGCCCGCCATCTCTTCGACCGCTCCCCCGCGCCCGTACGACCGCCCCGCGCGGGGCACGGGCAGGTCGCTGTGGGCCCGGTCACCCGGCACAATCTGCGCGGGGTGACGGCCCGGTTCCCGCTGGGCGCGCTCACGGCGGTCACCGGGGTCTCCGGGTCGGGCAAGTCCACGCTGGTCGGGGAGATCACCGGGGAACTGCCGGGTGTGGGCCGGGTGGTCGCCGTGGACCAGCGTCCGATCGGCCGCACCCCGCGCTCCAACCTCGCCACCTACACGGGTCTGTTCGACGGGGTGCGCAAGGTGTTCGCGGCCACCGGCGAGGCGCGCTCGCGGGGGTACGGGGCCGGGCGGTTCTCCTTCAATGTGGCGGGCGGGCGGTGCGAGACCTGTCAGGGCGAGGGGTTCGTCAGTGTCGAGCTGCTGTTCCTGCCGAGCACCTACGCGCCCTGCCCGGACTGCGGGGGCGCGCGCTACAACCCCGAGACGCTCGACGTGACGTACCGGGGGCGGGACATCGCCCAGGTGCTGGACCTGACGGTGGAGGCGGCGGCGGAGTTCTTCGCCGACCTCCCGGCGGTGGCGCGGAGTCTCGGCACGCTGCTGGACGTGGGGCTCGGCTATCTGCGGCTCGGCCAGCCCGCCACCGAGCTGTCCGGCGGCGAGGCGCAGCGCATCAAGCTGGCGAGCGAACTGCAGCGCGGGCGGCGCGGGCACACCCTGTATCTGCTGGACGAGCCGACGACCGGGCTGCATCCCGCCGATGTGGAGGTGCTGATGCGTCAGTTGCACGGGCTGGTCGACGCCGGGCACACCGTGGTGGTCGTGGAGCACGACATGACGGTCGTCGCGGGCGCGGACTGGGTGATCGATCTGGGGCCGGGCGGTGGGGACGCGGGCGGGCGGATCGTGGCGGCCGGGGTTCCGGCGGAGGTGGCGCGGGCGGCGGGGAGCCGGACGGCGGGGTATCTGGCGCGGGTGCTCCGGGGCGGCGAGTGAGCCGCTGAACCTGCGGGGCGTCAGGGCGTCCGGCCCCGGAGGAGTGGTGCCCGCGTCGGTCGGGGCGCGGGGACCTGGTGGGGCGGGTGGCTCGCCCGGGGGGCGGGCGCGGTGGGGTGCGCCGCGTGGGCGAGGGCGCGGCGGTCGGGGTGGGTGCCGGGCGGTATGGGGGGCCGTACCGCCACCTCGGCGACGAGGTCGCGGGTGCGGACCACCCGCCAGACGGAGGTGAGCAGGGAGTCCTCGCCGATGTAGGCGGGGGCGGCGCTGGGCGGGCCGTCGGTGTGGCGGTAGCGCAGGTGGACCGGCTGGACGGGGACGCGGGCGTCGAGGGCGGCCTGGAACGCGGCGCGGCGGAACGGGCCCTGCGCCCGGCCGCACCAGGTGCTGCCCTCGGGGAAGACCCCGACGGCGGCGCCCCGGCGCAGCGCTTCGGCGAGGGCGCCGACGGTGTGGGGCAGGGTGCTGAGCCGGTCGCGGTCGATGAAGAGGGTGCCGCCGCGGGCGGCGAGGGCGCCCGCGACCGGCCAGTGCCGGATGTCGGACTTGGCGAGCATCCGGGCGGGCCGTACGGCGGCGAGGAGCGGGATGTCGAGCCAGGAGACGTGGTTGGCGACGAGCAGCAGACCACCGGTGGGCGCGGCGGCGGCGCCGGTGAGGGTGAGGCGGACTCCGGCGGCCCGGACCAGGGTGCGGCACCACCGGCGGATCACGCCGGGCGGGATGCGGCGGCCCGCGGGCAGGACGAGGGCCGCCGCCAGGACCAGGGTGAGCACCGCGGTCAGGCGCAGGGCGGCGTGCGGGACGGACACCGGGCGGTCGGCGGGGCCGATGCACGCCGCCGGGGTGCACGGCGCGCTCGGCACCCAGTCGCTCATCGGGCGGGGACGAGGGAGAGGAAGTGCTTGAGGTAGCGGGGGTCGACCCGGCTCATGGACAGCAGGACGTAGAGGTCGGCGACGCCGAAGTCCGGGTCGTGGGCGGGCGGTCCGCAGACCCGGGCGCCGAGGCGGAGGTAGCCGCGCAGCAGCGGGGGCGGTTCGGTGCGTCCGGTGGGGCGGGTGATCCCGTCGGGGTTCCAGGGCAGCAGCGGAGTGACCCGGTACGGCTCGGGGGCCAGGCCGCGGGCCTGGACGCGGTCCCAGGTGGCGGCGGCGAGGGCGCCGCCGTCGGCGAGCGGGATCGAGCAGCAGCCGGCCAGCCACTCATGGCCGCGGTCGACCATGTAGCGGGCGATGCCGGCCCAGATGAAGCCGATGACGGCGCCGTCGCGGTGGTCGGGGTGGACGCAGGAGCGGCCGACCTCGACGAGACGGTGGCGGATCGGGGCGAGGGCGGTGAGGTCGAACTCGCCCTCGGAGTAGAGGCGTCCGGCGATCGCGGCGCGGTCGGGCGGCAGCAGCCGGTAGGTGCCGACGACCTCGCCGCCGAGGGTGTCGCGGACGAGGAGGTGGTCGCAGTGGGCGTCGAAGTCGTCCCCGTCGAGGCCGGGCCGGGGGCCGGTGAGCAGGGCGCCCAGTTCTTCGGCGAAGACGTCGTGCCGCAGCTTCTGGGCGGCGCGCACGTCGGCCTCGTCGCGGGCGAGGGTGACGGTGTACCGGGTGGGTGCCGCCGGTCGGGGCGGGCGGGTGAGGGTGGTGCCGCCGGGCATGGCTCTCTCCAGGGTCACGGGCCGAAGGGACGGTGCGTCGGGCTGCGGCCGGTGCCGTGGACCCGGCCGACACAGTTCTTCCGACGCCGGCTGTCCGGCGCGTGACCCGTGAGGGGAGAGCGGGTGTGAGCTTGCTGAATGGCTGGGGCCTGTCCGTCTACCGGACCCCGCGTCGCCGGGATGATCCGGGCGACCGGCCCTGGGGCGGGTCGGCCCGGGGTGCCTGGCGGGACCGGGAAGAGCACCTGTCCCGGTCCCACCCGTCCGCACCCTGTCGGCGAACGTCTCGTCGGCGGCGGCCACCGGGGCCGCGCCGGTCGTGCGGCGGTCGCGGGCTCAGCGCTTGGCCGCCTTGCGGGTGGCGCGCAGCCACTCCTTGTTCATGCTGGTGATGGAGACCAGCGGGATGCCCTTCGGGCAGGCGGTGGCGCATTCACCGGCGAGGGTGCAGCCGCCGAAGCCCTCGTCGTCCATCTGGGCCACCATGTCCAGCACCCGGGTCCCCCGCTCGGGGGCGCCCTGCGGCAGCACGTTGAGGTGGTTGACCTTGGCGGAGGTGAACAGCATGGCGGCGCCGTTCGGGCAGGCGGCGACGCAGGCGCCGCAGCCGATGCACTCGGCGTGCTCGAAGGCGAAGTCGGCGTCCGGTTTGGGCACCGGGGTGGCGTGGGCCTCGGGGGCGGCGCCGGTGGGGGCGGTGATGTAGCCGCCGGCCTGGATGATCCGGTCGAAGGCGGAGCGGTCGACCACGAGGTCCTTGACGACCGGGAAGGCCGCGGCCCGCCAGGGCTCGACGTCGATGGTGTCGCCGTCCTGGAAGGAGCGCATGTGGAGCTGGCAGGTGGTGGTGCGCTCGGGTCCGTGGGCGTCGCCGTTGATCACCAGGCTGCACGCGCCGCAGATGCCCTCGCGGCAGTCGTGGTCGAAGGCGACCGGGTCCTCGCCGTCGAGGATGAGTTCCTCGTTGAGGGTGTCGAGCATCTCCAGGAAGGACATGTCCGGGGAGATGCCGTCCACCTCGTACGTGGACATCGCTCCGTCGGCGCCGGCGTTCTTCTGCCGCCAGACGCGCAGGGTGAGCTTCATGCGTAGCTCCGCTGAGTGGGGTGGACGTACTCGAAGACCAGGTCTTCCTTGTGCAGCACCGGGGCGGCGCCGGTCTCGGTGAACTCCCAGGCCGCCGCGTAGGAGAAGGCGTCGTCGTCGCGGGCGGCCTCGCCGTCGGGGGTCTGGGATTCCTCGCGGAAGTGGCCGCCGCAGGACTCGGCGCGGTGGAGCGCGTCGAGGCACATCAGCTCGGCCAGTTCCAGGTAGTCGACGATCCGGTTGGCCTTCTCCAGCGACTGGTTGAACTCCTCGCCGGTGCCGGGGACCTTGATGCGCCGCCAGAACTCCTCACGGATCTGCGGGATGCGTTCCAGGGCCTTGCGCAGTCCGGTGTCGGTGCGGGCCATCCCGCAGAACTCCCACATGAGTTCGCCGAGTTCGCGGTGGAAGGAGTCGGGGGTGCGGTCGCCGTCGACGGAGAGCAGCAGGTTGAGCCGGTCCTCGGTGTCGGCGAGCACCTCCTGGACGGCGGGGTGCTCCGGGGTGACGGCCTCGCTGTGCGGGTTGCGGGCGAGATAGTCGTTGATGGTCGCCGGGAGCACGAAGTAGCCGTCGGCCAGGCCCTGCATCAGGGCGGAGGCGCCGAGCCGGTTGGCGCCGTGGTCGGAGAAGTTGGCCTCGCCGATGGCGAACAGACCGGGGACGGTGGTCTGGAGGTCGTAGTCGACCCAGAGTCCGCCCATCGTGTAGTGCACGGCCGGGTAGATCCGCATGGGGACCTCGTACGGGTCCTCGTCGGTGATCCGCTGGTACATGTCGAAGAGGTTGCCGTACTTGGCCTCGACGGCCTTGCGGCCCATACGCCTGATGGCGTCGGCGAAGTCCAGGTAGACGCCCTGGCCGCCGGGGCCGACACCGCGGCCCTCGTCGCAGACGTTCTTGGCGGCCCGGGAGGCGATGTCGCGCGGGACGAGGTTGCCGAAGGAGGGGTAGATGCGCTCCAGGTAGTAGTCGCGCTCGTCCTCGGGGATCTGGGCGGCGGGGCGGGTGTCGCCGTGGGCCTTGGGGACCCAGATCCGGCCGTCGTTGCGCAGCGACTCGCTCATCAGGGTCAGCTTGGACTGGTGATCGCCGGTGCGCGGGATGCAGGTGGGGTGGATCTGGGTGAAGCAGGGGTTGCCGAAGTAGGCGCCGCGCCGGTGGGCCCGCCACACGGCGGTGGCGTTGGAGTTCATGGCGTTGGTCGACAGGTAGAAGACGTTGCCGTAGCCGCCGGAGGCGAGGACGACGGCGTCCGCGAAGTAGGTGTCGATCGTGCCGGTGATCAGGTCCCGGGCGACGATGCCGCGGGCCCGTCCGTCCACGACGATCAGGTCGAGCATCTCGGTACGGGGGTGCATCTCGACGTTGCCCGCGGCGATCTGCCGGCTGAGTGCCTGGTAGGCGCCGAGGAGGAGTTGCTGGCCCGTCTGGCCGCGGGCGTAGAAGGTGCGGGAGACCTGGACGCCGCCGAAGGAGCGGGTGTCGAGGAGTCCGCCGTACTCGCGGGCGAAGGGCACGCCCTGGGCGACGCACTGGTCGATGATCTCGACGGAGATCTGGGCGAGGCGGTGGACGTTGGACTCGCGGGCGCGGAAGTCGCCGCCCTTGACGGTGTCGTAGAACAGCCGGTGGATGGAGTCGCCGTCGTTGCGGTAGTTCTTCGCGGCGTTGATGCCGCCCTGGGCGGCGATGGAATGGGCGCGGCGCGGGGAGTCCTGGTAGCAGAACTGGACGACGTGGTAGCCCTGTTCGGCGAGGGTGGCCCCGGCGGCGCCGCCCGCGAGTCCGGTGCCGACGACGATCACCGTGTGCTTGCGGCGGTTGGCGGGGTTGACCAGCTTGGCCTCGAAGCGGCGGGTGTCCCAGCGCTCGTGGACGGGCCCGGAGGGCGCCTTGCGGTCGGCGACCGGTTCGCCGGTCGGGTAGTCGGTGTAGGTCATGTCAGCTCACCACTCCGGTCATGACGCCCACGGGCACGGCGAGGAAGCCGAGGGTGAGCAGCAGCGCGAGAACATTGGCGGTGGTCTTCAGGGCGCGGTCGCGGGTGCGGCTGCCCGCGCCGAGGGTCTGGGCGGCGCTCCAGAAGCCGTGCCGGATGTGCAGGCCGACGGCGAGCACCGCGACGATGTAGATCGTGTTGCCGTACCAGGTGGAGAAGGTGTCCACCACGTTCTGGTACGGGCGGCCCTGCTCGAAGCCCGGGTGCACGGTGCCGGTGGTCAGGTCCAGGATGTGCCAGACGATGAACAGGGCGAGGATGACGCCGCCCCAGCGCATCGTGCGGGTGGCGTAGGAGGCCCGCGGCTTCTTGTGGACGTACTTGCTGGGCCGCGCCTTGATGTCCCGGCGGCTGAGCTGGTACGCGGAGACGGCGTGGGCGACGACCGCGACGACGAGGACCACCCGGACCAGCCAGAGGGCCCACTCGTGGTGCAAGAACGGTTCGCCGAGGGTGCGCAGCCAGTGGGCGTACGCGTTGAACTCGACGGCGCCGAAGAAGATCTTGAGGTTGCCCAGCATGTGGACGACCAGGTACATCAGCATGATCAGGCCGCTGACGGCCATCACGGTCTTCTTGCCGACGGAGCTGTCCCAGATGGTGCGTGCCATGGACGACCGTCGGTCCGTCCGCGTTGCCAGAGCCATGTCATGCACGCTAGGGCCGAAGGACCCCATCGGTCCAAGACATGGAGCGGCTTGATTCGATAGGACGAGCCTATAGTGGCTGTATGCAGTTCCAGCAGCTCCAGTACTTCGTGGCCGTCGCCGAGACCCGGCACTTCACCCGGGCCGCCGAGCTGGTCCATGTCGCCCAGCCCTCGCTGTCCCAGCAGATCAAGGCGCTGGAGCGGGAGCTGGGCGCCGATCTGTTCCTGCGGGCGCGCGGCAACATCACCCTGACCGACGCGGGCGAGGCGCTGCTGCCGCTGGCCCGGCGGATCCTCGCCGACACCGACACGGCCCGCCACGAGGTGCAGGAACTGGTGCAGCTACGGCGCGGGCGGGTGCGGCTGGGGGCGACGCCGAGCCTGTGCACCGGGCTGCTGCCGGATGTGCTGCGCGCGTTCCACGACCGCTATCCCGGGATCCAGCTGATGATCGAGGAAGGCGGCTCGCACGATCTCGTACGACTCCTCGCGCGCGGCGCGCTGGATCTGGCGCTGGTGGTGCTGCCGCTGCCCACGGCCTCGCCCGCGCTGACCACGGTCGAGTTGCTCCGGGAGGATCTGGTGGTGGTCTCGGCGCCGGACGCGCCCCGGCCCGGCGGGGACCGGCGCGGGGTCCGCATCGCGGATCTGGAGGGCGAGCGTCTGGTGATGTTCCGGCACGGGTACGACCTGCGGGAACTGACCGTCGCCGCGTGCCGCTCCGCGGGGTTCGAGCCGGACTTCGCGGTGGAGGGCGGGGAGATGGACGCGGTGCTGGGGTTCGTGCGGGCCGGGCTGGGGGTGGCCGTGGTGCCGCGGATGGTGGCGGCGCGGTCGGGGCGGGGGCTGCGGGTGACTCCGCTTGCGCGGCCCGGGCTTCATCGGGTGATCGCGTTGGCGCATCGCAGTGACGTGGCGCCGCCGCGGGCTGCGCGGGAGTTGCAGCGGATGCTTTTGGAGCGGTGAGGGGGTTCGGCGGGGCCGGGGTGAAAGTGGGGTGGGGTGGGGTGGGGTGGGTGCGTCTGCCGGGGGGGTGGGGGCAGAGTGCGGGGTGCGGGTTGTGGGGGGCTGGTCGCGCAGTTCCCCGCGCCCCTTGGGGGGTGGGGGCGGGGGGCGATTTGGGAGTGCGGGTGGGTTTTGCTAGGTGCGCGGTTCCCCGCGCCCCTTGGGGGCGCGGGGTCAGCCGGTGGCGTCTGCCAGGGCCAGGTCGTGTAGGCGGTCGGGGGGGCCGGGTCTTGCGTAGTACCAGCCCTGGGCCGTGTCGCAGCCCAGTATGCGGAGCTGTTCGGCCTGGGCGCCGGTCTCCACGCCCTCCACGGTGACGGCCAGGTCGAGGCTGTGGGCGAGGGAGACGATGCCCTCCACGATCTTCAGATCCACCGGGTCCGCCGGGAACTGCTGCATGCCCTGGGTGAAGGAGCGGTCCAGCTTGAGGATGCTCACCGGCAGGCGGCGCAGGTTGGCGAGGTTGGAGTAACCGGTGCCGAAGTCGTCCAGGGCGATGTCGACCCCCATCTCCGCCAGCCGCCGCAGCGGCTTGAGGAGGTCGTCGTCGGCGCCGATCAGCGCGGACTCGGTGACCTCCAGGCAGAGCGCGTCCGGCGTGACCCCCGTCGCCTCCAGGATGTCCACGGTGTCCTGGACCAGACCGGGGTGGGTCAGCTGGCACGGGGAGAGGTTGACGTTGATCCGCAGCGGGACCGGCGACGACCCCGCGTACCGCTGCCGCCACTCGTACGCCTGGCGCACCGACTGCTCCAGGACCCAGCGGCCCAGCGGGACGATCAGACCGGTGTGCTCGGCGAGCGGGATGAAACGGTCCGGGCCGAGGACGCCGTGCTGCGGATGCAGCCAGCGCACCAGCGCCTCGGCGCCGCGCACACTGCCGTCGCCGAGGTGGACCAGCGGCTGGTACTCGATGAAGAACTCACCGCGCTCCAGGGCGGCGGGCAGCGCCGTCGTCAGCCCGTGCCGGGTGATGGCACGGGCGTCGGCCTCCGCGTCGGCCAGCTCGAAGCGGTTGCCGCCCGCCGACTTCGCCCGGTACATCGTGATGTCGGCGCTGCGCAGCACCTCGGCCGCGCTGCGCTCCCCCGCCGGTCCCTCCACGACGCCGATGCTGCCGCGCACGGTCAGCTCCCGGCCCTCGATCCGGACCGGGGCGAGCAGCGCGTTCATGATCCGACCGGCCAGTTCGTCCACCTCGCGGTGGGTGTCGCGGCCGGTGGTCAGCGCCACGAACTCGTCGCCGCCGAGCCGCGCCACCATCTCGCCCGGCGCGGTGGCGCAGGACTGGAGCCGGTCGGCGATCTCCACGAGCAGCCGGTCCCCGGCCGCGTGGCCGAGGCTGTCGTTGATGGTCTTGAAGCCGTCCAGGTCGAGGTAGCAGAGCCCGAACCGCTGGCCCTCGCCCGCGCCCAGCGCCTTCTCCAGCCGTTCGAAGAAGAGGGTGCGGTTGGGCAGACCGGTGAGCGCGTCGTGGGTGGCCTCGTAGCGCAGCCGCAGGTTCAGCAGCCGACGCTCGGTGGTGTCCTCCATCAGCGCGAGCTGGTACTGCGGGACGCCGTCGGGGTCGCGCAGCAGGGAGACGGTGAGGTTGGTCCACAGGACTGTTCCGTCAGGGCGGTAGAACGCCTTCTCGACGTGGTAGTGCTCACGTTCGCCGCCCACCAGCTCGTCGTACAGGCGCCACACCTGCGGGGCGTCCTCGGCGTGGGTCCAGTCCTTGACGTTGCGACTGCGCAGGTTCTGTTCGTTGCCGCCGAACATCCGCAGCAGCGCCCCGTTGGCCTCCAGGATGTTGCCGTCGAGGTCGGCGATGCCGATCCCTATGGCGGCGCCCTCGAAGACCGCGCGGAAGCGGGCCTCGCTGGCGTGCAGCGCCTGGGCGACCACGCCCTGGGCGCGCAGCGCGGCCTGGGCGATGGACTCCTGCTCGGCGAGGGTGCGGGCGCGCAGCGCCTGCGCGAACCCGGCGGCCATGGCGTGCTGGATCCGCGAGGAGCGGGCCCGCAGATCGTCCGCGGGACTGTCGTCGCCGCAGTAGAGCACCAGGTAGGCGTCGACACAGTCGAGGGTGCGGCTGAGCGCCTCCGGGTCGGTGCAGTGCGCGTCGATCAGCGCGGCCCCGATCTCCCGGGCCTCGACGGCGTCGAACGCGCGGGCGCGCAGGGCCTGGCTGAGCCGGCGGGCCAGCGGCACCAGCTGCTGTTCGAACTCGGGCCGGGTCAGCGACGTGGGGGACACCGGGAACACCGCCCGGCTCCAGATCGTCGCGAACCGGCGCAGACGGTCCTCCGGGCCGTCCGGTTCCGCGCTCACGCCGTACGCCCCACGCCGGCGAATCCGGCGAAGGCGTAGGGATCCTCGTCCTCCGGCGCGGTGTCCGGGCGCCAGGAGGCCGTCGGCACCAGTCCGGGTTCCACCATGTCGTACCCCTCGAAGAACCGCGCGATCTCGTCGCGCGAGCGCATGATCAGCGGGTTGCGAATGTCCTTGTATACGTCCACGACTGCCCCGGCCCGCTCCATCGGCACGGGGATTCCCTCGTACGAGGCATGCGTGAGGACGAGCAGGCTGCCCGGAGCCAGCGCGTCGCGCAGCCGTGCCACCGCCTCGTACGGGCGGTCGTCGTCCTCCACGAAGTGCAGGACCGCCACGAGCAGCAGGGCCACCGGGCGGTCCAGGTCGATCAGCCGCTCGACCTCGGGGCTGCGCAGGATCTCCAGCGGCTTGCGCAGATCGGCGGCGACCACGTCCGTGGCATCGTTGCCGTCGAGCACGGCGTGGCTGTGCGCGACGGCCACCGGGTCGTGGTCGACGTAGACCACATGGGCGCCGGGGCACGCCTCCTGGGCCACCTCGTGGACATTGCCGAAGGTCGGGATGCCGGAGCCGATGTCGAGGAACTGGGTGATGCCCTCGGCCGCGGCGAGGCGGACCGCGCGGCGCATGAACGCCCGGTTCGACTGCATGATCTTCGGGAGCCCCGGCATGAACTCCATCGCCTTGCGGGCCGCCTCCCGGTCGACCTCGAAGTTGTGCGAACCGCCCAGGTAGTAGTCGTAGATACGTGAAACGCTCGGGACCGAGATGTCGATGCTCCGTGGGGCCCAGACGGGACGCTCCATGTACCTCTCCAGGCGTTGGCGATCCGGTGTTCGAGCTGAGGCTACTGATCGCCCGCCAAAGGAGCGAGCCCAAACGGAAATTGACCATCCGTTCCCGGTCACTGCCTCCGGCACGTGCCGTTTCGAGGCCGCGCAGTGGCCTCACGAAAAGTATCCGAAGCATTCCGCTGCGTACCGGAACGAGGTGTGTTTCAGGGAGACTTCCGGGGAAACGCACCGCTTGGGCAGCGTGGTGGGGCGGGCGGTGTGGCACGTCCCACACGGGGATGCGGCCCGCCGCGGGGAGAACCACGCGCGGACGAACGCAGTCCATCTCCCCTTCGAACGCGGGGAGATGGACTGCGCGGGGCGAGGGACAGTGGCGGGCGTCAGCCCTTGGCGGGGGCGCCGACCGCCTTGCCGTCGGGGGCCACCGCGTACCAGGTGCCGCCGACGCCCTGGCCGTTGGTGTCGCCGGGGGCCTTGTCGCCGGCGAAGGTGTAGATGGGCCAGCAGTCGACCGTCTGCTGCTTGGCGCCGTCGGATCGGATGAAGCTCATCAGCCCCTTCTTCTCCACCCCCTGGGTGTCGTTCGCGCCGACCGGGGCGACGACGGGCCACTTCTCCAGGCAGTCCCCCTCGCAGGTCGACACCGGCTCGGGCCACGCCTCGTCCTTCATGAAGCGGTAGACCGTCATCCCGTTCTTGTCCACGACGATCTCGCCGAGCTTCGCGTCCTTACGGGTGGACAGTCCCGGCAGCTCGGCCCGCTTGGCCTTCTTGCCGTCCGGGGCCAGCGCGAACCAGGTGCCGTTCACGCCCTGCCCCTTCAGCTCACCGGCGGCGGTGTCCTTGGCGAAGCGGTAGGCGGGCCAGCCGGCGACGGTGAGCTGCTTGGTGCCGTCGGGGCGGGTGAGTTCGCCGAGGAGTTCGGCGTCGACGCCCTGGCCCGCCGCGGCGTCGTCCGCCGGGACGGGCGGCCAGGCGGTGGCGCAGTCGCCCTCGCAGTTGGTCTTGGGCGGTTCGGCGGTGTCCTGGTCGAAGCGGTAGAGGGCACGGCCGTCGGCGTCGGTGAGCACCTGCCCCAGCTGCGCGTTCTCCTTGACCGCCAGCTGTCCCGCCGGGCTGTTGGGGACCCCCGCCTGCTGATCGGTCCCGGCCCCGGCGTCGGCGTCCGCGCTGGGGCTGCCGTAGCCGGGGGCGGCGGCCGTGGCCCCCACGTTCTGGCTGCCCGACCCTCCGCCACCCTCCTGACCGCACGCCGTCGCCATCACCAGCACGGCCACGGTGCCCGCCACGAGTGAGGCGCTCCGCCAGGTGTCCATCGTCAACTCCCCATAGTCCCACCGCTGTCGCAGCGCCCTGCTGCGCCGCCGCACAACCAGGGGTACGCGGGGACGGGCCGCCCCTACTCAACCCTGGGGGGAATTTCTTTCCGCAACGGGTGAATGGTGCGGCGGAGGGGGGTGGGGGGAGCCCCCCGGGGGGGGTTGGGGGGGGGTGGGGGGAGCCCCCGGGGGGCGGAGGCTCCGGGGGGCGGAGGCTCCCGGGGGCGGAGGCTCCCGGGGGCGGAGGCTCCCGGGGGCGGAGGCTCCCGGGGGCGGAGGCTCCCGGGGGCGGAGGCTCCCGGGGGGGCGCAGGCCCGGTGGCGGAGGGGGTGGAGGCGGGAGGCCCGGGGGCGCAGGCCCGGGGAGGCGGGAGGCCCGGGGGCGCAGGCCCGGGGAGGCAGGAGGCCCGGGGGGCGGGAGGCCCGGGGGGGCAGGCCCGAGGGGCGGTGCCTGGGGGGCGTGTCAGGGGGCAGCAGCCCCGGTGGGAGGGAGCCCGGGGAGGCGGGAGCCCCGGTGGAGCACAGGCCCGGGGAAGAACAGGCCCCGGGGGGACGCAAGCTAAGCGGGGGCGGTTCCTGGTGGGCGGAGGCCCGGTGGGACGGGAGCCCCGGTGAGGCCGGAGGGCGGCGGGACGGAGGCCCGGGGAGGCGGAAGGC
>NZ_JBIVUE010000003.1:0-320451 GCF_044757045.1 Streptomyces sp. NPDC091377 | reverse complement strand
CCCGGCGGGGCGCAAGCCCGGCGGGGCGCAAGCCCGGCGGGGCGCAAGCCCGGCGGGGCGCAAGCCCGGCGGGGCGCAAGCCCGGCGGGGCGCAAGCCCGGCGGGGCGCAAGTCTCAGGGAGACGAGAGGCCCGGGGCTCCGGAGATGGGAGACCCGGGGCTCACGGCGGCGGGCCAGGGCTCAGGGGCGCACCGCCCTGCGCGACCCGGGGGGCGCGGGTCTAAACCTCATGGGCCTCAACATCCCCCGTTCGGGGCAATCCACCGGTACCCGGGCGTGGCGGGAGGGGCGGTCGCTCATGATCTGCGACGTGCATGGACCCTCACGGACCCGATCCGCCGTCGCCTCAAGGGCGTTGGGCGTACTCGCGCTGGCCTGGGCGCTGGCGGGCGCCCCCGCCGGTACGGCCACCGCCCACTCGTGCGCCTGGGCCTCGACGGGGCCGGGCGGCACCCAGGCGGTGGCGGTCGCCGGGAGCGGGACGACCGGGACAGCCGGGACAGCCGGGACAGCCGGGACAGCCGAGAAAACCTGGCCCACCCTGCCGCCGTGCCCGCCCAAGCCGACCCCCACCCCGACACCGACTCCCACACCCACGCCGACACCTACACCCACGCCCACGCCCACGCCCACACCGTCTCCTACGCCCACGCCCACCCCTACGCCCTCTCCCACGCCGACGCCGCGGCCCACGCCCACCCCCGCGCCGGAGCCGCCGGCTCCCTCGCCCGAGAGGGTGCCCGCGCGGCCCGCTCCCCCGCCGCCACCGCCGCCGGCGGCCTCGCCGGCGCCCTCGCCGGCGCGGACCCCGGGGCCGACCCCCACGCCCAGCCCGCGGGCCTCCGTCACGCCGGTGAGTTATCCGCCGTACCGGCCCTCGACCCATCAGCGGGTCCTGCATCAGAGGCAGTCGCCGGTCACCTTCGTCCTGCTCATCACCGCGCCAGCGGTGATCGCCGTCGCCGCGCTGCGGCCCCGCTGACCCTGGAGGCTTGTCTTGCCGGAATGGCTTGTTCTCACCCTCGCGATGGTGGCCGCCTGTGGTGTGGTGGTCCTGATCACCGTCGTCCGCCACCGCGCCGCCTCCGCCGACGAGGACCCGTCCGAGACACCGGACGTCATCGAGTACATGACGATGTGGATCGGTGTCGTGTACGCGATCGTCCTGGGTCTGGCCATCGCGGGTGTCTGGGAGGCCAGGAGCGTCGCCGAGGACCAGGTGCGCGCGGAGGCGCAGGCGCTGCACGAGATCTCGGAGCGGGTGCGGGTCTATCCCGAGGAGGCCCGCGACCGGATCCGCGACGATGTCAACGCCTATGTCGGACACGTCGTCACCACGGAGTGGAAGACGATGGCCGACGAAGGGAAGATCACCCGGCGCGGCACCGAACTCATGGACCGGATCCGCGTCGACGTCACCGACTACGAGCCCGCCGACGACTTCGAGGCCCAGGCGTACCAGCCGCTCCTCGACCAGGTGACCGCCGCCGACCAGGCCCGTGCCTCCCGTGCGGACTCGCTGGGGGCGACGATGCCGGGCGTGGTGTGGTTCGGGCTGATCGCCGGGGCCGTCATCACCCTCGGCATGGTGCTGGCGCTCCAGATCCGGCGAACGTTCCGCGAACTCGTCCTCGCCGGGCTGTTCGCGGCGCTGATCGCCTTCCTCCTCTTTCTGATCTGGGACTTCGACGCCCCGTACAGCAGGGGGGTCACGGCCTCCGCCGATCCGTTCCTGGACCTGTTCCCGGGAATCACGGGCTGAGTCGCCGTCCCCCACCTGTACGAACCGGGTCCCCTGAGCGGCCCACACCGATGCCCCATTCGCGCGACTGGGTTCGCGCGTCCGTGCGGACCTTTCTAGCGTTTCGCTCATCGAGGTGCATTTCTGGCGTCGGCGGAACCGGTCCGCGGCTGCTCCTCGGGGACCCGGAGGATGTGACCATGAGCGCGATACGCGTCGGCTCGGCCGCCCTGGTGGCCGTCAGTGCCCTGACCCTCGCCGCTCCCGCCGCACAGGCCCGGGGCGAGGAGGAGTCCCGGCTGCGGGTCTCGGTCGCCCCGTCGACCGTCGCCGCCGGGGGCCGGGTCACGCTGCGGGCCGAGGGCTGCGAACGCGAGGTGCGTATCTCCTCCGGGGTCTTCGACGATGTCACCCTCCACCGTCTGGAGGGCACCGCGACCGCCACGGTCGACCGGGACGCGAAGAAGGGGGCGGTGTACGAGGTGTCGTTCCGCTGCGGGAACTCCTGGCGGAACGCCTCGCTCACCATCGCCTCCGGGCACCATGAATCCTCGTACGACTCCCGGGACTCCTACGATTCCTCCGGCTCCTACGACTCCGAGTACCCGCAGCGCGGTGTGCACGCCGGTGAGGGTGGCAGCCTCGCCGGGTTCGATCTCAAGGAGATCGGGTTCGGTCTCGCGCTGATCGTCGGCTCGGTCGGGGCCGCGTACCACTTCTCACGCCGCCGCTCCGAGCAGGAGGGCGGCTGACCGGCGCCACCCCGGACGCACCGGCGTCCGCGCCGCCGCCGTGCAGGGCTTCGCCCCGGTGTCCCTGAGGGGACCGGGGCGAAGCCCTGTGCGCGTGCGTCTCGCGAAGGGTGCCGCCGGTCCCGCGGGGAGACCGGCGGGCGTCAGATCTGCTTCTCGGCGCGGCGCCGCATCCAGAACACCCCGCCGCCGACGAGGGCCGCGGCGACCAGTCCGCCGCCGATGGCCATGTCGGTGGGCGTGGCACCGCTGGAGCTGCTGCCGCCGATGCCGCCGCGGACCCCGCCGATGACGGTGAAGGCGGCCGGACGGGTCAGGTGGCGGCCGTCGCAGTTGACGGAGATGTCGAAGGAGCCGGGCCGGGCGTCGTGGTGGACGCTGGCGTGGCCCCTGGACGTGTCGAGCGCGCCTCTGAGCGGGGTGAGCGTCGTGGGGCGGAACGCGTGGGAGGTGGCGGTGCCGCCGTTGCGGCAGCCGTCGACGGTGATGGTGAGCTGACCGCCGCGGGCGATCACGTGGGGCACCGCGAGGATGTTGCTGGGGTTGCCGCCCCCGCGGCCACCGTCGTGGTTGTTGTTGCCCTGACCGAAGTTCTGGTCGTTGCCCTGGCCGATGTTGCGGTCGCCCAGGCCGGGGTCGTTGTTGCCGCCCGCGCCGAGGTGGTGGCTGGCCTGTCCCAGATCGGTGTTCCCCTGGCCCGGGTTCTCCCAGGCGACGGCCGCGGGGGCGGCGAACCCCGCGGCGGCGACCAAGGCGACCGAGGCCGCCAGGGTTCTGGCAGTACGCATGTGATCCTCCGCGGAAGACGCCCCGGGACCCGTCCCCGGTCTGTGAGCGAGAAAGCGCCTCCCAGACAGACCCTCAGATGCCCCGCGCGCGACCGCATTTCGGCGATGGTCCGTCCTGGTGAGGCAACACGCCCGGGGAAAACCGTGCGAATGGATATTGCCGCAGGTCACGGACCGTCAGAAAATTCCTGCCCCGGCCGACTCGGATGGCGCACGGTCAAGGCGCGGGGCCACCCGTTCGCATCTGTCCCCGTGCCGCATTCCTTCTCCGCCTTTAGCGTTTTCCCATGCGCGACTGACGTGGCGACGGCCGCGTCGAGAGGGGATGGCCCATGTCTGCTTCCGAGCCGGCCGAGCTTGCGGAAGAAGAGGAGCGGCGTAAGAAGCGCGCCCCCTGGGGCGTGATAGCGCTGGTGCTGCTGACCGGTCTCGCACTCATCCGCAACGGTTCCGGGGAGTTCGACGTGGGCCCGCCACAGCCCGCGTCCGCCGCGGCCGACACCCGTACCGCACCGGGCACCACCTTCGGCAAGGCGGTGTCGCCGCTGCCGTACGCGCTGCCGGAGCGGGTGCGGATCCCGGCGATCCAGGTGGACGCGCCGATGATGGCGGTCGGCCTGGACGCGGCGGGCTGGGTGGACGCGCCGCCGCCCGAGGACCCGAATCTGGCCGGGTGGTTCACCGGTGCCGTCTCCCCCGGCGAGAAGGGCACCGCCGTCGTCGTCGGGCATGTCGACAACAGCCGGGGCCCGGCGGTGTTCTACGGGCTCGGCGCGCTGAAGCAGGGGCATCATGTGGAGGTGGCGCGCGAGGACGGAAAGACCGCGGTGTTCGAGATCTATGGCATCGAGGTCTTCGAGAAGAACAATTTCCCCGGCGACCGGGTCTACGCCGCGAAAGGCGGCGCCGAATTGCGGGTCATCACCTGCGGCGGGGGTTTCTCGAAGCAGAACGGTTACGACGGGAATGTCGTCGCCTTCGCCCGCCTGGTCGAGGTCCGCTGAACGGACCCCGGCCGGGCGGGCCGCCGCTCAGACGTGCTTCCGGCGGGGCACGGTGATGTGGTACCCGGAGTCGAGCAGCTGCGGCAGATAGTCCCGCAGGGCCACGACGCTCTGTGAGCGGTCGCCGCCGGCGTCGTGCGAGAGGACCACGACGCCGGGTCCGGCGCCCTCGTGGACGCGGGCGACGATGGTGCCCGCGCCGGGCTCGGTCCAGTCGAGGGTGTCGACCGTCCAGGCCAGCGGCTCCATGCCGAGTTCGGCGCCGAGCTGGAAGGCGGCCCGGTTCCAGGCGCCGTAGGGGGCGCGGAACCAGCGCGGCCACTCCCCGCAGCCCTGCTCGATGGTCTCGCAGGTCCGTTCCATCTCGCTGTGGATACGGCCCCGGCCGAGCTGGGTGAGCAGGGGGTGGGACCAGGTGTGGTTGGCGACGACATGGCCCTCGTCGGCCATGCGCTCCAGCAGTCCGGGGTGCTCGGCGGCCATCTCGCCGCACACGAAGAACATGGCGGGCACGTCGTAGGCGGCGAGGGTGTCGAGGATGTCGGGGGTGTAGGCGGGGTCGGGGCCGTCGTCGAAGGTGAGCACCATGGAGCGGCCGGGGACGGCGACGCTGAGCAGCGGTTCGGTGCGGACCGGGAGGCGGCCGGGGGCGGCGCGCGGGGCGCCGTGGCCGGTGAGCGGCTGGAGGCGGTAGGCGGACGGTTTCATGGGGCGCCGGACCGGCGGGCCGGGGGCGCCCACGGCGGTCCGTGCGGGCGCGCCGCCGGAGCCCGCGCCGATCAGGCCCGCCGCGCCGGCGGCGACGGCCGCGGCGGCCGTGGCGGCGCCGCCCAGCAAGGCCCGGCGCCGGGTGAGGAAGTGATCCTTCGTCATGACTCATGGGTCGCCCGGGGCGGCCCCGCCGCACCGCCGCGACACCGGTGCGGCGGTGGGAAAACACCCGCGCGGCGCAGCGGTTCACGCCCGTACGGCGGCAGCCGGCACCGCCCCCGGGAGGGGGTCAGCGGCGGCGGACCAGCGGGAAGGGGAGGGTCTCGCGGATCGTCAGCCCGGTGAGGAACATGACGACGCGGTCGACGCCGATCCCGAGGCCGCCGGTGGGCGGCATGGCGTACTCCAGGGCGTCGAGGAAGTCCTCGTCCAGTTCCATGGCCTCGGGGTCGCCGCCCGCGGCGCGCAGGGACTGGGCGGTGAGCCGGCGGCGCTGCTCGACGGGGTCGGTCAGCTCGGAGTAGGCGGTGCCGAGTTCGGTGCCGAAGGCGACGAGGTCCCAGCGCTCGGCGAGCCGGGGGTCGGTGCGGTGCTGGCGGGTGAGCGGGGAGACGTCGGTGGGGAAGTCCTTGTAGAAGGTGGGCGGCCCGGTGCGCTCCTCCACCAGCCGCTCGTACAGCTCCAGCACGACGTCCCCGTGGCCGTCGTCGGGGCGGTACGGCACCTGGGCACGGTCGCAGAGCCGGTGCAGGGCGGGCAGGGCGGTGCCGGGGTCGATCTCCTCCCCGAGGGCGTCGGAGACGGCGCCGTAGACCGTCTTGACCGGCCAGGGCCCGGAGATGTCGTGCTCCCGGCCGTCCTTGCGGGCGACCGGGCGGCCGAGGGCGGCGGTGGCGGCGCCCTGGATCAGTTCGCGGGTGAGGTCGAGCATCACGTCGTAGTCGGTGTACGCCTGGTACGCCTCCAGCAGGGTGAACTCGGGGTTGTGTGTGTGGCTGACGCCTTCGTTGCGGAAGGTGCGGCCCAGTTCGAAGACCTTCTCCAGGCCGCCGACGCACAGCCGTTTGAGGTACAGCTCGGGGGCGATGCGGAGGTGGAGATCGAGGTTGTAGGCGTTGATGTGGGTGGTGAAGGGGCGGGCGTTGGCGCCGCCGTGGATCTGCTGGAGCATCGGGGTCTCGACCTCCAGGAAGCCGCGGTCGAGCAGCCCTTGGCGCAGGGCCTGTACGGCGGTGGAGCGGGCGCGGACGATCTCGCGGGCGCCGGGGTCGGCGGCCAGGTCCAGATAGCGCATGCGGACCTTGGTCTCGGGGTCGGTCAGGCCCCGGCGTTTGTCGGGCAGCGGGCGCAGGCATTTGCCGCTGAGCCACCAGGAGGTGACGAAGACGGTCGGCTCGCCGCGGTCGCTGGTGCCGGCGTGCCCGGTGGCGGTGATGTGGTCGCCGATGTCGGTGTCGGCGCGGAAGCGGGCGAGGGCCTGGCCGGTCTCCGCGCGGGTGAGGGCGAGCTGGTGGTCGCCGGACCAGTCGCGCAGGGTGAGGAAGAGGATGCCGCCGAAGTCGCGGACGCGGATGACGCGGCCCGCGACGGTCACCGGTCCGTGGGCGGGCAGGGCGGCGAGGGTGTGGGTGCGGGGCGGGGTGCCGACCGGGTAGGGGTCGGTGCCTTCGGCGCGGAGCCGTGCCAGGGTGCGGTGGCGCAGGCGGACCTGTTCGGGCAGGCCGGCCAGGGGGTCGGCCGGTGCCGGGGCGCCGCGGTCGAGCCGTGGCGGCGGGGGTGGGCCGGCGGTGGCGGGGGGCCGCTGTCCCTGCTGGGGGCGGGCGCGGCCCCATCGGGTGCGGCCCCATCGGGTGCGGCCCCATCGGGTGCGCAGCGACGGTACGGGGACGAAGCCCTCGGCGATGCCGGAGGCCAGGCCGATCCGGGCGAGGGAGGCGGCCTCGCCCCAGCAGATGAAGCGCGGGTACCACTCGGGGCGGTATTTGGCGTTGGAGCGGTAGAGGGCTTCGAGCTGCCACCAGCGGGAGAAGAACAGCAGCAGTCGGCGCCACAGCCGCAGCACGGGGCCGGCGCCGATGCGGGCGCCCTCCTCGAAGACCGAGCGGAATACCGCGAAGTTGAGGGAGACGCGGCGGATGCCCAGCCTCGGGGCGACGGCGCACAGCTCGGCGACCATGAACTCCATGACGCCGTTGGGCGCGGCGCGGTCCCGGCGCATCAGGTCCAGGGAGACGCCGTCCTCGCCCCAGGGCACGAAGGAGAGCAGGGCCAGCGGTGCGCCGTCCGCGCCGAGTGCCTCCACGAGGAGGCAGTCGCCGTCGGCGGGGTCGCCGAGCCGGTCCAGGGCCATGGAGAAGCCGCGTTCGGACTCGGTGCCGCGCCAGGCGTCGGCCCGGGCGACGACGGTGCGCATCTCCTCCTCGCCGAGCGCGCGGTGGCGGCGGATGCGGGAGGTGGCGCCGGTGCGGCGCACCCGGTGGACGGCCTGGCGGGCGACGCGCATGTCCCGGCCGTCGAGGTCGAAGGCGGCCACGTGCACGATGGCCTCGTCGCCGAGTTGGAGGGCGCCGAGCCCGGCGCGGCCGAACGCCGTCGCGCCCTCCTCGGAGGCGCCCATCACTGCGGGGGCCCAGGCGTGCCGGCGGGCGCGGTCCAGCCAGGCGGCGATGGCGTGCGGCCATGCCTCGGGGTCGCCGACGGGGTCGCCGCTGGCGAGGCAGACCCCGGCTTCGACGCGGTAGGTGACGGCGGCTTTGCCGCTGGGTGAGAAGACGACGGCCTTGTCCCGGCGGGTGGCGAAGTAGCCGAGGGAGTCCTGGGCGCCGTAGAGGGCGAGCAGGGCGCGGATCCGGGTCTCCTCGTCGCCGTGCAGGGCGGCTTCCATGCGCTGGGAGCGGAACAGGGCCGCGGCGGCGTTGAGCAGGGCCAGCGCGCCGAACAGGCCGAGCAGGAAGGCCAGGGCGCGGGGCGGGTGGCCGTCGAAGGCGCCGCCGGTGACCAGTCCGCCGCACACCCGGTCCGCCGCCCAGGCCAGCCGCTGGCTGCGCGGCAGGGTGCCCGGGAAGAGTTCCACCAGCGCCCAGCCCGCCAGGATGGCGACGGCGAGTCCGGCGGCCAGGACGGCGAGCGCCCGCCACACCGCGCCGCGGCGGGAGGCGGCGTAGAACTCGTCGCGGGCGACGATCAGCAGGATGAGGGCGAGGCCGCAGACGATCAGCGAGGGCAGGGAGTCGGTGTAGAGGCCGAGGGCGACTCCGAGGGCGTCGACCAGGACGAGCAGGCCGAGGTAGACGACCACCAGCCACCAGGCGACCTTCTTGCGGGCGGCGGTGGCGCCGGCGAGCAGGAAGAGGAAGACGGCGTAGGCGAGGTTGGCGCTGACCGGGACGATCACCGTGTCCAGCGCGTGCACGACCGGGCGCAGTGCCAGGCGCAGGGCCGGGATCAGGGCGAGGAGCGCGCAGAGCAGGCCGAGCGCGCCGAAGAAGACGGCGAAGGACTCGGGCACCTTGCCGAGGAGGGGGCTGCCGGGCGGGCGTCCGGGTTCCCGTGCCGCGCTGCCGGTGGCGGACTCGGTGGTGCTCATGACTCCGACTCTAGGAAGGTCGCGCCCGGTGCGCGCGTCGGCCGCGTCCGACGGCTGGACCTGCGCATTCCACGGTGGCACGGGCGGCTGCCGGGGCGGGGGGGGTCGGATAGCCTGCGCTCGTGACGGAACAGGAATCGAGACGGTTCGAGGGCTTCGAGCGGGGCACGGACGGGCCGAAGGTCATCGTCGTGGGCCTCGACGGCTCCGACTCCTCGCTGCGGGCGGCGGCGTACGGCGCGGGGCTGGCCCGGCGCCAGGGCGCGCTGCTGGCGCTGGTGTACGTGCAGCCGATGGTGGCGGCGGGGGCGGCGCTGGGGGCGCCGGTCGCGGACACGACCGAGGAGATCGCCGAGGATCTGGTGGCGCAGATCCGGGAGGCGACGGAGCGGGTGCGGGGGATATTCGATCTGCGGTGGGAGTTCCACACCTTCCGGGGGGACGCGTACGGGGGGCTGGTCAAGGCGGCCGACGAACTGAAGGCCGACGCGGTGGTGGTGGGGGCGTCGGAGCAGGCGGGACACCGGATCGTGGGGTCGGTGGCGGTGCGGTTGGTGAAGGCCGGGCGGTGGCCGGTGACAGTGGTTCCGTAGGGGTCGGTGTGGCAACCGGGGTGTCATGATGGGCGGGTGAACGACATCGACGTCCCGCTCCCCCCGGACGCCCTCGGTCCCCGGCTGCGGGAGGTCTTCGACCTGGTCGGGCCGCTGTACCGGCGGGTGCAACGCAAGGTCGAGCAGTCCGAGCCGGTCGAGGGGCTGTCGGTCGGGGTGCGGGCGGTGCTCGATCTGCTGCACCGGGGCGGTCCGCTGACCGTGCCGCAGATGGGCCGGGCGCAGGCGATCAGCAGGCAGTACGTGCAGCGGATGGTCAACGAGGCGGCGGCCCGCGGGCTGGTGGAGGCGGTCGCCAACCCCGCGCACCGGCGGTCCTCGCTGATCCGGCTGACGGACGGGGGCCGGTCGGTGATCACCGCCGTCCTCGCGCGGGAGGACCTGCTGATGCGGGAGGTGGGCGGTGATCTGACGGAGGCCGATGTGGCGACCTGTGCGCGGGTGCTGGGTGAGGTGCTCCGGGTCTTCGACCAGGTGGACGTGGACTGACCCCGGGGTCCGTCCGGTGGGCGGCTACTCCCCCATCTTCAGCCCGTCCTGCTCGGCGCCGCGGCTGAGGACCACCTCCTGGATCCGGTCGCGTACGGCGGACAGTTCGGCGCCCTGCTCGATCGCGCGGTTGACGTTGACGACCCGGCCGGCGTCGATGTCGTAGAGCTGGGGGATGAACTCCGCCCGGGTGACCTCCCAGCGGCCACCCGTCCGGGCGGGCGGGGCGAAGGTGAAGCGGCCGAGGGTGGACTGGTTGCCGCGCGGGTCGAAGGCGCCCTGCGGGTTGAACATCTCGCCCGCCACCTGGTCGCCCATGCCGTAGACCACCCAGGTGCCGTTGACCTTCTGGTACGCCTGGGGGACATGGGCGTGGGTGCCGAGGATCAGATCGATGTCGGGGCGGTCCCCGGTGCGGGACCTGGTGAGCCGGTCGGCGAGGGTGAGCTGGTTCTGGTCGGGCTCGTCCTGCCATTCGGTGCCCCAGTGCACGGAGACCACCACCACGTCGGCTCCGGCCTTGCGGGCGGCGCGGGCGTCGGCGACGATCCGGTCCTGGTCGGTGAGGTTGACCGCCCAGGGCTGTCCGGCCGGGAGCGGCAGTCCGTTGGTGCCGAAGGTGTAGGCGAGATGGGCGACCGCGGCGGTGCCCGCGTCGTAGCGGGTGACGGTGGCGGCCTCGGCCTCGGTGCGGGCGGAGCCGCTGTGCCGGACCCCGGCGCGGTCCAGGGCGTCCAGGGTGCGGCCGATCCCGGCGGCCCCGTCGTCCAGGCTGTGGTTGGAGGCGGTGGAGCAGCCGTCGTAGCCGGTCGCGGCGAGGCCCTGGGCGACCTCGGGCGGGGATTTGAAGGAGGGGTAGCCGGTATAGACGCCGTTCTCGCCGTAGACGGTCTCCATGTGACAGAGCGCCACATCGGCGCGGGCGGCGACCGGTTCGATGTCGGCGAAGATGGGGGCGAAGTCGTAGCCCGCGCCGCCCCCGTCGTAGAGGGCCCGCTGGATGACGGAGTCGTGCGGGAGGACGTCACCGGAGGCGACGAGGGTGAAGCCGCGGTCCCCGTCGCCCGAGGGCGCGGGATGTCCGGCCGGATCCCGGCGCTCGGCCTGGCAGGCGGCGCCCGCGGCGAGGACGACGGTGAGGGCGAGGGCCACCTGCTGTCTCCGTGCGATCATCTCTGCTCACCTCACTGTGGGACTATTTTCATACAAATAGGTACGAAGGTGACCGCTCCCCCAAACTGCCCCGGTGCCCGCGTTAACCCGTCCGGTGTGCGCGAGCGGACGCGCGGGCCGCTCACCGCGCGGCGACGGGGCGTCGGAACCGTTCGTCGCACCGTTCGCCGACGCGTTCGACCGTCCGCCGCACGGCGGTGTCCGCGCTCTGGGCGGACCCGGCCCGCTGCGGTGGCATACGGCCATGACGGCCGGAACCTTCCTCATCGACGGGACCCACGGGACGACCGCCGAGCACGAGCTGGCCGCCCTCCAGCGGGAGCACGGCCGGCCCCTCTTCGCACTGCTGCTCCGGCTCAGCGACGGGGACCGGCAACGGGCCGAGGACCTCGTCCAGGAGACCCTGGTGCGCGCCTGGCAGCACCCCGAGGCGCTGCGCGCCGACGCCTTCGACTCCGTACGGCCCTGGCTGCTGACCGTCGGCCGACGGCTCGCCATCGACGCCCGTCGCGCCCGGCAGGCCCGGCCGACCGAGGTCGGTGACGCCGTGCTGGAGAACGCGCGGATCATTCCCGATCACGCCGAACGGTCGGCCGCCGCGGTCGATGTGCGCGAGGCTGTGAAGACACTCACGCCCGAGCACCGGGACGTCCTGGTGCTGGTGTACTTCCGCGGGGCGAGTGTGGCGGAGGCCGCCGCCGTGCTCGGCATCCCGCCCGGTACCGTGAAGTCGCGCGCGTACTACGCGCTGCGCGCCCTGCGCCGGGTGCTTCCGGGATACGCGACTGACCAGCACTGAAACCGACTGCCGAGTCAAACCTTCGCAAAGTGCCTTGCTGAGCACCCCGGTTGAGTAATCCGCTGTCCTCATCCGTGTTCCGGTCGAGGGGGGCCGGGTGCACGACCGGCCCGGCTGGACGTGGGCGACGCGCACGCACCGGAGGAAGGCAGGAAGGGATGCTGCACAGAGGTCAACAGGGCACGGACGGCACCGACGGCGGAGAACTCACCGTCCCCATGGCCTGGTTGTATGCCGAGTACATCGCCGACGAACTGCTGCGGACGGGTGATCTCATGCCGCCGACGTCGTTCGAGTTCCGGGCCGGTCGGGACGCCCTCGCGCTGACCGTGTTCCTCTCGGACACCGACGGCGAGCTGTCCGGCATCCGGGTCGTCACCCAGCTGGAGACCTGGCTCTCCCTGACCGCCTACGACCAGCCCTGGCAGGAGTGGGTGCGCGAGCGGATCGACCAACTCGGCGCCGAGGCGGCCGAGTCGGCGGGCCCGGCACCCGATCTGGCACTCGCCGAGTCGGCGTGGCGCTGGCTCCAGGAGACCGAACTGCTCGCACCCGACCTGAACGCCGTGCCGGGGCCGGGGGGCGGTGCGGCGGTCGGCGAGGACGAGGGCCCGAAGGTGTGGACCCCGGCCTGGCAGCTCGGGCTGCCGCTGGGCCATCTCGCGATCCATCTCTTCTAGGGCGTCACCTGTCGTCCAGGGCCTCACCCGCGCCACGATTCTCCCTCCGGCCTTGAGTGATTCGGCGTCGCGGTGCGTACCGGGGGGTGCACGCAGTGACTGCACCCCCACCCCGAGGCACGAGGATGCGCATGAGGTCCCTGGAACGGCATCGCGATGTCGCCGCGTACGCGCTGGGCGTGCTGGACGAGGCGGAGTCGTTCCGCTTCGAGGACCACCTCATGGAATGCCCCCCGTGCGCGAAGCGGGTCACCGAGTTCGGACCGGTCTCCCGTCAGCTGATGCTCTACCGGCGGGCCACCCCGCGCCGCGTGCACCCACTGGCCGGGCCCGGACCCCGGCTGCTGGACCGGCTGCTGGGCGAGGTCCACGCCCGGCGCCGGGTCGCGCGGCGGCGGATGGGGTACGCGGTCGCCGTGGCGGTGGTCCTCGCGGTGGCCGGGCCCGCCCTTGCCCTGCCCGGGGGTGGCGGCGCGGGGACGGTCCGCACGGAGGCGACCGACCGCCGCTCCGGGGTGTGGGCGCAGGTCACCGCCGAGGGCGAGGTGTGGGGCAGCGAGGTCGAGCTGAAGGTGCGGGACGGGTCGGGTCCGCGCCCCTGCCGGCTGGTCGCGATCGGCCGGGACGGCGCCGAGGAGACGGTGACCAACTGGACCACGCCCCGCCGCGACGCCGGGTCGCACACCATGCGGGGCGGCGCCGCGCTGCACCCGGACGAGATCGTGCGCTACGAGGTGCGTTCCTCGGCCGGGGTGACGCTGGTGAGCCTGCCCGGCGACTGAGCGCGCCCGCCCGGCGCCCGGATGCCCCTCGGGACTTCGGGCAGGGCACCGCTCACTTCAGCAGCCGGGACATCCTGCGGTCGGCGAGCGGCTTGCCGCCGGTCTGGCAGGTCGGGCAGTACTGGAGCGAGGAGTCGCTGAAGGAGACCTCGCGGACGGTGTCGCCGCACACCGGACAGGGCTGCCCGGTCCGGCCGTGCACCCGCAGCCCGCTCTTCTTCTCGGCCTTGAGCCGGCCGGCCGCCACACCCCGGGAGCGTTCCACCGCCTCGGTGAGGGTGTCGCGCAGCGCGGCGTAGAGCGTCGCGGTCTCCTCGGGGGTCAGGGACGCGGCCAGCTTGAAGGGGGACATCCTGGCGGCGTGCAGGATCTCGTCGCTGTAGGCGTTGCCGACCCCGGCGATCAGGCTCTGGTCGCGCAGGGCGCCCTTGAGTTGGCGCCGTTCGCCCGCCAGCAGGGCGGCGAAGCGGGCCTCGTCGAAGCCGTCCGCGAGCGGGTCGGGGCCGAGCCGGGCGATGCCGGGCACCTCGTCCGGGTCCCGTACGACGTACACCGCGAGCCGTTTCTGCGTACCGGCCTCGGTCAGGTCGAACCCCGCCCCCGTCTCCAGCGCGACCCGCAGGGCGAGCGGGCCCTTGCCCGGCTTGGGCGGGCCGTCGGGGAGCCGGTCCTTCCAGTGCAGCCAGCCGGCCCGGGCCAGATGGGTCACGAGCCGCGGGCCGCCGCCGTCCGTCTCCAGGTCCAGGAACTTGCCGTGCCGGTGCACCGCCGTGACCTCATGGCCCTCGACGGCGGAGAGCGGGGGGTCGTACGTCTTCAGCACACTGATGGCGACCGGCAGCACACGGACGATCTCATGGCCGACCAGGTGTTCGGTGAGGAAGTCCTTGAGCGCCTCTACCTCGGGGAGTTCCGGCATACGTCCAGGGTGCCACCGGGGTCACCGGAGCGCGGCCCGGCACCGGGCGTCACGGCCGGCGCACCGGCACGTCGAACTCGCACCAGACGCACTTGCCGCCGCCCCGGGCCTCCACGCCCCACCCGTCCGCCAGTAGATCGACCAGCATCAGCCCCCGGCCCGACACCCCCGCGACCCCGGCCTCGCGGCGGCGCGGCAGGGCGCTGGAGGAGTCCTCGACCTCGACGCGCAGCCGGCGGTCGGCCGCGCCCAGCACCCGCAGGGTGACGATCGCCGCGCCCTCGGTGTGCATCAGCGCGTTGGTGATCAGCTCGTCGGCGACCAGTTCCACCTCGTCCGCCCGGTCCGCCGCGCCCCAGGCCCGCACCGCCGCCCGGATCAGATGCCGGGCCTCGGCCAGCGCCTCGGGGTCGCCGGGCGCCACCTGCTGCTGGAGCCGGCCGCCGGACTGCGGGGCGTCCAGCCCCCGGCGGCGCAGCACCAGCAGCGCCACATCGTCGTCGCCGCCGCGCTCGTCCGCCTCGTCGATCAGCACATCGGCCAGCTCGCGCACATCCTGGGGGCCGTCCGTGACCAGCGCGGCGAGCGTCCGCATCCCGTCGTCCAGGTCGACCCCGGGCTGCTCCACCAGACCGTCGGTGCACAGCAGCAGGGTGTGCCCGGGATCCAGTTCGAGGGTGCCGACCGGGTAGTCCAGGCTGCCGAACTCCGCCGACAGACCGAGCGGCAGCCCGCCCTCGACCGGCATCCGGCGGCACCCGCCGTCGGGGGCCCGCAGCAGCGGGTCGATATGGCCGGCCCGCACCACCTGCACCACCCCGGTGACCAGGTCGACCTCCGCGTACAGACAGGTCGCGAAGCGGTCGGTGTCCAGTTCGTGCAGGAAGACCGAGGCACGGGCCATGACGGTGGCCGGGGGGTGGCCCTCGGCGGCGTAGGCGCGCAGCACGATCCGCAACTGGCCCATGACCGCTGCGGCATGGGTGTCATGGCCCTGGACGTCACCGATCACCGCGCCGACGCGGTCGCCGGGCAGCGGGATCAGGTCGTACCAGTCGCCGCCGATGTCGCGGCCCTTGGCGCCGCCGATCGCGGCGGCCCGGTAGCGTACGGCCACGTCGGCGCCGGGCACGCTGGGGATGGTGCGCGGCAGCATGGCCTGCTGGAGGCCCTCGGCGATGTCCTTCTCCTGCTCGTAGAACATCGCCCGTTGCAGGCTCTGGGCGATGCTGCTGCCCAGGGCGACGAGGATGCCGCGCTCCTCGTCGGTGAAGCCGTTCCGGTCGCTGTACAGCAGGCCCATCGCGCCGATCGGCCGGGCCTGCACGATCAGCGGGAGGTAGGCGGCGGCCGTGATGTCCAGCCCGGTGAGGTGCGGCCACAGGACGGGGTATCCGGCGGCGAATTCCTGCGCCGACTCGATGAAGCGCGGGCTGAGCGTCCGGACGACCTCGCTCATCGGGTACGGCTCGTCGATACGGGTGACGCGGGTGCCGGGGACGAAGCTGCCCTCGGGCCCTTCGGCGATCAGCCGGATGCGGCCGGCCTCGACCAGGCCCATGACCAGACTGGTGGCGCCCAGATGGGAGATGCCCTCGGTGTCCTTGAGGACGTCGATCACGTCCTGGACGGTGCGGGCGTGGGCGAGGGCCGCGGTGGTGACCTGGACGACGTTGATCTGCCGGCGGCGGGCGTCGTCGTGGGCGGCGCGGGCCTCCCCGTCCGCCACCTGCTGCAGTTCCTCGGTGGCGTCCCGGACGATGCCGACGATCCGGTTGGGCCGTCCGATGTCGTCCCGGCGGATGTAGCCGTGGGTGTGGGTCCAGCGCAGGGTGCCGTCGCGGCGGCGGATGCGGAAGTAGGCGCTGTAGTTCTCGCTGCCCTCCTTGATGGACCGGGAGACCAGCGCGTCGATGCGCCGGCTCTCGTCCTGGGGGATCCGCAGAGCGAGGGATGCGGCGCGGCCGTCGTACTCCTCGGGGCGGAAGTCGAAGATCTCCAGCGCCTGCGCGTCCATGTGGAAGAGACCGGTGTCCAGGTCCCAGTCGAAGCTTCCCATGCGATTGAGCGCCAGGATCGGGTCCGGGTGGGCCGGCCAGTCGTCCGGGAGTGACAGGGCGCTCGCTCCCCGCTCAGCCATGGGGCCACCTTGCCAGGATCCGGCCGATTCTTCGACTTGACCGGGGACGGGTTCCGCCAGGGCGGTGAGGGGAGGTGGGCGGCGGTGAGGGGCGCTGAGGGGCGGTAAGGGGGGGATCAGCCCGCGAAGGCCGGGGGCGAGGGATCGGGGTGCGCGTCCGGTTCCGGGGCGGTCTCGGGGTCTGTCCCGTCGTCCGTCCCCGCGTCCGTTTCGGTGTCGGTCCCCGCGTCCGTGCCGTCGTCCGTTTCCGGGTACGCCTCCGGGTCCTCCTGCGGGTCGGGGGCCTCGGGGACTTCGGGGGTGGCCGGGGCGTCCGGAATGAGACCCGCGCCGTCGATGGGGTCGGGCAGTTCGGGGACGAATTCGGGGCCGATCTCGTCGCTGAGGGCAAAGGGGTCCTCGGCCAGGGCCTCGCCCTCGCCGGAGGGCTCCGCCGGATCCTCGGCGAAGGGGTCAGGGAAGCCCTCGCCGAAGAGATCCTCGGTGGAGGGGCCGCCCGGGACCTCGTGACCGGCGAGGCCCGGTTCTTCGAGGCCGTGGCCGTGTCCGTCCCCTCGGCCCTCCCCCTGGCCGTCCCCTCGGCCCTCCCCCTGGCCGTCCTCGTGGCCGTCCCCTCGGCCGTCCGAGACGTTCAGCTCGCCGCCCGGCTCCGTCCGCTCCGGTGCCCGCCGGGGAGGCGACACGAGCTTGTCGTGCCGGACGTCCGTCCCGATCCGCCGTTCGATCCAGGTGTCGCTGAGCGAGTTGATGATCGTGACATGGGTGATGGCCCGGGGCGCCGGTCGTACGACGACCACCCGGGCGGGCCGGTAGCCGGACCACTGCTCGCCGCTGGTGGCCCGGGTGTCGCGGGCGGCGACCGGCGGGGTGAGCGGGTTGCCGCAGTCGCAGCGGAGCCGGGGCACGCCCCGGTCGTCGACCAGGACCGGTGTCCCGGTCTGGAGGACGGACTGGTAGCCGGAGACCCGGCCGTCGCGGTATCCGTGGTTGGTGACCCGGGTGTCCGCGCGCAGCACCACCGGGGTCAGCGCGCGCAGATGGTCCGGTACCCCGGCCGGCGCGACGCCCGCGACCTCGGCGAAGGCGCGGTTCATCGCGGGATCGCCGGTCAGATGGCCGATCTGCCGCTCCACGTCGCAACTGCCCACCCGCTGGACGCCGCCGTACAGGCCGGGGGTGCCGCCGGAGAGGGTGCGCAGTCCGCTGAGTGCCGCCGTGGCCTGTGCGGAGGCCGTCCGGGAGGACCGCGGCGGCTCCGACGACCGCGCCGACCGCGGCATTCGGGTGAGCGGCTCGGGGGTGCCCCCGGCTCTCGCCGTGGAGACGGTGAAGGGGTCGCGTCCGGGAGTGCCGGCCGGTTCGAGGAGCAGGGCGCCGCCCTCCGCCGCGGCCCGTCGACCGTCGCCGCCCGCGCAACCGGCGGCGACGAGTGCCGCCGCGAGGGCGCAGACGGCGAGGATCCCGCCGCGCACCCGCCTCGGAGCCGTCGTCCGTCGGCTCGACGGAGATCCGCCGTTGGATATGGGTCCGCCGTCCATGGGCACCACGTTCTCCACGTCGTCCGGTCCATCCGGTCACCGGGTCACCGGGGCACCCGGTCCATCGGGTCACCCGGGTCACCCGGTCACCGGGTTCTCCCGGGTCGGTCGGGGCAGTTCGTCACTATTGTCTGCTTCACTCTCCTGGGTTACGCAAGTGGAGCCGACGGGCACGCACCGTGACAGACGGCAGGATGACCCGTCGCGGAAGGAAAGCGAAAGGAAAGCGGAAGGAGAGCGGGATGAAGAGGAAGAGGAGGAGCACACGGCCGTGGACTGGTTCACCGCATCCGAGTACGGGCTGAGCCGGCTGGTCTTCCAGCGGGCGCTGGCCGGGGTCTATCTGGTCGCGTTCCTGACCGCCGCGCTCCAGTTCCGCGCGCTGATCGGGGAGCGGGGGATGCTGCCGGTGCCCCGGTTCACGGAGCGGGTGCCGTTCCGGGCGGCGCCGAGCGTGTTCCACCTGCACTACTCCGACCGGTTCTTCGCGCTCTGGGCCTGGTCGGGGGCGGTGGTGTCGGTCGCGCTGCTGGCGGGCGCGGACTCGCTGCTCCCGCTGTGGGCGGGGATGCTGCTGTGGCTGGCGCCATGGCTGATGTATCTGTCGATCGTGAACGTGGGCCAGACCTGGTACGCGTTCGGCTGGGAGTCACTGCTCCTGGAGGTGGGTTTCCTCGCGGTGTTCCTCGGCAACGACGAGGTGGGCCCGCCCGTGGTCGTGCTGTTCCTGCTGCGCTGGATCCTGTTCCGGGTCGAGTTCGGCGCCGGGCTGATCAAGCTGCGCGGCGACTCCTGCTGGCGCGACCTGACCTGTCTCTACCACCATCACCAGACCCAGCCGATGCCCGGCCCGCTGAGCTGGTTCTTCCACCACCTCCCCAAGCCGCTGCACCGGGCCGAGGCGGCGGCCAACCACCTCACCCAACTCGTCGTCCCCGTCCTGCTGTTCACCCCGCAGCCGATCGCGTCGGTCGCCGCCGCGCTGATGGTGGTCACCCAGCTGTGGCTGGTGCTCTCCGGCAACTTCTCCTGGCTGAACTGGATCACCGTCGTGCTGGCGCTGTCCGCGATCCGCTTCCCGTCGGAGGCGCCCACGACCGTCCCCGGCACACCCCTGTGGTACGTGGTGGTGGTGCTCGCCGTGGCCGCGCTGCTGGTGTTCCTCAGCTACCGGCCGGTGGTGAACATGGTCTCCCGGCGCCAGGTGATGAACCGCTCCTTCGACCCGCTCCACCTGGTCAACACCTACGGCGCGTTCGGCAGTGTCAGCCGGGTGCGGTACGAGGTGGTGATCGAGGGTACGGCCGATCCCGCGCCGGACGCGGACGCGCGCTGGCGGGAGTACGAGTTCAAGGGCAAGCCGGGTGATCCGCGGCGCTGGCCACGCCAGTTCGCCCCCTACCACCTGCGTCTGGACTGGCTGATGTGGTTCGCCGCGCTGTCGCCGGGCTATGCGGCGCCGTGGTTCGGCGGCCTCGTGGAGCGGCTGCTGGACAACGACCCCGACACCCTCAGGCTGCTGCGCCGCTCCCCGTTCCCGCCCGACGAGCCGCCCCGCTTCGTGCGCGCCCGGCTGTTCCGGTACCGGTACACCACCTGGCGTGAGCTGCGGGAGACGGGCGCGTGCTGGGAGCGGACGTACGTACGGGAGTTTCTGCCGCCGACCCGGTCGGCACCGCCCCGTCACAGCCGGTAGACGCGGCTCGCGGTGGTCTCGAAGATCTGGGCGCGCTCGGCCCGGCTCAGTCCCGCCGTCAGTTCCTCGGCCGCCGACACGACACGGCCGTACGGTGCCGCCAGGGTGCACACCGGCCAGTCGGAGCCGAACATCAGCCGGTCGGGGCCGAAGGCGTCCAGGACGACCTCGGCGTAGGGCCGCAGATCGGCGACGGTCCAGGAGCGGAGGTCGGCCTCGGTGACCATGCCGGAGAGCTTGCAGACGGTGTTGGGTCGCGCGGCGAGGATCCGGACCGCCGTCGCCCAGGGTTCGAGGGCGCCGGAGGCGATGGGGGGTTTGCCGAGGTGGTCGAGGACGAAGGTGAGGCCGGGGTGGTCGGCGGCGGCCCGTGCGGCGGCCGGCAGTTGGTGCGGCAGCACGAGCAGGTCGTAGACGAGCCCGGCGTGGGCGACGGCGGACAGTCCCCGGTGCACGTCCGGGCGCAGCAGCCAGCGCGGGTCGGGCTCGGCCTGGACCTGGTGGCGGATGCCCTTGAGGTGGGCGCCGCCGGGCAGGGCGGTGAGCCGGGCCAGTTCGTCGGCGACGCCGGGGGCGGTGAGGTCGGTCCAGCCGACGACGCCCGCGATCAGCTCGTGCCCGGCGGCGAGGGCGAGGAATTCGGGGGTCTCCTCGGCCACGGTGACCGTCTGGACCAGGACCGTGCGGTCGGTCCCGGCGGCGAGCGCCTCGGGCGCCAGGTCGGTGACGGCGAAGTCCCGCCGCAGGGGCGCCAGTCCGGGACCGGTGATCCAGTCCTGGTCCCGGACGGACAGGTCCCACACATGGTGGTGGGCGTCGACGGTCATGGCAGCTTCCCTCCGACGGGCTCGACGTGCGGGGCGACGCTCATGACGGGGCCTCCGGGAGGGCGGCGGTGAGCAGGCCCTCGCGGCGCAGTTCCCGCCAGAAGGACGCGGGGACGGTGGTCCGGAACTGCTCGGCGCAGTCCTCGGCCTCGGCTGCGGAGCGGGCGCCGACGAGGACGCCGGTCACGGCCGGGTGGGCGGCGCAGAAGGCGAGGGCGGCGGCGCGCAGGGTGGTGCCGTGGCGTTCGGCGGCGGCCTTGAGGCGCAGGGCGCGGTCGAGCAGGGCGAGGGGGGCGGGGGCGTAGTCGTAGGTGCTGCCGGGTCTCGGGTCGGCCAGCAGTCCGGAGTTGAAGGCGCCGCCGATCACGACGTCGACGCCGTGTTCGAGGGCGGCGGGGAGGAGATCGGTGAGGGCGCTCTGGTCGAGCAGGGTGTAGCGGCCCGCGCACAGCACCACGTCGATGTCGGTGTCCCGGACGAAGCGGGTGAGCATGGCCGACTGGTTCATCCCGGCGCCGATCGCGCCGACGACGCCCTCGGAGCGCAGCTTCTCCAGGGCCGGGTAGCCCTCGCGGAACGCCTGCTCGGCGTGGTCGTCGGCGTCGTGGAGGTAGACGGTGTCGACGCGGTCCAGGCCGAGGCGTTCGAGGCTGGACTCCAGGGTGCGGCGGACACCGTCGGCCGTGAAGTCCCAGACGCGGCGGTGGGTGGCGGGGACGGCGAAGCCGTGGTCGAGGCCGGCGGCGGGGGTGCCGTCGGTGCCGTCGGCCGGTTCGAGGCGGCGGCCCACCTTGGTGGAGAGGGTGAAGGTGTCGCGGGGATGCGCGCGCAGGGCGGTGCCGAGCCGGCGTTCGGCCAGGCCGAGGCCGTAGTGGGGGGCGGTGTCGAAGGCGCGGATGCCCTGGTGCCAGGCGGCGGTGACGGTGGCGTGGGCCTGCTCGTCGGTGATCGGGGTGAAGAGGTTGCCGAGGGGCGCGGTGCCGAGGGCGAGGGTGGCGCGGGCCGTCATGAGGTGGCCGGGCGCAGCCGTAGGCCCTGCATGCCGCCGTCGACGGCGAGGGCGGTGCCGGTGGTGGCGCCGGACAGGGGGCTCGCGAGGTAGACGATGGCGCCCGCGGCCTCGGCGGCGGAGACGAGGCGTCCGGTGGGCTGGCGGGCCTCCAGGGCGGCGCGTTCGGCCGGCGGGTCGGGGGCGGCGCTGAGCAGCCGGCCGATCCAGGGGGTGTCGACGGTGCCGGGGTTGACGCAGTTGACGCGGATGCCTTCGCGGACGTGGTCGGCGGCCATGGCGAGGGTGAGGGAGTACACGGCGCCCTTGGTGGCGCTGTACAGGGCACGTTGGGGCAGTCCGGCGGTGGCGACGATGGAGCAGGTGTTGACGATCGCCGCGTGGGCGGAGGCGCGCAGATGGGGCAGACAGGCGCGGGTGGTGCGGACGACACCGAGGATGTTGACGTCCATGACCCGGTGCCACTCGGCGTCGTCGTTGTCCTCGACGGTGCCCCGGGCGCCGATCCCGGCGTTGTTGACGAGCACGTCGAGGCCGCCGAGGTCGGCGACGGCCGCCGCGACCGCGGACCGTACGGAGGCGTCGTCGGCGACGTCGGCGCGCCGGGCGAGCAGGGGTTGCGGCACGCTCGACGGGTCGAGATCGAGGACGGCGACGCGGGCGCCGCGCCGGGCGAGGAGGTCGGCGGTGGCCCGGCCGATACCGGAGGCTCCGCCGGTCACCAGGGCCGTCAGCCCCGCGAAGTCCTTCGTCTCGCTGAAGTCCCTCCCCTCGCTGAAGCCGCTCACCGCGCTGAGGTCGCTCACGTCACAGGATTCCCTCACGCCACGGGAGTCCCTCGTCTCGCTGGAGTCGCTCGGTTCCGTCATGCCGCGTGTCCTTTCCGCCGCTCGTCCCGCGGGTTCTTCGGCTCCTGTGGCCGCCGGTCGGCGGCCCAGAAGGCGCCGTCCGGGAAGGTGTAGCGCTCGATGGACCCGGGTCGCATGGTGGCCGAGAAGCCGGGTGCCGTGGGGGCCCGGTAGTGACCCTCGCGGATCACCACCGGGTCGAGGAAGTGCTCGTGCAGATGGTCGACGTACTCGATGACCCGGTTCTCGGTGGTGCCGGAGACGGCGATGTAGTCGAACATCGACAGATGCTGGACGAGTTCGCACAGTCCGACCCCGCCGGCGTGCGGGCAGACGGGGACGCCGAACTTGGCGGCGAGCAGCAGGATGGCGAGGTTCTCGTTGACGCCGCCGACGCGGGCGGCGTCGAGCTGGAGGACGTCGATGGCACCCGCCTGGAGGAGCTGTTTGAAGACGATCCGGTTCTGGACGTGTTCGCCGGTGGCGACCTTGACCGGGGCGACGGCCTCGCGGATGGCGGCGTGGCCGAGCACGTCGTCGGGGCTGGTGGGTTCCTCGATCCAGTACGGGTCGAACTCGGCGAGCGCCTTGGTCCAGCGGATCGCCTCGGCGATGTCCCAGCGCTGGTTGGCGTCGACGGCGAGGCGGACGTCGGGGCCGACGACCGAGCGGGCGACCCGGCAGCGCCGGATGTCGTCGTCCAGGTCGGCGCCGACCTTCAGCTTGATCTGCCGGTAGCCGTCGGTGACGGCCTGGGCGGCGAGCCGGCCGAGCTTGTCGTCGTCGTAGCCGAGCCAGCCCGCGGAGGTGGTGTAGGCGGGGTAGCCGGTCTCCAGCAGCCGGGCGGTGCGCGGGCCGGCGCCTTCGCGGCCCCGGCGCAGCAGGTCGAGGGCCTCGTCGGGGGTGAGCGCGTCGGTGAGGTAGCGGAAGTCGATCTGCCGTACGAGCCAGTCGGGTTCGGCGTCGGCGAGCAGCCGCCACAGGGGTTTGCCGGCCCGTTTGGCGGCGAGGTCCCAGACCGCGTTGACGACCGCGCCGATCGCCATGTGCATCACGCCCTTCTCGGGGCCGAGCCACCGCAGCTGACTGTCCCCGACCAGGTCCCGGAACAGCGCGCCCGGGTCGGCGCAGAGTTCGTCCACGGGGCGGCCGACGACATGGTGGCGCAGGGCGTGGATGGCGGCGACCTGGACCTCGTTGCCCCGTCCGATGGTGAAGCTGAAGCCGTGCCCCTCGGGGCCCGTGCCGGTACCGGTGTCGGTATCGGTATCGGTGCCGGTATCGGTGTCGGTGCGCAGGACGACGTAGGCGGCCGAGTAGTCGGGGTCCGGGTTCATCGCGTCGGAGCCGTCCAGTTCCCGTGAGGTGGGGAACCGGATGTCATGGGTGTCGACCGCGGTGATACGGGCGGGGGTTCGGCTCACGGAGGGCCTTTCGCTTGCGTACGGGGGCGGCGGGGGTGGGGCGGGCGGTCCCGGGGTCCGGGGGGCCGTCGCGGCGGGCGGTCCCGGGTGGCCGAGAACCCGGGCGGGCCGGGGTGCGGGTCAGTCCTGTGCCCGGCCCGTCGTCACGCGGGCGATCATCAGGGCGACCAGGATGATGCCGCCGTAGATGGCCTGGATCCAGAAGGACGGGACCTGGGCGAGGGTGAGGAGGTTCTGGACGACGCCCAGGAGCAGCACCCCGGTCAGGGCGCCGAACATGGTGCCCTTGCCGCCGTCGAGGCTGATGCCGCCGATGACGGCCGCCGCGAACACCGTGAAGATCATGTTGTTGCCCTGGTTGGCGCTGATGGCGCCGACGTACCCGGTCTGCATGATCCCGCCGATCGAGGCGAGGACGCCGGCGACGACGAACACGCCCAGCATCACCCGCTCGACGCGGATCCCGGCGGCGCGGGCGGCCTCGGCGTTGCCGCCGATGGCGTAGAGGGCCCGGCCGACCCGGTGGTACTTGAGGAAGAACCCGGCGGCGGCGAAGGCGATCGCGGCGAGCCACACGGACAGGGGGACGGTGAGGAAGGTGGTGGTGGCCAGCGAGTAGAACGCGTCGGGCATGCCGAAGAGGGTCTTGCCCTCGGTCGCGCCGACCAGCAGCCCGCGCAGCACGATCAGCATGGCCAGCGTCACGATGAACGCGTTGAGCTTGAACTTGACGACGAGGATCCCGTTGAACGCGCCGACCGCCGCGCCCGCGACCAGCACCGCCGCCAGGGCGACGGCGGCGGGGAGTTCGGTGCCCCAGCCGGCCGCGGCGGAGGGCAGCACCAGCAGCGCGCCGACCGCGGGCGCGATGCCCACGACCGACTCCAGGGACAGATCGAACTTGCCGGTGATCAGCACCAGTGACTCGGCGAGCACGACCATGGCGAGCGCTGCGGAGGCCCCGAGGACGGAGATGAGGTTGCGCTCGGTCAGGAACGAGTCGTTGACCACCGCGCCCAGGATCAGCAGCAGGACGAGGGCGGGCAGCAGGGCGAGTTCCCGGGCCCGGCGCAGCAGTACGGCCCTGGCCGAGGCGGTGGGGGCGAGGGGGCTCGGGGGCGCGAGCGGTTCGGCCGCCTTGGTGTCAGCCATGGTCCACTCCTTGGTCAGCCATGGTCCACTCCTTCGATGGAGGCGATCAGCTCGGGGTCGCGCCAGCCCGCCGGGTGTTCGGCGACGACACGGCCGTGGAAGAGGACGAGGACCCGGTCGCAGCGGCGCAGGTCGTCCAGTTCGTCGGAGACGACGAGTACGGCGATCCCGTCGTCGCGCGCGCTGTCCATGCGGGCGAGCAGGGATTCCTTGGACTTCACGTCCACCCCGGCGGTCGGGTTGATGAGGACGAGGAGCCGGGGGTCGGAGGCGAGCGCGCGGGCCATGACGACCTTCTGCGCGTTGCCGCCGGACAGGTCGGCGACGGGCTGGTCGGGGCCCTCGGTGTGGATGTCGAGGCGGTCGATGAGGTCGGCGGCGAGGCGACGGCGCCGTTCGCCGCCGACGAGCCCGAACCGGCCGAGGCGGTCGAGCACGCTCAGGGTGGCGTTGTCGCCGACGGTCATCCCGGGGACCAGCCCCTGGTCGTGCCGGTCGCGCGGCACCCAGCCGACCCCGGCGTCCAGCGCGGCCCGGACCTGTCCGAACGGCAGTGGCGCCCCGTCCACCAGCGCGCTGCCCGCGGTCGGGGTGTGCAGCCCGGCCAGGGTCTCGGCCAGCTCGATCTTCCCGCTGCCGCTGCTCCCGGCGAGCCCGACGACCTCGCCCCGGCGCACGGTCAGGTCGACCCGGTCGTACGACGGTGAGGTGAGCCCCCGTACGTCGAGGCGGACCGGCGCGTCGGTGGCCGAGGGGGCGTCGCGGTGCCGTTCGGCCCGGTCGGTGACGCTCTCCCCCGCCATCGCCTCCACCAGGGCGTGGCGCGGGAGGGCGGCGACCGGGGCGGTGGTGATCCAGCGGGCGTCGCGCAGCACGGTGACGGTCTGGCAGACCTCGTAGACCTCCTGGAGGTGGTGCGAGATGAACAGGAAGGTCACGCCCGATTCCTGGAGCGCCCGCATGCGGGTGAACAGGCGCTCGATCTCCCGGTTGTCGAGCTGTGCAGTGGGCTCGTCAAGGATGATGAAGCGGGCGCCGAAGCTGAGCGCCCGGGCGATCTCCACCATCTGGCGGTCCTCGACCTTGAGGTCGGCGGTGCGGGCGCCGGGGTCGACGCGCACGTCCCAGGTGGCGAGCAGGTCCGCGGCCTCGGCCCGCAGTCCGCGCCAGCTGATGACGCCGCGGCGCAGCGGCTGCCGGTTGATGAAGAGGTTCTCGGCCACGGTGAGTTCGGGTACGACGGTGGGCTTCTGGTAGACGCAGGCCACCCTGCGGCGCCAGGCGTCGCGGTCGGCGAGCGGGGGCGCGGGTTCGCCGTCGAAGCGGACCGTGCCCTCGTCGGCGGCCTGGAGGCCGGTGAGGATCGAGACGAGGGTGGACTTGCCGGCGCCGTTGCGGCCGACGAGGGCGTGGGACTCGCCGGGCCGCACGGTGAGCCGTCCGTCGCGCAGGGCGGTGGTGGCGCCGTAGCGCTTGACGACGTCCTGGGCCTCGACAAGGGGCGGGGCGCCCGTGTCCTGGGCCTTGGCCGGGGAGGGGGTGTTCATCCGACCGTGTTGCCCCACAGCTCGGGGTCGTCCACGTTCTCCTTGGTGACCAGCGGGGCGGGCAACTGGTCCTCCAGGATGCCGCTGGACAGCTTCACGATCTCGGAGCCGTGGTCGGTGGGGCCGGGCTCGAAGGTCTTCCCCGCCATCGCGGCCTTGATGTAGTACATGCCGTAGCGGGCGTAGAGGTCGGCGGGCTGGGAGACGGTGGCGTCGATCTCGCCCTTGCGGATGGCGTCGTACTCCTGCGGGATGCCGTCGTTGGAGACGATCGCGATGTGGCCGTCCTCGCCGGCCTTCTTCAGCAGGCCCTTGGACTTGAGGGTCTGGAGGGTGGGCGCGAGGTAGACGCCGCCCGCCTGGAGGTAGATGCCCTTGATGTCGGGGTTGGCGTTGAGGAGGGTGTCCAGCTTGGAGGCGGCGGTGTCGGACTCCCACTTGGCGGGGATCTCCAGGACCTTCAGCTTCGGGAACTTCTCCTTCACACAGGAGCGGAACGCCTCGGAGCGCTCACGGCCGTTGACCGAGGCGAGGTCGCCCATGATCTGCACGACCTTGCCGGAGGGGATCTGCTCGCCGAGGTAGGCGCACGCCTTCTCGCCGTAGGCCACGTTGTCGGCGCGGACCACCATCGCGACCTTGCCCTTGTCGGGTGCCACGTCCACGGCGACGACCGGTACGCCCTTGCGCTCGGCCTGGTCCAGCCCCGCCTCGATGGCGGCGCTGTCCAGCGGGGCCACGACCAGGCCCTTCACGCCCTGGTTGAGCTGGTTGTTGATGTCGGTGATCTGCTGCGAGGGGTCGCTGTTGGAGTTGACGGTCTTCAGCGCGTCGACCCCTTCGGAGTCGGCCATCTTCGGCACGTAGTCGTTGTACGACTGCCAGAACGGCGAGGTCAGCAGGGGCAGGATCACCCCGACCTCGCCTTCGCCGCCGCCCCCTCCCGCCCCCGCCGTGCCTGCCCCGGTGTCCTCGGTGCTGCCGCACGCGGTGAGCACGAGGGCGGCGCAGGCCGCCGCCGCCAGCGCACGGGGTGCGCGCGAGGGGGCGTGACGCCCAGTTCGGTCGGCCATCTGACAGCTCCTCATCAAGGGTGATCGAGGGAGTTCGAGCGGTTGCCCGCATATTTATCAGACCACTTCGGACCGTCAACACCCTTCGGCGGCGAATTTCGGGGATTCTTGGCCGGAGTGGTCCGACCACCTTCCTATTGGTCCGACCACTTCCACGGTTAGACTGCGGCGCACCCGGCGACAGGAGGAGTGGCGTGAACGAGACCGCCGAGTCCGCGGCACCGCAGAAGGGCACGGTCACCCAGCGAGCCATAGAGCGGATCAAGGTGATGATCGGGGAGGGGCTCCTGGAGCCCGGCCAGCGGCTGCCGACCGAGCGCGATCTCGCCGTCCAACTGGGGATCTCCCGCAGCTCGATGCGGGAGGCGATCCGCGCGCTGACCGTGCTCGGGGTGCTGGAGGCCCGGCACGGTTCGGGCATCTACGTCACCCAGCTCCAGGCCGGTGATCTGCTGGAGACCTTCGGGGTGGTCGCCGACCTGTCCCGCGGCCCGCGGCTGGTGGAACTCCTGGAGGTGCGGCGGATCCTGGAGTCCACCGCCACCGCGCTGGCCGCCGCCCGCATCACCCCGGACCGGCTCGCCGAGGTGGAACGCCATCTGCGGGCCATGAACGCCACCGACGACCCCGAGCAGATCCTCGCCCACGATCTCGCCTTCCACCGCGAGATCGCCCTGGCCGCCGGCAACGAGACCATGGCGGCGATCCTGGACGGCCTCTCCTCGCGTACCTTCCGCGCCCGCGTCTGGCGCGGCTATCAGGAGGAGGGCGCCTTCGCCCGCACCCGCCGCGAACACGCCGCGATCCATCGGGCGCTGGCCGCCCGGGACCCGGAGGCGGCACGGGCGGCTGCCGCCGCGCACGTCGGGGAGGTGGAGGAGTGGCTCCGGGCGCAGGTGGGGACAGGAACGGGCGCATGACCATGAGCGGGAGCGGGAGTGGCGGGCCAGGTCCGGATCCGAGGGTCGTACGTCCGTACGGACACTCATGGACGGGCTCGCGATGCGGTTGTCTGATGGTGAGGGAACGACCACCAGGAGGCGACCGACATGACCACCACCGGACCCACCGAGATCGCCGGCATCACGGTGCCGGACAGCACCCTGGTGCGCGAGGCCACGGACCTGGTCCGTGAGGCGACCTCCGACACCGTCTACCACCACTCGCGGCGGGTCTACTTCTGGGGCTCGCTGCGGGGCCGGGCACGGGGCCTGGCCGTCGACCCGGAACTGCTCTACGTCGGCGCCCTCTTCCACGACCTGGGCCTGACCGAGCGCTACCGCCGCGCCGACCAGCGCTTCGAGATCGACGGCGCCGACGAGGCCCGGGAGTTCCTGGCCCGGCAGGGGATCACCGACACACGGGCCGATCTGGTCTGGCAGGGCATCGCGCTGCACACCACGCCGGAGATCCCCTGGCACATGGCGCCCGAGGTCGCGCTGGTCACCGCCGGGGTGGAGGCGGACGTGCTGGGCCTCGGGCTGGCGGAGATCGGCGACCCGGCCCTCAAGGAGGTCGTGGCGGCGCACCCCCGGCCGGACTTCAAGCGGCGGATCCTCAAGGAGTTCACCGACGGCATCGCGCACCGCCCGGCGACGACGTTCGGCAACGTCAAGGCGGATGTGCTGGAGCGGTACGTGCCCGGCTACCGGCGCGAGAACTTCGTCGACATCGTCCTCGGGTCCGACTGGGAGGAGTGAACCGGCTACGCCCGCTGGTGGTCCACCGGGCTCGGCGGTCCACCTGGGCGGCGGTCGGCGCCACCGGCGCCAGGCGTGCCGCCCGTGCCATCGGTGCCGCCCGTGCCATCGGTGCCGCCCGTGCCGCCGGGGCCGCCCATGCCGCCGGGGCCGCCCGCGCCGCCCGTCGAGCGGAACCGGTCCCGGTAGGCGCCCGGGGTGATCCCCAGCAGCCGCCGGAACGCGCGCCGCATCGTCTCCACCGAGCCGAACCCGCTGGCCCGCGCCACCGCGTCCAGCCCGTCCCCGCCGCTCTCCAGCAGCGCCTGCGCCGCCTCCAGCCGTACCCGCTCCACGAACGCGGCGGCGGTCGCCCCCGTCTCGGCGCGGAACAGCCGGGACAGATGCCGCTCGCTGACCTCGGCGGTACGGGCCATGGAGGCGAGGGTGTGCTCGGCGCGCGGGTCGGCGGTCACCGTGTCGAGGACCCGCCGCAGCGCCGAATCCGCCGGGTGGCGGGCGCTCTGCCGTACCGAGAACTGCGACTGCCCGCCCGGCCGGGCCATGAACACCACCAGTTGCCGGGCCGCCGCCCGCGCGATGTCCGCGCCGAGGTCGGCCTCGACCAGCGACAGCGTGAGATCGATGCCCGCCGTGATCCCCGCGGAGGTGAGGAACCGCCCGTCCCGTACGAAGATCGCGTCGCTGTCGACCCGTACGTCCCGGTAGCGGGCGGCGAGGTCGGCGGCGAGCCGCCAGTGGGTGGCGGCACGGCGCCCGTCGAGCAGTCCGGCGGCGGCCAGCGGGAAGGCTCCGGCGCAGATCCCGGCCACGGTACGGGCCCCGCCCGCGAGCCGCCGGACGCCCTCGATCAGCGGGCGGTCGGAGGTGGCCGCCCACCAGTCGGGCCGGCCGGGCACCATCAACGTGTCCACCGGGAAGTCGACGTCCGCGAGCGCCAGGTCCGGCATCAGCCGGACCCCCGCCGTCGCGGTCACCGGCCCGCCGTCGACGGAGACCGTGGTGATCCGGTACGCCCCACCGTGCTCGTTGGCCGCGGCGTACACCTCCAGCGGCCCGGTGACATCGAGGATCTGCACCCCCTCGAAGACGACCATCAGGACCTGGTGGGGCGTTGCCGTGCGCATCCCCCGATCCTCGCGGGCACCGGGCGGGCGGGGCAAGCGCAGGGGCCGCCGACGCGGCCCCTGCGCACCGGGCCGCGGGCTCAGGCCCGCTTCAGCCGCAGCGTCATCAGCTCGAACGGACGCAGTCGTACGGCGATCCGCGCCCCGTCGGCCTCGGGCGCGGCGGTGTCGGCGAGCGGACGCTCCAGCAGGTCCGTCACCTCCACCCCGGCCACGTCGAACCCGGCGGTGAGGGTGGTGCGGGCCCGGCCGCCGTGCGCCTCGTGGAAGCGGACGACCACATCGCCGCTGCCGTCGTCGGCGAGCTTCACGGCCGTGACCACCACCGCGTCGGCGTCCGCCGAGACCAGCGGCGCCACCGCTGCGGCGCCGGTCAGCTCCCGCTCCGGCTGGTTGATCCGCCAGCCCTCGCGGACCGCGTCCCCGATGGACGCGCCCGGCACCAGCGCGTGCCGGAAGCGGTGGACGCCCTGGTCGGTCTCGGGGTCGGGGAAGCGCGGGGCGCGCAGCAGCGAGACCCGGACCGTGGTGGTCGTACCGAGGTCGCCGTCGCCGCGGACGGTACGGGTCACGTCATGGCCGTAGGTGGAGTCGTTGACGACGGCGACACCGAAGCCGGGCTCCTCCAGGTGGACGAAACGGTGGTTGCACGCCTCGAACTTGGCGGCCTCCCAGGAGGTGTTGGTGTGGGTGGGCCGGTGGAAGTGCCCGAACTGGGTCTCCGACGCGTAGCGCTCGGCGTGCACATCGAGCGGGAAGGACAGCTTGAGGAACTTCTCCGTCTCGTGCCAGTCGACCTCGGTGTCCACCACCAGGCGCCGCTCCCCCGGCGGCAGCGTCAGCACCTGGGTGACCTTGGAGTCGCCGAAGGTCCGGACGATCCGCACCGAGGCCCCGTCGTCGCCGGGCACCACCTCGTCGGCGTCGGTGAGGTCGGTGACGGTGTTGCGGTAGAACTCGTCGACGTCCCAGGCGTCCCACATGTTCGGGAAGTCGGGGTGCAACTGGAGCAGATTGGCGGCCCGCCCCGGCGCGACCGTCTCACGCTCGGCATCGATGTCATAGGCGCTGACCACGAGTCCGGCCGCGTCGATCTCCACCCGCAGCAGCCCGTTGTGGAGGAGGTGCCCACCGCCGTCCCGGGGCGCGAGTTCGGTGCGGCCCTCGTTCGCGGGGGCACCGGCGCCGCCCGCGGGCACACCGCGGCGCCGGTGCGGGGCCGCGTTGAAGACGAGCGGGGCGGAGCCCTCACCGGCGAGCGCGCGCTGGGCGGCGGTGATGATCGCCTCCAGCTCCCCGGCGACCCGGTCGTAGGTGGCCCGTGCCTCGCGGTGCACCCAGGCGATGGACGAGCCGGGCAGGATGTCGTGGAACTGGTGCAGCAGCACCGTCTTCCAGATCCGGTCCAGCTCCTCGTACGGGTAGGGGGACCCGGTCCGTACGGCGGCGGTGGCGGCCCACAGCTCGGCCTCGCGCAGCAGATGCTCGCTGCGGCGGTTGCCCTGCTTGGTCTTGGCCTGGCTGGTGAGGGTGGCGCGGTGCAGCTCCAGATACAGCTCGCCGACCCAGACGGGGGGTTCGGGGTACTCGGCCTCGGCCTTGGCGAAGAAGTCGGCGGGGGTCTCCCAGGTGACCTTCGCCGAGCCCTCCAGGTCGCGGAGGCGGGCGGACTTGGCGACCATCTCACGGGTGGTGCCGCCGCCCCCGTCGCCCCAGCCGGTGGGGGCGAGGGAGTGCCGGGCGACGCCCTTGTCCTTGAAGTTGCGGGCCGCGTGCGCGATCTCGCTGCCCTTCATGGAGCAGTTGTAGGTGTCGACGGGCGGGAAGTGGGTGAAGATCCGGGTGCCGTCGATGCCCTCCCAGCGGAAGGTGTGGTGCGGGAACTTGTTCGTCTGCGACCAGGAGATCTTCTGGGTGAGCAGGTACTTGGCGCCCGCCGCCTTGATGATCTGCGGCAGCCCGGCGGCGAAGCCGAAGGTGTCCGGCAGCCACGCCTCGTCGTTCTCGACGCCGAACTCGTCCAGGAAGAACCGCTTGCCGTGCACGAACTGCCGGGCCATCGCCTCCGAGCCCGGCATGTTGGTGTCCGACTCGACCCACATGCCGCCGGTGGGCACGAACCGCCCGTCGGCGACGGCCTTCTTCACCCGCGCCCACACCTCGGGCCGGTGGTCCCTGACCCAGGCCCACTGCTGCGCCTGGGACATGGCGAAGACGAAGTCGGGCTCGTCGTCCAGGAGGGCGGTCATGTTGGAGGTGGTGCGGGCGACCTTGCGGACGGTCTCGCGCAGCGGCCACAGCCACGCCGAGTCGATGTGGGCGTGGCCGATGGCGCTGATCCGGTGCGCGGAGGCCACGGCGGGCTGGGCCAGCACCTCCCGCAGCCGCTCGCGGGCCCGGTCGGCGGTGGCGTTGACGTCCTGGAGGTCGACGGCGTCCAGCGCCTTCTCGACGGCGCGGACGATGTCGTGGCGCCGGGCCGAGTCGGCGGGCAGCTCGGCCATCAGCTCGCCGAGCACCTCCAGGTCGAGGACGAGCTGCCACACCGTCTCGTCGAAGACGGCGAGGTCCATCCGGGTCAGCGTGTACTGCGGCTCGCTGCCCGCGGTGTCCTTGTCGCCGAGCCGGGTGGGCAGGAAGGGGTGGTAGTCGAGGATGACGGGGTTGGAGGCGGCCTCGATGTGCAGCCGTACCTCCTCGCCGCCCTCGACCGGTGCCCCGATCCGCACCCACTGGTTGCGCGGGTTGAGGCCCTTCACCGGGGTGCCGTCGGGGCGGTAGACCAGGCCCTCGCACTGGAAGCCGGGCATGTTCTCGTCGAAGCCGAGGTCGAGCAGGGCCTCGACGGTCCGGCCCGTCCACGCCTCGGGGACGGTACCGGTGACCCGGAACCAGCTGGTGCCCCACGGAGCACCCCACTTGGCACCGACCTCGAACGGCACGGGTTCGGCCGCGAGCCCCTCGGCGACCGGGACCGGCTCGTCGGGGGCGTTCCACACAGCGACGTCGAGCGGCACGGACTCGGGGTAGACGGCGGGGCGGATGCGTTCGTCGAGGACACGCTTGAGACGGCCTTCGACGAGACTGCGGTCGTCATGCATACGGGGTGCTCCGTAGATCGCTGGATCGGCAGATCGGTTGATCGGTTGATCGGTGAGTCAGTGGATTCGTGGGTCGGTGGGTCAATGGATCCGTGGGTCAGTGGGTCAGTGGGCCGGTGGATCCGTGGGTCGGTGGGTCAACAGGTCGGTGGGTCAACAGGTCTTCATGTCGCTACGGAAGTCTTCACCAGGTGTGGGTCACGGCGACAGGGGCCGACGAGGGGTACAGCTCCCCCACCGACCGCGGGTCGAACCGTGCCGTGCGTTCCTGCCGCTCAGGCGGCACCGGGTGCGCGGTGGGGTTCACGCGCGGGTGCCTCCCGGTGGGGTGGGGAGCACCTGGTCGGATGTGACGACCTCGGTGATGCCGCGGGCGGTGAGGTGGTCCTGGTCGGCGGCGCGCGAGTCGAGGACGGTGGTGGGGCGGGCGCCGTCGGCGGTGAGCCGGAAGTAGGCGTCGTAGAGGTCGCCGCCGGGGGCGCAGCGTGAGCGGGCGGCGGGGTCGGCCGGGACGGTCAGCGCGGTGGTGCGGGGGGCCGGGGTGCGGGGGGACGCCGCCTGTGCGCGGGCGGCGCGGGCCAGGGCGCGTGCGGTGTCCTTGGGCTTGCGGTCGTTGGTCAGCAGGCCCAGACCGTATTCCAGTTCGGGGAAGTCGGCGAGGTCGCGGGAGACGTCGTGGGAGCACCACCAGGTGATGCCGAACAGATCGGGACAGTCCAGGGCGTGTTCGACGGTGGCCTCGGTGAAGGCGGCGGCGTGCTCCGGGGGGATCAGCGGGGCGGGGGCGCCGACCTCCTGGAGCCAGACCGGCCGGTGCGGCTCGGCGGCCCATGCCTTGCTCAGCTCGATCAGATAGGCGGCGTGGTGTTCGGTGGGGACGGAGACGCGGCCGTGGCGTTGGGCGGTGCCGTTGAACACCCAGGAGTGGACGGCGGTGACGGCGCCGTGCCGGGCGGCCTGGGCGGGGGTGAAGGGCTGGTCGTCCTGGTACCAGGTGGCGTCGTACTCGGCGTGCAGATGGAGCCGGCCCGGGGCGCCTTCCTCGCATGCGGCGAGCATCCGGGTCAGCCAGGCGTCGATCTCGTCGGCGCTCGCGCGGTCGGGGTCGGGGTGGGGTCCGGCCGAGAACTGGTTGACCTCGTTGCCGAGGGTCATGCCGAGGAAGTTGGGCCGGTCGGCGAGCGAGGCGGCGAGGGTGCGCAGCAGGTCGGCCTGGCCGTCGAGGACGTCGGGGTGGGTGAAGAGGTTGCGCCGGTGCCAGGTCCGGGTCCAGGCGGGCAGGAAGTCGAAGCTGCTCAGATGGCCTTGCAGTCCGTCCACGTTGACGTCGAGGCCGCGTTCCCCGGCCGCGTCGACGAGGGCGCCGAGCTGTTCGAGGGCGCGCGGGCGGATGAGCGCGCGGTTGGGCTGGAAGTACGGCCAGAGGGGGAACACCCGGATGTGGTCGATGTCCAGGGCGGCGAGGGAGTCGAGGTCGGCGCGTACGGAGTCCAGGTCGAAGTCGAGCCAGTGGTGGAACCACCCTTCGCTGGGGGTGTAGTTGACGCCGAAGCGCACGGCAGAAGACATGGAGGTCCCGGTTCGGTTGTGCGTACGTTCGCTGGTGGGGGGTGAGGGGTGGGGGTGGGCGGCGGTCGGGCGGCCCGAGGGTCCCGGCCGCCGCGGTGGAGGGGGCCGGGGGTCAGCCCTTGACCGCGCCCTCTCCGACCCCGCGGAAGAAGTACCGCTGGAGGCAGGCGAAGAGCAGGATCAGCGGGGCGACGGCGATGATGGTTCCGGCGGCGACGAGGCGTTCGTCGTTGGCGAAGGTGCCGTGCAGATAGTTCAGACCGATGGTGAGGGTGAAGTTGGCCGGGTCGCTGAGCACGATCAGGGGCCACAGGAAGTCGTCCCAGGCGCCCATGAAGGCGAAGATGGCGACGACGGCGAGGGTGCCCTTGACCGAGGGCAGCGCGATCCGCAGGAACCGCTGCCAGACGTTGGCGCCGTCCACGAACGCGGCTTCCTCGATCTCGTAGGGGACGTTCAGGAAGGCGTTGCGCATCAGCAGCACGTTCAGGGAGGCGATCGAGCCGGGGAGCAGCACTCCGATCAGGGTGTTGTTGAGGCCCAGCTCCCGCATGGTGGTGAACTGGGCGATGATGATGCCCTCCACGGGCACGAGCATCGCGAGGACGAAGGCGAGGGTGGCGGCGCGGCGGCCCCGGTAGCGCAGCCGGGCCAGGGCGTATCCGGCGAGGGCGGCGCCGACGCAGTTGGTGACGACGTTGGCGACGGCGACCTTCAGCGAGTTGAACGCGTAGTCCCAGACCGGGATGGTGTCGGCGACGCGCTCGTAGTTGTGCAGGGTCGGTTCGCCCGGCAGGAACTTGGGCGGGGAGCTGAAGACATCCTCGGTCGGTCCCTTGAGGGAGGTCGAGAGCTGCCACAGGAACGGCCCGACCATCAGCGCGAGCACGGCGAGCAGCAGGGTGTAGCGCAGGACCAGTTCCCAGACGGGGATGCGGCGGCCGTTCTCGTCGGTGAACCGGCCGCGGCGGGCGGGGCGCGGCGGGGCGGCGGGGGCCTTGGCGGTCCGTTCCTTCTCGATGACGCTCATCGGTCCTCCTTCCGGTCGGCGCGCAGCACGAGCAGCATCAGGGCGACGGTGACGACGAACACGACCACGGAGATCGCCGAGGCGTAGCCGACGCGGCCGGTGAGGCCGGTGCCGGTGCGCTGGACGAGCATCACGAGGGTGGTGTCCTCGCCGGCCGGTCCGCCGTTGGGGCCGGCCATCAGATAGACCTCGGAGAACACCTTGAAGGCGGCGACGGAGGAGAGCGCGCCGACGAGGACCATGGTGGAGCGGACGGCGGGCACGGTGACGGTGAAGAAGCGGCGGACGGCTCCGGCGCCGTCGACGGAGGCGGCCTCGTGGAGTTCGCGGGGTACGTTCCCGAGCGCCGCGAGGTAGATGATCATGTAGTAGCCGAGGCCCTTCCAGACCGTGACGGTCATGGCGCTGAGCAGCAGCAGCCACTGGTCGCTGAGGAAGCCGATCCGGTCGACGCCGATCGTTTCGAGCAGGGAGTTGACCAGGCCGCGCTCGTCCAGCAGCCAGACCCAGATGAGGCCGACCACGACGATGGAGGCGACGACCGGGGTGTAGAAGGCGGAGCGGAAGAAGGTGACGCCGGGGATGGTCTTCTGCACGAGCATCGCGAGGAGCAGCGGCAGGATCACCAGGGCCGGTACGACGCCGAGGACGTAGAGGGAGCTGTTGCGCAGGCCGATCCAGAACATGTCGTCCTGGAGCAGCTCGCGGAAGTTGTCGAGTCCCACGAACTCGCCGGCGACCAGGGTGCGGCGGTCGGTGAAGGAGTTGACCAGGGTGGAGAGGAAGGGGTACAGCACGAACGCGCTGATGATGACCAGTCCGGGCGCGGCGAACAGCCAGGGGCTGGTCGGCAGCTGGCGCCGTACCCGGGAGAGAGCGGGACTCGCCATGATGACTCAGCCCTGCTGCTGGAGCAGCCGGTCACACGCCTTGACAGCGTTGTCAAGCGCTTCTGCGGGGCTCTCCTTGCCCTGGAGCGCACGGGCGATGGCGTTGCGCAGTTCGACCTTCATCTGCTCGCTGAACAGCACCGGCGTGTAGTTCACGGCGTTCTTCAGCGACTGGGCGGAGGCGACGCGCACGCGGGTCTCGTCGGTGCCGTCCTCCTCGGTGAAGTACGGGTCGTCGAGCGAGCCCGCCGTGCTCGGGAAGATGGCGACTTCCTTGGCGAAGGACATCTGGCGGGTGGCGTCGGTCACGAAGTGTCCGAAGGCGACGGCGGCGGGCTTCCGCTTGGTCTGCGCGTTGACCATCACGCCCATCACGTACATGTTGACGTTGCCGGTGCTGGTGATCTGGTCGGTGATGCCGATGTTCTTGTACAGGTTCGGCGCCTGCTTCTTGAAGTTGTCCAGGTCCAGGGCGCTGCCGGGGTTCATGGCGACGCCCTCGGTGAGGAACTTCTTGCCGGACGACTCGGGCGTCGCGGTCAGCGCCTGCGAGTCCAGCGCCTTGGCGTCGTAGAGCTTCTTGTACCGGGTGAGGAGTTCGACGCCCTTGGCGTCGTTGAAGGTGAAGCCGGTGCCGTCGTCGTTCATGAGCGGGACGCCGTAGCGGCCGAAGTCCTCGATGGTGGGGACGTTGGCGAGGGTGGCGACCTCGCCGTCCGTCTCCTCGGCGATCTTCAGCGCGGCCGAGAAGAGGTCGTCGTAGGTCTTCGGCGGCTGCTCGGAGTCGAGACCGGCCTTGTCGAAGAGGGACCGGTTGTAGAAGAGCGGGCCGGTGTTGAGGTACCAGGGGAAGGCGTACGTGCCGGTCAGGCCGGGTATCTGGTGGCTGGCCCAGGCGCCCTCCAGGTACTCCTTCCGGTACTGCGGCGCGGCCTTGTCCAGGTCGAGGGCGAGGCCCGCCTTGGCGAGCGGGGCGGCCAGGTCCGGGGAGACGTTCACGACGTCGGGCAGGGTGCCGCCGGCCGCGTCCGCGCTGATCTTGTCGGCGTAGCCCTCGGCGGGCTGGTCGACCCACTTGACGTCGGTGCCCGGGTACTTCTTCTCGAAGTCGGCGATGACGCCTTCGAAGTAGTCCTTGAAGTTGGCGCGGAGGTTCCAGGTCTGGAAGGTGATGTCACCCTCCACCTTGCCCGAGGCGTCGGCGGAGCCGCCGTCGTCTCCCCCGGAGCCGCAGGCACTGAGCGGCACGAGGACGGCGACGACGGCAGCGGCGGCGAGGGTCCGGCGGGAAATGCGCACGACGATGTGCTCCTTTGCGGCGGTCCGGTCCGAGGGACGGGCCGGGATGAACCGGAGGTGTCGGGCAGACACTGCACTTGCCGATGGGGGAAAGTCAATGCATTCCGCCCATCTAAAGTTTCCAGCTGATCAAACCACCAGGTCAGAAGGGTGGTTGACCGGCTCTTGCGGGAGTTCACTAATGCGCTTTAGGGTGATGCCACTCAAGCGCATTAGTACGTCGTCTACTTCCACCGCGCCGCGCGCGCCTTCCGAGTGGGGATCCGAGTGGAGATCCGAGTGGGGATTCCAGTGGGGAGCAGCACGTGACGGGCAAGCGGTCTCCCGCGCGCCGGCCGACGATGAAGGACATCGCACGGCGGGCCGGGGTCTCGGAGAGCGCGGTGTCCTTCGCGTTGAACGGACGTCCAGGGGTCTCCGAGGTGACCCGGGACCGGGTCCGCCGGGTCGCCGAGCAGTTGGGCTGGCGGCCGAGCACGGCGGCCCGGGCCCTGTCCGGGGAGGGTGCCGCGACGGTCGGCTTCGTGCTGGCCCGACCCCCCGGCACGCTCGGCGTGGACTCGTTCTTCCTCCAGTTGGTCTCCGGCATCCAGGAGGTGCTGGCCGAGCGGCACCTGGGGCTGCTGTTCCAGATCGCGCGGGACATCGCCGACGAGTGCGACGTCTACCGGCACTGGTGGGCCGAGCACCGGGTGGACGGGGTGCTCGTGGTCGACCCCCGTACCGACGATCCGCGTCCGGCCCTGCTGGACGAACTGGGCCTGCCCGCCGTGGTCATCGGCGGCCCGCCGGAGGGGGACCACCCCGGGCTGTCCACGGTGTGGGCGGACGACGCGGGCGCGATGGCGGCGGTGGTGGACGAGTTGACCGCCCTCGGCCACCGGCGGATCGTGCACATCGCGGGCCTCGCGGGGCTCGCGCACACCGAGCGCCGGATCCGTACCCTGCGCGCGGAGGCGGAGCGGCGCGGACTGACCGAGGTGCGCTCGGTGACTACCGACTACTCCGACGCCGAGGGCGCGGCCGTGACCCGCCGGGTGCTGTCCGGGCCCACTCCCCCGACGGCCCTCGTCTACGACAACGACGTGATGGCGGTCGCCGGAGTCGCCGCCGCCGCGGGGCTCGGCTTCTCCGTGCCGGGCGATGTGTCGGTGGTGGCGTGGGAGGACTCCGCCCTGTGCCGCATGGTCAAGCCGTGGCTGTCCGCGCTCTCCCGCGACACCGTGGAGTTCGGCCGCACGGCGGCCCGCGAACTGACGGCCCTGCTCGACGGCGGCCCGGCGCGGATGGTGCAGGTACCGGTACCGAGACTGATCGAACGGGAGAGCACGGGGGTGGCGCGGGGCGGGTGAGGGGTGGGTGACGGGTGGTGATGGGTGGGTACCGGGTGGGTGACGAGCCGGGGGTTGGGCCGCGGAAACGGGCGGGGGTGGGTGAGGGGCGGGGCGTCGAGGCCGCGGGCGGCGTCGTGCCGGGGCCGTCCCGCCAGGGACGTGGCGTCGAGGCGGTCCCGCCTGAGATGTAGCGCCGAGGCCGTCCCGTCAAGGGACGCCAGAGGCTGTCTCACCTGGGACGTCGCGCAGGGATGTCGCCCCGGGAGACGCGGGCGCGGGACCGATTATTAATTTTGCACGACATGCAGCTTTGCATATGCTGCACGTCATGCCGGAGAAGAAGGCCGCCGGGGGCGGACTGCGTGAGCGCAAGAAGCGGGCCACGCGTGCCGCGCTCGCGGAGGCGGCGGTACGTCTGGCCGCCGAGCACGGGGTGGACCAGGTCACCGTCGAGGCCATCAGCGCCGCGGCGGGTGTCTCCGTACGGACGTTCTTCAACTACTTCGACTCGCGCGACGACGCGTTCGTCGTGATCGACACCGGTATCAGCACCCGTATGCGGGACGCCGTCCGGCAGGCCCCGGCCGAACTGTCACCGCTGGACGCCGTACGCGAGGCGATCGCCGCGGAACTCGCCGGGGCCGAGCAGCAGCACGAGCTGTGGAACCTGCACGCCCAGGTGCTGCGCAAGGCACCGCATCTGCTGGTGCGCAGCCTCGGCGCGCACATGTCGGACGAGACGGCGCTGGCCGAGGCCGTCACGGCACGGCTGCGGAGCGGCTCCGCGGAAGAGACGACCGCCGGTGCCTCCGGGGAGCCCCCGGCGCCCGCCGGCTGTGAGTCCGCGCGCCAGGACCTCGACCTGTACCCGCGGCTGCTGGTCGCCGTCGCCGGTACGGCGGTCCGGGTCTCCATGGAGCACTGGAGCGCCCGGCCCGAGGAACGGCGGTTCGCCGACGTGTTCCGGGAGACGTTCACGATGCTGGCCGCCGGGCTGCCCGCCCCCACGCCGCCGGACTGACCGGCGCCCCTCCCCCTCCCCTCCCTTTGCCTTCCCTTTCCTTCCTCTCCCTCCCCTTCGAAAGAGCCCGTCGTGACCGCACCACCGCAGACGCCCGAGAAGGCGTCGTCGCCCACCTCCATGTCCCAACGGCAGATACTCCAGGCCATGTCCGGTCTGATGGCCGGAATGTTCGTCGCGATCCTCGCGGGCACGGTCGTGGCGAACGCCCTGCCCCGGATCATCGCCGACCTCGGTGCCAGCCAGTCCGCCTACACCTGGGTCGTCACCTCCGAACTGCTGGCGATGACCGCCACCGTGCCCCTGTGGGGCAAGCTGTCCGACCTCTACAACAAGAAGCTGCTGCTTCAGCTGTCGCTGGCGATGTTCGTCGTCGGTTCGCTGCTCGCCGGGTTCTCGCAGGGCGTCGGTCTGCTCATCTTCAGCCGGGTGATCCAGGGCATCGGCGCCGGTGGTCTGACCGCGCTCGCCCAGGTCGTCATGGCCGCGGTGATCCCGCCGCGGGAACTCGGCCGGTACGCGGGTATCTTCGGCGCGGTCTTCGCCGTGGGCACGGTCGCCGGACCGCTGGTCGGCGGGGTCATGGTGGACACCGACTGGCTCGGCTGGCGCTGGTGCTTCTTCATCGGGGTGCCGTTCGCGCTGATCGCGATCGCGCTGCTCCAGCGCACCCTGCGGCTGCCCACGGTCCGGCGTGAGGTGAAGATCGACTGGCTGGGCGCGTTCCTGATCGTGGCCGGTGTGTGCGCCCTGCTGATCTGGGTGTCGCTGGCGGGCAACCGGTTCGACTGGGCGTCCTGGCAGACGCTCGCCCTCGCCGGTGGTGGTGTGGTGCTGCTGGTGGCCGCGGTCGGCGTGGAGTCCCGCGTCCCCGAGCCGGTCATCCCGCTGGACATCTTCCGCAACCGCACGGTCTCCCTGACCACCGTGGCCAGCCTGTTCGTCGGTGTCGCCATGTTCGGCGGGACGGTGTTCCTCTCCCAGTACTTCCAGGTCGCCCTCGGCAAGTCGCCGACCGTCGCGGGGCTGATGAGCCTGCCGATGATCCTGGGGCTGCTGGTGTCGTCCACGGTCGCCGGTCAGGTCATCAGCCGTACCGGCAAGTGGAAGCGGTACCTGGTGGCGGGCGGGATCATCATGACCGCCGGTCTGGGGCTGCTCGCCACCATCGACGCGGGCACCCACTTCGGACTGCTCAGCCTGTACATGGCCGTGCTCGGTGTCGGTGTGGGCATGCTGATGCAGAACCTGGTGCTCGCCGCGCAGAACGACGTGCCCGCCGCCGAACTGGGCGCCGCCACCTCCGTGCTGTCCTTCTTCCGCAGCATGGGCGGCACCATCGGCACCAGTGTCCTCGGCGCGATCCTCGCCAACCGGGTCGCCGACGAGATGACCAAGGGCCTCCAGGAGGCCGGGGTCAGCGACGCGGCGACCGGGGGCGCAGGCGGGGGCGGCGAGTCCTCGCACGTGCCGGACATGACCACCCTGCCCGAGCCGATGCGCGAGATCGTGGAGCACGCCTACGGGGTGGCCACGGCCGATCTGTTCCTCATCGCCACGCCGTTCGCCGCGCTCGCGCTGCTCGCCGTGGTGTTCCTGAAGGAGAAGCCGCTGAAGACGACCAGCGGCATGGAGCGCCTCGCCGAGGAGTCGAAGACCCCGGTGGGCTGAACCGCACCGGACCGGGCGGGGCCTCGCGGCCCCGGCCCCTCCGGCCGGCAGGGGCGTGTGTCGGCACGCCCGTGCGGTCGGCGATCGCGACGCCGTCCGGCGGTCTCCCGCGCGGACGGCGTCGCGATCGCGTCAGTCGACGCTGGGCAGGATGTGCGGCTCGGCGAGGTCGTCCTCGTATCCCGCGAGACGGATGGGGGCCGAGCGGGCCCACACGTCGAGACTGCAGATGTCGCCCGGCTTACGGCCCGGGCGCTTGGGGCGGTCCTCGGGGCCTTGATCGGGATTCGGCTTCTCCGGTGTCACCGCGCACTCCTTATGTGTCGGGTCACCCTCGGACGTCTCCGGCCGCACTGCGCTCCGGCACCGGACGCCCGCTCGGGGCTGGCTTGAACGTTCGGACGCGGTGGCGCCGGCAACTTGGCTGAGAGCAAGGCCGTGGTGAACCGGCTTGTCCCGGGACGGACCATGGGCGTGGGTGGGACCCCTTGATGCTGTCCGTCGCCCTCCAGATTAACCAAATGAGCGGCCCCCTGCTCGATGGGGCTGAAAACAACGGGTAACTATCGGACATCGGCCGGTGGCCGCTCCATCCAGTTCTACACCTATTTGTTACATAATGCGTCATTTTGGAGTCACTCCATCGGCGTAACGTCACGAACGGAGCTTCGAGATGGTTGCGCCGTTCAACTGCTGTTGGCCGGGCCGAAAGCCCGCCATGATCTGCTGCGCGGCCGTACGGCTGTCTCGTGGGAGGGCGGACGCATGGAACCGCGCGACATCGACGGGCTGATGGCCGCTCCATCTGCCGGCCGCACGCTGTCTCGCCGCCGTCTCCCCCGGCCGGGGGCTCTCACCGCAAAGCGCGCTCAGCGCGCTGTCCCTGCGGGCCCAGGGCGACCCGATGGGACCGGCGGAGGATGCCGGACCCGACGCGTCCGGCGGAGGCCGCCGCCTTCGCACGCGACCCGCTGGGCGAGGACGCGATCGCCCTGCGCCGGGCCGACGACGCGGGCAAGGTGCCCGGTCTCGCCGCCGGAGCGCTGGCGGACCGGCGGCCGGTGCTGGACGTCGTCGGGGCCCGGCACACGCCCGGCCCGGCACTCCCGGCCGGGCGCCGTGAACCGGCCCGGGGTGCGGCCCCGGCCCGGGGTGCGGCCCCGGCCCGGCGTGCGGCCCCGGCCCGGCGTGCGGCCCCGGCCCGGGGTGTAGTCCCGTACGCCGCGAGGGGGGCGTGGTCGAAGGTCGCGAATGGCAGTCCTCGATGCCCGATGCGATCGTGGAGGCAGCGTTCGCCGGCTCGGCACACCCCGGCCCACCTGCCGGGACGCTCCGGTGGACGGTCCCCGGAAGGTGGACAGGACATGAGCGAGAACCATCCCGGCTCGGCCGCACCGCCCCCGGTCACTCCGCCCCCGGCCGCGCCCGCGCCGCCGCCCGAGCGGAGCCGGCCCGACCACCGGGACCTGTCCCGGGTCGTCCTCTACTACGCGCTCGCCCTGGCGGCTCTTCTCCTGGGCATCGGGGCGCTGCTCATCGGGATCGCCTGGTCGGACATGGCGGACGTGGCCGACAACGGCCGTTCGTTCTGGTGAGCGGACGGCTCACCACTTGCCGGGCGCGTAGTCCTTCAGGAAGACACCGAACACATCCTCGCCCTGCTCGCCGCGCACGATCGGGTCGTATACGCGGGCCGCGCCGTCGACCAGGTCGAGCGGGGCGTGGAAACCGGCGTCGGCGAGGCGCAGCTTGTCGTAGTGCGGGCGCTCGTCGGTGATCCAGCCGGTGTCGACCGAGGTCATCAGGATGCCGTCGGACTCGAACATCTCCTGCGCGCTGGTCCGCGTGACCATGTTCATCGCGGCCTTGGCGGCATTGGTGTTGGGGTGTCCGGCGCCCTTGTAGCCGCGGCTGAAGACGCCCTCCATCGCCGAGACGTTGACGATATGGGCCCGCTTGCTCGCGGCGGTGCGCGCGGCCTCGGCCATCGCCGGTCGCAGGGCGCTGATCAGGATGAACGGCGCTGTGTAGTTGCACAGCTGGGTCTCCAGGAGTTCGACCGGGGAGATCTGGTCGATGCTCTGCACCCAGGTGTTGCTGTCCACGACGTCGGGGACGAGGCCGCCCGCGTCGATGGCGGTGCCGTCGCGGTGCCGCTCCACGCTGGCGTTGCCCGCGACGAGGGCGAGGTCGGCGACCTGCTGCGCGTCGAGCCCGGAGGTGCCGAGGGGCAGCGCGGCCAGTCCGTCGACCGCGCCGGAGTTGAAGGCGCCGATCACCTGGTGGGCGGGGAGTTCACCGGCGGGCAGCGGCGCGCTCTCGCCGTCGACCAGGGCGGCGTAGGCGGAGGGCAGCCGGCGTACGGTCTGGGTCGCGTTGTTGATCAGGATGTCGAGCGGCCCCTGCCCGGCGACCCGCTCGGCGAGGGAGACCGCCTGGGCGGGGTCGCGCAGGTCGATGCCGACGACCTCAAGGCGGTGGATCCAGTCGGCCGAGTCGTCCATGGCCTTGAAGCGGCGGATGGCGTCCTTGGGGAAGCGCGTGGTGATGGTGGTGTGGGCGCCGTCACGCAGCAGCCGCAGCGCGATGTACATACCGATCTTGGCCCGGCCGCCGGTGAGCAGCGCGCGCTTGCCGGTGAGGTCGGCGCGGGCGTCGCGCTTGGCGCGGTTCTCGTCGGCGCACTTCTCGCAGAGCTGGTGGTAGAAGTAGTCGACCTCGACGTACCGGGTCTTGCAGATGTAGCAGGAGCGGGGGCGCTGGAGTATTCCGGCGATCCGGCCGCGCTCGGTGCGGGAGGAGGGCAGCAGGCCCTCGGTCTCGTCGTCGATGCGTTCGGCGGAGCCGGTGGCGGTGGCCTCGGTGACCGACTTGTCGTGGGCGGTCTTGGCGGCCCGGCGCTCCTGGCGGCGGCGCTGCTTGACCGTGCGGTAGACCCCGGCGGTGGCCCGGCGCACGGCGATGGCGTCGGGGTGGTCGACCTCCAGCTTGTCCAGTTCCTCCAGCACGCCGAGGCAGACGGCGAGCCGTTCCGGGTCGATGCCGGGCCCGTAGACCACCTCGTCGGGGGAGGCCGAGCCGTCCTGTGTCACCGTCATCGCCGCTGTCGTTTCCCTGCTGCCCTGGCGGCGCTCCGTCCGCGCCCGCTGTCCGAACCGTGGATTTTACGGAGCGCCGGGCCGGTGAGCCAAACTCGCGTCCGATCGGGCCGCCGGGCCGTGATCAGCGACGATGGCCGCGCCGGGCCCGACGGTCCGGCGACCCATGAGGTACGGGCCCCCGTCCGCCCCGCCGATTCACGTCTCGCACGCCTCGATCAGGGCCGCCACCTCGTCCGTCACCGCCTGGGCGAGCCGGTCCAGGTCGGGTACGGCGCGGGCGTCGGCGACGAGGCCGAAGTGGACGCTTCCGCGGTACGTCGACATGGCGATCGCGAGGGACTGACCGCGGGCGAGGGGGGCGTAGGGGTGGACGGCGGTGAGCGGGCTGCCGCCGAGGCGGAGGCAGAAGCCGGGCAGCGGGACGCTGGTGACGAGGATGTCGAACCAGAGGCGGGCGGCCTGGGCGGCGAGCGGTCCGGCGAGCCGGTGGGCGAGGGGCGGGACATGGTCGACGAGCAGGGCGACGGCACCGGCGCCCCGGCCGGGTCCGGCCTCCTTGTTGCGGTCCATGGCGGTGCGCACGGTGCCGAGGCGGCCGAGCGGGTCGGGGTCGTTGACCGGAAGCCGGGTCAGATAGCCGGAGAGCCGGTTGCCCGGCGGGTGCGCGGTGCTCGGGCGGCGGGTGGAGACCGGGATGAGGGCGCGGGGCATGACGCCGTCGCTGCCGTCGCCGCGTTCGTCGAGCCAGCGGCGCAGGGCGCCCGCGACGACCGCGATCAGTACGTCGTTGACGGTGCCGCCGACGGATTTGCGGACCCGGTGCACCTCGTCGATGTCGACCACGACTCCGGCGGTACGGCGGGTTCCGCTGGGCTCGGCGGTGAGTGCGGGGGTGGGGCGCGCGGCCAGGGTGGACACGGCGAGGGAGGCGCCGATGTCCAGGGCGCGGCCCGTGTCGGACAGGGCGTCGCGCACCAGGCCGGGCAGTGCGCGCAGGTCGGGCAGCGGGCCGCGGCGGGGTGGTTCGGGGCGGGGGCGGCGGACGGGCAGGTCCATGGGGTCGAGGACGGCGGCGGCGAGGGTGAGGGCGCGCAGTCCGTCGGCCAGGGCGTGGTGGAACTTGAACAGGACGGCGAAGCCGGTGCCGCCGTCGCCGGGCAGGACGTGGGCCTCCCAGGGGGGCCGGCCGCGGCGCAGCGGGCGTTCCATCAGCCGGCCCGCCTCGGCCTGGAAGTCGGCGGTGGGGGTGTGCAGCCGGACGTGGTCCAGGGGGTCGAAGTCCGGGTCGGCCTCACGGGCAGCGCCGCCGAAGGCGAGGGGGTGCCGCAGACCGGGCGGCTGCCATACGTCCCGGATCCGCATCCGCAGTCCCGGGACCCCGGCGGCGCGGGCCGCGAGCAGTTCGGCGGCGTGGGCGCCCGCGGTGGGTGACGGTGCGGCGAACACCCCGAGGGCACCCAGGTGCATGGGGTGGCGGTCGGTCTCGATGTTCCAGAACGCCAGGTCGAGGGGGGCGAGCAGGTCAGGGGTCACGGCTTGCCTCGCGTCGGCGGTGGGTGGGCAAGCAGTGAATAACGTTCGGGCGATTACGGTCAAGTACGATCAGGTTACGTACAGTTAACAACGGATTAAGTCGGAAGTGTGGCGCGGCGCTGATCACGCAGGTCACAGCCGCCGCAGCGGCCCCATGACACCCGTTCGGCCGTACCGTCAGGAGACCCGCTGCCCCTTGCCCAGCGCGATCACCCCGTCCTCGGAGACCGTGTACAACTCGGCGTCCCGGTGCGGGTTGACGCCGATGGTCGCGCCGGGCGGGACCTCCACGTTCTTGTCCAGCACGGCCCCGCGCACCACCGCGCCCCGGCCGATGTGGACGTTGTCGTGGAGCACCGAGCCCTGCACCACCGCGCCCGGATCGACAACCACCCCGGGCGACAGCACCGAACGGGTGACCTGGCCCCGGATCAGGCACCCGGCGCTGATGATCGACTCGCCGGCCATGCCGCCCGCGTTGAACCGGGCCGGGGAGAGCTGGTTCGAGTGGGTGTAGATGGGCCACTGCCGGTTGTACAGGTTGAACGCCGGACGCTCGGCGATCAGGTCCATATGGGCCTCGTAGTACGCGTCCAGGGTGCCGACGTCCCGCCAGTAGCCCTGGTCCCGGGTGGTCTCGCCCGGGACGTGGTTCTCGCTGAAGTCGTAGAGCCGGGCCTCGCCTCGGTCGGTGAGCCGGGGCAGGATCGAGCCGCCCATGTCGTGCACCGACCCCGGGTCCTCGGCGTCCCGCTGGAGCGCCTCGACAAGCGCCTTGGTGGTGAAGACGTAGTTGCCCATGGAGGCGAAGACACACTCCGGGCTGTCGGGGAGGCCGGGCGGGTCGGCGGGCTTCTCCAGGAAGCGGTCGACGGTCCGGCCGTCCGAGCCGGGGCTGATCACCCCGAACGACGACGACTCGGTGCGCGGCACCCGGATCCCGGCCACGGTGACGCCCGCGCCGCTGTCGATGTGCTGGGCGATCATCTGCCGCGGGTCCATGCGGTAGACATGGTCGGCGCCGAACACCGCGACGTACTCGGGCTGTTCGTCGTGGACCAGGTTCAGCGACTGGAGGATGGCGTCCGCGCTGCCCAGGTACCAGCGCGGGCCGAGCCGCTGCTGGGCCGGGACGGGGGTGACGTAGTTGCCCAGCAGACTGGACATCCGCCAGGTGGTGGTGATGTGCCGGTCCAGGGAGTGCGACTTGTACTGGGTCAGCACACAGATCCGCAGGATGTCGGCGTTGACCAGGTTCGACAGGACGAAGTCGACAAGCCGGTAGGTGCCGCCGAAGGTGACCGCGGGTTTCGCGCGGTCCGCGGTGAGCGGCATCAGGCGTTTGCCCTCACCGCCCGCGAGCACGATCCCGAGCACGGAAGGCCCTCCACGACGCATGGCCGCTCCCCTCACCCTGGCACCCCGAAGTTGTGCCCCATCCATGCCCCCGGGCCGGGGAGGCTACGCCTGTTCGAGCAGCTCGCCGTAGAGCCGGGCCGTGCGCCGGGCGATGGCGTCCCAGCCGAACTCGCCCACCGCGCGCGCCCGTCCGGCCTCGCCCATCCGGCGGGCGCCCTCCGGATCGGCGAGCACCGTGTCGAGGGCCGTGGCGAGGCCCGAATCGAAGGCGTCGTCGGCGTCCACGAGCAGACCGGTCTCACCGTGTGCCACCACCTCGGGGATGCCGCCGACCCGGGAGGCGACGACGGGTGTGCCGCAGGCCATCGCCTCCAGATTGACGATGCCCAGCGGCTCGTACACCGACGGACAGGCGAACACGGCCGCGTGGGTGAGGAGTTGGATGACCTCGTCGCGGGGCAGCATGCTCGGGATCCAGTGGACCCCCGCCCGGACCCGGCTCAGGTCCTCGAACAGCTCACGGAACTCCCGGTCGATCTCCGGGGTGTCCGGAGCGCCCGCGCACAGCACGACCTGGGCCGCGGGGTCGATGTCCCGCACCGCGCGCAGCAGATGGGGCACGCCCTTCTGCCGGGTGATCCGGCCGACGAACAGCACGTACGGCCGCGCCGGGTCGACCCCGATCCGTTTCAGGACGTCGGTGCCGGGGTCGGGGCGGTACAGCGCGGTGTCGATGCCGTTGTGCACGACATGGACGCGGGACCTGTCCAGCGCCGGATAGCAGTCGAGGAGGTCGTCGCGCATGGCGCCGGAGACGGCGATCACCGCGTCCGCCGCCTCGATCGCGGTGCGCTCGGCCCAGCTCGACAGCGCGTACCCGCCGCCGAGCTGCTCGGCCTTCCAGGGGCGCCGCGGCTCCAGCGAGTGGGCGGTCATCACATGCGGGACGCCGTACAGCAGCTTGGCGAGATGGCCGGCGAGATGGGCGTACCAGGTGTGGGAGTGGACGAGTTCGCGGCCTTCGAGCCCGGCCACCATGGCCAGGTCCACGGAGAAGGTGCGCAGCGTGTCGTTGGCGCCGTCGAGCAGCGGCCAGGGGCGGTGCCGCAGGACACCGTCGGCGCGGCCCTCACCCCAGCAGTGCACATCGAGGTCGACCAGTTCGGCCAACTCCCGTGCGAGGAACTCGACATGGACGCCCGCGCCGCCGTACACATCCGGGGGGTACTCCCGGGTCAGCAGTCCCACTCGCACCCGGAACCCCCTGTTCGCCGCAGCCGGTTCCCATGGTCACCCAGATGCGCCGCGCGCGGAAGAGCGCGGTGGCCTCGGGAAGCAGCAGTCGCCGCACACACCCCCGCCGGGCACCCGGTAGTACAGGCAGCAACTGCGGCGGCGGAACCCGGTCCCGGTGAGCGTGCCGGTGCCCGCGAGCAGGGGGTGGGCGAGCAGCGCCCGGGTCAGCTCAGCGGCCCGGGACGCCGCCTCCGTACGGCCCTGCGCACGGCACTGGCGTCCCAGTTCGCGTCCGGCTCCGACGAGGGCGGAGGCGGCGTTGCCCCACAGCAGTCCGTCGGCGAGCCGGACCCGGGTGCGCAGGGCGGCGGCGAGGGGTGCGAGGTGGCCGACGAGGACGGTGTCGGCGATCCGGCCCTGCTCGGCGGGCAGCGGGCGCACCTCGGTCAGCCACAGGTCGTCGGGGGCGCTCGCGTCGGCGTCCCAGCGCAGCAGCCGCGGGTCGAGGTCGGGCACCCGGTCGTAGAGGGCGGCGCAACCCAGCGCCACCGACCAGAGGCGGGCGGCGAGGCCGAGTTGCGCGACGGACGCCGCGATCCGGGGCTCGGGGGCCTTCAGGGCCCGCTCCACCTTCCGGACACGGAAAGTCAGCGAAAACGGGTAAACATCCGACGCCGGTTCTTCATAGGCTTGCGCGAGGGTCGGCAACGCGGGGCCGGGGGACCGCTCCTGGTCCACGACCGTGCGCAGGACGAAGAAGCCGCCGAGCGGCCGGAGCGCCGCGAGGGCGGGGTCGAGATCCACGAACAGCAGTAGTACCAGGGTTTCTCGGGGGTGGGCCCCCGAGGTGACGTCAGGGTGTACGGCCGAAGTCGCCCACCTGTGGGAGGACTGCGGACCTGGAGTACTCCATCGGCAGTAGGACCCATTGAGTGCTCAGGTACGACGACGGGAAGCCTTCGAAGGGGCAAGGTGTTGGCTATGAAAGACGATCGTTCGCCGCGCCGGGTTCCATGCCCCCGCCTGACGCTGAGGAGTCGCCCATGAGCGCCCTCGCGTTCTCCGTGCTGCTGTCACTGGTGTCCGCCGTGGCCTACGCGGGCGGAGCGATCGTGCAGGAACGCGTGGCGGAGGCCGGTCCGGCGTCCGCCGGGGCCCAGTTCGCCCCGCTGCGCCGTCCGGTGTGGTGGTGCGCGGTGGCCCTCAACGGGCTCGGCGGACTGCTGCACGTGGTCGCCCTCGCCTACGGACCGCTCAGCGTGGTCCAGCCGCTGGGCGCGCTCACCATCGTCTTCGCGCTGCCGATGGCGGCCCTGTTCGTCGGCCGCAAGGCCGGGGCGACCGCCTGGCGGGGCGCGCTCATGGCCACGATCGGACTCGCGGGGCTGCTATCCCTGGTCGGCAGCTCGGACTCCCGGTCGCTGGACAGCGGTCAGCGGGTGGTCGCGTTCGTGCTCACCGTCGTGGTGGTGCTGACGCTGATGGCCGCCGCGCGGGCCGCGGCCCGGCATCCGGTGGTGCGCAGCATCGTGCTGGCACTGGGCTCCGGCATAGCGTTCGGCATGTCCTCGGTGTTCACCAAGACCGTGGCGGTCGACTGGACCGGCGGCCCGACCCTCACCGACTGGCCCTCCCTGCTGGGGATAGGCGTGCTGGCGGTCGCCGGGCTGCTGCTGTCGCAGGCGTCCTACCGGGGCGCGGGCCTCGCGGCGCCGCTGGCGACGCTGACGGTCGTGAACCCGGTGGTGGCGGCGGCGGTCGGCATCACGATGTTCGGTGAGACCTTCCGCTACGGCACCACGGGCGCCGCGCTCGCCCTGAGCAGCGGTGTCGTCGCCGCGGGCGGACTGATCCTGCTGACGACCGAGCGGATCCAGCGCACCTCGGGGCTGTCGTCCGCGGGATCGCCGGAGGCATCGGCGCCCGAAGGGCCGGAAAGCGGTGCCCAGCGGAGCGTGGCGCTGCCCGGGGACGCCCTCAAGACACTCGACCTCGACCCGTTCGTGCCGGGCCCGTCCGCCGACAGTGACGGCATCGGCGGCCCCGTCCAGGCCACCCGGAGCGCCACCCCCGTAGGAGGGGCACCCGTGGTGCGGGTGCCTGTCCCGTCCCCGCCTGTCCCGTCCCCGCCTGTCCCGTCCAAGCCCGTCCCGTCCGCGCCGGCGGCCCCGGTGCCGGTCGCCCCGGGGGTTCTGACCCAGCGGCCCCGGCTGGTCTACGGCGGACTGCACGTCCCGCTGCTGGACCGGCACCGCACGCGGGTCAGAACCTGACCGCGACCCGCGTGCGAGGGATCAGGGCAGCCGACCGCTGCCCATCCGCCGGCGCACCGGCCGCGACCCGTGTGCGAGGGATCAGAGCTTGACGCCTCCGGCCCGCAGATAGGCCAGGGGGTCCACATCCGTACCGAAGCCGGGCCCGGTCCGCACCTCGAAGTGCAGATGCGGGCCCGTACTGTTGCCGGTGTTGCCCGAGCGCCCGATGCGCTGCCCGGCGCTGACGGACTGCCCGTCACGCACGCTGATGGCGGAGAGATGGGCGTACTGGCTGTAGCGGCCGTCCGCGTGCCGGACCACCACCTCGTAGCCGAAGGAGCCGCCCCAGCCCGCGCTGACGACCGTGCCCGCGGCGACGGACTTCACGGTGGTGCCGGTGGGCACCGGGAAGTCGACGCCCGTGTGGTAGCCCTTCGACCAGGACGAACCGGTGGCCCGGTAGCGGGTGCCGGCCGACGCGGCGACGGGCGCGACCCGCGAGGGACTGCTGCTCTGGGTGCGCTTGCCGTCGCTCTTGGCGGTCTCGGTCTTCTTCGACTCCTTCGGCTTCGGGGTCGCCTTGGGAGCGGGGTCCTTCTTCTTCGGCGGGGCGGTGGCGGTGCCCGCCTTGCCGTCGAGACTGAGCCGCTGGCCCGGCAGGATCAGGTCCGGGTCGCCGCCGATCGTGGTCCGATTGGCCGCGTACAGGCCCCGCCAGCCGCCGCTGACGTCCCGCTCGTCGGCGATGCCGGACAGGGAGTCACCGCGGACGACGGTGTACATCTCGGCCTTGCCCGCGCGGGACTGCGGGGTGGTCTGCGGCTGGACGTCCGGTGCGGACGCCTTGGCGGCCTTGCGCTCGGCGGCACCGGCCTTGGCTCCGCCCTTTCCACCGCTCCCGCCCTTGCCACCGTCCGGATCGATGTCCGGATCGGCGCCGCCCCGGGTCAGCCCGGCCCGCTCGCCGCAGACCGGCCAGGCACCGGGTCCCTGCCCGTCGAGCACCTTCTCCGCGACGGCGATCTGCTGGTCCTTGGTGGCCTGGTCGGCGCGGGCCGCATAGGCCGAGCCGCCGTACGCCTCCCAGGTGGACTGGCTGAACTGGAGGCCGCCGTAGTGGCCGTTCCCCGTGTTGATGTTCCAGTCGCTGGTCGACTCGCAGGCGGCGACCTTGTCCCAGGTCGCCACATCCGCGGCGTGCACGACGCCGGTGCCGATGAACGGCAGGGCCATCCCGGCGCCACCCGCCGTCACGGTCAGCGAGGCGCGGTTGATCCTGTTCGGCTGGTACCGGCGGTGCCGGCCGCGTACGGCCATGAAGTGCCCCCTCGACGTGCGTCAGGAGGCCCAAAAGTAGGTGCGGGGAACAGGCCATGACAAGACGGCAATCGATACGCTGCCCGGTCAAATGGCCTGGAACAGCCGTTCGTTGGCCAGTTGCGATGTGCGACGGCTGAGGCGGACGGGCCGCCCGGAACGTACTGAGCGGTACCGTGCCCCGGAGGTGCGCCCGGCGTACCGGCACGTCAGGATGGCTCTGGATACAAAGGTACGACGGGAAGACGCCCGGAAGACGACCGGAAGACGATAGGAAGACGGCGGGAAGACGGCGGGAAGGACCGGCGTGTCGCATCGTGCCGGATCGCCCGAAGATGCATGTGCAGAGAGTTGTGCCCGAGGTTTTGCTGGATCGAGGGATCCGGCCGGATCGTTTCCGACCGGATCGTTGAGGAGCAGGCGGAATGAGCAACACAGCCCAGATCGGCGTCACGGGACTCGCGGTCATGGGCCGCAATCTCGCCCGCAACTTCGCCCGCAACGGCTACACGGTGGCGGTCCACAACCGCACCGCCGCGCGGACGCGCGCCCTGGTGGCGGAGTTCGGGGACGAGGGCGAGTTCATCGCGGCCGAGACCGCGAAGGACTTCGTCGCGGCGCTGGAGCGGCCCCGCCGCCTGGTGGTCATGGTGAAGGCGGGCGATCCGACGGACGCGGTGATCGAGGAGTTCGCACCGCTCCTGGAGCCCGGCGACATGATCATCGACGGTGGCAACGCACACTTCGCGGACACCCGGCGCCGTGAGCGCGAACTGCGGGAGCAGGGCATCCACTTCGTCGGCATGGGCGTCTCCGGCGGCGAGGAGGGCGCGCTGCACGGCCCGAGCATCATGCCGGGCGGGCCCAAGGAGTCGTACGACTCGCTCGGCCCGATGCTGGAGAAGATCTCGGCGAAGGCGGCGGACGGGGCGCCCTGTGTGACGCATGTCGGTCCGGACGGCGCCGGGCACTTCGTGAAGATGGTCCACAACGGCATCGAGTACGCCGACATGCAGCTGATCGGCGAGGCGTACCAGTTGCTGCGCGATGTCGCCGGGTACTCTCCCGCGCAGATCGCGGAGATCTTCCGCACCTGGAACCAGGGGCGGCTGGACTCCTATCTGATCGAGATCACCGCCGAGGTGCTGTCGCACGTGGACGCCGCGACCGGCAAGCCGTTCGTGGACGTGGTGGTCGACCAGGCCGAGCAGAAGGGCACCGGCCGCTGGACCGTCCAGATCGCGCTCGACCTGGGGGTACCCGTCTCCGGTATCGCCGAGGCCGTCTTCGCGCGCTCGCTGTCCGGGCACGCCGCGCTGCGGGACGCCTCGCGGGGCCTGGCCGGACCGAAGGCGACACCGCTCGGCGAGGCGGAGGCGGGGGCCTTCGCGGACCGGGTGGAGCAGGCGCTGTACGCCTCGAAGATCGTGTCGTACACCCAGGGCTTCCATGAGATCGCCGCGGGCAGCGACGAGTACGACTGGAAGGTCGACCTGGGCGCCGTCTCCTCGATCTGGCGCGGCGGCTGCATCATCCGCGCGGCGTTCCTGGACCGCATCCGCGAGGCGTACGACACCCGACCCGATCTGCCGAGCCTGCTCTCCGACGACACGTTCGCCCAGGAGATCGCCGCCGCGCAGGACGACTGGCGCGAGGTGCTGGTCGCCGCGACGCGGCAGGGGGTGGCGACGCCGGGCTTCGCGGCGGCGCTGGCGTACTACGACGCACTGCGTGCCGAGCGGCTGCCCGCGGCGCTGACGCAGGGGCAGCGGGACTTCTTCGGGGCGCACACGTACCGGCGGGTGGACCAGGAGGGGTCGTTCCACACCCTGTGGGGCGGGGACCGGGCCGAGGTCCCGGCCTGAGCGAGGGCGTCCGGGCCGATGCGTCGGCGTCGGCCTTGTCGGCTTCGACGGCCTTGTCGGCTTCGACGGTCCTGTCTGCCTCGCCGACCTCTTCAGTCATGGTCTTGTCGGTCTGAGGTGCGCCCGGGTTCGGGCCGGTACGGCGGACGGGCCCCGCGCGTGGCGGGGCCCGGTGCCTATCTCAGCGGCGGGCCGGGTTCCGGCTGGGGTGTGGGTTCCGGGCCCGGCGGGATCGGGGACGGCCCGGGGCCCGGGACCGGCCGGGGCGCCGGAGGCGGCTGCGGGGCCGGGTTCGGGTCCGGGCCCGGCGGGGGTGCGGGAGGCGGCTGGGGGCTCGGGTCCGGGCCCGGGCCTGGGCCCGGCGGGGGCGCGGGGGGTGGTACCGGGCTGGGATACGGATCCGGTCCGCCCGGATGGACGGGGTCGGGAAACGGTTCGGTCATGGCGCTGTCCTCCGGCCGCTGACGAAGCTTGGCTCTGGACTCATCCCCCGACTACCCGGCCCGGCCGCCCTCACTCACCCCCGCTCACCCGGACGGGTGGCCACGACCGCCGCCGCCAGCCCCGGGCGCGGGCTGGACAGCACCGGCAGCGCGGTGGTGACGAGCCGCTCGGCGGGGGCCATGGACGCCTGGGCGAGAACGATCGCGTCGGCGTCGGTGACGGTGTCCGCCGCGGCGGCGACCAGCCGGGCACAGCCTTCGGTGTCCCCGGCCGTGAAACGGTCCCAGGCGCCGTCGACCAGCCGGCTGCGGACGGTGACGGTCCGCCCGGCCCGCCGCGCCTCCTCCTCGACGAGCGCGACGGTCGGGCCGAGGGTGCTGTCGACGGTGGCGAGGACCAGAACGGCAGGGGTGGCGGGGCCCCCGCGCCCAATCGGGCCATCGTGGCCGGCGTGGTCGCCGAGCGCATGGCCCCGTGGCCCGGCGGTGGCCATGGCGGCGGCGATCGCGGCGGTGGCCATCGGCCGGTCGACCCGCAGGACCGGTACGGCGGTGCCGAGCCCCTCGGCGACGGAGCCGAGGGTCGAGCAGGTGCACAGCACGGCCCGCGCCCCGTCACGGACGGCGCCCTCCACGGCGGCGCGCACCTCACCCGCCACGGCCCCCGGTCCCTCCCGGCGGGCCCGGTCCAGGAGTTCCTCGTGGACGAGGTGCCGCAGCGGCAGGCCGGGGTGGTCCTCGTCGCGCAGCGCGTCGAAGACGGGGACGTGGACGGGTGAGGTGTGCAGCAGGGCGAGCACGGCGACGGATCGGGACTCTCAGAAGCGGCCGGGGTGGGCCACGAGCCACTGCCGCGCCGCGCCGAGCAACTCGGGGGAGGCGGCCGGGGCCTCTTCGGGGTGCCGCTCGGCCCACTTGACGACGTACGGGCACAGCGGCGCCACGGCGACCCCCGCACGCCCGGCGATGGTGTACAGCTCGCGGGCGAGCGACCCGGCGATGCCCTTGCCCTCGTGGGCGGGCTCCACGATGGTGTGCACGGGCACGAGGGCCGGCGAGGGGGCGTCGAGCACGAAGTACGCGATGTGTCCGACGACCTCGTCGCCCTGCACGGCCTCCAGCCGGCCCGCCGCACGGTCGTCGCGGATCTCGGTCTCACTCATGGGACTCCTTCTTGGAACGCTTGTGAGGGAGGGCGGGGGGAATCGGGAACGGTGTCTCAGCCCGCGGCGGCGGTACGTGGCTTCCGGTCGGCAGCGGGTGCGGTGCGACCGGCGACGTGGGGGCTGTGCCGCTGGTCCGAGCCCGGTACCGGCTCGGCGGGGTCGGCCCCGACGGATCCCACGTAGTGCAGGTCGGCCTGGGTGACGGTGGCGCGATGAATCTTGGACTTGAACATCGTACGTAGCATCGGTACTCCCGAAGAAGGCTCCCCGCCTGCGTTTTTGCAGGTCAGGGGCGTTCTCCTCACCCTACAACGAGTCGTGTGCGGCGGCCCCCTGTTCCGGGGTGGCCGCCCCCGCTACGCCGCCTCGGCGGTGACCTGGTGGCGCAGCCGGGTACAGCAGCGGGTGATGATGCGGGAGATGTGCATCTGGGAGAGGCCGAGTTCCTCGCCGATGCTGCTCTGGGTCATGCCCTGGAAGAAGCGCATGTGGAGGATGGTCCGTTCGCGTTCGGGGAGTCGGCGCAGGTAGGGGCTGACGGCGACCCGGTCCACCACCCTGTCGTAGCTCTGGTCGTCGTTCCCGAGTCGGTCGCCCAGGGAGGGGCCCTCCGCGCCCGGGGTGACGGCATCGGTGGACAGGGTGCTGAAGCACTCCAGGGCCTCCAGCCCGTCGCGCACCTCGCTCTCGCTGAGCCCCGCGTGCGCGGCGATCTCCTGGACGCCGGGCTCCCGGCCGCCGGAGCGGTCGGTGAGTTCGCGGCGGGCGCGACGGACCTGGTTGCGCAGGTCCTGGACACGGCGGGGGACGTGCACGGCCCACAGGGCATCACGGAAGTGGCGTTTCACCTCGCCGGTGATGGTGGGGACCGCGTACGCCTCGAAGGCCCGGCCCTGGTCGGGGTCGAAGCGGTCCACCGCCTTGACCAGCCCCATCGCGGCGACCTGACGTAGATCCTCGGCGCTCTCGCCGCGTCCGTTGAAGCGGCCCGCTATCCGCCCGGCCATGGGCAGCCAGACCCCCACCAGTTCGTCCCGCAACTGCCTGCGCTCGGGCCCGTCGGGCAGCGCGGCCAGCCGGGCGAAGGCCGCGGCGGTGTCGGGTGCGTCGTCATGGGAATGCCTGCGAGAGGTCGTGGAACGGTGCATCGTGTGCCTCCGAGAAGAGATGCCGGCGAGGGACTGACTGGCACCGTGGGAGGGAGGGCACTGGGCACGGACGGCATGAAGACGCCGCGCGTGGTCGTGTGAAACCCGGCCCACGGGGCGTGCCTGCTTTCCGAAGCACTTGAAGGTCCGCTTCCCCGACGGACACAGGAAAAACATTTCCGGCAATCTTCAGCGTCTGTTCCACCGAAGAGGGCCGGGAAGGGCTCGTCCGACCTCCCCAGGTCACAGCCCTTCCCAGCCAGCCAGACTCAGTACCCCGCCCACGCCGGATCATGCGCCGGCGGCGTGAACCCGCGAGCCGGACGGCGGGCGCCACTTCTCAGCGAAGGGTGGGGGCGCCGCCGGTTCCTGGCCCTTTCAGCGGCGGGCGGTGATCACCGCCGGTTCCTGTCGCGGGGCTGAGGGGTGTCGGTGCGTACGTGCGAACGGACCCCTTGGAGACCGAACAGGATGAGCAGTTCGACCACGCCGCCGTCCGCGCTGCCCAGCCAGTGCGGCAAGGCGGTGTCGAACTCGGCCGCCTCGCCCGGCGGCAGCGTCAGGTCGCGCTCCCCGACCACGAGCCGCAGACGACCGTTGAGCACGTAGAGCCACTCGAAGCCCTCGTGGGTCTGCGGGGTGGGTTCCAGCGGTTCCGGCCGGGCAGGAATGATCATCTTGAACGCGTGGGTACCGCCCGGCCGGCGGGACAGGGGGATGAACGTCATGCCGAACCGGGTGATCGGCTTGAGGTGGATCCGGGGGTCACCGGTACTCGGGGCACCGACCAGGTCGTCCAGCGGAACGCCGTAGACACGGGCCAGGGGCAGCAGCAGTTCCAGGCTCGGCCGGCGCCGCCCGCTCTCCAGCCGGGACAGGGTGCTCTCGGACACTCCGGTGGTCGCCGACAGCTCGGCGAGAGTGATGCCGCGCGCCCGACGCAGTGCGCGGAGCTGCGGCCCCACCGCGTCGAGCACCTCGTCGTCCGTAGCGCGTTCCATGAGCCCACCTTGCCACAACCGCAAGTTTCCGTGCCGAACCGTGAGGGGGGGGTGGGGGCCGGGGCACTGAGGCGGCCGGGAGGGTCGGGGAGCCGGGTGCGTCGGGCGGGCCTCCGGAGATTCCCGGGGCCTTCACAGGTGGACCCGCACCCGGCGGGTACTCGAATCGTCCGGGCGATGGCCCGTGGACGGAGACAGCCCGAAAGAGAGGGAGTGAGCAGGCGTGAAGATCGCATTTCTGGTGGCCCCCGAGGGGATCGAGCAGGTGGAGCTGACCGAGCCGTGGCAGGCCGTGCTCGACGCCGGTGACGTGCCCTCACTGGTCTCCACGGAGCCCGGCCGGGTGCAGGCGTTCGATCACCTGGACCGGGCCGACACCTTTCCGGTCGACGGGGTGGTGGACGACGTCTCACCTGATGACTTCGGCGCGCTGGTGCTGCCCGGCGGGGTCGCCAACCCGGACGCGCTCCGGCTGAACCCCGCCGCCGTCGCGTTCGCCCGCTCGTTCTTCGAGGCGGGGAAGCCGGTGGCCGCCATCTGCCACGCGCCCTGGACGCTGATCGAGGCCGGGGTCGTCGCCGGGCGGACGCTCACCTCGTGGCCCAGTCTGCGCACCGACATCGGCAATGCCGGGGGCACCTGGGTCGATGAGTCCGTGCACATCTGCCGCGCCGGCCCCAACGCACTCATCACCAGCCGCAAGCCGGCCGATCTGAAGGACTTCACCGCGGCCTTCACCAAGGAGTTCGCCGGGGCCACGCCGGTGGCCTGAAGCCTGGCGGCGGCTGAAGCCCGAAGCTCTCGCCAGGGTCGTCTGAAGCCCCGGCCGTCCCGTCCGCGGCATCCCGCGGCGGGGTGGCCGGGGCTCTCTGCGGCCGGGGCGGGGCAGGCCGGGGCGGGGGTGGGGCAGGAGGGAAGGCGTGGTCTTCGCGAGGGCCGTCCGTCGGCCGGCCGGAGCCCGGGTGCGACACTGAGGCCGAGACCTATCGGTGCGGCACTGGGGAGATCGGTGTGGACTGGGCTCGGTTCGCGCAACACATGGCGTCGATGGCGCGGGACCTGCTCGCGCAGGAGACCGTCCAGGACACGCTGAAGAGGGTCACCGACTCGGCCGTCGAGCTGGTGGAGGGCTGCGACGCGGCGGGCATTCTCGTCCTGCGCGGAAAGAAGGTGCGCACTCTCGCCCCCACCCATCAGTTCGTCGTGGACAGCGACCGGCTCCAGGAGCGGACGGGTGAGGGGCCGTGCTTCGACGCAGCCCGTGGTTCGCTCAAGGAGCGGGTGTTCCGGATCGCGGACTTCACCGGCGACCAGCCGCGCTGGCCCGCCTACGCGCCCGAGGCACGGCGGCTCGGTGTGGGCAGCATGATGGGCTTCCTGCTGTACACCGAGGACGAGGAGCTGGGCGCGCTCAACATGTACTCGGGCAAGCCCGGCGCCTTCACCGAGAACAGCGAACTGGCGGGCTGGCTGCTGGCCTCCCACGCCGCCGTCGCGCTGTCCAGCGCCCGTACCGAGGCCCAGCTCGAACAGGCCGTCGCCACCCGCCATCTCATCGGCGAGGCCCTAGGCATCGTCATGGCCAGCCACCGGCTCACCGAGGAAGCGGCGTTCGACGTACTGCGCCGCTACTCGCAGGAGAACAACATCAAGCTCCGTGAGGTGGCCAGGATGGTGTGCGAGCGGGGCGGGCTGAACTGACCGACGGGGCGGAGACGGGGGCGTACGGCCACCGGGCGGGGTGAGCGGCAGGGCCCCCGGGGCGGCTCCTCCGGCACGTGGGCTGAACCGGAGAAGCCTGGCCGGGCCGGCCCCCAGGGGTTCTCCGCCGTGCCCGGCCTGTCCTTCGAGTGGTCCGTGTGCGAGCTTCCACGCATTCCAGCCGAAACTCATCCCGGACCGGGCATCCCGACCGACGAGTTCCGGCCACACCGAGCCCGGCCGTCGAGCCCCGGCCACACCGAGCCCGGCCGTCGAGCCCGACGTCGAGCCCCGGCCGTCGAGGCGGGTCCGGGCTGGGCCGACCGGCCCGTCCCGGGCACTCGATCCGCGCTCGCATCAGGGGCGAGGAGGAGAACCTCTTCGGAACCTCTTCCCCCTCGGCCGGCGGCGGCGTGCCCCGCGGCGCATTCGACGCCCTCGGCGGCAAGGTGCGCCCCGCGAAGCAGACGGCACCGGCCGGCTCCCCATCACGGCACCCACCAGCTCCCATCACGGCACCCACCCCGCTCCCGTCACGGCACCGACCCGCCCCCGCCCCACCACGCCGCAGCGGCCCCCGGCCGACAGACTGCCCGTGCCCGGCGGCGCCCGGTCCCTCGGCGCGTGCTCAGCCGGGCCAGGTCCCGGTCACCCGGCGGGTGGCCGTGGCGCCGGCCCGGTCGACCGCCGCCCTGACCGCGGCGAAGATCGCTCCTTGCAGTGCGGCGGCGATGAGGATCTCGCGCCACGCGCGGTCCTCGTCGGTGGCCTTCGGCGCATCGGTGTCGCGGCCGACCACCTTCCACGTCCGCCGGAACGCCGCGCCCGCCACCGCACCGCTCAGGGTGCCGAGCAGCAGACCCACCGGCTTGTAGGCGATCTTGGACGTCTTCATCGCGTTCGCCCCTTCCGACGCGCGGCCAGCCAGATCGCCGCGGACAGCGTCAGCGCCGCCACCAGCATCGTACGGTTGCCGCGCGTCGAGGGCGCGTCCGCGCCGGGCCGTATCGCCTCGGGTGCCTTCTCCCGCCACGTGCGACCCGCCCGGGCCGCCGTCCCCCGGACCTGCTCGGCGGCCTGGCCGGCCTTGGCCCTCACCGGGTCGGGCAACCGGTCCCGGGTCCGTTGTGTGACGCCGGCGGCCTTGGATTTCAGTTCCCCGGCCCGCAGGAGGACCTGTTCCTTCAGCTCCCCCGCCTTCACCGTGGCGTCCCGGCCGACCTCGGCGGCGGTTTCCCGGGCGCGTGCCGTGACCTCGGTCTTGGCCGCCAGCTTCTGCACGGTCCGACCGAGTTCGGCCCGGGTCCGTTCCACCTGCTCGCGCAGTTCCTCGGTGTCGTTCGCGGTGGGCTCGTCATGCGGCGGCTGGGTCATCGGTGGACACTCCCCTTGATCTCGGCGACGTCGGCTTTGAGGTTCTCGATCGCCCGCTCGGGCGTGGGCGGCGCGGCCCGGTCGACCTGCTTCTTGCCGCCGGCGGCCATCGCGACCGTGATCGCCGCCAGCCCTGCGGTGACGATCAGGGCCGCCGCCCAGACGGGCAGTGCCAGGGCCAGCGCGGCGATCACGGTGACGACCAGTGCCTGGAGCGTCAGGAATCCCACGACGCCGGCGCCGCCGAACAGGCCGCCGCCTCTGCCGTACCGCTTGCCCTTCTCCTTCATCTCCGCCTGGGCCAGGCCCAGTTCGCCGCGGACCAGCTCGGTCAGCTGCTGCGAGGCCCGTTGGACCAGTTCACCGACCGGCTCCTGGCCCGAGTGGTCCGGGCCGTGGCCGACCCCGGCACGGTGGGGCTGGGTGCTCGACACGGCGGTCACCTCCCGTCCTGTTCATCAGCGTGTTCTGTCATCACGGCCGGACGGGACCCGTCCGGCCGTGATGAACGCGAGTACCCCGATCAGACGGATCCAGGGCTCATGTTCCCCACAAACGCTCCGGATCCATCCGCGCCCCATCCCTGCTCCCGCCATGGTCCGGCCGTGGTCCGGCCGTGGTCCGGCCGTGCTCCCGCCGTGGTCCGGCTCGCGACGGTCGGTAGGTCGGTAGGTCGGTCGGTCGGAGGTGTTTTCCGCCAACTCCCGTCGGATCCCTGGCCCTTCTTCATGTGCAATGTATACATTGCACATGACGACCGCAGGGCCACCGACCTGAAGGAGAACTGTGACCGGCAGCTTCAGAAAGATCCTCATGGCGGCAGCCCTCTGCGGACTCGCCGTGGTGGCCGGGGCGCCGGGAGGTGCCGTGGCCGCGCCCGGCACGGAACCGGCCACGCCGGCCCAGGCCGACTGTCCCGCTCCGCCGCCCCTCGGGGGGCTCGCCTTCGCCACGTCGGTGGCCCCCGGCGACAACCGTACGAGCGTCGTGCTGCAACCGAAGGCCAGTGACCCCAAGAACCAGTGCGGGGTCGAGGAGGTCACCCTCCGCGAGGACATCACCTACGCGACCGTGCCGGGAGCCGGTGGACAGCAGCGCGAACTGAAGCTCGACCTCCAGACACCGGCGACGGGCGGTCCCCGGCCGCTCGTCGTGTTCATCACCGGCGGTGGGTTCATCTCCGCCGACAAGTCCGGCTTCATCGGCCGGCGCACGCACCTGGCGGAACAGGGCTACGCGGTGGCGTCGATCGAGTACCGCACGATCCTCGACGAAGCGACCTACGTCGAGGGCGTGGCGGACGCCAAGGCCGCGATCCGGTTCCTGCGGGCCCACGCCGCCGAGTTCGGCATCGACACCCGTGAGGTCGCCGTCTACGGCGAGTCCGCGGGCGGCTATCTGGCGTCGATGGCCGGCACGACCGGCGGTGTGAAGAAGTTCGACACGGGCGCGCACCTGGACCAGAGCAGCCGGGTCCAGGCGGTGGTCAACTGGTTCGGTCCGTCCGACCTGGCGAAGATCCCCGCCGACTTCGACCCCGCGACACGCGCGTCCCAGGAGAACTCCACCGACGACGCCCGGGTGAAGTACGTGCTGGGGCCGAACAATCCGACCCGGCTCCTGGACGTACCGGCCGCCGTGGCCGCGGCCGATCCCGCCACCTACGCGAGCCCCGGCGACGCCCCGTTCGTGCACTTCCACGGGTCCAACGACCGCATCATCTCACCGAGTCAGACCCTCCTGCTCCACGAGGCCCTGCGGGCGAAGGGCGTTCCGAGCACGCGGTACGTCGTCAAGGGCGCCGGGCACGGCCATCTCGTCCCCGAGGGCGACACCTCCGCGCCGATGTGGAACACCCGTCAGGTCATGCGCCCTGTCACGACGTTCCTCCGGTGCCATCTGTCGTAGCAAGCCGACGGGGAGGGGGAGGGGGAAGCGGACCGGGGGCCCGTCGTGGGCCTCCGGTCCGCCCGGGGTTGGGGGCGGGGTTACGCCGGGTCGATGCGGAAGACGCTGCCGCCGATGGCGAGCACGTACAGTTCGCCCCTGCCGCCCTGGGCGAAGGAGATGACCTCGCCGCCGTTGACCCCGAGGTCGTTCATGGCGATCACCTTGCCGTTCTTCAACTCCAGGGAACGGATGGTGCCGTCGCAGTAGTCGCTGAACACGTACTGGCCCTTGAGGGCCGGGATCGCGCCGCCCCGGTAGACGAACCCGCCGGTCACCGAGCAGCCCAGGTTGGTGCGGTCGTACTCGTAGACCGGCGGGACATGGTCGGCGGGTTCCGTGCCGCCGCGGAAGGGATGGGTGCCCTCCATCTGGGACCAGCCGTAGTTCTCCCCGCCGTCGCTGCTCGCCGGGGCCCAGTCGATCTCCTCCCAGTCGCTCTGGCCGACGTCACCGATCAGCAGGTCGCCCGTGCCCGAGTCGAAGGAGAACCGCCAGGGGTTGCGCAGCCCGTACGCCCAGATCTCGTCCCGCGCGCCGGGCACGTCCACGAACGGGTTGTCCGACGGGATCGCGTACGGCTTGCCGCCCCTCGGGTCGATCCGCAGGAGCTTGCCGAGGAGGGTGTCGAGGTTCTGGCCGTTGCCGTGCGGGTCACCGCCGGCCCCTCCGTCGCCGAACGCGATGTAGAGGTGTCCGTCGGGGCCGAACGTGATGTCGCCGCCGTTGTGGTTCCAGTAGGGCTGGGTCTGGGTGAGGACCGTACGCCGGGTCTGCGGCTGGATCTTGCCGTGCCGTACGGCGAACTCGTCCACGGTGCTGGTGCCTTCGAGGTCCGTGTACGAGATGTAGAAGTACGCGAGCCTCTTGTCGAACGCGATGCCCAGCAGCCCGCGTTCGCCGTCGGTGGTGGTCTCGGCGGTGATGTCGAGGACGGGCCTGCTCAGCCCCTGGTCGCCCAGGGCCCTTACGGTGCCGGCGCGTTCGGCGATCCAGAGTTTCCCGCCGGGACCGGCGGCACCGGCCGTCGGGTTCTGGGCCGTGGCGACGTTCTTGAGGGTGACCTTCGCCGCCTTGCCCGGGGCGGCGCGTTCATCGGCCGACGCCGCGGTCAGGGCGAGGGAGGCGACGAGGCAGAGGGTGCCGACGATCGCCGAGCTTCTGGTGCGAAAACTCACCGTGATCCTCCTGGAGGCGGTGATCGGCAGGTCGCGCGGCGGCCGGGATCTGTCGTGGCGTACCGCCCGCGCCAGCACGCAACCCGGGTGGGGGGACAGTGTGCTACTGGCTACGGACGAGAGTACGGGGACCACACCGCTTGGTATAGACCAGCTGCATCAGAAGTCACGGATCAGCAAAGGCAGGGGTTCGCTCGCCGCCCTCAGGAACGGCCGGGGGGCGGTGGTGCCGGACGGTGTCGGAGCGGGCGCCGGAGATTCACCGCACGCGATCGCCCGCGGAGCCGCTCGTGTCGCCGTCGGAGTCGTCGTCGTCCAGGGTATGGACGTCGAAGACATTGAGGTTGATCTCCACGACCTCCAGGCCGGTCATGGTCTCCACCGCGTCGGTGACGTGGATCCGCACCTCGTCTGCCAGTTCGCGGATGGGGATGCCGTACTCCACCACGAGGTCGACGTCGATCGCGGTCTGCTTCTCCCCCACCTCGACCTTCACACTGCGGTCGGCGGCGGACGATCCGGGCAGCCTGCCGGTGACGGCGCCGAGCGCCTTCGACGTCCCGCGGCCGACCGAGTACACCCCGTCGGTCTCGCGGATCGCGATCCCGGCGATGGCGGAGACGACTCCGTCCGCGATGGTCGTCCTGCCGCGGACCTCGCCCCCACGGCCCTTTCTGTCGGTCACGGCCTTCTCACTCTGGGATATGGTCATTTCCGCCTCACAGAGGTCACAGCATCATGATTCGGATGGATCAGCCTTCTCATCCACTGTGCTCTCGTCCCTCACCTTCCGCCATCAGGGCGGTCGGCGCCGGAGTCGGCGTCCGGCGCGCGGAGCGCCTGCCGCATCGACCAGACCACGGCGACCAGCGGAACGGCCACCACGGCACCGAGCACCCCGGCCGCGATGGCGCCCCCGACCACGGAGAGGGCCACCACGACGGGGTGCAGCCGGACCGCCCAGCTCATGACCAGCGGATGCAGCAGATGCCCCTCGATCTGCCCGATGACCACGATGAGCACGACGACGATCCCCGCCACCAGCAGCCCTTTGGACGCGAGCGCGATCACCACCGCGACCGCCAACGCGATCGGCGAGCCGATCAGGGGGATGAACGCGGCGAAGAACTCCAGCAGGGCCAGCGGCAGGGCGAGCGGCACCCCGAGCAGGGTGAGGGCGAGGCCGACGAGGACCGCGTTGACCGTCGCCACGAGCAGCACGCCGTGGGTGTATCCGGTGAAGGCCCGCCACGCCGCCCGCCCCGCCACGGCGGTACGACCGCGGAACCGTGCCGGCAGTTCGGCGCGGAACCAGGCCCAGTACCGCTCGCCGGAGTGGATGAAGAAGACCGAGCAGAACGCGGCGAGGGCGAGCACGGTGAACACCTCGATCACCCGCCCGGCGCCGGTGAGGGCGGTACTCACGACGGCGGAACTGTGGGACGAGAGCAGATGGCCGAGCTGGGACTGGACGTCGCTCAGGGCGTGCGGGGAGAGCCGGAACGGCGGCCCTTCCAGCAGCCGCTCGACCCGGTCCACGCCGCTGTGGAACTCCCCCGCCAGGGTGCTCTCCTGCCGGGCGACGACCTCTCCGACCAGCGCGAACACACCGAGCACGAGGACGATGCTGCCGATGAGGGTCAGCCCGACCGCGAGCGGGCGGGGCAGCTTCCGGGCCAGCAGCCCGGCGGCGGGCCGCAGCACGGCCGTGGCCACCAGCGCCAGGAAGACGGCGACGGCGATCTGGTGGAAGCGGCCGAGGACGGAGAAGACCCCGAGGACCACCACGACCACCACCACGATCCGCCAGGCGTACGCGGCGGCGACCCGCAGGCCCTCGGGGACGGCCGGGGGCGGGGCGGGGGCGGGCGGCGGCGGGGGCGCGGGCGGCTCGGGGTGGCTGGACATCCCTTGTGCTGTACCGCCGTCGGCGCGTGCGGCCACCTCGGTACCGTCCGGTTCACCCGGAGGGCACCTCCCGGATCCGCTGACCGGTCCGCCCGGGGCCCGCGACGCCGTGGGCGACCCGGGCCGGTTCCCGGGGCCCGGTGGATGTCATCGGGCGGGTTCGGGGCCGGGGGCGGGACGGGGGACGCGCCGCGAGCCCCGTCCCGAACAGTCCCGGACACGGCTCTGACCTGCCCGGACAGCACCGGACTGTCCGGGACACCCACACAGTGTTGACCGGGCTGGAACGCCCTTCCCAGACTCATGGCCATCCCGTCCGCTCCGCGCCGGTGTCCTGTCACGGGCACCGGCACGGGCATGGGCCGACGGGGGTCTCCGCACGTCCCGTCACGCACCGGAAGACAGAGCCGCAGAGGAGAACTGCCATGAGGAATCGTGTCACTGTCGCCGCCTTCGCCCTGGTGGCGGCGGCGCTCTCCGCGCCGTTGAGCGCCGCACCGGCCGTCGCCGGCGAGCCGCCGAGCGCCGCGCCCGCGGGGATCCTGAGCTGTACGCACTCCCACCGCAACATCGACCCCACCAGCGGCGAGGCGACGAGCACCAGCGTGCTCCGCCGCAGCGGCCCCCACGCCACGTGCGGGGGCAACCGGGTGGGCAGCATCGTGCTCGACTACCACTGCTCGACGAACAACGAGTCGGGCAGCAAGTGGACCTATGTGACGGTCCGCAGTTCGGGTGCCTCCGGCTGGGTCTTCAGCGGGAACCTCCTCGACAACGGCAGCGACTACGAGTGCTGAACCTCCCTCACGAACAGGGGGCGCAGCAGGAGGGGGGCGGTTCGACGCAGACGGTGGCGGTGTCCGTGTTGTCGCCGGGGTCGGGGTCCTTCTCGTTGCCGGTGGCGGTGGCGGTGTTGTGGATCAGGCCGGTGGTGGTGGCCTTGGCCCGCAGCACGAGGCCGGCGGTGGCGCCGTCGGCCAGGTCGCCCACGGTCCACCGTCCGGTGGTGGGGTCGTAGTCCCCCGCGCCGTCGGCGGACAGGAAGACCAGGCCGTCGGGGAGCCGGTCGGTGACGGTGACTCCGGTGGCCTGGTTCGGGCCGGTGTTGCGTACGGTGATCCGGTAGGTGACCGTCTGGCCGACGGTGACGGTGGTCGCGTCGGCCGCCTTCGCCACGGTCAGGTCGGCGGCCGGTTCGACGTCCGTGACCACCGGGTCGGACGTCACCGTCAAGGACTCGGGGGTCGCGCCGAGCCGGTTCTCGTAGGAGGCGGTCGCGGTGTTCACGATCTGCTGGCCGCCGCTGGCCCGGTCGATGACGACCCGGTACTCCGCCGTGGTCCCGCCCGGCAGTGACCCCGTGTTGGCCAGGCTCCCTCCGGCGGCGCCGGAGGCACCGTCCCCGAGGTGGAAGACGACCTGGTTCGTCCCGGCGTCGTAGGACGCCTGGTCGTCCCCCTGGGCGTCGCTCTTGGCCCCGGTGTTCGGGCCGCCGACGATCCGCAGCGATCCGGGCAGATACGTCGTCCCGGGCGGGACGGCGTCGGTCAGGACGAGGTTCTCGGCCGCGCCGCCGCCCTCGTTGCGGGCGGTGACACGGTAGGTGACGACATCGCCCACCTCCAGCGGGCCCGCGGGGATGGCGGCCTTGTCGAGCGTCACCCGGGGGGCGGTCCCGAAGAAGATGCCGTCCAGGAAGTTGCCGATGCCGCGGTTGCCGCCGGCGGCGGCGATGGAGCGGAAGGCGAACCGGGTGAGGGGCTGGCCCGCCGGGACGACGTAGGTGCCGGTGTAGTAGCCCCAGGCGCTGTTGCCGTCGGAGAAGCGGCGCTGTTCCACCGTGGAGCCGGGTGCGCCGATGTCCAGCGCCATGGTGTCCTCGCCCAGGCGGCCACGGTGGTACAGCCGCCAGTACAGCGTGGTGCCGGGGGTGGTCGGCAGGTCCTGGTAGAGCGTGGAGACCTGGTTGGCGTTGAGTTCCGCGAACTGGGCGCCCTCGGCCGACGGCACGCCGAGGAAGCCCGAGTGCCACAGTTCGACCATGTGGTCGGAGGCGGTGGTGAGCCAGCCCGGGACCCGTTTGGGCGCCTGTGTCTGCGAGGAGTCCGGCAGGATCTCGTAGTCGGTCACCGGGGGCTCTTCGAAGCTGCCGTTGACGAGGGCGACCCGGAGCGGTGCGGGAGGTGTGGACATGGTTCTTCCCCTTGGAGTCGACGCCGCTGGGAGGCACCGCTGACCGGGTCGTCTCTGGCTGCCGGGGCGGAACCACAACGCTCCGTAGCGCAGCGCAGGTCGGGACCGGCGTAAAGTGATCACTTCGCGGCTTCGGTCAACCCGGTGCGGACGGGTTTGCGCACCCGCGCATCGGGGCGCCCCCTCTCCCACGGGTCACCCCGGCCACCCTCGCCACACCACTGCCGTCACACCCGCCCCGCCCCTCTCCCCCGCCACCTCCGTCATGTCCAAAAATCCCTGGTGCCGCAGGGGAACTCACCCACCGCGGGAGCGAACCGGCCGGTGACGGGTTGACGGGTTGACGGGTTGACGGGCCCGGACGCCGGGGGGGCGATGGGCGGCGGAGGGCGACGGGGCGTCGGGGCCGGGCCCGTGGGCCGGGGGTCGGGGGCCGGGACCGGCTCGTTAGTCTGCGGGGCGTGATCGACTCGTATGCGGGGCTGGATGATTGCGGCGTCGCGGTGGCGGCGGCGCGGGCCGGGGCGGATGTGGTGCGCGCGCTGCACGGCCGTCCACTGGCCCGGATCGACAAGGGGGCCGGGGACTTCGCGACCGCCGCCGACGTGGAGGCGGAGCGCGCGATCGTCGAAGTCCTGCGTGCCGCCCGGCCGGAGGACTCCGTGCTGGGTGAGGAGGGCGGGCGGCAGGGGGCGGCGCGGGCGGCACGCCAGTGGCTGGTGGATCCGCTGTGCGGCACGCTGAACTACGCCGTCGGCACCCTGGTCGTCGCCGTCAACGTGGCGCTGCGCGACGGGGCGGCGGCGGTCGCCGATCCCTTCACCGGCGAGGTCTTCTTCACCGACGGGGCGTCCGCCTGGGTGCGGGGCGAGGAGACCGACGCCCTGTTGGTGCCGACGTCCGAGACGCGGCTCGTGGAGGTCAATCTGGACCCCCCGTTCCCCGGCGCTCCCGGCTTCCGGGCGGTGGAACTGCTCGCCGGGGCCCGGTTCGTGGAGCGGTTCCGGCCCCGTGTCGTGTCCTCGACGCTCGCGCTGGCCTGGGTCGCCACGGGTCAGCGTGCCGCGTACGTCACGGACGGCAGTGACCTGTCCGGGAGTGTGCACTTCGCCGCCGGTGTCGCGCTGTGCCGGGCCGCCGGATGTGTGGTCACCGGGATCGACGGCGCCCCGCTCGCCCCGGCCGGGCGCGGCCTGGTCGTCGCCGCGGACCGGGAGACCCACGGGTTGCTGATGTCGATGATCCGCGGTTAGGGCCTGTCGTCAGGGGCTGTTGGAGCCCCGGTGGCTGCAAGTGCAGGGGCCCGCCGGGGTCCTGGCGCTGCGTTTCGGCAGCGCCAGGACGGTGAGCGAGCCCTCGCGGCAACGAGTGCTGCTCCTCTCCGGGTGACTGAGACTGCCCGCAGTACTTCGGAGAGCAGCGCCGGTCCGCACGGGCCGCGGCGCTGCGTCATCAAAGATCAGGCACGTATCCGTACCGGGTCAACACCGGGACACCGCGACGGAAACACCCTCGCCGACCCCGCCTTGACCTGGCAAAAGAACGGTTTCGCCATGTCCGAAACCGTTATCACCTGCCGAGACGCAACCGCGGAAAAGCCGCTCAGGACCGTGGGTGCGGAAACGGAAGGTGGGACGGGATTGCGGGAACCGTCCGGCGGCACGGCACTTGATCAGGCAATCCGGGGTCCGCGGCCCACCAGTTCGACTCGACCGGGCAAGGGACGCGGGTGCGGTTAGGGGGCCAATGGGGTTAGTGCTGAAAGCCCGGATGCTGCACCATCAAGGGCCACGAGGCGGCGGCAACCGTCTCGTGCGCGACACCTCGCGTTCGCCCGCAGTACGTCACGTTCGGAGAACCCCCTTGAACCACCCCGTTTGCGGAACTTCACATCCCCTCGTCGTACCGGAAGTCCGCTTTCTCGTTCTGATCGCCGTCCTGATCGCCGTCGTCGCCACCGTGCTGGCCGTTGCCGGGCCGCCGACCCTCGGCGCGATCGTGGTCACCGCCGAGACCGTCACCCTCGGCATCTTCCTGCTGCTGGGCCCACGCCGCGAGGGCACCGGGGAACTCCGCGTCACGGAAGCCTGACGGACCGATGGGGCGCCGCGAGAATCCGATCAGCCAGTGCAGCAGATCCCTCAAGGCCCTGGTGACCTGGCTGCGCAGGGGACGGGACCGGGCCGGCCTCACCTACCAGCAGCTCGCCGCTCGCACCGACTACAGCGCGGACACCCTCGCGCGCGCCGCCTCCGGCCGCAGTGTGCCGCAGAACCTCGGCGTCGTCACCGCCTACGCGAAGGGCTGCGACCTCAGCGTCAAGGAGGCCGAACGGCTGTGGAAGCAGGCCCGCCGCGACGAGGCCCGCGCCCAGGGTGTGCTCAGCGGACGCCGCGGCGGCGTGCACATCCGTGTCGTCAAGGACTTCGCCGATCTGCACTCCGCGATCGTGGACCTGTACGTGGACGACGGGAGCCCGGCGCTGCGCGATCTGGAGGCGCGGGCGGGCGGGGTGGGACGGCTGCCGCGCAGCACGGTCAGCCGGGTCCTGAACGGGCACTCCACACCCAGCAGGACCTTCGTGGCCGCGTTCGCGGCGGCCTGCGAGGTCCGGCGGGCGGATCTGCCGGAGTGGACCAAGGCGTGGGACCGGGCCGACGCCGACCGGCGCAGCACCCGTGCGCGGTCCCGGCAGCCGGGCGGCCGGAGCGTCCAGCAGCGGCTCACCACCCATGACCCGCTCACTCCCCGTGATTTGCAGTTGCTGATGAGTGAACTCGAAGCGTCCGCCCGTCATGAACCCGGGCTGAAGCTGCTGCTGCACTTCCCCGAGCCCGACGAGGACCCGGAGGCGCAGGCGTCGGCGCGGATGACCCGTGAGCTTCTGGTCGACCAGGCGCAGCGGCGCGGGGAGTTGGCCTGCCCGGGCTGCCACCGGCCGTCCTTCGGCTACGACGGTGCCCATGGCTGGACGCCGCAGCTGTGCGCCGACTGCGTGACGCAGCCGCCGGACCGGCCGGGGCCACCGCGACCGCAGCCTCCCCCGGAGGTGTTCCAGCCACCGGGACCGCCGGACCCGGCGGGCCACGCCGAGGAGAGGCCGTCGACCGACACCCCGACGCTCAGCCTGCTGCGCAAGCCCCCGCCCCTGCCCCGACGCGTCCGACGCCACTGGCCCGATCCGGCGGGCCCGGCGCCCGCGCCGTCCCAGACGGCGGATCTGCTGCCGACCGTCAGCGACCAGCAGAACGACCCGCCGGCCTCCCCACCGGGCCCCCGCGCGGAGACCCGGCTCACCACCCGGATCCGCCTGAACATCCCCGGCAGCCGTCCCCTGCCACCCGTCATCATCCGCAGGCGCCCCGACCCGCCCTCCGAGGGGAGTTGACCCGACCGGCCAGGGACCGGTCAGGGACCGGCCAGGGACCGGCCAGGAGACGGCCGTGGGGGGTGGTGCGGGAGGAAGCGGGCCAGGGCGGTCGGGAAGCAGGCGCCCCGCATCAGGGTTCGGCCCACCACCGCGCCGGCCACGCCGGTCGCGCCCATCCGGTTTCCGCCCGGGTCAGCCCTGGGGCGCGGCTCCGGTCGGTCCCGCGATCGCGCCCGCCTCGCGCAGCGCCGCGATCTCCGCGTCCGTGTATCCGGCGAGGCGCAGGACGTCGTCGGTGTGCTCCCCCAGCAGCGGGGCCCGGTGCGGGGCGCGCGGGGTGCCGCCCCCGTAGCGGATGGGGCCGGCCGCGACGGTGACGGGCCGGTCCAGTCCGGGCTGTTCCACCTGCCGGAGCATGCCGCGGGCCTTGAGGTGCGCGTCCTCGAAGAGCGCGTCGGCGGTGTTGACCGGGCCGTACGGCACCTTCCCGCCGAGGAGGGCGGTGAGTTCGGCGCGGGTGTGGCGGCCGGTCCACTCACCGACGATCCCGATGACCTCGGTCTGCCGGGCGCAGCGCCGCTCGTTGGTGGCGTACCGCTCGTCCGTGCCCAGTTCGGGGCGGCCCATCGCCTCGCACAGCAGCCGCCAGTGGTGGTCGGCGGGTGCGGCGGCCAGCGCGACATGGCCGTCCCGGGCGGGGAAGACGCCGTACGGGCACAGCATGGGGTGCGTGTTGCCCTGCGGTCCGGGCACGGCCCCGGTGTACGCGTGCTGGTAGACGATCCGTTCGCAGGCGGCGACCACGGCGTCGTACATCCCGACGTCCACGAACCGGCCCCGTCCGGTGCTCTCCCGCTCGTGCAGCGCGGCCAGGGTGCCGACCGCGCCGAAGAGGCCGGGCAGGATGTCACCGAGGCCCGGTCCGGCCTTGACCGGGGGTCCGCCGGCCGGTCCGGTGATGCCGAGCAGTCCGCCCATGGCCTGGGCGACGATGTCGAAGCTCGGCCAGTGCTGGAGCGGGCTGGCGCCGGTGCGCGGGTCGCCGAAGCCGCGCAGGGCGGTGTAGACGAGCCGGGGGTTGAGCGCGGCGAGCGTCTCGTAGGCGAGCCCCGCCCGCTCCATCACCCCGGGGCGGTAGTTCTCCACCAGTACGTCGGCCCCGGCGGCCAGTCGGCGGATCACCTCGGCGCCCTGCGGCCGGGTGAGGTCGACGACGATGCCCCGCTTGGTGCGGTTGACCGACTGGAAGTAGCCGCCGTAGGCCCTGACCTCGTCCTCCGGGGCGTACGGGCCCTGGTCGCGGATCATGTCGCCGAACGGCGGCTCCACCTTGACCACGTCGGCGCCCAGATCCGCCAGCACCATCGTGAGGTAGGGGCCGGACAGCATCCGGCTGAGGTCCAGCACCGTCAGACCGGCGAGCGGCTGCGCGGTGGCGTCGGGCGGGGTTCGGTCCCGGTCGGGCAGGCGGTCCTGGGTCGAAGGCGGCTCGGTCCGCATGGTCACCGTGGTACTCCCTTGCCGTGTTGCTGTGCGCCGTTCTGTCGCTCCGGGGCCGAGGTGGGGCGGGGCCCGCTGAGCGCACGGTATGCCGCACCGGCTCCCCAGTGAAGCCTTGGGATTCCCGTGGACGCGGCAGGCGGCACCTAGCTAGCTGTTAGTCCCCGCGGCCACGGGCGTGGTGCCGGCGGCGTACCGGGTGATCACGGTGTGGCTGCCGCTGCTGCCGGGGGCGCTCACGCTGGCGCGCTGGTGCGGCTGAAGGTGATTCGAGGCGCCTACGGTCCCGGTGGCATCCACGTTCGGGTGGAATCCCTCTGGGGCCGGGGTGATACGCGGCGCCATATGGCGTAATGCGAGTCGGGTCTCAGGAGCGCCTCCGCGGTGGAACCGCGAGTCCCAGCCGAGCGACATCGTCTCGCACACCACACACGCATCTCGCACCGCATCTCGCCCACCGCAAGCGCACATCGCCCTCCGAGCCCGTTCCGAAGCCTTCGCGAGTCACCCGAGCCCCTAGGAGCACACCCGTGCGTGTCTTCGTCACCGGCGCGACCGGATTCATCGGCAGTGCCGTCGTTCCCGAACTGCTGGCCGCCGGGCACACGGTCGTCGGGCTCGCCCGCTCCGACCGGGCCGCCGCCGCGGTGACCGCCGCCGGAGCGCGGCCGTTCCCCGGCGCGCTCGACGACCTCGACGGGCTGCGGCGCGCGGCGGACGCGGCGGACGGTGTCATCCACACCGCGTTCATCCATGACTTCGCCACCTACACCGACTCGGTGCGGATCGACGCGCGGGCCGTGACGGCGATGGGCGAGGCCCTCGCGGGATCGGACCGGCCCCTCGTCGTCGCCTCGGGCACCGCCGGGCCCGTGCAGGGCCGGGTGGTGACGGAGGAGGACGCCGCCGATCCCGCCGCGCCGGGCGCGCTGCGGGCCCCCTCCGAGCAGGCGACGCTGGCGCTGGCCGGGCGCGGGGTGCGCGCGTCCGTCGTACGGCTGCCGCCGTCGGTGCACGGGCGCGGGGACCACGCGCTGGTGCCGGTACTGATCTCCATCGCCCGTGAGCAGGGGGTCTCCGGGTATCTCGGCGACGGCGCCAACCGCTGGCCGGCCGTGCACCGGCTCGACGCGGCGCGGCTGTTCCGGCTGGCCCTGGAGCAGGCGCCCGCGGGGGCGCGGCTGCACGCGGTGGACGACGAGGGCGTGCCCTTCAGGGAGTTGGCCGAGGCCGTCGGCAAAGGGCTGGGGCTGGCGGTCGCGTCCGTGCCGCCGGAGGACGCGCACGCGCACTTCGGCTGGCTGGGCGCCCTGGCCGGAATGGACGTCCCGGCGTCGAGCGCCCGCACCCGCGGGCTGGTGGGGTGGCGCCCGGAACGCCCGGGACTGCTGGCGGACCTGGCCGAGGGCCACTACTTCACGGAGTGAGTGAACCGGCGCCGGTGGTGCCCAGGCCCAGTCCGATAGCACCCGACAGCCCCGGCGCCCGTACCTGAGATGCCGACGGCACCGGCCCTCACCACGGCACAGGCTTCCCGTCGCGGAAGAAGCCGCCCGTCGGGCCGGAGTCCGGCAGGGTCGCCGCCCACACCACTCCGGCGGCGCCGTCCGCCACGGGGCGGCCCCCGGCGCCGCCCATGTCGGTGGCGACCCAGCCCGGGCACACGGCGTTGACCAGCACCCCCGCGCGGCTCATTTCGCCCGCCAGCAGCCGGGTGAGGGCGTTGAGGGCCGCCTTGGAGGTGGCGTAGGCGGGGATGCCGCCGCTCATGGAGGCCAGCGAGCCGCCCTCGCTGCTGACGTTGACGATCCTCGGACGCGGGCTGCGTTCGAGGAGCGGCAGCAGGGCCTGGGTGACCCGCCAGGCGCCGAAGAGGTTGGTGTCCATGGCCCGCCGCACCTCCGCGAGATCCGCGGTACGGGCCTGGGCCCAGGTGTCGTAGAGGATCGCGGCGTTGTTCACGAGGACGTCCGCGCGGCCGAACCGCTCGGCCACCCACTCCCCCATCGCCGTCACACTCGCCGCGTCGGCGACGTCCAGCCGCACGGGGGTGACGCGCGTGCCGCCGGGGTCGATCCGGGCCGCCGCGGCGCGGCCCTTCGCCAGGTCGCGGGAGCCGAGGACCACCCGGTGGCCGCGGTCGGCGAGTTGCCGGGCGACCTCGTGGCCGATGCCCCGGTTGGCGCCGGTCACGACGGCGACCGGCGTCGCGTCACCGGTCTGCTGCTGTGCCATCTCGTCACTCCTCGATGGAGATCACGTCGTCGGGAAGGGATTCCACCATGGCGGTCCGTGCCCGTCGTCGCCCGCCAGCCACTCGCGTGCGCGGCGGGCCGCGCGGGCAGAAGGGTTCCGGCGGGTTTCCCGCATGGCTGGTGCCGGTCCGGCCGGGTCCGCGCGCTCGGGCGGCGGGCGGTACGAACTGGTGTGCCGGATACGGCAGGATGAGCGCTCGTGCCCCGCCCGGACCCCGGAGGGGCGGCCGGGCGCATCCCGAACCGGGCGGAGCGGCCCGGTACTCATCGGAACCCGGACAGGTGACTACGTGACGAGACCCCTCATCCGGCCCTGGGCGCCCCCGTGCGCCACCGCACCCCGTCCCGGCGGCGGTGAGCGGTGACCCGTGCGCTGACCCTGGACGATCTGATGCTGGCCGGTGCGGCACTGGCGGCCGGCGTGCTGGCGGCGCTGCTGCTGCGGACGCTGCTGCGCTGGCTGGGCCGGCAGGCGGACCGTACCCGCTGGAGCGGGGACGACGTGATCGTGGCCGCGCTGCGCACGGTCGCGCCGTGGGCGGCGGTGGCGGGCGGCGCGGCGGTCGCCGCCGCGGTGCTGCCGCTGACGCGGACCGTGCACCACACCACCAACCAGACGCTGACCGTGCTGCTCATGTTCGTGGTGACCGTCGCGGCGGCGCGGCTGATCGCCGGGACGGTGCGGTCGGTGACGGTGTCGCGGTCCGCGGTGGCCGGTTCGGCGACGATCTTCGTCAACATCACCCGGGTGCTGGTGCTGTCGATCGGCTTCCTGGTGATCCTCCAGACCCTCGGTGTCTCGATCGCGCCGCTGATCACCGCGCTGGGTGTGGGCGGTCTGGCGGTGGCGCTCGCGCTCCAGGACACGCTGGCCAATCTCTTCGCGGGCATCCACATCCTGGCCGCCAAGACCGTGCAGCCCGGTGACTACATCCAGCTGAGCAGCGGCGAGGAGGGCTATGTCGAGGACATCAACTGGCGTCAGACGACCGTGCGGAACCTGTCCAACAACCTGGTCGTGATCCCCAACGGACAGCTCGCGCAGACCAACATGACCAACTTCATGCGCCCGGAGCAGGAGCTGACCATCCTGGTGCAGGTCGGCGTGGCCTACGACAGCGACCTGGACCAGGTGGAACGGGTGACGAACGAGATCGTCGGGCAGGTCATGCGCGAGGTGGACGGCGCGCTGCCGGACCACGAGCCGATCGTCCGCTTCCACACCTTCGGGGACTCCCGGATCGGGTTCACGGTGATCCTGGGCGTGGGCGAGTTCAGCGACCAGTACCGGATCAAGCACGAGTTCGTCAAGCGGCTGCACCGGCGCTATCGCGCGGAGGGCATCCGCATCCCGGCGCCGACCCGGACCGTGGCCCTCCAGCAGGGCACGGTGGTGATCCCGCACCAGCGGGCCGCGGAGCCGGAGCCGGGCGAGCTGCGCGCCGCCCGCTTCGACGGCTGATCCCGCGACCGCCCGGTCCCCGGGCCGGGCGGTGTGATCGAGTCGATCTCCGGCGCCGTCGGCGAACCCCTGTCGAGCCCGGCATCCGTACGAGATATCTTGATGTCGAGCAATGTTGCAGACGTGGAGCGGAGCACCCGGTGACTGACTCGACCATCATCTATACGCACACTGACGAGGCCCCGGCCCTCGCGACGTACTCCTTCCTGCCGGTGGTCAAGGCGTACGCGTCGCAGGCCGGTGTCGCCGTCGAGACGCGTGACATCTCGCTGGCCGGCCGGATCATCGCCCTGTTCCCCGAGTACCTCCAGGAGGGGCAGCGCATCCCGGACGCGCTCGCGGAGCTGGGCGAGCTGGCGAAGACGCCCGAGGCGAACATCATCAAACTGCCCAACATCTCGGCGTCGATCCCGCAGCTCAAGGCCGCCGTCGCCGAGCTCCAGGGGCAGGGCTACGCGCTGCCGGAGTACCCGGACGACCCGAAGACGGACGAGGAGCGGGAGATCCGCGCCCGCTACGACAAGGTCAAGGGCTCCGCCGTCAACCCGGTCCTGCGGGAGGGCAACTCCGACCGCCGCGCCCCCGCCTCGGTCAAGAACTACGCCAAGAGCCACCCGCACCGCATGGGCGCCTGGACCGCCGAGTCCAAGACCCAGGTGGCCACCATGGGCGTGGACGACTTCCGCTCCACCGAGAAGTCCGTGGTGATCTCCGAGGCCGGTGCGCTGCGCATCGAGCTGAAGGGCGACGACGGCTCCACCACCGTGCTGCGCGAGTCGGTGCCGGTCCAGGAGGGCGAGGTCGTCGACGCCTCCGTCATGCGGGTCGCCGCGCTGCGCGAGTTCCTGACGGCGCAGGTCGCCCGCGCCAAGGCCGACGGGGTGCTGTTCTCCGTCCACCTCAAGGCCACGATGATGAAGGTCTCCGACCCGATCATCTTCGGCCATGTCGTGCGCGCCTTCTTCCCGAAGACGTTCGCGCGGTACGGCGCCCAGCTCGCCGCCGCCGGTCTCACCCCGAACGACGGTCTCGGCGGCATCCACAAGGGTCTGGAGGCGCTGCCCGAGGGCGCCGAGATCAAGGCGTCCTTCGACGCCGAGCTGGCCGAGGGCCCGGCCCTCGCCATGGTCGACTCGGACAAGGGCATCACCAACCTGCACGTGCCGTCCGATGTCATCGTGGACGCCTCGATGCCGGCCATGATCCGCACCTCCGGCCACATGTGGGGCCCGGACGGCCAGGAGGCCGACACCCTCGCGGTGCTCCCGGACTCCTCCTACTCCGGTGTCTACCAGGCCGTGCTCGACGACTGCCGCGCCCACGGCGCCTACGACCCGTCCACCATGGGCTCGGTCCCGAACGTCGGCCTCATGGCGCAGAAGGCCGAGGAGTACGGCAGCCACGACAAGACCTTCGAGATCCCCACCACCGGCACGGTCCGGCTGGTCGACGCGAACGGCACCGCCCTCATCGAGCAGGCCGTGTCCGCCGGTGACATCTTCCGCGCCTGCCAGACCAAGGACGCGCCGATCAAGGACTGGGTGAAGCTGGCCGTCACCCGCGCCCGCGCCACCGGCGACCCGGCCGTCTTCTGGCTGGACGAGACCCGTGCGCACGACGCCAACCTGATCGCGAAGGTCGGCGCCTACCTGCCGGAGCACGACACCGAGGGCCTGGACATCCGGATCCTCGCGCCGGTCGACGCCACCAAGCTGTCGGTGGAGCGCATCCGCCGCGGGGAGAACACCATCTCCGTCACCGGCAATGTGCTGCGCGACTACCTGACCGACCTGTTCCCGATCCTGGAGCTGGGCACCAGCGCCAAGATGCTGTCGGTCGTCCCGCTGATGGCGGGCGGCGGTCTCTTCGAGACGGGCGCGGGCGGCTCCGCGCCGAAGCACGTCCAGCAGCTCGTCAAGGAGAACTACCTGCGCTGGGACTCGCTCGGTGAGTTCTTCGCGCTGGTCCCGTCGCTGGAGCAGTTCGCGAAGACCACGGGCAACGCGCGTGCCCAGGTGCTCGCCGACACCCTCGACCGCGCCACGGCGACCTTCCTCGAAGAGGACAAGTCCCCGACCCGGCGCGTCGGCGGCATCGACAACCGCGGCAGCCACTTCTACCTGTCCCTGTACTGGGCGCAGGAGCTGGCCCGGCAGACCGACGACGCCGAGCTGGCCAAGACCTTCGGCCCGCTCGCCGAGACGCTCTCCGCGAACGAGCAGAAGATCGTGGACGAGCTGAACGCCGTCCAGGGCTCCCCGGCGGAGATCGGCGGCTACTACCAGCCCGACCCGGCCAAGGCCGCCGAGATCATGCGCCCGTCGGCCACCTGGAACACCACCCTGGCGTCCCTGGGCTGACCCGGCTCCCTGCCCCGACTCGACCGCGCCCCCGGCCTTCCCGGCCGGGGGCGCGGTCGAGTCGGCCCCGCGCACGCGGGACGCTCCCGCTCCCTTGAGGACATCGGACGACCGGACGCCGGACGCCGGACGTGGGCGTCGGCCGTCGGCCTCGCTGCGGGAATGTTGCGCGCATGTGTCGTGGTGTTACGCCGTGTGACGGGATCGTGACAGGGTGCGCGTGTGTGCTGTGCGGGGGTGCTGGGGCGTGCTTGTCTCGGGGCAGGTCCCGCACTCCCGCGCACGAGGAGCACCACCATGACCAGTCAGCCCATCGACTCCGTCACCGGCGGCCACACCCCGGAGGAGTCCCCCACCGGGCCCGACACCTCGGCCTGGTCGTTCGAGACCCGGCAGGTGCACGCGGGGGCGGTGCCCGACCCGGCGACCGGCGCCCGGGCGACCCCGATCTACCAGACGACGTCCTACGTGTTCCGGGACACCCAGCACGCGGCCGACCTGTTCTCGCTCGCCGAGCCCGGCAACATCTACACCCGGATCCACAACCCCACCCAGGATGTGTTCGAGCAGCGGATCGCCGCGCTGGAGGGCGGTGTGGCGGCCGTCGCGCTGGCGTCGGGGCAGGCGGCGGAGACGCTGGCGATCCTGACCGTGGCGGGGGTGGGCGACCACATCGTGTCCAGCACCTCGCTGTACGGCGGTACGTACAACCTGCTGCGGCACACGCTCCCCCGGTTCGGCATCGAGGTGTCCTTCGTGGACGACCCCGACGACGCCGAGGCATGGCGGGCGGCGATCCGGCCGAACACGAAGGCGCTGTTCGCGGAGACCCTCGGCAACCCGCGCGGCAACGTCCTCGACGTACGGGCCGTGGCCGAGGTGGCGCACACGGCGGGCGTGCCGCTGATCGTGGACAACACGGTGCCGACGCCGTACCTGCTGCGGCCGATCGAGCACGGGGCGGACATCGTCGTGCACTCGGCGACCAAGTTCCTCGGCGGGCACGGCACCACGATCGCCGGAGTGGTCGTGGACGGCGGCACCTTCGACTTCGGCGCCCACCCGGACCGGTTCCCCGGCTTCACCGAGCCCGACCCGAGCTATCACGGGCTGCGCTACTGGCCGGCGCTGGGGCCGGGCGCGTACGCCATCAAGCTGCGGGTGCAGTTGCTGCGCGACCTCGGCCCCGCGCTCTCCCCGCACTCGGCGTTCCTGCTGCTCCAGGGGGTGGAGACGCTGAGCCTGCGGATCGAGCGGCACTCCGCCAACGCGCAGGCCCTCGCCGAGTGGCTGGAGGGCCGCGACGAGGTGGCCGCCGTGCACTACCCGGGGCTGGCCTCCAGCCGCTGGTACGAGGCCGGACAGCGGTATCTTCCGCGCGGCGCCGGGGCGATCGTCTCCTTCGAACTGCGTGACGGCATCGAGGCGGGCAAGCGGTTCGTGGACGCGGTCGAGCTGTTCAGCCATCTCGCCAACATCGGCGACGTCCGCTCGCTGATCATCCACCCGGCGTCCACCACCCACAGCCAGCTCGACGCCGGCCAGTTGGAGGCGACCGGCACCGCGCCCGGTCTGGTCCGGCTGTCCGTCGGCATCGAGAACCTCACCGATCTGAAGGCGGATCTGGAGGCCGGGTTCCGGGCCGCGAAGGGCGCCTCCTGAACACGGTGACGGCGGCCGGGACCCCCCTTCCGCCGGCGCCCGGAGGCTGGCGGGAGGGGGACCCGCCGGGCCGGCGCCGCTGGTGGCGGGCGGAGCGCCCCCTGCCGCTGGAGGGGGGCGGTGAACTGCCCGGGGTGCGGCTGGCGTTCGAGACCTGGGGCCGTCTCGCCGCGGACGCCTCCAACGCGGTGCTGGTGCTGCACGCGCTCACCGGGGACAGCCATGTCACCGGGGACGCCGGGCCCGGCCATCCCACGCCGGGCTGGTGGCGGGGGCTGGTCGGGCCGGGGCTGGCCCTGGACACCGACCGCTGGTTCGTGGTGGCCCCGAACGTGCTGGGCGGGTGCCAGGGCAGCACGGGGCCGTCCGCGCCCCGCCCGGACGGCTCGCGGGCCTGGGGCGGGGCCTTCCCCTTTCTGACCCAGCGCGACCAGGTGGCCGCCGAGACGGCGCTGGCGGACGCGCTCGGCGTCGGGCGGTGGGCGCTCGTGGTCGGCGGCTCGATGGGCGGTATGCGGGCCCTGGAGTGGGCGGTGTCGTCTCCCGGGCGGGTGGGCGCGCTGCTGCTGCTCGCGACGACGGCCGCCGCCGGCGCCGAACAGATCGGCTGGGCGTCCGCCCAGCTCACCGCGATCCGCGCCGATCCCGACTGGCAGGGCGGCGACTACCACGGCACCGGGCGCGCCCCGCACGCCGGTCTGGGCGTCGCCCGCCGGATCGCCCATGTCACCTACCGCAGTGAGGCGGAGCTGCAGACCCGCTTCGGGCGGGGGGCGCAGGGCGGCGAGGACCCCTGGCGGGGCGGCCGGTACCAGGTCGAGTCGTATCTCGACCACCACGCGGGCAAACTGACCCGCCGTTTCGACGCGGGCAGCTACGTCACCCTGACCGAGGCCATGAACGCGCACGACGTGGGCCGGGGCCGGGGCGGGGTACGGGCCGCGCTCGGCCGGGTCACCGCGCGCACACTGGTCGCCGCCGTGGACTCCGACCGGCTCTATCCCCCGGTCCAGCAGGGCGAGCTGGCCGCGCTGATCCCGACCGCGGACCGGCCCCGGGTGATCGAGTCGCCGTACGGGCACGACGGGTTCCTGATCGAGACGGGGCAGGTGGGCGCGCTGGTCCGGGAGCTGCTGGGCTGAGCAGCCCTGTCGGACGCCCGGCGGTTCACCAGTCCCGTGGCCCCACCAGTTCCTCCAGGTCGGCGTCCGCGAAGCCGTACGCCCGCGCGATGAGTTCAAAGTCGGTGGCTATGGTGTCCCGCGCCATCGTGTCGATCGCGCTCCCGGCCGCCCAGAACTCCTCCTGGAGCGCGTTGAACTCCTCCGTCGCCGCATGCGTCAAGGCGTACAGCGCGGCCAGGTCGGCGGGGCGCTCCGCCTCGATGCGTTCGCACAGCCGCACCAGGATGTCCCGGCCCCGGCCCACGGGCCCGGCCGGGTAGGAGGTGTCCTTGGACATCGGCTCCAGGAAGGCGCGGCCGGCGACCTGCGCGTGGGTGATCGGCATGAGGTTCCCCCCTCGCTCGTGACGTGACACCTTGATCCTGCCGTAGACCACTGACAACGCCCCCTGGAGCCGCCCGATGCCCCGCCCCGTGCCGCCGCCCGCCGCCACGCTGCTGCCCGGCGCCGCCGACTCCCCGGTGCTGCTGCACGTGCCGCACTCGGCGCGCGGGATCCCGGCCGACGTACGCGCCGGGATCGTCCTGGACGACGCGGCGTTCGCCCGCGAGCTGGACCACATCACGGACGGGCACACCGACCGGATCGCCGCCGAGGCGGCGCGGCGGGCCGCGCGTACCCCGTGGCGGTTCGTCAACCGGCTGTCGCGGCTGGTCGTGGACCCCGAGCGGTTCCCCGACGAGCGGGAGGAGATGCTGGCCGTGGGCATGGGCGCCGTCTACACGCGCACCACCCACCGGGAGGTGCTGCGGGCGGCGGACACCGACCCCGAACCGCTGATCGCCCGCTACTTCCGCCCGTACGCGCAGGCCATGGCGGACGCCGTCGCCGACCGGCTGGCCGCGACCGGACGGGCCGTGGTCATCGACGTCCACTCCTACCCCACCGCCCCGCTCCCCTACGAACTGCACGGCACCGGGCCGCGCCCGCCGGTCTGTCTGGGCACCGACGCCTTCCACACCCCGCCCGCGCTGCTGTCGGCGGCCCGGGAGGCGTTCGCGGGGTGCGGGGAGACGGGGCTGGACAGCCCGTTCAGCGGGACGTACGTACCGCTCGCGTACTACGGGCGCGATCCGCGGGTCAGCGCGCTGATGGTGGAGATCCGCCGCGACACGTACATGAAGGAGCCGGGCGGGCCCCCGACCCCGGGTCTCGCCGGGCTCGCGGCGGCGCTGGCGGACCTGGTGGACGCCCTGCCGCACTGACCCGGCTGGCGCACTCCCGCGCGACAGCGCCGCCCCGCCGCGGGGAGGGTGAGGGCATGACCGAGGAGACCACCACGCTGGCCGGACAGGCGCTGCCGCCGGTACGGGACTGGCCGACACCCGACCTGGAGGGGACCGCGTTCGACCCGGTCCTCGCGGACCTCATGCGCGAGGGCCCCCTGAACCGCATCCGGCTGCCGTTCGGCGAGGGCTGGGCGTGGCTGGCGACCCGCTACGAGGACGTGAAAGCGATCACCAACGATCCGCGGTTCGGCCGGGCGGAGGTGACCCGGCGCCAGGTGACGCGGATGGCACCGCACTTCAAGCCGCGCCCCGGCTCGCTCGCCTTCGCCGACCAGCCCGACCACAACCGGCTGCGCAAGGCGGTCGCCGGGGCGTTCACGGTCGGCGCGACGAAGCGGCTGCGGCCCCGGGCGCAGGAGCTGCTGGACGCGCTGGTGGACGGGGTCGTGGCGGACGGGCCGCCCGCCGATCTGATCGAGCGGGTGCTGGAGCCGTTCCCGATCGCGCTGGTCAGCGAGGTGATGGGGGTACCGGCCGAGGACCGGGAGCGGGTGCACTCCTGGACCCGGAAGATCATCTCCACCTCGGGCGGCGCGGAGTCCGCCGAGCGGGCCAAGCAGGGGCTGTACGGCTGGATCACGGAGACGATCCGGGCGCGGGCCGACAGCGGCGGCGACGACGTGTACGCGTTGCTGGGCGCGGCCGTGGCGCGTGGCGAGGTGGCCGAGGAGGAGGCGATCGGTCTGGCCGGGCCGCTCCAGATCGGTGGGGAGGCGGTCACCCACAACTGCGGGCAGATGCTGTTCCTGCTGCTCACCCGGCCGGAGCTGAAGGCGCGGATGCGTCAGGACGCGCAGGTGCGCGACGAACTGATCGAGGAGTTGTTCCGTTTCGTCCCGCACCGCAGTTCGGTGGGGCTGGCCCGGATCGCCCTGGAGGACGTCGAGCTGGACGGCACGTTGATCCGTGCGGGTGACCCCGTCTATGTGTCGTATCTGGCGGCCAACCGGGATCCGAGGGTGTTCCCGGATCCGGATCTCATCGATCCGGACCGGGCCACCAATCCGCATCTGGCTTTCGGCAACGGGGCCCATTACTGCACCGGTGCGGTGCTGGCCAAGCTCCAGACGGAGCTGCTGCTCAGCACGCTGCTGGACCGGCTGCCGGGACTGCGTCTCGCGGTCCCGGCCGATCAGGTGGAGTGGCGGAAGAAGACCATGATCCGCGGGCCGCGGACCCTGCCGTGCGCGTGGTGAGCGCCGGTCGTCCGGGTCCGCCCGCGCTCAGGCGCGCAGCCACTCCGTGACGACCACCTCCGCGCCGGTGCGCAGCCGCAGCGCGAACGGGCCCATCGGCGGGGCCTCGCTGGTGAAGCGGCCCATGGCGTCGGCGGTGAGGACGTCCGGGGTGGCCGGCTGCGGACCGCCGAGCACCTCGATCCTGGCGGGCTGGGGCGGCATCACCTGGCCCATCAGACCGTGGGCGGTGACCTCCACGTCGACGGTCAGGTCGCCGGTGCGGAAGGTCAGCATCCGCGGCGGGTCCGTCACCCCGCGCACGGGGATGGAGTCGACCAGCGAGTCGAAGGTCAGCTCGGCGATCCGGGCGTCCAGGTCGCGCAGCAGGAAGGCGTCCACGGCGATCCGCCGCAGCTCCGGCGGGACCGGGTCGAGGACGGCCGCGGCACGGCGCAGCTCGGCCTCCAGCGGGCTGATGTCGAACTCCCCCACATGGGCGTCGAGGGACTCGTCGCCGTAGCCCCCGGCGGTGTTGCCGTCACGGCCGTCGCCGGTGGCGCGACCGCTGTCGGCCCCGTTCTCGTTCTCGTCGTGCGCGTCGTTGCGGTTCACAATGCTCCCCGTGCTTCGAGTCGGGCCCGCAGGCGGCGCAGACAGCGCTGGCGCAGTGGTCCGATGCTGCCCACCGCGATACCGAGCGCCACCGACACCTCCTGATAGCTGGGCGGCGGCGAGGCCATGAGAACGCGCAGCAGTTGCCGGCAGCGCTCTCCGAGTCCTTCGAACTCCTGCCACACCCTGCGGATCCGCTCGCTCTGGGCGGCGGCCTCCTCGGAGTCGAGCAACGACTGCTCGGGGGTGGGCTCCTCGCTGACCCGGTCCAGCAGGATCGGGTCGTCGGTCGGCATCAGCCGCCGCATGCTCTTGATGACCTTCAGGCTTTCGTGGCGCGCGGTGCTGGCCAGCCATGAGCCGGCCTTCTGCGGTTCCCGGATCCGCCCGAGGTTCTGGGCGAAGCGGAACCACACGGTCTGGTAGACCTCGTGCGCGTCGGCGTCGGAGAGCCGGTGTGCGCGCACGACCGACCAGACCAGGGGGCTGAGCCCCTCCACCAACGCTTTCCAGGCCGCCGCGTCTCCGTCGACGGCGGATTCAACGAGCACGCCGACATCGGCACGATCCACGGACCCACCCCTCGTGTACGGCATGTCATCGTACGCCGTGACGGGGGTGGCTCCGGCACTCACGCGGAATCCCGCATTCAGGGTGGACCTCATACCGCGATCACGGGGCTGACGACCGGCACCGGCCGCCATGAGCCCGGCAGCAGGGCGGGCACGTGGCCGCCGCGCACCTCGGCCAGTTCGGTGTTGAGTTCGAGCAACTGCCGGGCCGCCGCGCGCGGGTCGCGCTCGCCGGTGGCGGTCATGTGGGCGGCGACCATTCCGGCGACGACCGGGGTGGCGAAGGAGGTGCCGCTCCACTGGGCGAGCCCCTCGAACATCACCTGGTCCGGCTTGCTGACGCTGGTCTCGTGGTCCTCGCTGAGGAGGCCGGCGTGGCCGGGGTGGGTGCAGGTGCAGCCGTAGGAGAAGCCGAAGCGGCAGGTGTCGTAGGTCGAGTGCTGGTAGACGTACGGCACGGGGCTGTCGAAGCCGGTGAGGGCGCTGGTGACGCGCTCGCCGGGGGCGAAGACGTTCACCCAGGGGCCGTGGTTGCTGAAGCAGGCGCCGAACTCGCCGTCGCTGCGCAGGGCGCCGACCGAGAGCACCGCTCCGGCGAAGTCGGGGCGGCCGGCGTAGGCGGCGGGCCAGAACGGGGTGGCGTTGCCGTTGTTCCCGGCGGCGGCGACGAGCAGGGTGCCCTGCTCGTTCAGCTCGCGCATGAAGTTCTCCAGGCCGAGGAGTTCGTCGGTGCGGCCGTTGGAGGTGCCGGCGGAGAGGCTGAGGATGTCGGGCCAGCCGCCCTCGTCGACGGCCCGGAACAGTTCGTCGCCGAGCTGTGACTCCAGCATGGCGCCGACGTCGCTGAGGGTGTTGCGCACGGTGATGTGCGTGTTGGGGGCGACGGCGGCGATCAGGCCGGCGATGAAGGTGCCGTGGCCGATGTACAGCCTCAGCAGGCCGTCCTCGTCGGTCTCGGCCTCGTGGAGATCGCCCTCGACGCGGGCCAGCGGCGGGTAGGAGCGGTAGTCGCTCACCAGCCCGTTGTCGATCACCAGGACGTGCACGGCGGTCCCGGCGTCGTACGGCGTCGGCGTGAGGGCCGGGTTCGGGTGCGGGTCCTGCTGGGCGGGGAGCGGTTCGTCCCCGGGGCAGCAGTTGACGGGGGCGATGTGGACGACGTGGTTGCGGCTGATCAGCCGGCGGCCCGCGCGGCCCTCGGCGGTGCGCATCGCGCGCAGGGCGCCCGCCACCGCGAAGTCGCCCTCGCGTCCGCCCTCGGCGGGGTCGCCGACCTGGATCCGGGTGATGCCGGAGCGGTTGGTCCGCGGGCCCGCCCGGCGCACGTTCTCCGGGATCAGGCCCTCCGTCTCGGTGAAATGCGCGCGGACGGCGTCCTCGACGGCGAGGGCCTCCTCGCCGTCGCGGGCGATCACGACGCCCTTCTCGTAGATGAACTCGGCGGAGTCGTCCGGGCCCATCGCCAGCGGGACGCCCGGCAGGGCGCGCTGCATCTGTTCGAACTGCTCTCGGAATCGGTGTGGTGCCATGGCGTGTCCTCCCACAGAGGCGTCGGTCGTCAATCAGAGCCGGGGGGTGGCCGATTGATACAGACCCAAACTGATGTGACCTGGTTCCCGGCGCACTACCATCCCTGGAGTGACAGCGGGAAGCGACTCGGTGCTCGAACTGCTGCCTTTGGTGTTCGCCGCGCCGAACGACGCCTTGGCCGAAGCGCGCCGGGTGCTGGACACCGACGCGGCGCCGCTGCACGCGTCCGTGGCGCATCAGGTGATCGGGATCTGGCAGCGTGATTTCGGCGACACCCGGCTGGCCCTGCACCATCTGCGCCGGGCCCGGGACTACGCGGTGCGCGCGGACTCGGCCGAGCGGGAGGCGGACGTCCTCGGTACGCTCGGGGTGGCGCTGATCCACGCGGGCCAGACCCGGCAGGGCCAGTCGGCGCTGGAGCGCGGGGTGGAGCGCGGCACGGGCCACACGCGCGCGCGTGCGCTGTTCCGGCGGGCGTACGCGGGGTGGGTGCTGGGGCATCACCGGGCGGCGCTGGAGGACGTACGGCGGGCGATCCCGGTGCTGCGGCAGGCGGACGACGTGATCTGGACGGCGCGGGCGCTGACGCTGCGCGCGACCGTGCATCTGGCGCTGGGCGCGGTGGACCGCGCGGACGCCGACTTCACCTCGGCGGAGGCCCTGTGGGAGACCACCGGGCAGGAGCACGACAAGGCGGACGCGGTGGAGAGCCGGGGGCTCGCCGCGTTCCGGTCCGGGGACGTGCCGGTGGCGCTGCGGCTGCTCGCGGAGGCGGAGGAGCGGTACGCGAAGCTGGGCACGCCGATCTTCATGCTGAACATCCGGCGCTGCGAGGTGCTGATGGCGGCCGGTCTGGCGCCGGAGGCGCTGGCCGAGGCGGACGCGGCGATCGCGGAGCTGGACGGCATGGGCGGCCAGTCGACGCGCAAGGCGGAGCTGCTGCTGACGGCCGCGCGCGCGGCCCGGCTCGCGGGTGACCCGCACACGGCGATAGCGCGCGCGGCCCTCGCGGTACGACTGTTCGCGGCGCAGCGGCGCACCTGGTGGCAGACGCACGCCCGGCTGGTGCTGCTCGAATCGCGGGTGGCGGCCGGGCGGGCGTCGGGCCGGATGGTCGCGGACGCCGCCGAGGTCGCCGAGCTGCTGGCCGGGTTCGGGGCGCCGGCCGCGCCGCAGGCGTCGCTGCTCGCGGGCCGGATCGCGCTGCGGCTGGGCTGGCGGGCGGACGCGGAGCGGCATCTGGCGCTGGCCGCGCGCAGCCGGCGCAGCGGGCCGCCGCTGGCCCGGCTGACGGGCTGGGCGGCGCAGGCGCTGAGCGCGGAGGCGGCGGGCTCGCCCCGGGGCGTGCTGGAGGCGTGCAGGCGCGGTCTGGACGTGCTGGACGACCACCGGATGACGCTGGGCGCCTCGGAGCTACGGGCCAGGGCGACCGAGCAGGGGGCGGAGCTGGCGGCGCTGGCCCAGCGGGCGAGCCTCGCGCACGGCGGGCCGCGGCGGCTGCTGAAGTGGAGCGAGCGGTGGCGGGCGACCGCGCTGAGCGCCCCGCCGACCCGGCCCCCGGCCGACCCCGAGCTGCTCGGCGATCTCACCGCGTTCCGGGAGATCGCCGCCCGCGCGGAGGAGGCGCGCCGCGACGGACGTCCCGTACCGGCGCTGGAGCGCGACCAGCGGCGCCTGGAGAAGGCGATCCGCTCCCGCAGTCTGCATCTGCGCGGGGAGACCCCGGGCGGCGGCGACCAATTCGACGTGGGCCGGCTGCTGGAGCGGCTCGACGGGACCCGCCTGGTGGAGCTGGCCGTGGTCGACGGACGGGTGCAGGTGCTGCTGTGCGGGGACGGGCGGGTGCGGCGTTTCACGGCCGGGCTGCTCGCGGAGGCGGAGCAGGAGGCCGAGCACGTGCTGGCGGGGCTCAGGCGGCTGGCCCACCCCGGTGCCGAGGCCCGGCTGCCGCTCGTGGAGGCGATGGGGCGCCGGCTGGAGGAGCTGCTGCTGGGGCCCGCCGCCGCGCATCTGGGGGGCGGGCCCGTGGTGGTCGTACCGCCGGGGCGGCTGCACCGGGTGCCCTGGGCGCTGCTGCCCTCGCTGCGGGAGCGGGTGCTCAGCGTGTCGCCGTCGGCGAGCAGTTGGCTGCGGGCCCGGGAGACCGAGCCGCCGCCGGGCGGACGGCATGTCCTGGTGCGGGGGCCGGGTCTCGCGACGGGCGGCGCCGAGGTGCCGGAACTCGCCGACCGGTATAGCGCCCCGGTCGTCCTGGAGGGCGACGAGGCGTGCGTGCCGCGGGTGTTGGAGGAGCTGGACGGGGCCGCGCTGGCGCATATCGCCGCGCACGGTTCGTTCCGGGCCGACAGCCCGCTGTTCTCGTCGCTGCGGATGTCCGACGGCCCGCTGATCGTGCACGACTTCGAGCGTCTCGCCCGCAGCCCCTACCGGATCATCCTGTCCTGCTGCGACACCGCCCGTTTCGCCTCGGTCGGCGCCGACGAACTCCTCGGCCTGGTCACCGCCCTCCTCCCGCACGGAACGGCGGGTGTGGTGGCGTGCAGCGTCCCGGTCAACGACGCCGCCGTGGTCCCGCTGATGCTCGCCCTCCACAAGGGCCTCGGCGCGGGCCTCTGCCTCGCCGAGGCCCTGCGCGACGCGCGGGCGGCGATGCCGGGGGACGCGATGCACCAGTCGACGGGGTGGGCGTTCTCGGCGTTCGGGGCGGCGTGAGGGCGGCCTGCCCGGGTGCGACGACCGCGGCCTGATGGGGTGCCGCGAAACCGCGGTCCGTTCAGGCGCGGCGGCGCCGGTGGGCGCGCTGGCGGCAGGCGGGGCCGCAGTACCGGGCCGGTCGGCCGGTGGGGTGGACCCGCAGGGGGGTGCCGCATTCCACGCAGCACCTTTCGGCGGCGCTTTCGTGACGGGGGCGGGCGGGTGCGTCACCAAACTCCCCGGCTTTCGTGACGCTCTCTTCCGGGTCCCCCGTCCTCGGGCCCGCCTCCTCCGCGGCCCCGGGCTTTCTGAGCGCCGGTGTCCGTAGTGCGTCCAGCAGGAGCCGGACCAGCAGGCTGCCGCGGGTCCGGTCCCGATGGGCCGAGCGCAGGGCGACGCCGCCGGCCAGCACGGCGGACAGGTCGGCGATGCGCACATCGGCGCGGATCGCGCCGGCCCGACGCGCGTCGTGCAGCAGCCGCGCCAGGACCTGGTGGAAACGCTGGTCGGCGGCGCCCAGCAGGGAGCGCGGCCAGCCCCGGTCGCGGGTGAGCGCCTCGCAGGCGGGACCGCGGCCCGTCGACCGCGGACCCGGCCCGGTTCGCCGGGCGCACCCTGGAACTCGCCGGTGACGCTCCGACCCCGGTCGCGGCGGTGGCCGCGATCACCGAGGCGACCGGTGTCCCGCTGCGCTACCGGCAACTCACCGACGCCGAGGCCGCCGCGCTGGGGCAGGAGGTCGCCGGGACCAAGCGGCGCTGGGACGCGGGCGAGCGCTGGCACGCCGACATCGAGGCACTGCGGGTCGTCCACCCCGGGCTGCGCACCTTCGCCGACTGGCTCGACGCGTCCGGCGCCGACAGTCTCCGCGCCCGCCTGACCGCCGGGTGAAGCGGACACGGCCCCCTGCCGCAGGCCGTCACGCCGAGCGGGTGGCCGGGAGTTCGATCAGGCACGGCAGGTCGCCGCGGTCGCTGGCGCCGAGGCGGGTGTAGGCGCTGTAGAGGTGGTTGCCGACCGTGCGGACGGACAGGGTCAGGCGTTCGGCGATCTGGCGGTTGCTCAGGCCCGCCGCCGCCAGGGTGACGATCTGGCGCTGACGGGCCGTGAGTTCACCCAGGGCGAGCCCGGACAGGGCCGGGGTGCGGGCGCCCTGGCAGCGGCGGGCCAGGGTGATGGCGCGGGTGCGTGAGGTGCGGGCGGCGCTGGGGTCGCGGTGCGCGGTCACGGCCTGGGCGAACGCCTCGGCCGCGAACAGCAGGTATCCGCGCGCCTCCAGCACCGCGGCCACCCGGTCCAGCGCGGGCCCGTCCCCGCGCGCGAGCGCCTCGGCGTGCTGGGCGAAGAGGCTCCCGGGCGGCAGCAGGCCGAGCGCCCGCTCGGGGGCACCGACGCGGACGGCGTCGTAGACCTCCTCGGCGGTGGCTCGGGGGGCCCGGTGGGTCATCGGTCCGGGCTCGTCCGCCCGGGAGGTCCGCGCGTCCGGGGCGGGCCCGTAGGTCACCGCCCGGTACGCCGCCCGCAGCGGGGGTTCTGGCGTGCCCGGGTCCTCCAGGTCGCCCGACTGGGCCGTGCTCATGGCGAGTTCGGTGGCGCAGGCCGGATCGTCCGGCGCGGTGCGCAGACCCTCGCGGGCCCAGGCGGCGGACTCACGGAGTGCGCCGCGCAGTCTGGCGTACCGGGCGCGGACGGCGGCGTACTCGGGCGGTACGGTGCCGCCCTCCTCCACCAGCCACCGGCCCACCGGTGCCGCGAGGGCGCTGACGTCGCCCTCCTCGATGCGGTCCTCCAGGGCGGCGGCCTCGGACTTGAGGGCGGACGTGCAGTCGTCGGGCGTGCGGGAGAGGCGGCGGGCGCGCAGGGTGCCGGCGGCGGCGCGCAGCACCGGGCCGTAGAGCGGGCGGGCGAGATGGACCGTGCCCGCGGCGTCGATGCGCACCAGGCCGTCGGACTCCAGGCGTTCGAGGGTCGGCAGGTCGAACGCGTCCAGGTGGGGGGCGAGGGGTTCGGCGAAGGCGAGGCGGTCGAGGGTCTCGCGCTCCTCGGGGCGGACCCGGCCGAGGACGGGCGCGGTGCGCAGCCGGACCGTCTCGGTGAGGGGGACGGGGCCCCGCCACGCGCGGGTGTCGGTGCCGGGTACGCGCGCGAGGAGGCCCTGTTCGCCGATGGCGGCGGACAGGTCGCGCAGCAGCCGTAGATCCCCCTCGCACAGGCGGCGCAGGCGGTTCATGGTGAGCGGGTCCAAGGAGCCGGCGGTGCCGGCCGTGAGGAGCTGGGCGGTGTCCTCGTCGGGCAGCGGTTCCAGGGCGAGCCGGGGCAGCAACTCGCCGGTCCACAGCCGGGACACCGCGCCGGGCAGGGGTCCGCTGTCGCGGGCGACGACGACCAGCCGGGTGGGGCCGTGCACGGCGAGGTGGTGGACGAGGGCGGCGGAGGCGTCGTCCAGCAGATGGGCGTCGTCCACCAGCAGCAGCCGGACCCCGGAGAGGAGGTGCACGGCCCGGTGCAGGGACACCGGCTCGGGCAGCAGATGGGCGAAGGCGGCGAACGGAATGCGGTGCGTGCCCGGGGCGCCGGCGACTCTGGCGCAGTCGGTGCCGCGCAGCGCCTCGGCCGCCAGGCGGGTCTTCCCGCAGCCCGCGGGGCCGGTCACGACGATGCCGTGCCGTCCGGCGGCCAGCGAGCGGCGGACCAGCTCCAGTTCGTCCTCCCGGCCGGTGAAGGGCCAGGGCAGCTCCAGGGTGCGCGCGTCCCGCTCGTACCGTCCATGAGTCGTCACGCAGTCATGAGCACCGGTACTCAACTCTGATACAGGGCGACTTGAGTAGACCTCGACTCAGGCGGCCGTACCCCGGGGACGGCACTCTGGGGGCATGACCGGTCGTCACTGCTCGCTCACGCGGCAGCCGGACCCCGTCCTCGCGCCGGGGCTGGCCGCCGAGCGGCGCAGTGCGCTCATCGGTGGTCGGCCGATGTGGGTCAACGGCACGGTGCTGCACTACCACTTCTTCGACCGGGACTCCGACGGCTCGGTCATCGCGGTGCCGGGCACCGGGGAGACCCGGCGGGTCGGCTGGGTCGGCGCCGAGCGGCAGCGCAACGTGGTGCGTGAGTGCTTCGCGGAGTGGGCGGGGCTCGGTATCGGGCTGTCCTTCGCCGAGGTCGACGACCGCTCCGAGGCCGAGCTGAGGATCGGGTTCCAGGTCGGTGACGGCTCCTGGTCGGCGGTCGGCCGGGACGCGCTGCGGCTCGGGCACAACGAGCGGACGATGAACTTCGGCTGGGATCTGACCGTGCCGGGCGAACGCGCCATGGCGCTGCACGAGATCGGCCACGCGCTCGGCATGCTGCACGAGCACCAGAGCCCGTTCGCCGGGATCCACTGGGACGACGAGGCGGTGTACGCCGAGCTGGCCGGGCCGCCGAACCACTGGGACCGGGAGACCACCCGCTTCAACATCCTGCGCAAGCTGGACCGTGACGAGGTCAACGGCTCGCTGTGGGATCCGCAGTCGATCATGGAGTTTCCGTTCACGTCCGGACTGATACTGGAGCCGGAGCAGTTCCGCGCGGGTCTGAATCCGCCGGGCACGCTGTCGCCGCTCGACAAGGAGTTCGTGCTGCGCTGGTATCCGCCGGTCGGCACGCGGCTGCCCGAGGAGCTGGTGCCGTTCCGCTCGGCGCCGCTGCGGCTGAGGCCGGGCGAGCAGGCGGACTTCCGGATCGAGCCGCGGCAGACCCGTGAGTACACGGTCGGGGTCTTCGGCGACGCGGACGCGGTGGCCGTGCTCTTCGAGGAGCGCGACGGCGTGCCGCGCTATGTCACCGGCGAGGACGACGGGGGCTCTCCGGACAACGCCACGCTCAGGGCCCGTCTCGTCAAGGGCCGCCGCTATGTCGTCCGCGTGCGCCTGTACTCCGTGCGGGGTTCGGGTGAGACGGCGGTCATGTGCTGGTGAGGCACACGGCCGCCCCGTGCGGGCGCAGGGACCATGGTCCGGCGCCGGGGGAAGTGGCGGACAGTTACCCTTCGGGGGAGGGGTAACTGTCCGCCACCATTTCTTTCTCCGTCGGTGAGGCCCTGTCCGTCGCCAGGGCCCTGTCCGTGGCCGAGCCCGTCAGGACGCGGCGCGGGTGTCCCCCACCGCGTCCGGGTGGGCGAGTCCCAGGTGGTCGCGCAGGGTCGTCCCCTCGTACTCCGTCCGGTACACCCCGCGTTCCTGGAGCAGCGGCACCACCCGGTCCGCGAACTCGTCCAGGCCGCCCGGGGTGAGGTGCGGGACGAGGATGAAGCCGTCGCTCGCGTCGGACTGGACGTACTCGTCGATGGTCGCGGCGACGGTCGCCGCCGACCCCACGAAGTTCTGCCGGTTCCCGGTCTCGATGACCAGGTCCCGGATGGACCAGCCCCGGGCGGCGGCGAGTTCGCGCCACTCGCGGGCCGTGGCGACCGGGTCGCGGTACATGCGCACCTGGGCCCGGCCGCGGGCGATGGTGTGCTCGCCGACGAGCGGGTCGATGTCGGGCAGCGGGCCGTCCGGGTCGTACGCGGAGAGGTCCCGGTTCCAGACGAACTCCAGGTGCTTGATCGCGGTCGCCCCGCTGACCTGCTGTCCGCGCACCTCCCGGGCGAGTTCCTCGGCGTCGGTGTCGGTGTCGGCGAGGACGAAGCTGGCGGCGGGCAGGATCAGGAGGTGGTCGGGGCGGCGGCCGTGGCGCGCGAGCCGTGACTTGACGTCGGTGTAGAAGGCGCGTCCTGCGTTGAGGGTGGCGTACCGGCTGAAGATGGCGTCGGCGCCGGCGGCGGCGAACTCGCGGCCCTCGTCGGAGTCGCCCGCCTGGAAGATCACGGGGCGGCCCTGGGGGCTGCGCGGCACGTTGAACCGGCCGTGGATGTCGAACTGCTGTCCTTCGTGGACGAAGGCCCCGGCCTTCGCGTCGCGCAGGAAGACCCCGGCGGCCTGGTCGGCGACGATCTCGTCGCCCTGCCAGGAGTCGAAGAGTTCGTTGGCGGTGGCGAGGAACTCCTTGGCGCGGGCGTAGCGGTCCTCCTGGGGGAGGAAGCCGCCGCGGCGGAAGTTCTCGCCGGTGAAGGCGTCCCAGGAGGTGACCACGTTCCAGGCGGCCCGGCCGCCGGAGAGATGGTCGAGGCTGGCGAACTGCCGGGCCACCTCGTAGGGCTCGTTGAAGGTGGAGTTGATGGTGCCGGTCAGGCCGAGCCGTTCGGTGACGGCGGCGAGCGCGGCCAGCACGGTGAAGGTGTCGGGGCGGCCGACCACGTCGAGGTCGTAGATCTGCCCGCCCTGCTCACGCAGGCGCAGCCCTTCGGCGAGGAACAGGAAGTCGAACTTCGCGCGTTCGGCGGTGCGGGCGAAGTGGGCGAAGGAGTCGAACTCGATATGGCTCCCGGCCCGGGGATCGCTCCATACGGTGGTGTTGTTGACCCCGGGGAAGTGCGCGGCGAGGTGGACCCGCTTCTTCGGCTTGCTCATGGTCGGATCGTCCTTCCGGCTCAGGCGGTGGTGGTGGCCGCGGTCGTCGCGTACCGGTTGGCGGGGCGTTCGAGGCCCAGGAGTCCGCGCAGGGTGTCGGCCTCGTAGGCGGTGCGGAAGGCGCCGCGCCGCTGGAGTTCGGGGACGAGGCCGCGGGTGATCGCGGGCAGGTCGTGGCCGTGGACGGCGGGTCGCAGCCGGAAGCCGGTCAGCCCGGCGGCCTGGAACTCCTGGAGCAGATCGGCGAGTTGGGCCGGGCTGCCGGTGAAGATCCTGGCGTCGCTGGTGTACGGCTCCCCCGCGAGGGTCTCCAGGCGTTCGCGGCGGGCGACGGCCTCGGCGGGGTCGTCGTCCAGCAGGACCACCAGGTCGCCGAAGACATGCAGGGGTGCGTCGGCCCGGCCGGCCGCGGCCTGCTCGGCGCGGATCTCGGCGACGATCGCCCGGGCCTGACCGGCGTCGTGCGGGGTGGTGTAGCCGATGTCGGCCTGCCGGGCGACCAGCCGGTACGGCACGGTGGCGTGGGCCAGGGCGGTCACCGGCGGCTGTCCCTGCGGCGGGCGGGGGGTGATGGACGGGCCCTTGACGTCGAAGAAGCGGCCCTCGAAGTCGATGTAGTGGAGCTTGTCCCGGTCGATGAACCGTCCGGTGGCGACGGAGCGGATCTCGGCGTCGTCCTCCCAGCTGTCCCAGAGGCGGCGCACCACCTCGACGTAGTCGGCGGCCTCGTCGAACAGGTCGGTGACCACGGGTTCGGTGGCCGCGCTGTCGTAGGACTCGATGCGGGTGAGGGTGCGGCGGCCGAAGTGGGCGGCCTCGTTGGGGCGGGCGGTGATCTGGACGCGCAGTCCGGCGCGGCCGGTGCTGACGTAGTCGAGGGTGGCGATCGCCTTGGAGAGGTGGAACGGTTCGGTGTGGGTGGCGACGACGGTCGGCACCAGGCCGATGTGCCGGGTGAGCGGTGCGACCCGGGAGGCGATCAGGACCGCGTCGAGCCGGCCGCGCACCTGGTCGGTGCGGTCGTCGGGGTCGAGCCAGTGGGACGACTGGGGGCCGAGGCCGTCCTCGACGGTGACGAAGTCGAGCAGCCCGCGCTCGGCCTCGGTGACGAGGTCGGCCCAGTAGCGGGCGGTGAACAGTTCGTTCGGCCGGGAGACCGGCTCCCGCCAGGAGGCGGGGTGCCAGCCGGTGCCGTCCAGGGCGACGGCGAGGTGCAGCGGGGTGCCGGTGAGGGCGGACATGGTGGGTGCCTTCCTTCGGTCGCGGGGCTGCGGCGCTGGTCGTCAGGCGTTGTCGAGCGGCAGGCCGGGCGGGTCGATCTCGGACTTCTCGACGGCGTCGCCGGTCAGGTTCCATGCCGTGAGCCACTGCTCGTACTGGCCGTTCTCGATCAGATGGTTGATCGCGGCGGCGAGCGGCTCGGCGAGTCCGCTGTCCTTCTTCGCGGCTGCGGCGATCAGGCCCTGGAGGGTCTCCCCCGCGCCGGAGAACTGGCCGGCTATCCGGGTGGCGTTGGGGGTGCCGGCCGTCTTGGTGGCGTGGTAGGAGAGGTTGGGGCTCGGTCCGAGGTAGGCGTCGATCTTGCCGCTTTCGAGGGCCAGGTAGAGGCTGTTGGTCTCCTGGTAGTACTTGACCGTGAGGTCCTCGCCCTCCTTGGCCAGCTTGTCCTTCCACTCCAGGAGGATCTTCTCCTGGTTGGTGCCGCTGCCGACGCTGACCGTGCGGCCGGCCAGGGCGCGGTAGTCGCCGTCGAACGTCCAGTCGCTGTCGTCGGTGACCTCGAAGGCGAGATCGTCCTTGCGGTAGGTGGCGAACTCGTACTTCTTCTTGCGCTCCTCGGTGACGGTGACGTTGGAGATGGCCACGTCCACCTTGCCGCCGTCCAGGCCGATGAACATGTTCTCCCAGGTGGAGGGGGAGACATCGGGTTCCAGTCCGAGGACGGCGGCGATCAGTCTGCCGAGGTCGGGTTCGGAACCGGTGAGGGTCTTCTGGTCGTCGCCGATGAATCCGAGGGGCGGGGAGCCGGAGGGCAGGGTGCCGGAGCCGATGACCAGCTTGCCGCTCTTCTTGACCGCGTCGGGCAGCAGGGCGCTGATGGACTTCACCTCGGCGACCTCGACGCTGGTCTCCTCGGCGGCCCCGTTGGACAGCCGGCCCACGGTGACCGTGCCGGCGGCGGCCTTCGTCGTCGTGGCGGCGTCGCTCTCCCCGCCGCAGCCGGCCAGGGCGGTGCCGAGCGCGGCGAAGGCGGTGACGGCGGTGATGCCGCGCAGCAGATGACGTCGGGAGAAGGTGCGTCGGGAGACGGTGCTGGGCATGACGGTCCTTGTCTGTCGGTGAATCGCTGGATCGATGGGAGCGATGGGATCGATGGATCGCTGAGGGGGCTGGGGGTGGAGGGGCGGGGTCAGAGGACCCGGCTCAGGAACTCCCGGGTGCGCTCGTGCCGCGGCTTGTCGAGCACGTCGGCGGGTGGGCCCTGTTCGACGATCCGGCCGGCGTCGAGGAAGACGACCCGGTCGGCGATCTCGCGGGCGAAGCCGATCTCGTGCGTGACGATGACGAGGGTGGTCCCGCTGGTGGCGAGGGCCTTGATGACGGCGAGGACCTCGCCGACGAGTTCGGGGTCGAGCGCGGAGGTCGGTTCGTCGAAGAGGATCACTCCGGGCCGCAGGGCGAGGGCGCGGGCGATGGCCACGCGCTGCTGCTGGCCGCCGGAGAGCTGGCGCGGGTAGGCGTCGGCCTTGTCGGCGAGTCCGACCCGGTCGAGCAGGGAGTCGGCCAGTTCGTGCGCCTGCCGTTTCCCGAGGCGGCCGGTGGCGAAGGGCGCGGCGGCGACGTTCTCCCGTGCGGTCAGATGCGGGAAGAGGTTGAAGTTCTGGAAGACGAAGCCGATCCGCCCGCGCTGGGTGAGGATGGCCCGCTCGCTGAGTTCCTTCAGCCCGTCGCCGTGGCGTCGTACGCCGATGGGTTCGCCGTTGACGCTGACGTACCCGATCTCCGGCTTCTCCAGGTGGTTGATGACACGCAGCAGGGTGGACTTGCCGGAGCCGGAGGGGCCGACGATCACGGTGACCTCGCCGGGCCGGACGGTGAGGTCGATGCCGTCGAGGACGCGGTGGGTGCCGTACCACTTGTGCACGCCGTGCACCTCCACGGCGGCGGCCGGGAGGGTGCCGCCGGCCAGGGTGGCCGGGGTGGCCGGGGTGTCTGTGGTGGTCATACGGCGGTCTCCCTGCGGGCGCGGTCCCGGACCCCGCGCAGGCTCGCGCGCAGGCGTTGCAGCGGGGTCGGCGGCAGGGTGCGGGTGGCGCCCCGGGCGTAGTGCCGCTCGACGTAGTACTGGATGACGGAGACGACGCTGGTCAGGATGAGGTACCAGACGGTGACGACCGCGAGCAGCGGGACGATGTCGCCGGGGTAGGTGGCGCCCATGGTCTGCGCCGTGCCGAAGAGGTCGAGCAGGGACACGTAGAACACCAGCGAGGTGCTCTTGATGAGGCCGATGAGCTGGTTGACGTAGTTCGGGGTGATGGAGCGCAGGGCCTGCGGGAAGACGATGCGGAGGAACTGGTAGCGCTTGGGCAGGCCGAGGGCGGCGGCGGCCTCGTGCTGGCCCTGGTCGACGGAGAGGATGCCACCGCGGACGACCTCGGCGGCGTAGGCGGCCTCGTTGAGGCTGAGGCCGATGACGGCGACGGCCATGTCGGTGGCGAGACGGGACTCGTCGAAGGTGAAGAAGGCGGGTCCGAAGGGGACTCCGAGGCTGAGGGTCTGGTAGAGGGCGCTGAAGTTGTAGAGGAAGAGCAGGACGACGATCAGCGGGATGGAGCGCAGCGCCCAGACGTAGGTCCAGCTGACCGCGCGCAGGACGGGGCTTCTGGAGAGCCGGGCGAGGGCGAGCAGGATGCCGCCGAGCAGTCCGAGGACGGCGCTGTAGGCGGCGACCTCCAGGGTGATGAGCAGTCCGTCGAGGATGGTGGGGCGCAGGAACCAGTAGCCGAAGCGATCCCATTGGTAGAAGGGGTTCGTGACCAACCCGTGGACGAACTGGGCGACCAGGACGAGGACGACGGCGGTGGCGATCCAGCGTCCGGGGCGGCGCAGCGGCTGGACACGCTGGGCGGTCAGGGGTGGTGACGGGGGGTCGGGTGGCGGCGGTGCGGATTTCGCGTCGGCGAGGGACACGGCGGCGCCCGGGGGTTCGCTCATGGGGACTCCGGCTCGGTGGGATCGCCCCGGGCCCGGGCGGAGCACGCGCCGCCGGGCCGCGCCGACGGCCGGGGAGGGCGCGGTGGCGGGTGGGGCGGGGAGCGTGCGGGCGCACGTACCGGGGGCTCTGGCGGGCGGGGACGGCACACCCGGGGGGCCGGGGTGCGTCGGGTGCGGGCCGGGGTCGGACTCGGGAAGGTGGTCAGACCCGGCAGCGGGCTCGGCCCGGAGCGGTACACAGTGCGCTGCTGACGCGGAGCAGATCGACGGCGCGGTCGGCGACGAGGCGGTTGGCGACCAGACGGTCGGCGCGGGGGCTCACGCAGCGGTCGGAGGAACGGCGGTGGGCCGCCGTCCTGCTCGCTGCGCGCATGTCCTTCGTCCTTCGTCGTCTCGGCCCGGGGCCTTGTCGGGCCGACCCCTGGCGGGATTCCGGGCAACCCGCCACCCCTTCGTCCACACTGGTGTCCGAATATGAGGCGGGTGCCCGAAAGTTAAGGACGCGGCCTGCGTCGATGTCAATGCCGGTCCACTGAATGGGACGAGTCAGGGACGGTCGGCCTGGACGCGCGCGTCCGCCGCGTGGGCGGCCCAGTCCAGGATCTGGACGGCGGCACCGGCCCCTTCCAGGCCCTGGCAGTGCGCCTGGTGGCGGCGGGCGATGCCGTCGAGGTCGAGCCGGTCGGCGAAGGCGGGGTGGGCGGTCAGCCGACGGGCGTGCTCCCACAGCGCCGGGTGGTCGGCGACCCGGTGCACCACGGCGGCGTCGAGGTGATGCCGGTGCACGGTGTCGAGTTGGAGCAGGGTGACCCATACGACGACATCGGCGGCGGTGAGCCGCTCGCCGAGCAGATACGGCCGCCGGGCGAGCCGCCGCTCCACCTCCCCCAGCGCGGTGAGCAGGGTGTCCACGGCGGCCGTCCGCTCCCGCGCTTCGGTCCCGGCCGCGCCGGCGCGCTGCGCGGCGGCCTCGATCCCCTCGGCGCAGAGCCGTTCCACCGCCTCGATCTCCGCGTCCAGCGGGTACGGGTGGAGCGCCGGGCGGTCGCTGCCGAAGTGCCGGGCGAGGTCGCGCACGATGTCGGGGGCGTGGCCGCTGACGATCCGTCCGGACCAGTCGTCGGCGAGCACGGGCGCGAGGGCGGGCCCGGTGTGGCGGTGCGCGCTCGCCTCGTACAGCGGGCGCAGCGCGGCGTGTCCGCCCCCGGGACAGTCGGGGACGGCGGGCAGCAGGGTGACGGGACAGCAGTCCGCGAGGCCGAGCAGGCTATGGGTGACGGCGATCCGCAGTCCGTCGGGGTCGGCGGTCGAGAGGTGCAGGCGGTAGCGGCGGGGCACGGCGTAGTGGCCGCTTCGGGCGTCACGCCCGATCCGGCCGCGGAAGGCGGGCGCGGCCGGACGGGTGATGGCATGCGGTGCGACGGTCATGGGTCTCCCCGGATTCGGGCGCGCGGACGGGCGCGCGGTGGGTTCGACGCGCGGTGTGGGGGGCGCGGTGTGGGGGGCCTGGGTGGCCGAAGGCGGGGCGGGTGGTCAGCCCCGGCGGCTGATCGCGCTGCAGACGCGCAGCAGATCGATGTGGCGGCGGGAGGTGAGCAGGGGCGACGCGGGCGGCATCGGCGACCGACGCGATAGGGCCGTGCCCTCGGTGGGGGGCGGCGCGGACGGCAGGGACGCTCGCCGAGCCGTGCGGCTCACCCGGCTGGAGACCGGCTCAAGGCGCCCCATGATTCCCTACCCGTTCACTAGGATTCCCTACTGGAGTGTCGATCGCGCCGGGTCAACCGTCAAGACCATGTCCACTGTCCGGGCGGAAAGTGTCCGGGAGGCGGGCGGGAACGCCCTCGGGGCCGGTCGGACACGGCACCGCCCCGGGCTCCATCGGCGGGGGCCCGGGGCGGTGGGTGTGCGGCCGTGCAGACGGCCGGTCGGGTCGGTCGGTTCGGTCGGCTGGTCGGTGGACCAGGGGTTCAGAGGTTCAGGGTTTCAGAGGTCGGGCCCTTCAGGTCCTTCAGGTCCTTCAGGAACTCAGGTCCTTCAGGAACTCAGGTCCTTCAGGGACTCAGGGACTCAGGGACTCAGGGTTCAGCCAGTCAATCGGTGCGGAGGGTGAGTCGGTGAGCCTTTCGTTCAGCCGGTGGGGAACGCGTCGGGGGTCCGGATGCGGTCGCGGATCCAGACTCCGGCCTGCTTCAGCGCGGAGGTGCCGGCCCAGGGGCCGCCCGCGTTGCAGGTGCCCGCGTTGAAGACGGCTCCGCTGCGGCCGTCGTCGGAGAAGTTCCAGTTGACCCAGGAGATCTTCTTGGCGGCCATCAGGTCGAGGTACCGCTGGGACATGGCGAAGTCGTTCGCGCCCTCACCGGCGTAGTTCTGGGTGCCGAACTCGGTGACGAAGACCGGGATGCGGTCGGCGGCGCGGGAGAGGGTGTTGAGGTACTCGTCGCGGTGCGAGTACGCGTAGAAGTGGAACGTGTACATGATGTTGGCGGCGTTGACCGGGTTGTTGACGACCTCGGACTCGTCCGCGCCCTCGGAGACGCCGAAGGACGACCAGGCGCGGGTGCCGACGAGGACGGGGGCGTTGGAGTCGATGGTCCGGATGACCGGGATGATCTGCTCGGCGTAGGACTTGATGGTGCTCCAGGAGACACCGGAGGGTTCGTTGGCGATCTCGTACAGGACGTTGGGCTTGTCCTTGTGCCGGTTCGCGATCTCGGTGAAGAAGGTCCGCGCGCGGGAGAGGTTGTAGTGGGGGTCGCCGGGGCTGAGCATGTGCCAGTCGACGATGACGTACAGGCCGCGGCTGCTCGCCTGGTCGATCAGCCGGTGGGCGAGGTCGGTGAACTTGCGCGGGTCGGTCTCGTAGCCGCCTTCCTGCACATAGGTCGACACGCGCAGGACGTCGGCGTTCCAGTCCGTGGCGAGGGCGTCGAGGGAGCCGTTGGTGAGGCACTGCGGGTACCACTGGGTGCCGTGGCTGGACATGCCCCGCAACTGGACGGGGTTGCCGTACTGGTTGCACAGCTTGGTGCCGCAGACCCTGAGCTGACCGTTGATGCCGACCGGGGTGGCGACGGGGGTGGGGCCCTGGCCGCCGGTGGTGAGGTGGTCGACGTTGGGGCCGCCGTTCGCGGTGGTGGCGGTGGCCCGGATGGTGTTGGTGCCCGCCCGGAGGGAGGCCGTCACGCTGGTGCTGCTCCAGTTCGTCCAGGCGCCGGTGGGGTGGAAGGACTTCCCTGACGCGACGAGGGTGCCGTTGACCCGCAGGTCCATGGGGCGGTCGGCCGAGGTGCCGTTGGCGAAGCGCAGCGCGACGGTGGTGCTGCCGGCCGTGGTGGCGTCGACGGTCCATTCGACCGAACTGCCGCTCACATTGTCGTAGTTGACGAATCCACTGCCGGTGAACCCGGCGTGGTTCGACTCCACGACGCCCCGCGTCACGGTGGCGCGCTCGGCCTCGTGGATCCGGTCCGCGGCGGCGTCCACCGCGGACCGCGGGGCGTCGGCGGACGCGGACCCGGCCGCGTTCGAGTCGGGAGCCGGTACGGCGGACGCCTGCGGCATCACGAGAGCGCCGGTCAGGGCGGTGGTGAGGAGGACCGACCGCGCCCACAGGCGCCGACGGGTGGTGCGTGGGGGAATCACCATGGTCTCCGTCCGTGTTCGTAAGGAAACTTTCCTAACAGTGAGATAGCAGCGCGGACCTGCGTCGGCAAGGGGTGTGACGGCGAAACACGTACGGGACTGCGGGGGCCGGTTGCGGTGCGGCGCGGGCCCCGCCTCCGGCCGAGCGCCCCTCGCCCGCCCCGGGGCTCGACCGGCACCGCCCCGCCGCGACAGGCCCTAGTTCTTCTGGAGGGTGCGGGTGACGCCCGCGATGAGGGTGGTCGTCAGGATCCAGCCGAAGGCGATCAGCAGGTAGGACAGTGCCTGGAGTCCGTCGTGGTCCCAGTACCAGGCGGTCCGCTGGCCGAGGCCCCCGATGGGGATGAGGAGGTCGAGGGTGTAGACGAAGGGCTGGAACCGGCCGCCCTCGCCCTGCTTGACCGGGGTGGGGGTGTGCGTGTCGAAGGCCAGGCTGCCCAGTGCGGTCAGCGCGAGCAGCCAGACACCGGCCAGCCAGGGGCGGTAGCCGTAGCCCACCGTCGCGTCGAGCAGATGGCCCCACACCCGGGCGGCCGGGGGCAGTGTACGGCGGCGGTGGCGCTGTTTGGCGAGGAGGACGCGGCGGGCGTCGTCGTCGTGGCCGGCTGTGCGGTACCAGCCCGCCAACTGCTCGTAGGGCTGCGGACTGTAGCCCCGGCCGCGTCGTATCCAGGCCACCCGGCGGGCGGCGGAGTCGCGCTGTGCGGATGCCTCACGCCGGGCGCCCGTGGCGTCGTCCGTGGTGATGGAGCCGTAGCCGAACCCGTCCAGTTCCACGGAGTCCGGCCAGCTGCGGTCGTTGTCGTGGAGGTGGGACACCTGGGCCCCGCGCAGGTCGACGGGGCCGCCGGGGGTGCGGGCGAGGGTGAGGTCGAAGTCGACGGCCTGCATGCGGGTGGCGGCGAGGGCGGGGCCTCGGGCGGGGGACGCGGTGGCGGGCAGGACGTCGGCGAGCGGGGCAGGGGCGGGCGGGACGTCGGCGAGCGGGGCGGGGGCGGGCGGGGCGGCGACCGGGGTGGCGGTGGGTGGCCCGTTCAGGATCGCGCCCGCGAAGGTGAGGTCGTCCGCGATCCGGGCGCCCCTGAGCCGTACCGTCCCGTCCGCGGTGAACCCGTCGGAGAAGTCGAGCGTCGAGGCCACGGCGTTGTCCAGGGCGAGCGCCACTCCGCCCGGTCCGGGGTGGCTGACCCGGGCGCCCCGCATGTGCAGTCCGCCGGGGAACTGGGCGCCCATGAACCGGAGTCCGCCCTGGGCGGTGAATCCGTCCAGGCAGTAGAGGCCGCCCTCGGCGACCAGCCCGCCTGCGGACACCGCCCACTCCCCCGGCGCGATCACCTCGGCTCCGCCCAGGTTCACCACACCGCCCACCTGGGTGTTGATGAGGGACAGGGCGGTGATCTTGCGGTGCAGCGGCGAGACGGCACCGCACTCGAAGCGTGAGCGCCGTAGGTCGAGACGGCCCTCGATCCGGGCGATGCCCGCTTCGAGTCCCGGTACCCGGCTGCCCAGCACCACGATCGACTGGGCCGACACCCCGGAGAGGTCCACGCCCTCCTCGAACCAGCAGTCCTCGATCCAGAGGGAGTGGGCGAGTTGCGCGTCGGCCAGGTCGAGCGCCCCGGTGATCCTGGCCCCGCTGAGCCGCAGCCCCGCGACGGCACCGGGGCGTGCCGGGTTCGCCTCCTGGAGCAACGCCGTGAGGACGGCGGCCCGGACGGTCCGCTCCTCCCCCCATCGGCCGCCCCCGGCCACCCGGTCGTCCTCGGGCACCCCGGTCCGCAGATCCACTCCGCGCCGTTCGGGGAACGCGTCCCACAGCGCACGCTCCGGCGGGGTCAAGTCGTCGTAGGAAAGCACCTGTTCAGGGTAGTGATCTCGCCGGGTCCTACGACAGCCGGTGCGGGCCCGGCCGCCCCGCCCTCGGGTCGGCGGGCGGGCGGCGGCGCAGGACGGCCTGGGCGGAGGTGAGACGCGCGGCCTCGTCGTGGGGGCGGTCGTCGTGGGGGCCGTCGTGACGGTGGCTCCCGGCACGGTGGCTGTCGGCGCCGGCCCCGGACCCGGACCCGGCGAGTGGGGCGGCGTCAGCCCCGGTGATCGCGTCGGCCCAGTCCAGCAGCCGTTCCACGTGCGGGTCCGCGGGGTCCGTGACGACCTCGACCGCGCCGACGACGACCTGTCCGCTGGTGCCGTCGATGGTGATGAGGGTGCCTTGGGGCAGGGTGCGTCCGCCCGCCCGGACACAGGCGGCGACGGGGTCGACGGTGAGGTCGGCGGCGCCCACCACCGCCGGTTTCCCCAACGCCCGTGCCACGACGGCCGCGTGGCTGGTCGGTCCGCCGCGCGCGGTGACGATTCCGGCGGCGGCGGCCAGACCGTGCAGGTCGAGCGGCGAGGTCTCCGGCCGCACCAGCACCACCGGCCCCCGCGCCGCCAGCCGTACCGCGTCGTCGGCGGTGGTCGCCACCCTGCCGACCGCGACGCCGGGTGAGGCCGCCAGCCCCCGGGTGAGGAGGTCCCCGGTGCCGGTCGTGGCCGGCCGCGGTGTCCGTGCCTGGCGGAGATGCGCGGGCGAGACACGGAGCAGCGCCTCGTCCCGCCCGATCGTGCCCGCGTCGGCGAGTTCGACCGCGACCCGTACGGCGGCCCGTCCGACGAGCCGTCCCGCCCGTACCTGGAGGAGCCACAACTCCCCCGCCTCGAAGGTGAACTCGACCTGGCACGCGTCACGGCCGTGTTCCTCCAGCCGCCTCAGCGCGTCCGTCAGCCGCTCCCACACGGCGGGCTCGCGCTCGGCCAGCGCGGTCAGGGGCGCGGTCAGCGACGTACCGGCGACCACGTCCTCGCCCTGACGGCCGAAGAGCACCTCGCCGTAAGGGACGTGCTCCCCGGTGGTGGGGTCGTGGCTGAAGGCGACGCCGGTCCCGCTGTGTCCGTCGCGGTGGCCGTAGACCATCGCCTGCACGGTCACGGCGGTGCCGAGGTCGCCGGGGATGCCGTGCAGATGGCGGTACGTCCGGGCGCGCGGGGTGTCCCAGGAGGCGAACACGGCGGCGATCGCCAGGTCCAGTTGGTGCGCGGCGTCTTCGGGGACGGGCTCGCCGGTGCGGTGGAGGATCAGCCGCTCGACCTGCCGGACGGCCTCGGTGAGGCGGGCGAGGGCGGTGCCCCGGTCGGTCTCGTCCCGCCCGGCGTCCATGCCCGCCAGCGCCTCGCGGCTCACCCCCACCACCGTGGCGAAGCCGGTCAGGAACCTCAAGCGGGCGTCGAGCGCGAAGCGCGGGTCCCCCGTCTCCTCGGCGAGGGCGGCGGTGGCCTCGGTGGTGAGCCCGAGGTTGAGGACGGTGCTCATCATCCCCGGCATCGACACCTCGCCCCCGGACCGCACGGCCACCGCCAGCGGGCGCCGGGGGCCGCCGAGCCCGCGGTGCGTGTCGGCTTCGAGCCGGGCCACGGCAGCCGCCAGTTCGGTGCCGAGCCCGTCGGGGAACCGGCCGGACCGCAGGAAGGCGCGGCACGCCTCGGTGCTGATGACGAACCCGGGGGGCACGGGCAGTCCGAGGCGCCGCAGCGCGACCAGGCCGTGCGCCTTGCCGCCGAGGACCGCCGCGCTCTCCTCGACCTCGGCGGAGAGGGGGTGGATCCAGGTCATGTTGTCGACTCCGCGTGGTCGTGCCGTCGACGGGCCGGGCCCGGGCGCCGGCCGGTCGCTGTCAGTGGCGGGTGAGCCCGAGCGTGGCGAGCAGGTCCTCGTGCAGGTGGAACCAGACCGAGTGGTACGACGACGGCGTGTCCGTCAGCTGGTCGAGCGCCCCGCCCCGGGCACGGGTGAGGGCTTCGGCGAGCCGGACCCGGTAGCGGCCGAACCGGAGCATGACGTCGGACAGTTCGGCGCAGTCGGCCTCGGCACGCCGGTCGAACGCCACGAACCGCTCCAGCACGCGGGCGTCGTAGTCGTGGTCGGTGTGGTCGTTGAGGGTCGTGCCTTCGCCGTCGGGGCGCAACTGCCAGGCCGTGCACAGGTCGAGCAGTTCGGGGTTGAGCACGAGGAACCGTTCGTACACCGCCGTCACCGTGGGCCGGGCGCCGCTCACCGTCAGCTCGTGGGCGATCCGCTCGGCGTCCGCGGCCCGGCCGGCCTCCGTGAGCCCCCACCCGCCGAACTCCCCGGCGGTACGGGTGACCAGCCCGGCCACGGCCAGGTCGATCAGCTCGGACTCGACCTGCGGTTCGGTGAGCCCGCTCGCCGCGGCCACCGAGCCGACGCCGGAGAAGCCGATGCAGCGCAGGGTGTGCAGTACCAGCAGATCGTCACCGGTCGCGTGGGCCGGGGCGGGGGAAGGGCGGGAAGCGCGCTGTGTCATGAAGGGACCTCATCGGAGGGAGTGGTGTGTGCTCCGGCGCCACCGGACGCGGCGGACACACCGGACGCACCGGACGCACCGGCATCCGGGGCGCCGTTGCCGGAGGGGGTGGGGGGAGTCGCCGTGCTCGACGGGTCGGTACCGACCGCGGCGGCGAGTCCGGCGCCCCGCCCCCGGGCGCGGGCGATGAGCACGCCCTGCTGGACCCGCACCGCGCACTCGGTGCCGTCGTCCGCCTCCGGCACCCCGACGGCCGCGGCCAGCAGACCGTGCTCGTCCGGCACGAGACGCAGCCGCGGCAGGGCGTCCGGCGGGAACACCCGGCGCAGACAGCCGGTCAGATCACCGACCCTCAGCCGGACGAGGCGCCCGATCTCGGCCGGGTCGGTCGTGGTGATGGCCACGGTGACCTGGTCGCCGGGCCGGGCGGCACGGACCGCCTCCTCGGCGGCGTCGAGCCGGTCGACGCCGAGGACGGTGATGACACCGTCCCGCCCGAGGTCGACCGGGTGCCCGGTGATCAGATCCCGCGGCCCGGCGGGCGGAGCCCACGGTTCCCGGCAGGGGGTGGCGGGAGTGACGTACGGCAGATGGGGCGGATCCCATACGTCGTCCAGAGCGAGCCCGCCGAGATGCGCGCACGCCCCGGCGACGTCGAAGGGGTCGCCGATCTCCAGGGCCGGATCGACCGACGCACCCGGCCCGTCGAGGAGCCGCAGCACCAACCGCGCCCGCCGCACCTGCCGTTCCGGCGGCCGACCGGCGGGGGTCCGCGCCTCCAGCGTGAGCGCCAGCAGCAGTGCCTGCAGCCGGGACGCCCGTGCGAACGCGCCGCGCGTCCGCCCGTCGTCCAGCACCCCGGCCAGCGCGCGCGGATGCGGCTGCCCGGCGCCGGGCGCGCGGTCCGCCAGGGGCAGTCCGTGCAGCCAGGCGCGGGCGAAGGCGCCGAGCGCGTCGGTGAGACTCCCCGGACCGGACGGCCCGGCGAGCGGCGCCCCGCCCGCCGCCCCGTCGGTGCCCTCGGCCTCGACCAGGTCGACCAGCACCGCCAGATACAGCGCGCGCTTGCCCGGGAAGTTGGAGTACACCGCGCCCCGCGTCAGTTCGGCCCGCTCGGCGATGCCGTCCACCGTGGCCGCCGTGTACCCCCGCTCCACGAACTCCGCCCGCGCGGCGGCGAGTACGGCCGCACGCGTCCGTTCCTGCTGCTGTGCCCGGGTCAACCGCGCCATTCCCCGCCTCCTCGCGCCCCTGCCTCCCCTTCAAGATACACAGAACATCTGGATGACGACATCATTCGAAAAGCTCTGCCGACGGATCGTGATCCGGGCGGGCCCGGTGTGCGGGGCTCAGGGGCCGGTGCTCGGGGTCGGGACCGGTGGCAGCGGGTCGACCGGGTGGATGGCGAGCGGGTGCACAGTGACGTCCATCCACGGCCAGACGGGAAGGGAGGAGACAAGGGTGTGCAGTTCGGTGGCGTCGGCCGCCCGCCACAGGCCCCAGTTCTCGGTGCGACCGGGCACGCGCCACATGCGGACGAGGTGCCCGCGGGCGGCGAGTTCAGCGGCGTGGGCGCGTTCGGCGGTCGAGACGGACTCCTTGTGGGCCGGATCCATGTCGTGGGGCCAGCCGATGCGGATGTGGACGAGGAATTCCATGGCGTGCTTGATCTCCTTCTCTCTTATGGCCTGGTGACGTCCCTCAGCCGCCGAAGGGGTCGGCGGGAACGCCGTGTTCCGTGATGACCGACTTCGTCTGGAGGAACTCGTGGACGGCCTCGACGCCGTTCTCACGGCCCAGGCCGGACTGCTTGTGACCGCCGAAGGGGACGGACCAGTGCAGCATCCGGTAGGTGTTCACCCACACCACCCCGGCCTCCAGCCGGGCGGTGACCCGGTGGGCGCGGGCCGGGTCGCGGGTCCACAGGCCCGCGGCGAGCCCGTATTCGAGGGAGTTGGCGAGGGCGACGGCCTCGTCCTCCGTACCGAAGGGCTGGACCGTGGCGACCGGTCCGAAGATCTCGTCCCGGCACACCGCCATCTCGGGGCGTACGCCGGCCAGGACCGTGGGCAGGTACCAGAAACCGCCGCGTGCGCCGGCTTCGCCGTCGGCCGGGCCGGGCCGGCGGCCACCGGCCACCACCTGGGCGCCCGCCCGTACCGCCTCGTCGACATACGACTCGACCCGGGTCAGCGCCGCCGCCGAGGCGAGGGGACCGATCTGGGTGCGCGCGTCGCGCGGATCGCCGACCCTGAGCCGTTCCACCGACCTGGCGAGGCGGGTGAGGAACTCCTCGTACACCTCGTGCTGGACCAGGAGCCGTGAACCGGCCACACAGGTCTGTCCCGCGGCCGAGAACGCGCCCTGGCGGGCGGCGGTCACGGCCGCGTCCAGGTCGCCGTCCGCGAAGACGACATGGGCGGACTTGCCTCCCGCCTCGCAGACGAAGCGCTTCATCCGGGACGCGGCGAGGGCGCCGAGGTCACGGGCGACGGCCGTACTGCCGGTGAAGGTGACCATGGCGACGTCCGGGTGTTCCGTCAGTCGCCGGGCCTCCTGCGCGCCGCCGATGACGGTGGTGACCACGCCGGGCGGGAAGCCCGCCTCCAGGGCCAGTTCGGCCAGGCGCACCGAGGAGGCGGGGGCCTGCGGCGGAGGCTTGAGCACGACGGTGTTGCCGGCGGCCAGGGCGGGGGCGAGTTTCCAGGAGCCGAGGGAGAGCGCGCCGTTGAAGGGGGTCAGCGCGGCGACCACGCCGAGGGGTTCCTGGCGGACGACCGCGCTCGCGGTGGCGCTCAGGGTGCGGGAGCGGTCCTCCAGGGTCTCCGCGACGGCCGCGAAGTACCGGTACCAGCGTACGAGGGCGGCCACCTCGGCGCGGGTGGCGGCGAGGGGTTTGCCGTTGGCGCGGGTCTCCAGGGCCGCGAGTTCGTCGCCGTGGGCGGCGAGGACGTCCCCGAGCCGGTGGAGGAGGTCACCGCGGGCGTGCTGGGGCAGCCCCGCCCAGGCGGGGGAACGCAGCGCGGTCCGGGCCGCCGCCACCGCGCGGTCCACCGCCGCGGGGTCCTGCCAGGCGGTGCCCCAGCGGGCTCCGGTGGCGGGGTCGAGGAGGGCGACCTCGGCCCCGGCGGGCGCGTCCGTCCGGTTCCCGGTGAACGAGGTCCACACCGAGGGGGCGGGGCCGGTCGGGCTGTCGGGCGCGGTCATGGTGTGGCGGTCCTCTCGCTGGTGAGCGCGGCGCGTACAGCGGGCGCGTCGTGGTGGTGGCAGGCCACGGTGTGGTCCTGGGTCCCGGCGACCCGCACGGGCGGCGGTGGCTCGCTGCGGCACTCTCCGGTGGCGTAGGGGCAGGCTCGCTGGAAGCGGCAGCCGGGCGGTGGGGCGGCCGGGTCCGGGGGTTCGGCGCGCGGTCGGACACCCGCTCCGGGCGCCGGGGCCCGCGGGTCGGGCACCGGGACGGCGGCGAGCAGGGAGTGGGTGTAGGGGTGGCGGGGCTCGGCGAAGACCGCGGCGCACGGTCCGCTCTCCATGATCCGGCCGCCGTACATGACGACGACCCGGTCGGAGATGTGCCGGACCACGCTCATGTCGTGGGAGATGAACAGGAAGCTCACGTCGCTGTCCCGGCGGAGGTCCTTGAGGAGGTTGACGATCTGTCCCTGGACGCTGACGTCGAGGGCGGAGACGATCTCGTCGCAGACGACGAAGCGTGGTTCGACGGCCAGGGCCCGGGCGATGGCGGCGCGTTGCCGCTGCCCGCCGGAGAGTTCGTGCGGGTAGCGGTCGGCGAGTTCGGGCGCGAGACCGACCTGGGCGAGCAGTTCGGCGGCCCGCGCGCCGGCCTTCTCGCGGGGGACCGTGCGGTGGACGTGGACGACCTCGCGGATCATGGCGCCGATGGTCATGCGGGGGTTGAGGCTGGCGTACGGGTCCTGGTGGACGATCTGGGCGACCCGGGGCAGGGACCGGTCGGCGCGGAGTCCGGCGAGCGGGCGGCCCTCGATGAGGATCCGGCCGGCGACGACCGGGGAGAGTCCGACCAGGGCGCGTCCGGTGGTGGTCTTGCCGCTGCCGCTCTCGCCGACGAGGGTGACGATGCTGCGGGCGGGGACGGTGAAGGAGACACCGTCGACCGCCCGGGCGGTGCCGGTGACCCGGCGCAGCACTCCGGTGCGCCGGGGGAAGTGGACCCGGAGATCCTCGACGGTGACGGCGTCGGGCCCCGGGGGTCCGGTGGGCGCTCCGGCGGCGGGGGGACCTGGGCTGCTGCTGAGGGCGTTCATGCGGGTGCTCCTGCGGGGTGCGGCTCGTCGGCGGCGGGCGCGGGGTAGGGGCAGCGGACGGTGTGGGAAGGGAGCGCTCCGGGCGGGCGGAGCAGTTCGGGTACGGAGTCCGCGCAGGCGGGGCGGGCTTCGGCGCAGCGTGGCTGGAAGGCGCAGCCGGGGGGCGGGTCGGCGGGGTGCGGCGGGAAGCCCGGGATGGCGGGGAGCCGGTCGACCCGGCGGTCCATCCGGGGGACGGCGGCCATCAGGGCGCGGGTGTAGGGGTGGCCGGGGGCGTCGAAGAGCGCGGTGGTGGGAGCGGTCTCCACGATCCTGCCGCCGTACATGACGGCGATGCGGTCGGTGACCCCGGCGACGACTCCGAGGTCGTGGGTGATCAGGACGAGGGCCATGCGCAGTTCGCGGCGGAGGCGGTCGATGAGGCCGAGGACCTGGGACTGGATGGTGACGTCCAGGGCGGTGGTGGGTTCGTCGGCGATCAGCAGCCGGGGTTCGCGGCTGATCGCCATGGCGATGAGGACCCGCTGGCGCATCCCGCCGGAGAGTTCGTGCGGGTAGTTGCCCAGCCGGTCGCGGGGGCCGGGGATGCCCACCAGGTCGAGGAGTGCGGCGCACCGGTCCTTGGCACCGCGGCGGCTGTGGCCGTCGTAGCGGACGAGGGGCTCGGCCATCTGGGCGCCGATGGTCATGGCCGGGTTGAGTGCGGAGAGCGCGTCCTGGGAGACGAGGGCGATGTCGCTGCCCCGTATCGCCCGCAGCCGCCGCGGGCCGAGGGTGGTCAGGTCGTGGCCGTCGAAGACGATCCGGCCGTGGATCTCGGCGCCCTCGTGGCCGAGGAGACCGAGGACGGCGAGCATGGTCTGGCTCTTGCCGCACCCCGACTCGCCGACGACTCCGAGGGCCTCGCCCTCGGCGACACGGAACGAGACGTCCCTGACGGTTTCCACGGCGGCCGGGCGGGCGCCGGTGCCGGCGCGGCCCCGGTAGGTGACCCTGAGCTGTTCCACTTCGAGGACGGACACGGTGGTGCCTCCCGCTAGGCGAGCTTGATCTTGGGGTTGAAGTACGCCTGGACCACGTCGACCAGGAAGTTGATGAGGACGAAGGCGACGGCGATCATCAGGATTCCGCCCTGGACGAGGGGGATGTCGCGCGTGGAGATGGCCTGGTGGAGCGCCAGGCCGATGCCGGGCCAGGAGAACACGGTCTCGGTGAGCACGGCGCCGCTGAGGAGGAAGCCCGCCTGGAGTCCGATGACGGTGATGACGGAGGGCATCGCGTTGGGCAGGACATGGCGGGTGATGACCCGGAACTCGCCGATGCCGCGGGACCTGGCGGTGCGGACGTAGTCGTTGCCGATCACCTCCAGCACCGCCGAGCGGGTCATCCGGGCGATCACGGCGAGGGACCAGGCCGACAGGGTGATCACCGGGAGCACCATGTGGGCCGCGATGTCGAGGGCCCCTCCCCCGCCGCCGATGGAGGTCATGCCGGTGGCGGGCAGGATCCGCAGTTGGAGCGAGAAGACGACGATCAGGACCAGCCCGAACCAGAACGAGGGCACGGAGTTGAGGAAGAGGACGCCTACGGTCAGTCCCCGGTCGCGCGGGGAGCCCGGCTTCATGGCGGCCCAGGTGCCGATCGCCACTCCGGCCACGGCGGCCACCAGGATCGCGGTGCCGGAGAGCAGGAAGGTGTTGAGGAGCCGTTCGGAGAGCACCTCGGAGACGGGCCGGCCGAAGGAGAGGGAGCGGCCGAGGTCGCCGCCGAAGAGGTTGCCGAGGTAGGTGAAGTAGCGGGAGAGGGCGGGTTCGTCGAGGCCGAGGTCGGTGCGCAGGGCCTGCCGGTCCTCCTCGGAGGAGGTGGGGCCGAGCAGGGCGGTCGCCTGGTCCCCGGGGATGATCTGACCGAGTCCGAAGGTGGCGATGGTCACCCCGATCACGACGGGGATCATCTGGAGCGCCCGGCGCAGGGTGAAGGTCAGCATGGCGCGACTCCTGAGCGGTTCATGAGGGTGCCGTTCACGACCGGCTCCGGCGGCTGCGCGGGTCGAGCCGGTCGCGTACGCCGTCGCCGAGCAGGTTGAACCCGATGGCCAGGACGACGATGACGAGTCCGGGGACGGTCGCCACATGGGGTGCGGTGACCAGCAGGGCCCGGCCGCCGCTGAGCATCTGGCCCCAGTCCGGTGCGGGCGGCTGGGCGCCGAGGCCGAGGAAGGCGAGGCTGGAGCCGAGGATGACGTTGCGTCCGGTCTGGAGGGTGGCGAACACGGTGAGTCCGCCGAGGAGGTTGGGGACGATGTGCCGCAGGGCGATCCGGCGGTGCCGGTAGCCGAGGACCCCGGCGGCCTCGACGTACTGCTCCTGGCGCAGGGACACCACGCTGCCGCGGACGATCCGGCCGAACTCGGGGACGGTGACCACGACCATGGCGATCACCATGGAGGTCAGTCCCGGTCCGAGGGCGACCCCGATACCGAGGGCGAGGAGGATGCCGGGGAAGGAGAACATGACGTCGAACAGGCGCATGAGGGCGCTGTCGGGCCAGCCGCCGACGTAGCCGGAGACGAGGCCCAGCGCCCCGCCGATCAGCAGGGCGATGAGGGTGGGGACGACCGCGACGAGCAGGGCGAGTCGGCTGCCGTGCATGAGCCGGCTGAGGATGTCTCGACCGACCTCGTCGGTGCCGAGGAGATGGCCGTCGCTGAAGGGGGCGAGGCCGATGGCGGCCGGGTCGGTGGCGAGCGGGTCGGCGGGGGCGAGCCAGGGGGCGAACAGGGCGACGAGGACGGTGAGGGCGACGATGCCGCCGCCGATCAGCGCCGTGGTGTCGCCGCCGCGTGCCGCGCGCAGCCGGTCGCGCAGGGGGCGGCGGGAGGCGCGGGGGACGGTCGGGGGAACGGGTGCCGCAGTGGCCTTCATGGCAGGAACCTCCTCACCGGCGGCGGATGGTGGTGTAGTCGATGTAGACGGACGGCGCCGCGACGACGCCCTCGACCTTGCGGCTCAGCAGCCGGGGCAGCCGGTCCTGGTAGAGGAAGACCCAGGGCGCGTCCGTGGCGATGGTGTCCGCCGCCTCGCGGTAGAGGTCGGTGCGGGCCGCTTCCCCGGGTTCGGCGCGGGCGCGGTCGAGCAGGGTGTCGACGGCGGGGTTCCGGTACCAGCCCCGGTTCACCCCGTTCGGGGGGTGCAGTGCGCCGCTGAACATCCGCTCCAGGAAGTCGGCGGCGTCGGCGCCGGTCGTCCAGCCGTTGAAGGAGCCGTGGACGCCGTCCTTGTATCCGGCGCCCTCCTCGGCGACGAGCGAGGCGAACTCCATGTACTGGACTTCGAGCCGTACGCCGACCGCTTTGAGGTCCTGCTGGATGAGCGACATGATCTCGGTGGCCTGGGAGAAGCCGGGACCGCTGTCGGGTGCGAGGAGCCGCAGCCGGACGGGGGTGGGTACGCCGCTCCGCGCGATCAACCGTCGGGCGAGGGCGGGATCGTGGGCGTAGCGGGGGTCCTCGGCGGCGCTCTGCCGGTACGCCTCGTTGCCGAGGGGCAGTGGGCCGTACGAGGGGACGATCTGGTCGCCGGTGAGGGTGGCGAGCGCCTCCCGGTCCACGGCGTGGTTGAGCGCGCGTCGTACGAGCGCGTTGTCCGTGGGGGCGGTACGGGTGTTGAGGCGCAGGAAGTACTGGTTGGCGGGTTCGGGGTACTGGACGGTCATGGTGCCCTGGCCGGCGAGCTGGCGGACCTGCTGGGCGCCCGCGCTGAGGACGGCGTCTACCTCGCCGGTCTGGGCGGCGATGGCCAGGGTGGTGGGGTCGCTGACGGACTCGACGATGATGGACTCGGTCTTCGGCACACCGCCCCAGTAGGCGGTGTTGCGTCGCAGCTCGACCCGTTTGCCGTGGTCGGCGTCGTGCTGGCGGTAGGGGCCGGTGCCGACGGGGTGGAGACCGACGTCGTCGGGGTCGTGCTCACGCAGCACGGTGGGGCTGATCAGGGACATACGGCGGTCGGTGAGCACCCGGGGCAGTCCCGCGTACGGGGTGGTCAGTCGCAGGTCGACGGTGTGCGGTCCGCGGATCTCGACCCGTTCGATCCAGCGGGTGAGGAACTTCATGTTGCCCGCGGCGGTGGCGTCGTGGACCGGGGACTTCTCGTCGGTGATCCGGTCGAAGTTCAGCTTCACGGCGGCGGCGTCGAAGGGGGTGCCGTCGGTGAAGGTGACGTTCTCCCGCAGGGTGAGGGCGTAGGTGAGGGCGTCCGGGGAGACCTCCCACGAGGTGGCCAGGGCGGGGCGCAGCGCGGGCGCCCGGTCCGTGGTCGTGGAGAGGTCCTCGCGGATGAGCGGGTCGTAGAGGGCGTCCACGACGCGCAGTCCGACGGTGCCGGACAGGCGCTGCGGATCGAGTACGGGGATCTCGCCCTCGGCTCCGATGACCAGGGTCCGCGGGTCGCGGCCGAAGCTGGGCGGTGAGGCGCAGCCGGTGAGCAGCAGGGCGGCGGCGATCAGGGCGCCGAGGGCACGGCGCAGGGTGGTGCCGGATGGTCTTCCTGGTGGTCCGGGGGGTCTTGCCGGTGACCCGGCTGGTTCTCCCGGTGCCCCGGGTGGGCGCGTGAGCCTCATGTGTGCGGCCTTTGTTCGTGGGCGAGGTCGCGCAGGACCGCGGTGGCGGCGTTCCTGCCGGGGGTGCCGGTGACATATCCGCCGGGCCAGGTCCCGCTGCCGCCGACGTAGAAGCCGGGCAGGGGGGTGCGGTAGGCGGCGAGGGCGGGGTGCGGGCGGGCGCCGAAGAGTGCGGCGGGGAGCATGTCGCCGTGGGTGATGTTGCTGCCGACGAGGCCGAGTTCGCGTTCCATCTCCACGGGGTTCATGAATCGGTGGGCCACGATCCGGTCGGCGAGGCCCGGCATGAGCAGGCCGAGCTGTTCGACGCAGCGCTGCCCGAAGCGTTCGGTGCGTACGGCGTCCCAGGGGCCGTCGTGCGGCCGGTAGGGGGCGTGCCAGGCGTTGACGCTGATGAGGTGGGTCGGGCCGGGGGTGAGTCCGGGCGAGGTGAGGGTGGGGGTCAGGCCCCACAGGAGGAGTTCGTCGCCGCATCTGCCGTCGAGCGCGGCGGTGATCGCCTGTTCGATGCTCCGGGGTGAGGAGCCGAACCGGAACTGACAGGCGCGTACCGCCTCGGGGTCGGTGTCCCGCGGCAGCCCGGCGTAGGGCGGCAGCGAGTCGACCTCCAGGACCACTTTGAAGGCGGAGCCGCGCATCGGTGTGGTGAGGACGGTGTCCCGGACGCCGGGGCCCATGACCTCCTCGTCCAGGAGGTCGCGGAAGAGATGGTGCGGGTTGACGGTGGAGATCACCCGGGGTGCGGTGAACTCCTCGCCGGTGGGCGTGACGACGCCTCGCACCCCGTCGGGGCCGTGCAGCACCCGCGCCGCGGGGGTGCCGGTGCGCAGGTCGACACCGTGCTCGCGGCAGGCCCCGGCCAGGGCGTCGACGATGGCGCTCATCGAACCGACCGGGAGCCCGGTGGAGCCGCGCAGTGCGAGGCGTTCGGCGGCGTCGTTTCCGGCGCCGGCCGCCGCGGCGAGGGCGAAGGGCCGCATCATCAGGCCGACGGCGGTGCCGGGGGTGGTGGGCGGGACGAGCTGGGCGTTGAGCGCGAGCAGCATGAGCAGCGCCTTGGCCCGGTCGGAGCGGAGGTGGTGGTCGAGCAGCGCGGTGAGTCCGCCGTCGAAGACCTGCTCGAACAGCCGGAGGTCCGCCGCGTCGGACAACCGTTTCTTCAGGAGGTGGGTCTCCGGTGGCGGCCGGTCGAGCCGGACCTGGAGCCGGGCGCCGAGCCGTTCCAGCCCGTCGATGAGGGCGCGGTAGCGGACGGCCTCTCCGGGGGCGAAGGAGTCGAGTTGGGCGTCGACGCGGGCGGGGTCCCGCCAGCCGACGAAGCAGCCCTCCTCGAAGCGGTGGACCACGGTCGGGTCCACCGTGACGAACCGCAGTCCGTGCCGGGCGAGTTCCAGTTCCGCGACGACGGCCGGGTTGAGCGAGCCGGGCGAGTTGGTGAAGGACAGGCTGCGGCCGGGCAGGAACTCGTAGCCGCCGCAGGGGCCGCCGAGACCGGGCCGGGACTCCAGGAGCGCGACCCTCAGCCCCGCGCGCCCGAGGTAGGCGGCGGTCACCAGTCCGTTGTGGCCACCGCCGACGATGACTGCGTCGTAGCGGTTCATCCGCGAGTCGTCCTCCTGGTCCGATGGGTGGTGCCGTCGGGGCTGCCGTGACCGGCCATCTCAGGTGCGCGGCGCGGCGGTGAAGCCGTCCTCGAACAGGTCCACCCAGTTGCCGCCGGAGATCCGCTCGACGTCCGCGGCCGTGAAGCCCCGTTCGCGCAGTCGCCGCTGCACGTCCGCGTAGCCGCGTCCGGCCGCGTACCAGTCGGGGAACTCGACGGGCCCGGAGATGGGGACCATCGGGCTGCGGCTCCACCGGCCCTGCCGCCACCAGTGGAGTTCCTCGTCGCCCTGTCCGGCGTAGTAGTCCGAGCCCAGACCGATGTGCTCGACGCCGATGAGGTCGGCGGTGTAGGCGACCATGTCGCAGAAGCGGTCCACGGTGCAGTGGACACCGTCGGGGGCGATCCTCGGGTACATGCTCAGCCCGACCACCCCGCCCGACGCGGCGGTCTGCTTGAGGACCGTGTCGGACTTGTTCCGCAGGGCCAGTTCCACGTCCTCCCCGACGAACGCGCGGGGGTTGGCATGGGTGACGGCGACGGGCCGTTCGGACGCCTCGATCGCCTCCAGCGAGGTGCGTTCGTTGCAGTGGGAGATGTCGACGACCATGCCGACCTGGTTCATCTCGCGGATGAGGTTGACGCCGTACGTACGGGAGAGCCCGGCGTCCTCGCCCTCCCAGCAGCCGGCCCCGGCCGAGTTCTGGGTGTTGTAGGTGAGTTGGGCGATGCGGACACCGGCCTGGTGGAAGGCGCCCACGAGGTCGAGGTCGTCCTCGAAGGGGCTGCTGTTCTGGAACCCGAGGACGACGGCGGTGCGCCCCTCTTCCTTCGCCCGGCGGATGTCGGCGGCGGAGCGCCCCTCGCACAGCAGGTCGCGGTGGTCGGCGAGCAGACGCTGCCAGCGGCCCACCTCACGCATGGTCTCGGTGGAGTCCTCCCAGATCGCCACCGTGGCGTGGATCGCGGTGATGCCCGCGGCGTGCCACTCCTCGAAGCGGTCCCGGGACGGTTTCACGAATTGCAGTGCGTCGACGAGCACGTCGTTCCTTCTCCTCTGGGTGGTCCGGTACGTCTGTTCCTGTGCGGTCGGCGGTGCGGGGCTCAGCACTCCGGGATCAGACCGAGGCGGCCGAGCGCCGGGATCTCGTCACGCAGACCGAGGTGGCGCAGCGCCCGCCACAGTGACGCCTGATTGCTGGTGACGACCGGCACTCCGGTGTCCAGCTCCAGGTAGGGCAGCACCTCGAAGGTCCGGAAGGTGCCGCACGAGATCAGCAGGGCGTCCGCGTCGGGGGCGGCCCGGTGCAGCCTGCGTCCCAGCCGGTAGGCGCTGTCCGCGTCGTGGACGCTGGCCTCGTACGGGTCGGTGATCTGGAGGCCCTCGATGACCGGGACCTCAAAGCCGACGGCGGTGAGATACCGGCGCAGCGCCTCGTTGACCTCGTCGGTGTAGATGCTTCCGACGGCGACGGAGCGGGCGCCGACCGCGCGGAGGGCGTCGACATGGGCCTGCATCATGGTGATGGCCGGGATTCCGGTCTCCGCCGTGATCTGGTCCGTGACCTTCTCGTCGGTGCAGGGCCCGGGGATGAAGGTGCCGGGCGCGCCGCACTGGACGATGAGGTCCACCTTGGCGGTGGCCAGTTGGCGCGACGCCTCCAGTACCTGGGACATCATCGTCTCCAGCCCTTCGGCGTCCACCCGGGGGACGATCGTGCGCGCGTCGGCGAAGGCCACGCCCGTGGGGGCGACGGAACGCCACTCCTCGGCGCCTTCGATGGCCGTCGCGGGACGTATCTGCCCAATACGGGCACGCCAGCCAAGCAGCATGGGAACTTCCTCTTTCCGATGGGATGACGAGGGGGCCGGTTCACCGGCTCAGGACCCCTGGGGGCAGGGGGAGAAGAAGGGTGCCGCCGGGGTCTCCGGCCAGTCCGGCACTCGATCTGGGACAGTGGACCAGATCCGTTTGGGACAACGTACCCACGGGGCGGAAGCAGGTCAATGGGGTGGAAGAAAGCTCCTGGCGCGCCATACGGGCATCGTCTTCCGGCCATCCGGGACAGGGCCGGGCACGCGCGGACCGCCTCCGGGGACAGGACCGGGCACGCGCGGACCGCCTCCGGGGACAGGGCCGGGGCCGGCCGGGGCACCGCACATGAAGCGGTCCGCCCACCGACCGAGGTGGACGGACCGACGGGTCTTCTCCCCGGGGTCTATCGCGAGGGAGGACGCGGGGGCAGGCCGGACGTCAGGCCGGCTGACGCCAGCGGACGGTGATCTCGGCCGCGGCGGACCGCAGGAGCGGGACGAGTTCGGCCGCGCGCTCGTCCGTCAGCCGGGCCTGCGGCCCGTAGATGCTCAGCGCCGCGACGACACTGCCCTGGGTCCCGATGGGGACGGCCACCCCGCAACCGCCCGGGATCCACTCCTCGCGGCTGATGGCGTAACCCTGGCGGCGCGCCGCGTCGATCCGGCTCAGCAGGTCGGACCCGGACCCGGTCTCCGTCGCCGCGTGTTCCCGCACGAGATGGTCGAGCCGCTCGGACGGCAGCATCGAGAGCAGAACCCGCCCGGTGGCACCGGAGAAGAGGGAGTAGGGGCGGCCCACTCCGGTGATCAGCCGCAGCGGCTGGGGGCTCTCCGCCTCGTAGACCGTGACCCGGCGCCCGTCGACCACGGTGGAGACACAGGCCGTCTCCCCCGTCATGGCGGCGATGCGGGAGGCCGTCGCCGAAGCGGCGCCGACGAGGTCGCTGTTGGCCGTGTGCTTCCAGGCGAGCGTGAGGGCGGCGGGGCCGATGACGTACTTGCGGGTGCTCTCGTCGGCGACGGCGAGCCCCTCGCGTTCCAGGGAAGCGAGGATGCGCTGTACCGAACTCTTGCTGATCGCCAGGTCCCGGCTCAACTCCCGCACTCCGCGCGGGCGGTCCGCCTCGGCGATGGCCTTGAGGACCTGGAGGGCGTGATCGACGATCTGCACGGTACCGGCGGGGCGGGCACCGGAGGCCCCGGGCGCCTCGCCGCCGCCGGAACCGGCGGACCGGCGGTCCGCCCCCTCAGGGGCCGCGGAATCAGGTGCAGTCGCCATGGAACGCGGCAATCTCCTCATGAGCACGAGCGAAAACACGACCGGGTGGGGCGCGGGGTGGCGGACGCGAAGGTACGCCGGCTCCGTGATTCACCGAAACGGCAGTATCACACAGCAGGTCCGGCAGGTGACAACGCCGCCCGTGCGGCCGGTCGGCCGGCGCCGGGGTCCGACCGCGTCCCACGACCGCCCCGCCCGTACACCGTGGAGGCGTCACCCTCCGCGGATCCACTCCCCCGACGCACCGACCCACAAGATGCCGTCTCGCATATTGACGAGCACCCGGGCCCCTCCTATCGTGAGGGCACTTCTCGAAAGGACGGGACCAGCATGAGGCCAGTCGCTCTCATCGGTGTCCTGCTCGTGTCGTGCGCCGGTCGCCGGAGCTATGACCAGCCGCTTCGCTACTCCCCGCCCCGGCAGGGGTTGCGTCCGGGTACGGCCGCCGGTGAGCCCCAGACGCCGTTCTGAGCGGGCTCCGCGTGCTGTTCGTCCTGGTCCGGGTGCCGTGCGTCGCCGTGCGACGCGGAGCGGTCGCCCTGTCGCAACGCCGGCCCGTCGTGGCTTCGCCGACGGGCCTTCCACCAGAGCTTCGAGGAGCGCCTCAGCATGACCAGCACCGTCGGCCGTGAGCCGATCTCCGGGCCGTCCGCCTGGCGCGGCGACACGCTGTCCCGGTCCACCGAGTGGATCCACGTCCTCTCCGACGCCGAGCGCGCCGAACTGGAGTCCCTGGGGCGGCGCTTCGTCACCGAGGATCCCGATCTGCGGACCGTCACCGCCGCCGACTACCCGTTCGACGTGTGTCGTGCGCTGAACGACGAATGCGCCCGCCAGATGGACGCGGGCCGGGGCTTCGTCCTGGTGCGTGGGCTGCGCACCGAGGAGTACGGCGACGCCATGGCCGCGGCCGTCTTCTACGTCATGGGTCTGCACCTCGGCCGGCCGATCGGGCAGAACCAGCGGGGCGACCTGCTGGACCATGTGGTCGCCACGTCGAACAAGACCCTGTCGGACGAGGGCGCGCTGCCCTCCCGCGTGCGGGACCGGCTGCCGTTCCACTCGGACAGCTCCGACGTCGTTGCCCTCATGTGTCTGCGGGGCGCCAAGGAGGGCGGCGCCTCCAGCCTGGTCAGCGGCACCACCATCTACAACGAGATGCTGCTGGTCCGGCCGGACCTGGCCCCGCGGCTCTTCGACACCTATCACTGGGACTGGCGGCGCCAGGACCCCGACTCCCCGGAGCTGACGTACACCTCGCCGATCCTCAGCCACGTCGACGGTGTCTTCAGCACCTACGCGGGCAGCTCGATGATCCTCAGCGCCCAGGACTACCCGGGTGTCCCGAAGCTGACGCCCGATCAGATCGAGGCCATCGCCCTCTTCGACGAGATCTCGCAGCGGCCCGGGCTGCCGATCGACATGGACTTCCAGCCGGGGGACGTGCAATGGCTCCTCAACTACGCCGCGCTGCACTCGCGCACCAGCTATGTCGACCACCCGGAGCCGGAGCGCCGCCGGCATCTGCTGCGGCTGTGGCTCAAGCGCGATGTCGGGCGCCCGCTGGCACCGCGCTTCGGCAAGCATGTCGTGGAGCTGGGTGAGCCCACCACCCCGCCGCTGGGCGGCGGCCGGTTCCGTATCGCCGACGCCGTGACGGTCAACGACGACTGGGGAGTGTGACACCGTCCCCTCGCGGTGACGGTGGTCCGGCGTGGCACCTCGGTGTCACGCCGGCGACTCCGTCAGCAGTCGGCGGTAGAGACGGGCGTAGGCGGTCAGCCGGGTCAACGACAGCGCGTCGCGACGCGGATCGTCGGCGGCGGGCCCCGCCTGCGGGCCGAGGCGTACGGTGTCGACGCCGTGGGCGCGCAGGACGACGCCGTCGGTCGATCCCGTCCAGCCGGTGAGGGGCGGCGGCGGTGCGCCGAACTCGTCGAGCCAGGCCGTGCGGGCGGCGGTCACCACCGGGGCGTCGGCGGGGGTGGCCGCGGCCGACGCCACCGGCTCGGCCTCCACCTCGACCGCGCAGTCCCGCAGCGCGGAGCGCGCGCACCGCGCCCGCAGCCGGTCGGCGAGCCCGGCCGCCAGCTCCTTCGGCTCCACCGGGTCACCGGCGACGACGTACAGGTCGACGCGCAACCGGGCGGGCAGCAGGTCGGGTTTCTCCGGCCAGCCCCCGCTGACGGCGCCGATGCCGCAGGCCCGGCCGGTCTGCCCGGTACGCGGGTCGGCGGCCAGGTAGTCGGCGCGCCAGTGGGCCAGTTCGGCCAGGACGACACCGGCCGAGGCGATCACTCCCCCGGGCGGGGTGGCCGACTCCGCCAGCATCGCGGCCCCGGAGCGGCCGGTCACCCGGACGGTGAGGTAGAGCGCGCCGGGCTCGTGCCACAGCAGGGTGGGCGGGCCGCACTTGGCCACGATCGCCGAGCGCGGCAGCGGGTACGACCCGGTGTAGGCGTCCAGGCCGGTGATGCCGTCGCCGCGGCGGTGGGTTCCGGAGCCGGCGAGCAGCAGCCGCCCGGCGCCCGCCTCGGCGAAGGCGACCAGCGCGGCGGCCACGGGCCCGCGGGCGACGCCGAGGCCGAAGCCGGTCACCCGGTCGCCCGTCACGTCGAGCGGACCGACCGGGGTGGTGTCGCCGGTGACGAGCGGGGTGCCCGGCCCGTCTCGGTCCAGTGAGGTGTCGAGGTGGGAGTAGAGCAGGGGTCCGGCCCCGTGGTCGGCGATCAGGCTGCCGCCCTCGGGGCCGTGCTCCAGCACCTGCCATGCGACGTGCGGCCACCGGTCCGCGCACCAGCCGCGCAGGCGGTGGGCCGCCGTCCGTTCCCGTCCTCGCGGGGCGGGGACGGTGTCGAGGAGCCGCAGGACGTCCAGCAGCCGCTCTCTCAAAAGCGTCCCCAGTCGTCGGACGCCGGACGCCACACGTCGATGTTGCGCGGGTCGGCGGGCATCCGGCGGGGCCGGTGCGTCTCGTGCTCCTCGGGGGTGAACACCCGGTGCCGGTCGCACAGTTCGTAGCGCGGGCCGAAGCGCAGATCGTGCATGTAGAACGCGATGGACGTCGACGCCGAGTGGTTGACGATGTCGGAGGCGATCGGGGCGCCCTTGTACAGCGCGCGGGCCCGCATCCGCATCACATGGTCGAGGCTCTTCATCGCGAAGCACAGGTGCGCCACATAGTGCTCGGTGTTCTTCTGCACGGCGAGGCTGTGGTGGTAGCGGTCCTCGCAGCGGAAGAACGTGGTGGAGCCGACGACATGGTCCGAGGGGAGGAACTTGAGGACGTTCTGGTAGAAGTCCAGGGTCTCCTCGAACTTGGCGGTGGCGATGAAGGGGTGCACCAGGTCGAGCGGCCTGATCTCGATGTGGGGCGGTTCGGCGTACTCCTGGAACTCGGTGAACAGCTCGATGATCAGGCCGTTCGGGTCCTTGACGGCGAAGCCGTCGGTGCACAGGGCCCGCTGCCGCTCCTGGAGTTCGAGGACGTCGAGGCCGGCGTCGAGGACGCTCTTGCGCAACTGGTCGAGGACTTCCTCGCTCTCCACGCTGTAGCCGACCGCGGTCGTCCACCCGTCGGTGCGCCCGGGCGCGTGGATCAGCTCGATGGCGTGGTGCTCGATGTCGGCGCGCAGATAGGCGTGGTCGTCGGTGCGCTGTTCCAGTTGCAGTCCGACGTGGTATTCGAGGAAGTCGATGGTGGCCTGGAGGTCGGGCACCTCGATCCGGGCGTACTCCATGCCGTACGGGCCGTGCGGGCGGGTGCTCACCGGCGGTGTCCTTCCTGCCGTGAGCGACGCACGCTCGGTGAACTCGAACGAGGTGATGGCCTGCTGGGCGATGACCGGCCGCCAGCGGGTGCGCACGAAGTGCTCGTGGGACGCGCTGCCGAGGTAGGCGAGCAGGTCGTCCTGGCTGTCGAAGTCGACGGCCATGGTGTGGGTGAAGGTCCGGTCGCGGGTGCTGATGTTCTCGCCGAGGACGAAGCCGCGCATGGCCGGGTACCGGTCGGGGAAGGTGCGCAGCTCGCCCAGCACGGACTCGCGTGTCGCCCGGTCGGCCCCGTCGGCGAAGCGGAAGGACAGGGTGTGTCTGATCATCGGGTCACCGTCCGTCGCCGGTCAGAGGATGAAGCTGAGCCGGGCGCCGGCGGCCAGCGACTCATGGCCGAGGACGGAGCGCCGCAACCGGAACCGGAGTCCGTCCTCGCCCGGTACCAGCAGGTGGTCGTACCAGCCGACGTAGGCGTCGAAGTGACCGTCGCGGGCGCGGTGCACGACGAAGGCGGCGGCCACCCGGAAGGCGTCCGGTGTCTCCGCGGAGAGCCGTACGTTGGACACCAGCCGGTGGGTGCGCGAGTGCGGGTTCTCGGCGTGCGCCTTGCGGGACTTCAGGCGCTTGACCCGGGCGCGCAGCAGGTCCCAGTCGTCGTCCACGAAGGAGCCGGTCTCGTGCGGTGACCAGCCGGGCCGGTGGTCGGTGGTCGGGATCTCGTAGCGGGCGCCGGGTGCGAAGAGGGCCAGCCAGCCGTCGTAGTCCCAGTGGTCGAGGAGGTCGGCCTCGGCGTAGAGGAAGTCCTCCACCTCCTGGCGGGTGACGGTGCGTCCCGCGCACCGCACGGCGGCGCGGTTGCTGACCGTGGTCATCGCACGTCCCTTCCCGCCAGGAAGGTGGCCGGGCGTTCGCCGCTGATCTCGATGCCGTCGTGGAATCCGACGGCTTCGGCCCAGTGGCGCCAGAAGCCGCGCATCGCGCCTTCGTCGATCGACCGGCCCTGCACCCCCTTGACCTCGTCGGCCATGCCGCGTGACATGTCGCTGAAGTCCAGTTCGGGCGCGCCGGTGCCGGCCGTGGCCTGGATGCCGCGCTGGACCGCCTCGTACGCCTCGATGTCGTCCGGGGTGGCGAGTCCGCCCGGGCCGACGAAGCTGACGACCGTCTTCATGCGCAGGGCGCGGGTGTCCGGGTCCTCGGCGCGCGGGACCAGTTGCCAGGCGCGGACGTCGGTCTGGTCGGGTGCCACCGGTTCCAGTTGCCGGATGGACAGGCCCTCGATGTCGAAGAGCAGCAGGTTGGGGAAGACGAACAGGATGTGGCTCTCGTCGGCCACGTGGTGCGCCCGCTGCTCGCCCAGCCGCCGGGTCATCTCGGCCCGGTGGGCGTCGGTGCGGATCCGCTCGTCCTCGCCGAAGCGCGGTTCCCAGATCATGCTGATCCGTCCGCCGTGCCCGGTCAGGACCAGCAGACCGTGGCCGTTGCCCAGGTTGTACGCGTACTGGTCGTCGTCGGTGACGGCGTAGCCGCTCTCGCGCAGGTAGCCCACGAACGTGTTGTGCGTCGGCGCGAAGTGGTAGCCGTCCATGGCGTTCTCGACGGCGAGTTTCCAGTTGCCGCGCACGCTGTAGAGCTGGGTACCGGGCAGGGTGGTCATACCGCCGTCGTGCTGCTGCTCGATCATCGTCATGTAGTCGGCGGCGTCGCCGAGGTGTTCGAGCAGGGGCGGGACGTCGGGGTCGAAGGAGACGAAGACGAATCCCTCGTGGATCTCCAGGCGCGGCACGCTGCGCAGCCCCATCGTGGCGCGGAACTCGTCGCTCGACTCGTAGGCGCCGGCGTCGGGGATCGCGGCGACCTCACCATTGTTGCGGAAGGTCCAGGCGTGGTAGAAGCACTGGAACAGCCTGGTGGAGCCCTCGTTCTCGCGGCACAGCACGGTGCCCCGGTGGGGACAGGAGTTGAGGAAGGCGTGCACCTCGCCGGCGCTGTCCCGGCAGAAGATCAGCGGTCGGCCGCCCAGGGTGCGGACCTTGAAGTCGTTGGGCCGGGGCAGCTCGGTCTCGTGGCCGAGGTAGAGCCAGGTGTGCATCCACACCCAGCCGCGTTCCCGGGCGAAGATCTCCGGGCTGCGGTACGCCTCGCGGTTGACCCGGAAGGTGAGCTGGTCCCAGTCCTCGACGATCATCGGTGCTGGTGTGGTCCGGGGATTGCTTCCCATGGGGAGTTTGCCTCTCACACGTCCCGACCCGAGTGGCATCTCGTGAGACACCGTCTCGTATGTCGCATCAGAGTCCCTCAGTGAACTCGACGGTGTCAAGCATCCGTCGCGCTGTTGACACCCCGGCCCCGCGCAGCCATCATCCAATTCCACATTGAGATACACCGTCTCGCATTCTGTGCGACCGTGTGAAGGGCAACACGCTCATGCCGTATGTCATCACTGACGCCTGTGTCGACGTCATGGACAAGTCCTGCATGGAGGAGTGCCCGGCCGACTGCATCTACGAGGGCGATCGGATGCTCTACATCCAGCCCGACGAATGCGTCGAGTGCGGGCGCTGCGAGCCCGTCTGCCCCCAGATCTCCATCTTCCACCACGAGGACCTGCCGGAGCGGAGCAAGCGGTTCGAGCAGGTCAACGCGGAGTTCTTCACCCTCGGCACCCCGCCCCTCGGCTCCCCCGGCGGGGCCCGCAAGGTCGGCCGGGTCGGCCACGACCACCCCGAGGTGGGCGCGTGAGCGGCGGTCCGGCGGACCCCGGGATCCAGGTCGACCTGCTCGTCATCGGCGCCGGTCCGACCGGGCTCTACGCGGCGTACTACGCCGGGTTCCGCGGGATGAGCGTGGCGGTCGCCGACGCGCTGCCCGAGGTGGGCGGCCAGGTCACCGCGCTCTACCCCGAGAAGCTCATCTACGACGTGGCCGGCTTCCCCGCCGTCCGGGGCCAGGATCTGGTGGACCGGCTGGCCGAGCAGGCCGGCCGCTGGAACCCCACCTATCTGCTGGGGCACGGGGTCACCGGGCTGGACGACACCGACGGGGGCCTCGTCGCCACCACCGACGCCGGCGCCCGGATCACCGCGGGCGCGGTGCTCGTCTGCGGCGGGATCGGCAACTTCATCCCCCGCGAACTCCCGGTGGGCTCGGAGTACCTGGACCGGGGGCTGCGCTACTTCGTGCCGCGGCTGAACGAGTTGGCCGGGCAGGACGTCGTGGTGGTCGGCGGCGGGGACTCCGCGCTGGACTGGGCGCTGTCACTGGAGCCGATCGCCGCCTCGGTGACCCTGGTGCACCGGCGCACCCGGTTCCGCGCCCACGAACGCACCGTCGAGCAGGTGCACACCTCCTCCGTGCGGGTCCTGACCCCCTACGAGGTCGAGAAGATCCACGGCGACGGACGGGTGTCGGAGGTCGTGGTCGCCACCTCCGACGGCGACCGGATCACCCTGCCCGCCCAGACCGTCGTGGCCGCCCTCGGCTTCATCGCCGACCTCGGCCCGGTCGAGCGGTGGCGACTGGAGCTGCGCCGGCGGCGCATCCTCGTCGACCGCACCATGCGCACCAGCCGGGAGCGCGTCTTCGCGGCCGGCGACATGGCCGACCACGACGGCAAGGTCACCCTCATCTCGGTCGGGTTCGGCGAGGCCGCCGTGGCCGTCAACCACATCGCCGCCGTGCTCGACCCGGCCCGCTCGATCACACCCGGGCACTCCTCCGACGTATGAGCCGCGCCCACCGGCCGACGGCCCGAGCGCCCCGTGGTGAAGGGGCCTCGGGCCCCTGCACCCGCCGTTACACTCCCCCTTGTCACTACTCTATTCGATACGGCGTTTCATTTAATGTCTTATGACTGGCCACATACGGTTGGGAGCGATACGTCCATGCCCACGAAGGCGCAGCGCGGCACCGGCGAGCAGGACGGCCCGGAGAGGACCGCCCCGACCATCCAGACGGTGCAGCGGGCCGCGCTGATCCTCGGCTCCTTCACGGTCGGCAAGCCGCACATGAGCCTCAACGAGATCACCGCGCGTCTCGGGGCGAGCAAGGCCACCGCGCACCGGTACACCAAGGCCCTGCGGGCGGCGAACCTGCTGCGCTACGACGAGCGCACCTCGCTGTACTCCCTCGGCCCCCAGGTGCTCACACTCGCCTCGGCGGCACGGGCCGGACTGCCGATCGTCGCCGCCGCCGAGCCCTACATGGAGGAACTGGTCCGGCGTATCGACGAGACGATCGTCCTGTCGGTCTGGGACGGCGAGTCGGCGACCGTGGTGCGGTCGGTGGACAACACCGACCACATGGTCCGCATCAGCGTCCGGGTCGGCTCCCGGCTCAACCTCACCTCCTCGGCGCAGGGACGCGTCTTCCTCGCGCTGCTGCCGCCGGAGCAGGTACCGACGCTGCCGCGCTCGGTGCGCAGGTCGGCCGAGCTGACCGAGGAACTGGAGGCCATCCGGGAGCACGGGCTGTCGGTCAACTCCCCCACGGTCAACGGGGTCCGCACCATCGCGGCGCCGATCTTCGAGGGGGACAAGATCAGCGGGACCCTCGCCATCGTCGGCACGACGGCGACGGTGCCGGACGATGTCACGTCACCGATGGCACAGGCGCTGCTGGAGACGGCGCGCGCGTTGTCGCAGCGGCTGGGGAACTCCGACGGCGGCTGAGCGGCGTACGACCGGCGGCTGAACCTCGTACGACCGGCGGCTGAGCCTCGTACGACGGCAGGGATGGCGGCGGCCGAGTCGCACACCACTGCAGGGACGGCGACGGCTGAGCCGCGTACGACGGCAGGGACGACGGCGGCCGAGCGGCGCACGACGGCAGGAAGACTGCGCCCGAGTCGCGCATGAGGGGAACGGACGGCGAGGCCCACCGCAGCGGCGGTGGGCCTTTCGGCTTCCCTCGGGGGATCAGGGCAGCAGGTCGGCGCGCGGCGGGACGAAGAAGTCGATGTTCACGCACGGGGCCTCGACCGGCTCCACATAGTGCTCGCTGCCGCGTGGCACCAGCAGGAAAGACCCGGCGCGCATGTCGTGCGCGACACCGTCCACGTAGTAGTTCGCCCGCCCCTCGGCGATGTGGACGAGTTGGTCGAAGTCCTCGTGCCGGTGCGGGTTGAGCGTCATGCCGACGTCGAGTTCGTGGTGGCAGATCATCACCTCGTCCGTCGCGTACACGCGGCGACGGACACCCGCCCGTACCTGGGTCACCGGCAGGTCGGCCCAGTTGACGACGGTGTGGAACAGGGCTGCGTTGCGTGTGCTCACTGATCTCCCTCTCCGGCGGCGGCCCGCAGGCCCGCCGACAGCATCTGCAGGTCCGAGCCGACCACCAGGTAGCCGGCGTCACCGAGGCCCAGGTCCTTCGCCGCGGCCCGGGTCGGCGCCCAGCCGCCGAACGCCACCCCCGCGCCGCGGGCGGCGTCCCTCACCCGGTCCACCGCCGCGCGCAGCACCGCCGGGTCGGCGGGCAGGCCCAGGTCGACCGCGAGGTCGGTGCTGCCGAGGAAGCACACGTCGAGGGCGGCGACCAGTTCCGGCAGAGGGTCGGTCCGTGCCGTCTCGATCTGGCCCACCAGCACCGGGGGATCGTTCTCCTCGGCGCGCAGGAACCCGGCCAGCGGAGCCGCGCCGAACCGGGCGGCCCGGTTGGCGAGGCTCACCGACCGGCGGCCGGCCGGGGCGAACCGGGTGGCCGCCACGAGCGCCTCGGCCTGGGCGAGGCGGGTCAGCATGGAGAGCTGGATCCCGGCCGCCCCGGCCTCCAGGAGCCGGTTGACGCAGGCGGCGTCCACCTCGGGCACCCGGACCAGGGCGGGCAGGCCGCAGACGTCCGCGTGGCGCACCAGGTCGACGGCGTCCCGCTCGGTGAGGGTGGAGTGTTCGAGGTCGACCACCACGAACCCGAACCCGGCCGCCGCGGCCAGTTCCACCACGTCGGGCGAGGCCAGCTTGACGAACGTGCCGACGGCGGGTTCCCCGGCCTTGAGGGCCGTACGGAGGCGGCGGCGCAGCGGGGGGATGGGGACGTCAGCGGCGGCCATCGGGGCCCCGCGCGGGTTCGTCGGATCCTCGGTGGGTGGGGTCATCGGCTCCCTCTCTCCGTGCCGGGTGGGTCAGGCCGAGCGCAGACCCCGCCACGGCACGATGTCGACCTCGGCGCCCCCGTGCAGCACCACGGTCGGCTCCAGACGGGGCGCCAGGAGGGTGTTGCCCGCGGCGTCGGGGAGGGTGACCTCGTCGGTCTCGGTGACCACGGTGACATCGGCCCGCCCGCCGACCTCCAGACGTCCGTAGCCTTCGGCGTCGAGGCCGAGCAGGCGCGCGGGGACGACGGTGGCCCGCCGTACGCACTCCTCCAGCGGCGCGCCGAGCGCGACCAGCTTGGAGACGCTGGTGAGCAGGTCGAAGACCGGGCCGCGCCAGTTGCGGGCGCTGGTGTCGGAGCTGAGGACATCGGGCAGGAAGCCGTCGGCGATCGCCCGGCGGGCCACCTCGAAGCTGAGGTTGCTCCTGCCGTGGGCGGAGTCGAACAGCACCCCGCGTTCGCGGGCGGCGGTCACGGCGGGCTGTACCCGGTCGCCGTCGAGGATGCCGTGCGGCTTGCCGGTGTAGCAGTGCGCCACTATGTCGCCGGGGCGCAGATGGTCCAGGACGACGGGCAGCGGTTCGGCGGTCTCGCCGATGTGCAGCATCAGCGGCAGACCGGCCTGTTCGGCCAGTGACACGGACTTCTTCAGCAACGACTCCCAGTTCTCGCCGACGACGTCCTCGGAGAGCCGGATCTTGAAGCCGCGCACGATGTCGGGGTGGGCCTCGGCGGTCGCGAGCGCGTCCTCGGGGACCAGGGTGTCGGGGTTCAGCAGTTCACCGAACCTGAAGTCGATCAGGCCGAGCACCGAGACGTTGAGGAAGTTGACGATGCGCAGCGGGTTGGCCTCGACCACCAGCTTGCGGAAGGCCGGGAAGGTGGAGGCGCCGGCGGTGCCGGCGTCCGCGGCGGCGACCACCCCGCGGCGCAGATGGGCCTCCTCGGCGGGGGCGCCGACGGCGGAGACGTACTCGAAGATGTGGGTGTGGCCCTCGACGAGGCCCGGCAGCACGGTGGAGCCGGTGACGTCGATCGTGCGGGCCGCGTGTGCCGCCAGCCCCTCGCCGATCGCTGCGATGCGGTCACCGGTGACCGCCACGTCGAGCCGGGCGTGGGTGGCCGATGCCGGGTCGATGACGGTGCCGCCGGCCAGGACGAGGTCGTAGGACGGCACAGAGGAGAGGGACATCGGTGTGGCTCCAGGGTGAGGGGCGGTCGACTGACCGGTCCGGTCAGCCGGTGGTGCGCGGTGGGGTGCCCGCGGGCCGCACGACGGGGGCGGCGAGGGGACGTGCCACAGGGGTGGGGTGGGGACGCTCTACGGGGGTGGCGAGGGGGCGCTCGACGGGGGTGCGGTGGGGACGCCCGTCGCGGGGGGCCAGGGGCGGCTCGACACGGGTGGCCAGAGGGCGCTCGACGCGGGTGACGAGGGGCAGTACGCCGTCCACCTCGACCCGTACCTCGTCGCCGTCGGCGAGGAAGCACGCGCGGTCCTGGCCGGTGCCGGCCGGGGTGCCGGTGAGGACGACATCACCGGGTTCGAGCGCGGCGAACCACGACAGCCTGCTGAGCAGATCGGGGATCGGGAAGATCATCCCGGCGCTCGTGTCGTCCTGCCGGAGGGTGCCGTTGACCCGGGTCCGTACGCGGATCGCGTCACGGTCGGCGAGGTCGTCGGGGGTGCGGAGCGAGGGGCCGAGCGGAGTGAAGCCCGGGTAGCTCTTGGCGAGGGCGGGGATGCCCGTGGCGCGCATGACATCACGGGCTGTCATGTCGTCGGCGGCGGTGACAGCGGCGATCGCCGGCCAGACCTCCGCCTCGGTCGCCTGGTACAGCCGGCGTCCGAGCACGACGGCGATCTCGCCCTCGTAGTCGGGTTCGTTCACGCTCCGCGGGATCACCACCCGCGTGCCGGGGGCCACCACGCCGGAGGCGGCGGCCAGGTACAGGATCGGCTGGTCGGGCAGGGCCCGGCCGGTGCGGGCCGCCTTGGAGCGGTAGTTGAGCCCGACGCCCCACACCGCGCGGGGGCGGCCCAGCGGGGCCATGAGCACGGCCTCGTCGAGCGGGATGCGCCGGCGCACCGCGCAGGACGCCAGACGGTGCAGTGAGCCCTCTTGTTCGAGGACCGCGGCGATGTCGGGAAAAGCAGTGTCCAGCAGAGCGGCAGCGCCGTCCTCGATCCGGCCGAGGCCGGATTGCGTCGTCACTACGTGCATGGCGAGCATCTTTCAATGCGAGACAGCATCATGTCAAGCGATACGCAATGTGGGATGTGGACGCACGGAATCCCGGGCCGCCGGGCCACGGGGACCCCGCCTTCACCCGCGGTGGACGGGGCGTCTCCGAGCCAACACCGCACGGTGCGGCGGGCCTTGCCGGCAGGCGGGGGTCAGGGCCGCGACCGGCGGCCCCACAGGGGCGGATCCCGCCCGGTGACCTCGTCCGAAGACGTTCGGAACAGGACATTGACAACCGTCGAGGGCCGCGAATACGTTCGGGCCGATCCGGTCGATGGGCAACAAATCGATCGGAGGGAGCACGCTCACGGCGCTCCACGGAGACCGTTGCATGCCGACCAGGCATGCGACGAGCTGGCCGGCAACCGAAGCACACAGCCAGCGGAGGTCTCACGCAATGAAGGTTGTCATCCATCGAACCCACGGCGGTCCGGACGTGCTCCAGGTCGCCGACGTCCCCCTACCCGAACCAGGACCGCACGAGGTACTCGTCCGTGTCGCGGCCTGCGGCCTCAACCACCTCGACGTGCTCCAACGCCGCGGACCCGCGCTGATCCCCGGCTTCACACTGCCCCACGTGGGCGGTATGGACATCGCGGGCACGATCGCCGCGGTCGGCCCGACGGACGACCGGCGGGCGGGCAGCGCGACCGCCCTCGCCGAGGGCACCCGCGTCGTCGTGAATCCGGCCGTGCCGTGCGACCGCTGTGAGAACTGCGCCGCCGGAGCCGACGGCGGATGCCCGAACGCGGGTGTCATCGGCGCCACCCGGGCCGGCGGCTACGCCGAGTACGTCGTCGTCCCGGCCGCCAATGTGCACCCTGTGCCGGACCATGTCGACCTGGTCGACGCGGCCGTCGTGCCGACGGTGTGGATGACCGCCTGGCACGCGCTCATCGAGATCGGCAAGGTCCGCCTCGGCGAGACGGCGCTGATCCACGCGGCCGGCAGCGGCGTCAGCACCGCGCTGATCCAGCTCGCCAAGGCCGCCGGTGCCCGGGTGATCACCACGGTCGGCTCGGACGCGAAGACCGAGTACGCCCGCGCCCTGGGCGCCGACATCGTCGTCAACTCCACCACCGGCGACGTCGTGAAGACCGTACGCGAGGTCACCGGCGGGCGCGGCGTCGACCTCGTGCTCGATCATGTCGGCCCCGCCACCTGGAACACCGGCATCCACAGCCTCGCGCCGCGCGGCCGGCTGGTGTTCCTCGGCAACACGACGGGCAACCGGGCCGAGTTCGACCTGGTGTACGCCTACCATTTCGGCCTGCAACTGCTCGGCTCGGACCCGTACGACCGTCGGGAGTTCGCCACGATGCTGGACGCCTACTGGGCCTCACCGTTCCGCACCCCCATCGACAGCGAGTTCCCGCTGGCCGAGGCCGCGGCGGCACAGGAGCGGATGGAGTCGCGGCAGGCCACGGGCAAGATCGTGCTGCGCCCGTGAACACGGCGAGCGCCACCCCGGTCGGCCCGGCGCCGGTGTGGGACGTGATCAACGGCTTCACGTCCTACTGGGCGCTCTCGGCCGCGCTCGACCTGGGGCTGTTCGACGCCCTGGCGGAGGAGGCCGGTTGCGGGGCCGGGCTGGACGCCGGGCAACTGGCGGCGGCGGTCGGTGCCGCCGGGCCGGGCCCGGTGACGGTGCTGGCCGAGACCCTCGTGGCGCTCGACCTGCTCGACGCCGTCGGGGACCGCTTCCGGCTCACGCCCGTGGCCGAGCGCTACCTCGTGTCGACGGCGCCCGCCTCGATGGCCGCGCTCGTACGGTACTCGCCGGGGCCGCCAGCCGCCTGGCCCGGCCTCGCCGACACCGTCCGCACCGGCGGCCCCGAACCGTCCGTGACGGCGGACCTGAACGCGCTGTACCCGGCGCTGGTGGGCGCGACCGGCCCGACCCAGGCGGGCGTGGCGACCGCTGTCGCCGCCGAGTTGGAGCGCCGCGGATGGTGGCCGAAGCAGCCGACCGTCGTCGACCTCGGCTGCGGCTCGGGGGCCTGGGCCACCGCGCTGTTGCACGCCCGGCCGGACGGCACAGTGATCGCCGTCGACCGGCCGGATGTGCTGCCCCTCGCCGAACGGGCGGCCGGGGACGCCGGTCTGGGTGACCGGGTGGTCCCGGTCGCCGGGGACTATCTTGACGCCGTTCTCCCGGTGGCCTCGGCCGATGTCGTCGTCCTGGCCCATGTGCTGCGGGCCGAACCGGCCGACCGGGCCCGGCGGTTGCTCACCCGCGCGATCGAGCTGGCCGGTGCGCGCGGGGTCGTCGTGGTGGCCGACTACTGGCGCCCCGACCCGCCCCCCGACCCGCCCCCCGCCCGGCGCCACGACGTGAGCGCCCGCGAGGACGACGGCCGCGCGGAGGACGAGGACCGCGGCGCCCTGTGCCGCGCCGCCCGCCACGAACTGCTCCTGTCACTGACGATGCTGGCCTCGACCGCGGGGCTCGGGGTCACGGCCGCGGAACTGCGCGCGTGGGCCGAGGCCGCCGGAGCCGAGGTGGTCGGCTCGTTCGAGCCGGTGCCGCGCCAGCACGTCCGCCTCATCCGTTCCCGTACTCCGGAGGCCCTCTCGTGAACCCCGCGAACTCCACGGCACCCGCCGACACCCTGATCGTGAACACCCTCGTCGTGACGGTGGACGACTCCCGCCGGGTGATCAGCGACGGCGCCGTCGCCATCCGGGACGACCTGATCGTGGCCGTCGGCAAGACCGCCGACGTCACCGCCCGATGGCACAGCGACACCGTCATCGACGGCCGGCGGTTCGTCGTCACCCCGGGGCTGATCAACACACATGTGCACATCACCGGCGAGCCGCTCACCCGTGGCTTCGTCCCGGACGACACCCCGTTCCTGGAGAACGTCTTCGAGTGGCTCACTCCGATCCACACCCACTACACCGAGGAGGACGAGCACATCTCCGCCCAGCTCGCGGCACTGGAGATGCTCAAGAGCGGGACGACCACCTTCCTGGAGGCGGGGACGATCCGGTTCATCGACCCGGTCGTGGAGGCCCTCACCGAGATCGGCATCCGCGCCCGTGTCGGACCGTGGGCGTGGGACCTCGTACCGGAGCCGGCCGTGCTGCGCATGTCCACCGCCCAGGCGATCGCGCGCCTGCGCGACACGATGGAGCGATACGCCTCCGTCGCCGACGGCCGGGTCCGGGCCTGGCCGATCATCATCGGCCACACCTGTTGCAGCGACGAGCTGTGGCGGGCCGCGAAGGCGCTGTCGGTCGAGTACGGCACCGGGTTCAGCTTCCACATGTCACCGGCCGCGATGGACCCCGAGGGCTTCCTCGCGACCCACGGGCAACGGCCCATGGTGCACCTCGACAAGCTCGGTGTGCTGGGCCGGAACGTGATCCTGACCCACGCCGTCCATGTCGACGACGAGGAGGTGGCCCTGCTCGCCCGCACCGGCACGAGCGTGTCGCACTGCCCCACCACCGCGCTCAAGGTGTCCTACGGGGTGACCCAGATCGGCAAGTTCCCCGAGATGGTGGCCGCGGGCGTCAACGTGGCCATCGGCACCGACGGCAACAACGCCTCGAACTACCACGACCTGATGCGCGCGACGTACCTGGTCGCCGGACTGTTCAAGGACGCCCGGCGCGATGCCACGGTCTTCCCGGCCGAGGACGCCTTCGCGATGGCGACCCGGGGCGGCGCCCGCGGCCTCCAGGCCGAGCACGAGATCGGCTCGATCGAGACGGGCAAGAAGGCCGACCTGGTCCTGCACGACACCCACCGGCCGGAGTGGCGGCCCCTGCACAACGTGGCCAACCAGCTCGTCTGGTCGGCCGACGGACGGGGGGTGCACACCGTGTTCGTCGACGGGCGGCGCGTCGTGGACAACTACCGTTGCACGACCATCGACGAGGACGACCTGCTGCGCCGCGCCCAGACGGCCGGCGAGGGCATCGTGGCCCGCTCCGGGCTGCCCGACCGCGCCAAGTGGCCCACCGTCTGACCGCCCCGCCGCGCGTGACGGCCGGGCCGACCGGAGCGCTCAGGACCGCCGGCCGAACCGACGATGAAGACCACGAAGCGGACCACTAAGCAGACCGACGACACATACCGACGACGAAAACCGGCGACGAAAGCCGACGCAGAGAACCGACCCAGAAATCCGACCCAGAATCCAACACAGATCCGACGCGGATCCAACACAGATCCGACGCAGATCCGACGCACGAGGAGAGCCGAACCATGGCAGAACTGACCGAACCCCGCTGGACCCATGTCGCCATCCCGGTCAGCGACCTGGACCGATCGATCGCGTTCTACGAGCACATCACCCCGTTGGTGCTGGTCACCAAGAACGAGGACAGCAACGGACGCGGCGCCTGGCTGTCGAACAAGGGCCAGGTCGACTCGGCGTTCGTCCTCGTCCTGGCCGAGTTCATCCCCGAGGTGGGGGCCCGCTTCGGCATCGAGCCGGGCAAGAAGATCCCGACGCTGGCACCGTTCGCGCACATCGGCATCGAACTGCCCCACCGCGAGGACGTCGACGCCGTCGCGGCCAAGGCACGCGAGATGGGCAACCTGCGGTGGGAGCCGATGGACATGGCCGCCCACATCGGGTACATCTGCGCCGTCAACGACCCCGACGGCAACACCATCGAGTTCTCGCACAACCAGAAGGTGTTCTCGACCATCCAGGAGCTGTGGGGCTGAACCACCGGCAGGCAAGCAGGCAGACCAGCAGGCAGACGAGAGTGCCCGGCCGCCGCAGTGGCGCCGGGCACTCGGCGTCAGACCGGTCGACCCCGGGACATCGCCCTCAGGCCGGCGGGTTGACCTCAGGCCAGTTGGCGCCGTACCTCGCCGCTGTCCCAGTAGTCCGTGCGGCGGGTGACGAGCCCGTCCGCGACGGTGAACACGAAGACCCCCCGGATCCGTACGGGGCGGTCGCCCGCCGAGCGCATCCGGAACGTCATGACGTACGGCACCGCGGCCGAGTCGCCGTCCACAAGGACCCGCTCGGGCACGTACCGCAGGTCCGCGAAGTCCTGGAGGAACGCGGGCAGGGCCGCGCGGTACTCGGCGCGGCCCCTTCGGCTGTGTCCCGTCGCGGAGGTGTGTTCATTGACGAAGTCCTCGGCCACACAGGCCGCCACGGCGTCGGCGTCGTGCGCGTTCAGCGCCGCCAGGTACGCCTCGACCGCGGCACGGGTCTCGTTCACGCTGGACCTCCTCGTGGTGATCAGGTCGAGCCGCGTTGGAAGGGCCGGCCCAGCGCGGCGGGTTCCCGGTGCTGGGTGGCGAACAGCAGCATGGCGAGGAGTGCCAGCAGGTACGGCGCCGCGACGAGCAGTTGGGCGTTGAGGGTGACTCCGAGCGCGGGGAGCGCCAGGCGCATCGCGTCGGAGAGGCCGAACACCAGACAGCCGACCAGGGTACGGCCGAGCCGCCACGCCCCGAAGATCACCGCGGCGATGACGATGTAGCCGCGTCCCGCGGTCATGTTCTGGTTGAACGATCCGACCTCGCCGACCGCGAGGTAGGCGCCGCCCAGTCCGGCCAGCGCGCCGCACCACAGCAGGGCCTGACGGCGTCGTACGTCGACCTTGATACCGGTGACGTCGGCGGCCTGCGGGTTCTCCCCCACCGCCCGTAGCTCCAGGCCCCAGCGGCTGCGCTCCACCAGCCACCAGGTGAGCGGTACCAGCAGGATCAGGAGGTAGGCGGGCCAGCGTCCGGAGAACAGCGCCGGGCCGATCAGCGGGAGGTCCCTCAGCAGCGGGATCGACAGCACCCCGACCTGGTGTCCGGTGAACTGCCGGGTGGTGATCAGGTAGCTCGTGAGCCCGAGGACCAGGGCGTTGAGCACGAGGCCGACGACGAAGGTGTTGATCCGCGCCCGGTGGGAGAGGTTGCCGTGCGCGAAGCCGATGACGAGGCCGGTCACGACACCGGCCACCAGGCCGGCGGTGGCGCTGCCGGTCGCGCCGGCGGTGGCGATCGAGGTGAACGCGGCGCCGAGCATCATCGCCTCGACGGAGATGTTCATCGCTCCGGCGCGCTGGGCCAGGTACTCACCGCAGGCGGCGAACGCGAGCGGCACGGTCAACCGGACACCGCTCGCCAGGATGGTCGTGGTGTTGTCCAGAACGCTCACACTGCCGCCTTCAGCTGGGTCGTGACAACGGGCGGGGCGGACGGCGTCGACGGTGCGGCACCGCGCCGTCCGCGGAAGCGGCCGACGAGAAGGGGCGGCGCCACGAACGCGAGGACGAGCAACGCCTTGACGATGTCGACGAGGTAGTAGGGCACCCCGGTGGCCGAGAGGAAGTCGCCGCCCGCGCGCAGCGCGGCGAACGCGAAGGCCACCGGGATCGCCACGAGGGGTTGGTTGCGTGCGACGAGCGCGACGAGCAGGCCGTCCCAGCCGACATTGTCGGACAGTCCCGCCTGGAGCCGGTTGGGGCTGACCGGGCTGGCCAGCAGCAGCCCTCCCGCCAGCCCCGCGAAGGCCCCCGACAGTGCCAGGGTGAGACCGCCGAGGGCGGCCACCCGGACACCGGTGTGCTGGGCCGTCAGCGGATTCAGTCCGACCATGCGCACGCGGAAGCCCCAGCGGCTGCGGCTCAGGACGAGCGCGACGCCGACGGCCGCGAGGAGCGCGAGGAACAGCCCCGCGTTCACCTGGAGCGCCGGGTACTGTCCGAGGCCGCCGAGCAGGGCGTTGGCGGGCAGGGGGTTGGACTGGGCGTCGGCGATGCCCGAGGAGCCCTGCGCGCTCTCCTGGAGCCACGGGGTGCTGACCGCGAAGGTGACCAGCTGGAGGGCGAGGAAGGTCATCAGCAGGGTGCTCACGACGACGTTGACGCCGCGGAAGCGGTGCATCAGCGCGCTGAGCGCGGCCCAGAGGCCACCGCCGACGGCCGCGGCCACCATCACCACGACCACCAGCATCGGGCCGGGCAGCGCCAGCCGCAGCCCCACCCACGCGCCGAACAGGCCGCCGATGAGGACCTGCCCCTCCTGTCCGATGTTGAAGGTGCCGGCGGACGCGCAGAGGGTCGCGCCGACCGCCACCAGCAGCAGCGGCGCCGCGTTGAGCAGCGTCGTCGTCCATCCGGTGGTGTTGGCCAGGCTCCCCGTCCAGATCGCGGAGAGCGAGGCGCCCGGCGAGGCTCCGGTGAGGGTGAGCAGCAGCGCCGACGCGCCCAGGGCGACGGCGACGAGGACGACGGTGAAGCCCGCGGTCAGCCAGCCGTCGCGCCCCGGCCGCAGCCGCATCAGGAAGCGCCGGCCGAGGTCGTCCGCCTCCCTCGACGTGGGGCGACTCATGCGGCCTCACCGCCCACCAGCATGCCGAGCCGCTCAGGGGTCGCCTCGGAGACGGGAAGTGCTCCGGTGATCCGCCCCGAGGAGATCACTGCGATCCAGGATGCAAGGGCCATGACTTCCTCAAGTTCGGTGGAGATGAGCAGCACGCCGACGCCTTCGGCCGCCGCCCCGCGCAGCCGGGCGTACATGTCCTCGATGGCGCCGACGTCCAGCCCGTGGGTGGGCTGCGCGGCCACCAGGACGCGGGTGCGGCCGGAGAGTTCCCGGGCGAGGACCACCCGCTGCTGGTTGCCGCCGGAAAGGCTGCGCACCGGCGCGTCCAGGGACGGGGTGACGATGTTGAACTCGTCCGCGAGGCGACGGGCCCGGGCGAGCATGGCGCGGCGCCGCAGCAGGAACCGGCCGCTGACCTCGTCCAGCGACTTCATCGTGAGGTTCTCGGCGACGCTCATGTCGAGGACGACACCGCTGTGGTGCCGGTCCTCGGGCACGATGCCGAGCCCCGCCTTCGACAGCGCGCCGGGCCGGGTCACGTCGACCCGGTCCCCGTCGACCTCGATGGTGCCGTCGGCCGGTGCGACCAGCCCGGCGAGGACATCGCCGAGGGTCGCCTGGCCGTTGCCCTCGACGCCGTAGAGGGCGACGATCTCGCCCGCGCCCACGGTCAGATCGAGGTCATGGAGCGTGGTGACGCCGCCTTGTACGACGGTGAGTCCGGCCAGGCGCAGGACGGGCCGGCGCCGGTCCTGTGCCCCGCCGTCGTCGGTGTGCGCGGACTGTACGGGGAGCAGGCCGAGGGCCGCGGCTTCCTCGCCCAGCGACACCTCACGGCCCACCATCTTCCGGGCGAGCAGTTGCGGTGTGGTCTCGGCCGTGACGGCGCGGAAGGCGACACGGCCCTTGCGCAGGACGGTCACCCGGTCCGTCGCCTGGGCGATCTCGGCGAGTTTGTGGCTGATGAGGATGACGGCGCGGCCCTCCTCCTGCACCACCCGGCCGAGCACGGCGAACAGTTCCTGCGACTCGGCCTGGGTCAGCACCGACGTGGGTTCGTCCAGGATCAGGATCTGCGGGTCGCGCCGCAGGCACTTGACCACCTCGACCCGCTGGCGCTCACCGGCCGAGAGCGTGTCGACGCGCGCCTCGGGGTCGATGGGCAGCGCGTACCGGGCGCAGACCTCGGCGATACCGGCGCAGACGGCCTGCTTGTTCACCTTGCCGGTGTCGCCGAGCGCCACGTTCTCCCACACGGTGAGCCCGTTGATGAGGCTGAAGTGCTGATGCACCATGCCGATACCCAGTTCGGCGGCTTCCTGCGGGCTGTCCAGCGCGACCTCCTCGCCGCGCACCAGGGCGGTGCCGGCGTCGCGTCGGACCAGTCCGAGCAGGACCTTCATGAGGCTGGACTTGCCCGCCCCGTTCTCGCCCAGGAGCCCATGGATCTCGCCCGCGTCGACCCGGAGGTCCACGGCGTCGCAGGCCATGACGGATCCGTAGGACTTCGTGATGCCACGCAGTTCGAGGATCGGAACCGCTGAGGTCGTCGATGTCATCGCTGATCTTCCTCGTGGAGGGGGGCGCGGGCGCGTCAGCCGAGGCGCTCGACCTCGGCCGCCGGGTCGATCTCCTTGCTGCCGATCTTCTTGATGAACTCCGCGAGCTGCGCGGCCTCGTCACCCTGGGCGTCGCAGATCTTGACCGTGGGGTAGGGGTCGACGCCCAGGTGCCACACGCGGGTCGTGCCCATCTTCAGGTTGTCCTTGGCGAACTCCTCCAGCGCGGCACGGAAGTAGTCACCCGGGCTGAACAGGACGGAGATGTCGAACTTCGGGCTGGTGGAGGCGCAGCGGTCGGTGCCGGGGGTGAGGGTGAGCGCGCCGCTGGCGTTCGCGAGCTTCGCCGAGGCGTCGGTGGCGCCGCCGAGGTAGGGGTAGATGACCTTGGCGCCCTGGCTGATCTGGGCCTGGGTGGCCTCCTTGGCCTTCGCCGAGTCGTTGAAGTCACCGGTGTAGGTGGTCGTCAGGGTGGCCTTCGGCACCACCTCGCGGATCCCGGCCAGGAAGGCCGTGGAGGCGGCGACGCTGAAGTCGGCCTTCATACCGGTGATGAACCCGGCCTTGGTGTCACCGGCCGCCTTCATCTTCAGGCCCGCGGCGTAACCGGCGACGAGCATGGACTGGTTGGGGTCGTCGGTGGACAGCAGGATCTTCGGGGTCTGGTCGATGTTGCCCTGCATCGGCACGTACCAGGCGGACTTGCCGCAGACCGGCTCCTCCGAGGCGGGTATGGCGGTCTTGAGTTCACTGGCGCCGATCGCGACCATGTCGACCTGCTGCTGGCACAGCGCGCGGGCCGCGGTGAGCGCGTCGCTCGGCGGTACGCTGCCGCGCTTGATGACCGTCCAGCCCTGCTCCTTCGCGAAGGCGTCCGCCGAGTCGACGAAGCTCTGGTAGTAGCCGTGGTCGTTGATGTCGCCGGGGCTGAGGACCCCGATGACGACCTTTCCGTCGCCGTTGACGTCGGGCTGTCCCGCGCCGGAGTCGCTGCCGCCGCTCGCCTCGGGGGTGGTCTTGGGCGCCGTCGCCTCGTTGCTGGCGCAGCCGGACAGCGCGAGGGCTCCCGCGAGGGCGAGGCCGACCGCGGCCCCACGACGCCAGAGCATGCTGTGAGAGGTCATGTGCGTGCTTCCATTCGCTGGGTGGCACCGCCCCGGGAGGCGGTCGTGGCGGCGGGGGGTGGTGGTTCGGTCGGTGGGTCCGACGCATGGGGTGAGCGGGGCACGGGGAGCGCGCCGGTGGTGGGGAGGTGACGTGACCGGGGTCGCCGGTGGTGCCGCCGGTGCTCTCCGCGGGACCGCCCTGTGGTGGCGGTCGGCGGGGTACGGGGTGGTGCGGCGCGGGGTCGGGCCGTGGGTCGGGGCGAGGGGCGGGACGAGGGTGACGGTCAGCGCGATCGGCTGCGAGGGCAGCGGTCGCGACGGTCGGGGAGGTCGGGGAGGTCGCGATGACCGTGGTGGTCGCGGGGGCGACCGGGCCCGTCTGCGCCGTGGTGAAGGTCCCGGTACGTCGACGGCGTCCACCGGTGTGTCCCCCTCACCGGTCGGCCACCCGCTCCATGGGCCAGGTCGGGCGGGGCGTGATGCCGGCGCGCCGCAGGAGAGCGGCGGAGCGGTCGGCGGCGGCCTCGGCGACGGCCTCCAGATCGACGCCGGTCGGCCGCCGGTCGCGGACGACCACACGGCCGTCGACCAGTACGTCGCGGACGGTACGCGAGACATGGCCCCATACGAGCTGGCGGGCCAGATCGCCGCGGGGCGTCCAGGCGGGGTCGCGGGTGTCGAGCACGACGAGGTCGGCCGCCTTGCCCACCTCCAGGGAGCCGATCCGGTCGCCGAGCCCGATCGCCTCGGCGCCGTCGACCGTCGCGAGCGCGAACGCCTGCTCGGCGCGGATCGGTTCGGGCAGATCACGGTCGCGTTCCAGACCGGCGAAGAGGTAGGCGGCCAGGAGGAGGTCCGGGGCGTCGCCGGCGTTGTGCGCGTCGCAGCCCAACGCCACCCGGCCGCCCCGCCGCACCAGTTCGGCGTGGCGCGAGGCCCGGGTGTACCCCTGACCGAGACGCAGGTAGGCCCCCGGGCAGGCGGCGACCGCGGTACCGGTCTCCAGGATCGCGTCGACCTCCGCGTCGTCGAGCCATACGGCGTGCCCCAGCAGCAGGCGCGGACCGAGCACCCCCAACTCACGGAAGTGGACCACCGGTCGACGCGCGCAGCGCAGGGCGTACGCCTCGACGTCGGCAGGTCCCGGCGAGATGTGCCAGGTCAGTCCGGTGTCCAGGCGTTCGGCCAGGTGCGCGGCCCCGGTGAGGAGTTCGTCGCCGGCGAGGTCGTGGCCGACGAGCGTCACCCACCCGGTGACCGGCCCGGTGGTGGGCAGGGACCGGACGATGTCCTCCTGCCGGGCGAGCACCTCGTGCGCGGGCGCGCCGAACGGGACGTCCTTGGCGTCCCAGCCCCAGCCGCCGACCCGGGCGCGGACACCCGCGGCGCCGAGTCCTTCGGCGACCCGTTCGGGGTAGGCCACCGTGCCCGGCTCCAGCACGGTGGTGATGCCCCGGGACAGACACTCGACGGCCGTGATGGTCGCGGCCAGTTCGTCGTCGTCACCGTCGGCGTGGGCGTGCAGCGGGACGATCCAGTCGAAGATCGACTCCTGTCCGCCGATGTGGTCCGGGATCACACTGCGCACCAGGGGGTCCACGGTGGTGTGCTGGTGGGCGTCGATCAGGCCCGGGATGACGACACAGCCCGACGCGTCCAGCTCCCGTGCCCCCGGGAAACGGGCACGCAGGTCCTGGGCCGTGCCGAGCGCGGCGATGCTGTCGCCCGACACGGCGACGGTCGTACCGGTGAGGACGCGTCGGGCGGGGTCCATCGTGACGACATCGCCGCCGACGATCAGCAGATCGGTCATGGCTGGTTCACCACCTTTCCGAGGGTGTCGCGGGCCGTCGCGGGGACGGGCACTTCCCGTGGGGGGTGGTGCCGCCGATGATGCGGGGACTGGACTTCGGTTCCGGGACATCGTGCGGGAACTCGGCCTCGGGCCCGCCCCGATCGGTCTGCACCATGACACGCACCGCGCAGCCTCCTCACCCTCACCCGTCTCGCATTGCGAGGCGGTGGAACGTATTGTGAGGTACTCTGCCCCTGCCGTCGGGTGCTGTCAACGCTCCTGCACCACGTCTTCGCGGCATCGGTGTTTCGCCTGTTGACAGGGGTGACGGGGCTGACAGAACAGGTGGAGGCCGTACGGGGCGAGGCACCGCCGGGCGGCTCGACCCAGGGACGCCGGAGGCCCGACTCATGGGCTCTGGAGGCGCGGGGGGCCGGAGCGCGGGGGGCCGGAAGCGCGGTTGCCGGAGTGCGGGGTGCCGGAGTGCAGGGTGCCGGAAGCGCGGTTGCCGGAAGCGCGAGGCGCCGGAGACCCGCCGGCGTGTCCGCTCTCAGCGGTCCAGCAGCCGGATGGCCACACCCTTCTCCTGGGTGTACTCGCGCAGGGCCGCGTACCCGCCGCCCCGGCTGAAGCCGCTGTCCTTCTGCATGTTGAACGGGAAGCCGATCACTCCGGCGTCGTGGAACTGGTTGACGGCGACCTGACCGGAGCGGACGTCCTTCGCCAGGCGCAGCGCCCGGGAGATGTCGTTGGTCCAGACGCAGGCCAACAGGCCGAAGTCCGTGGCGTTCATCTGCTCGGTCGCCTCGGCCGTGCCGCGGAACGACTGCACGGCGAGAACCGGCCCGAAGACCTCCTCGCGGGCGAGGCGCATGTCCGCGTCCACCCGGTCGAACACGGTGGGCCGTACGAACCATCCATCGTCGGCGGCCGTGCCACCGGTGACCAGTCGGGCGCCGTCACGCGGCGCGTCCTCCAGGAAGCCGCCGACACGGTCGAACTGCGCGGCACTGACCAGCGGTCCCATGTCCAGGTCGGCGTCCCAGGGCCCGGTCCTGACCGCGGCCATCGCGGCGGCGACCCGCTCCACCACCTCGTCGTGCACGGAGGCTTCCACGAGCAGCCGCGAACCGGCGTAGCAGTTCTGCCCCGCGTTCTCGGTGATGGAGGTGACGATCGCGGGGATCGCGATATCGAGGTCGGCGTCGGCGAAGAGCACGTTCGGTGATTTCCCGCCGAGTTCCAGCTTCACCGGGACGAGGTTCCGCGCCGCCGCCGCCATGATGGCGCGGCCCGTGGCGGTGGAGCCGACGAAGCTGATGTGGTCGACGTCCGGATGCGAGGTGAGGGCGACGCCCGCCTCGGGGCCGAGCCCCGCCACCACATTGACGACCCCCGGCGGGAAGCCCGCGCGACGGGCGAGTTCGGCGAGCGCGAACGGGGCGAGCGGCGCGATCTCGGACGGCTTGAGGACGACCGTGTTGCCCGCGGCCAGCGCCGGCGCGACGTTCGCCGCGGTGAGCACGGCCGGGACGTTCCACGGAATGACGACCGCGCAGACGCCGTACGGCTCGGGAACCGTGTAGCCCAGGTAGTCGGGGCTACGGGTCGGCAGGGTGACACCGGTGAGCTTGTCGGCCGCGCCGGCGAAGTACTCGATGATGCCGTGGGCGATGTAGATGTTCGTACGGCCCCCCGACAGCGGCTTGCCCACGTCCCGTGCCTCGACGGCCGCCAGCGCCTCGGCCTCGGCGATGATCAGGTCCGCCCAGCGTCGGAGCAGCGCCCCGCGCTCGCTCGGATCGGTGGCCGCCCAGTCGGGGAAGGCGCGGCGCGCTGCGGCGACCGCGTCGTCCACATCGGCGCCGTCCGCCCGGGCCACCTCGGTGATGACCTGCCGGGTGGCCGGGTCGAGGACGTCCAGCGTGCCGCGGTCACGGGCCGCGACCCACGCGCCGTCGATGAAGTGCCGGGAGGGAGGGAAGTCAACAGCCGCCATGGGGGGAACATTGACCGACCCTGTCACGCATGTCAATATGCAGTCTCGCTTTGTGAGGCACCGAGGAGGCCCTGTGCGCGCCACCGCCGCTCTGCTGGAACAGGCCGGACAGCCGTTCGTCCTGACCGAGGTGGACCTGGACGACCCCCGTCCGGACGAGGTGCTCGTCCGCGTCGCCGCCGTCGGCGTCTGCGGGACCGACCTGGAGTTCGCCGGCTTCTTCCCGACGCCCGCGCTGCTCGGGCACGAAGGGGCGGGCGTGGTGGAGAAGGTCGGCGCGCACGTCACCTCCGTACGCCCCGGCGACCATGTCGCCCTGTCCTTCACCTCCTGCGGCACCTGCTCCCTGTGCCGCACGGGCTCCCCCGCCTACTGCCGCGGCTTCGACGCGGTCAACTTCTCCGGCCGCCGCCCCGACGGCACCACCGCGGTGACCCACGGCGGGCGGGACGTCAACGCCCACTTCCTCGGCCAGTCGTCGTTCGCCGACCATGTCGTCGCGCCGGAGCGGGCGGTCGTCAGGATCGACCCCGCGTGGGATCTGCTGCGGGCCGGGCCCTTCGGCTGCGGCTTCCAGACCGGAGCGGGCGGGGTGCTCAATGTGCTCCAGCCGCGCCCCGGCTCCTCGATCGCCGTCTTCGGGGCGGGGGCGGTCGGCACGGCCTCCGTCATCGCCGCCTCGCTGAGCGGCTGCAAGGTCGTCGCGGCCGTCGACGTGAACCCGGCCAAGCTCGACGCGGCCCGCGGTTTCGGAGCCACCCACTGCGTCGACCCCTCGGCCGGGGAGACCGCCGGGCAACTGGCCGCCCTGGTCCCCGAGGGGTTCGACTTCGTGATCGACACGACCGGGCGCGCAGACGTGCTGCGCACCGCGGTGGAGGCGCTCGGGCCGCTCGGCCGCGCCGGTGTCATCGGGGTGGGACCCAGTGAATCGATGAGTTTCGAGTGGCGCAGCATCCTCAACGGGCGCACGGTCACCGGCATCGTCGCCGGGTCCAGCCTCCCCCAGGTGTTCCTGCCGTATCTGCTCGAACTCAACGCCGAGGGCCGGTTCCCGGTCGAGAAGATGATCACCTACTTCCCGTTCGAGCAGATCAACGAGGCCGTCGCCGCGGTCCGGTCCGGCTCGGTCGGCAAGGCCGTACTGACCTTCTGAGCCGCGCGGAGCCGCGGACGGCGTGCATGGCGTCGTACGGCGTCGCCCACGAGACGTTGTCAGGCTCATCGGCACGGCTTAGGGTGACCGACACCGATGAGGCTGCTGACATCCGGTGGCGCGGCCGGACAACACCGCGCACTGTTCCGAGCACGTGGAGCGTGCCACCATGTCCGCCGACTTCGACCTCGAATTCGACCACCACTCCGACGCGGCCAACGCCGATCCGGTCGCCTACTACGCCGCCTTCCGTGAGCGCTGCCCCGTGGGCCGCTCGACCGCCCACGGAGGCTTCCACTACACGACGCGTCACGCCGATGTGGCCCGGATCGCCCGCGACGACGCGCTGTTCTCCTCGGCCCGCAGCGAGCACGGCGGGACGGGGGTCGGCATCGTCATCCCCAAGGGTCCGGGGCTGGAGCAGTACCCGATCGAGCTGGACCCGCCGCGCGCGACCGAGTACCGCGCGCTGATCAACCCGCTGCTGACCCCGGACGCGGTGGCCCACCTGGTGCCCATGATCGAGCGGCACGCCGCCCGCGTGGTGGACGACTTCATCGAGCTGGGCTCCTGCGACCTCGTCCGCGACCTCACCAACCCGCTGCCCGCCGCGGTCACCCTGGACTGGCTGGGTTTCCCCGAGGAGGACTGGGCGAAGCTGGCCGGCCCGATCCATGACATCTTCGCCGCACCCGCCGGCAGCGAACGCGCCCTGCGCGGGGCCGCCGGACTTTCCTCCATGGACCAGCGGATCCGCGACCTGGTCGCCGAGCGCCGCCGCGCGCCCCGGGCCGACGCGGTCAGCGCGCTGGTGGCCGGGCGGCGGGCCGACGGCAGCGCGTTCGGCGACGACGAACTGGTGTCGGTGGTCGGTCTGCTCATCGCGGGCGGCGTCGACACCACCACTTCCCTGACCGGATCGACACTCGTCCACCTCGCGCGCCACCCCGAGCAGCGCCGGCGGCTGATCGACTCCCCCGACCTGCTGGACGGCGCGACCGAGGAATTCCTCCGCGCGTTCGCCCCGTCCCAGTCGATGGCGCGCACGGTCACCGGGGACGTCGAGGTCGGCGGCTGCCCGATGCGCGCGGGTGACCGGGTGCTGATCCCCTGGGTCGCCGCCAACCACGACCCGGCCGTGTTCCCCGACCCCGAGCGGATACGGCTCGACCGCGACGCCAGTCGGCACCTCAGCTTCGGCATCGGCTCGCACCGGTGCGCCGGCGCCCATCTCGCCCGGGCCATGTTCCGCGCGATGACGGCCCAGGTCCTGACCCGGCTGCCCGACTACCGGGTGATCGAGGAGGGGCTCGTCCCCTACCCGACCCGCGGCAACCAGTCCGGCTGGGACGCGGTCCCCGCGGTCTTCACCCCCGGCCCCCGGGCGACCGCGACGACGGGCCCGGTCCGCGCACTGACCACACCCACCGCGCTGCGGGTGACCGCGGTGCGCACCGCGGCCGAGAACGTCGTCGCCGTCGACCTGGCCCTGCCGGACGGCGGTGAACTCCCCGTATGGCGCCCCGGCGCCCACATCGAACTGCGCCTGCCCTCGGGCCGACTGCGTCAGTACTCCCTGTGCGGCGACCCCGCCGACGCCACCACCTGGCGCATCGGGGTCCTGCGCGAGCCCCTGGGCCGGGGCGGCTCGGTCGAACTCCATGAACTCGCGGGCCCCGGGGCCACGTTCGCGGTGCGCGGGCCGCGCAACCACTTCCCGCTCACCGAGGCGCCGTCCTATCTGTTCCTCGCCGGGGGCATCGGCATCACCCCGATCCTCGCCATGGTCCGCGAGGCCGCCGGACAGGGCACACCCTTCACCGTCGTCTACGGCGGACGCACCCGCTCCACGATGGCGTTCGCCGACGAGTTGTCCGCCGTGGCCGGTGCCGCGCTCACCCTGCTCCCGCAGGACGAGGCCGGCCTCCCGGACCTCCCCCGGCTGCTGGGCGCCCTGGCCCCGGACACCGCCGTCTTCGCCTGCGGCCCGGCGCCGATGCTGGCGGCCGTCGAGCGCGAGTGCGCCCGCCTCGGTCTCTCCGACCGGCTGCATCTGGAGCGCTTCACGGCGGGCGACGACCTCGAAACGGCCTTCGACGCCTCGGAGAACCGGAGCTTCGAGGTCCGACTGGCCCGTACCGGGGCCACGTTGACCGTCCCGGCCGACCGCCGCCTCATCGAGGTCCTGCGCGACGCCGTGAGCGGTCTGTCCTACGACTGTGAGAAGGGCTACTGCGGCGCCTGCGAGACCCGGGTCCTCGCCGGGACGCCCGAGCACCGGGATTCGGTGCTCGGCGAAGAGGAACGCCTCGCCGGACGCACCATGATGATCTGCGTCGGACGCTGCCGGGGCGACCGACTCGTCCTGGATCTCTGAGCCCGTCCACCGGGACACCGCAGCCGGCTCAGGGGCAGCTCCGCCGGTACGGGAGGTCGGGCAGGTGCTCGCTCCACTCCTCGCGGGAGAGCCCCTTGCCCACCCTGCCGCACACGGCCCGGGCGGCGGACCGCGGTGCGATGTCGTAGGCGTACGGCGGTGAGTGATCGCCCACCGTGTGGAGCGTGCCGTGGTCGGGGGTGAACGCCAGCGCCTTGATGGTGTCGCCGGCGGTCGGCAGCGGTCCGCCCGTCCGCCGGTGCGAGGAGGTCTCCCAGAGCTGGAGGGTGCCCTCGTCACCGGCCACGGCCAGCATCCGGCCGTCCGCCGAGAAGGCCAGAGCGGAGACGTACTGGTAGGTGGTGGTTTCGGGGGCGGCGAGTTCCCCGAGCCGCCGCCGGAGCGCGCCGTCCCACAGCACGACCCGGCCGGATCCCTCGCCGACGGCCAGGTACGTCCCGTCGGGACTGAACGCCAGCGCCGTCGCCCGGCCGGGACTTCGGGTGTGCGGCAGCCGGGTGCCGGACGGCAACCGGTGCGCCGAACCGTCGTCCAGGGCCAGCGGATCGCCGTCGGGAGACAGCGCCATGGTGCCCGCCGCCCCCGCGAGCGTGGTGGTGGTCCTGCCGCGCCGCAGGTCCCAGATCCGGGTGTGCGGGGCGGGCGCGCTGGGATGGCCGGCGAGCACGAGGGCACGGTCGCCCGAGGTGAAGGCCAGATCGCCCCAAGGCCGTCCGCTGAAGGAGGGGCCGTCGAGGACGGTACGGACCCTCCGGCTCCGGAGGTCGTAGAGCGTCACCCGTCCGGAGGGGGCCGGATCCGCGCTCCCGCCGCCGACGGGGCTGGTCGGATCGGCCGCGGTCACACTGTGGGCGAGTGTCCTGGCGGTGGAGTCGAAGGCCAGGGCGGCGTCGCAGTACGTGACCGCCCCTGTTTCCCCGCTGGTCGCGCACGGTACGGGCGGTGGCTCCGCCAGGAGTGCGCCGGTACGTCCGTCGAGGAGACGGAAGCGGACCTCCTTCCCGTCCGGATCCTGGTGGGCGAGGGCCAGTCGCTTCCCGTCCCCGCTGAACTCGGCGGCCAGAAGCTGACTCTGCTCCCAGCGCGGGGAGGCGGCCCTGCCCAGGGCGAGGGTGCGGACCCTCGACCCCCAGGAACTCTCCGGCCCCCCAAGGTAGCGGAGTGTGCCCGTGGCGGTGTCCAGCCGGAGATCTCGGACGGTCTCACCGGAGAGTCGGTACCGGAACGCGGGGAACGGTGAGTCGCTCGGTCGCCACAGGAGGATCTCCCGGCCGTCGGACGCCACCACGAAGGTGCCGCCGTCGCCGGGTTCCGCGATCACCAGCCCCTTGTGGGTGATGGGCGGGAGTTCCCGGCCGGAGGCGAGGTGCCAGGTGCGGTAGCCCGTCTCGGTGATCAGCCCGACGTACTCGCCGTCCGGGCTGAACCTGACCTGCTCCTGGGCACATTGCTGGACGGTGGCGTTCGGCAGCCACGGTGCGGGCAGCCGGCGGCCCTTCTCGACGTCCCACAACTGAAGCCGTCTGCCGGGCAGGCACAGGGCGAGCAGACGGTCGTCCGCGCTGAGGACGGCGTCGGGGGAGACGGGAAATCCGCGGTGTTCCGCCTCCAACTGGTGTCTCAGAGCCATGACCCCGACCCAGGACATCCCGTCCCCGCTGTCGGCGGGAAGATCGGGGTCCCGGGACTGGTGGGTGTCGAGGAGTACCTCTCGGCGCTGCGCGTGCCACAGCTGGATCCGGGCCCCGGTGGCGTCGTAGCGGTAGACGAGCAGGGTGCGACCGCTCGGCCCCGTCTCGACACCGCCGTAGGGCGAGGTGAGCGGTTTCCCCGTCGGCCGGCCGGTGGCGAGGTCACGCAGGGCGATCCCCTTCTCCGTGAACACGGGCAGCCATCCGGAGTCCGCCCGGGGGAAGCCGGCCGTGCCCAGGTCCTCGCCGAGCCCGGGGCGCACATCGACGCGCCGCCGGGTGGTGACGTCCCAGCGGGTCACCTGGTCGGCGCCGACGCTGACGAGGGTGCGGCCGTCGGCGCTGAGATGCCGCATGGTGCCGGTGGCACCGTCCGGGTCGGTGAAGACGTCCTCTTCCGGCTGGGCCGTGGCGGCCAGCAGTGCCGAGCGGGTCTCCGGGAGGTCGGCGGCCCGCCAGGCGGCGAGGCTGAGGCGCATGGCGGTCCGCGGGTCGGACAGGCGGAGGCTGTCGGCGACGCCGACGAGGCGGCGGGCCTCGGCCTCGACCCGGCGGCGCTCACCGGACTGGTTCTGCTGCCAGGCGATGAGGCCGGCGAGCAGGCCGAGGACGAGAAGGGTGGCCAGAGCGGCGGTGCGGACCCGGCGGTGGCGGTGCTCACGGTGGCGGGCGTCGAGGCCGGCCGTGAGGAACTGCCACTCCAGTGAGGTCAGGTCGCCGCGCCGGCCGGCGGGGGTCAGATGCTGTTCGGCGGTGGACAGGCGCAGTCCCCGGTAGAGGGCGCCGGGGTCACGGCCGAGTGCCTGCCAGGCGCGGGCGGCCTCGGTGAGGTGGCGCTGGACGCGGAGCCGGTCGCGGTCCTGGTCGATCCAGGCGCGCAGCCGCGGCCACGCCGCGAGGACGGCCTCGTGGGAGAGGTCGACGGTGTCGTGGTCGAGGGTGACCAGACGGGCGTGGGCGAGGCGTTCGAGGACGAGGTCCGCGTCGGCGGCGGGGCCGGGGCCCAGTGCGGTGATGTCGGCGCGGTCGGCCGGGCAGCGGGTGTCCTGGCTCCCCTGGCCGGGGACGACCAGGCGGAGCAGGATCCTCCGGGCCGTCTCGGCCTGGTCCGGGGAGAGGCGCGCGTAGAGGTCTTCCGCGGTACGGGCGATCGCGCCGTGGATGCCGCCGGCGGCGTCGTAGGCCGCCTCGGCCAGGACCCGGCCCTTGCGCCGCCGCCAGGTCTCCAGCAGGGCGTGGGACATCAGGGGCAGGCCGCCCGGCGCGTCGGTGACGTCGTGGATGACCCGGGCGGTGAGGCTGCGTTCCACGACGAGACCGCCGAGAGCGGCGGGCTTGACGATGGCTTCGCGCAACTCGTCCCGGCTCATGGGGGCGACCAGCAGCGTGGCGCGCTCGGCGGCCTCGGCGAGCGGGCGGTGCTGCGAGAGATGGCCGTAGAAGTCGCCGCGGACGGCGAGGACGACCCGTAGGCGGTGCTCGGGCCGGGCGGCGGCGCACAGCAGGTCGAGGAACCGGGTGCGGTCGTCCGGGTCGGCGCAGAGAGTGAAGACCTCTTCCAGCTGGTCCACCACGATCAGTGTGCCGGCGGGGGCGGTCCGTGGGTCGAGGACGTCGGCGTGGGTGCGTACGGGGGTCGGTCCCGGGGTGAGGATCCGGATCGCCGCGGGCCGCGTCCGTGGTGGCTCGGCCTGCTGGAGGCGGGCGATCAACCCGGCGCGCAGCAAGGAGGACTTGCCGCTTCCGGAGGGTCCGGCCACGACCACCAGGTGGTCGCGCCGGATCAGCTCCATGAGCCGGCCGGCGAGCCGATCCCGGCCGAAGAAGCGGTCGGTGTCGTCGGTGCCGAAGCGCGCCAGCCCCAGGTAGGGCGGCTCCACGTCGGTGTCGGCGGCCCTGGCGTCCTCGGCCGCCGCCCGTGCGGCCTCGTGCCATCGGCGCTCCCATCGGGTGGGGTCGCCGCCGCAGGCTTGCGCGTAGGCCAGGGCGACGGCCAGGGACGGCAGTCGGTCTCCGGCCGCCGCCTGGGCGAGGGTCGCCGTCGAGTAGTGGGCCTTCGCCGCCATCGCCCGGTAGGTGAGGCCCCCGGCACCCTGACGCAACTTCCGCAACTCGATTGCAAAACGCGCGATCGGCCCCTGCGCGGGATCGAGCGGCTGTTCACGACGCCCCATGACTCCCCCATCAGCACGACGACACCGCGCCACACGCTACGTCCGTCGCCCGCCGCCCCCTGCGCGAGAGCGCCATCGAACAACGGGCCATCACCACCATCGCCCAGTAGCCGAGGCCCCAGCACCCTGACCCAACTTCCGCAACTCGATCGCGAAACGCGCGATCGACCCCTGCGCGGGATCGAGCGGCTGTTCACGACACCCCATGACTCCCCCATCGGCGCGACGCGTCGCACGCTACGCAGCGGAGCCGGGGCGGACCAGGCGGCGCGAGCGGCACGGCACGCACCCTGGCCGCCGCACGGGATTGTCCGAAGTGGTGAAAGGGGCCTGCCATACAACGGGCCGACGGCGAAAGCTGAGGTCACGGCAGCCCGGGGCCATGGAGTGGACCACGGGGAGGGCCGCTGAGGGAACGGGGGAACATCACCATGCGACGCACCGTCACCGCGCTCGGCACGGGAGCAGTCATCGCCCTGTGCGCGCTGACCGCGTGCACCGTCCCGGCCACCACGGACCCCGCGGCCTCGGCCCCGGAGCTGACAGCCACCCAACAGGACCGGATCGAACGGGCCGAGGAACAACTCGTCCAGACGTGCATGACCGGGCACGGTTTCCGCTACTGGCCGGAGCCTCCGGCCGGCGACGCGGAGGAACACGGCACCGACTTCGTCCTCGACGACATCGCCCGGGCCCGCGCGCAGGGCTACGGCAGCCGCGTCCAACGCGGGCTCCTCGCCCGCCGGCAGCGCGGCCCCAACGCCACATACAGGGAGTCCCTCTCCGCCCGGGATCGGGCGCGCTACTCGGCCACCCTGGCCGGCGACCCGGCGGACGGGGCCCTGACCGCGGAACTGCCCACCGGCGGCACGCTCGTCACTCCGCGCGGCGGCTGCCGTGCCACGGCGCAACAGGAACTCTACGGCGACCGCGCCGCATGGTTCCGTGCCAACGGCATCGCCATGAACCTCACCCCGCTCTGGGTACCGGCGCTGGTCGAGGACCCGCGGTTCACCGAGGCGCTCACCGCCTGGTCGGCCTGTATGCGCGGCAAGGGCCACTCCTTCGCGGACCCGCGGGCCGTCCGTACGGCCCTGCCCCGCCTGACCGAAGGACAGCGCGAGGCGAAGGCGTACGCGACCGAGGTGCGTCTGGCGGTCGCCGAGGCGACCTGCGCGCGCGACTCCGCGCTCGCCGACACCGCCCGGGCCCTCAAGCCCGTCTACGTCGCACGGGCGAGGGCGCGCTACGGCGAGGAACTGGCCCTGCACGGCCGGCTCCAGCGGGCGGCCCTGGCCCGCGCCGAGGACCTCATCGGCCGGGACTGACCCCCACCACAGAAGCCTCCGCGGTACGGAGCCGCGGACGATCACGCCCCGGACAAGCGGGGCGGAAGAGGAGACATCATGCGTACAACAGCCAGAGCCACCGCCACGGCGGTTGCCGTCTGCCTCACCGCGCTCGGCCTCACGATGCCCGCCACCGTCGCCCGGGCGACCCCCGGAGCGGACGTGGGCGTTCTGGCCGACTGCTCCCCCCACGGCACCGACGGCAAGGTGTACGCCTGGGGGAACGCGAACTGCTCGGGCACCCGGCTCGGCTCGGACGTCGGCAATGACGCGAACTGGGGCAACAACCTGGGACAGTTCCGGGGCAGCGACGACAACAACGCCACCTCCGTCGCCAACAACGGCCACGTCGGCGGCAACGACGTGGTCGCGTTCTATCGGACGACCGGGGGCGCCGACGCCTGGGGCCGAGGATTCCTCTGCGTCGGCCCCGGGGTGTCCCTGGTGGATCTGCGCGGATACGCCTTCACCACGGGAGAGAACGCGAACGACAGGATCTCCTCCCACCACTGGGTGACGCCCGGAGCCTGCGACCGCGCGGCGTTCATCAGCGACTGATCCGCCGCCCCCGACGGCCCGCCGAGGGACGTGGTTCCTCGGCGCGGGTCGGTGGTGGTAGAACGTGCCCGGTGGGGGTGGGGTGCCATGACAGGACGTCCCGGTTTCGGGGAGGTGCTGCGCGCGCATCGGCGTGCGGCACGGCTGACGCTGGAGCAGTTGGCCGAGGTGTCGGGCGTCAGTGCCCGGACACTGTCGGACATGGAGCGTGGCCGCAGCAAAGGGCCCCAGCACCGGAGTGTGACGGCTCTGGCGGATGCCCTGGCGCTGGAGGGGGAGATCCGCGGCCAGCTCGTCGAACTGGCGCGTGAAGGCCGACTGCGGGACCACTGGACGCGCCCGACCGGACTGTGTGAACTGCCCCGGTCGGTGGACGACTTCACCGGCCACGCCCCGGAACTCGTCTGGGTCAGTGAACTGGTGTACGCGGAGAGTTCACCGGGGGTCGGCGTCGTGGGACTCATCACCGGTTCCGCGGGGCTGGGGAAGACCACGTTCGCCGTCCGTGCCGCTCATACGGTACGACCGAGCTTTCCCGACGGGGTGTTCTTCCTCGATCTGCTGGGCATGTCCCAGCGGCCCCTGGCGCCCGCCGAGGCCCTGCGGTCGCTGCTGCGCGCGCTCGGTGTCGCGGACCAGCAGATCCCGGGCGACATCGAGGGCCGCGGCTCGCTGTACCGGTCGCTGCTCAGGGACAGACGTGTCCTGGTGGTGCTCGACAACGCCGCGTCGGAGGACCAGGTACGCCCGCTGCTGCCGGCCGGGGGCGCGGGCCGGGCGCTGATCACCACCCGTCGGCTGCTGGCCGGGCTGGAAGGGGTCCGCAGGCTCGTCCTCGGGCCCCTGCCGTTGCCGGAGTCCACCCGGCTGCTGGCCGGGATCCTGGGTGAGCGTTCCGCGTCCGACGGGGAACCGGCCCTCGTCCGGCTCGCCGAACTGTGCGGCGGTCTGCCGCTGGCCCTGCGGATCATCGGGAACCGGCTGGCCAGCAGGCCCGGATGGGGCGCCGCCGAACTCGCCGCCCGGCTGGCGGACGAGGAGCGCAGGCTGGATCAGTTCAAGGCCGGTGATCTGAAGATCGCCAACGCGTTCGGGATGTCGTACGAGCAACTCACCGCATCCGCGCGGCGGATGTTCCGGCGGCTCGCCGTGGTGCCGGGACCGGATTTCGACGCCGCGCCGGCGGCCGTGGTGGGCGGGGTGCCGGTCGAGGACGCCTGGGAGGCCCTGGACGACCTTGTCGATCTCGGTCTGCTGCACGACGGCGCCGCGGGCCGCTACCGCTTCCACGACCTGGTCCGGCTCTTCGCCCGCGACCGGCTCCACGAGGAGGAGGGTGCGGACGGGCGCGAGGCGCTGACGGTGAAGGTGACCTCGTGGCTGCTGCGGATGGCCACCCTGTGCGGACGGTGGTTCGAACCCGGCTACGGCCGTCCCGCCCGGCCCGACCCCGATCTCACCGTCCCGGCCTCGCCGGAAGAGGCCGAAGGGTGGCTGCGGGCGAACATGGACGGCTGGCTGGGAGCGATGCGGACGGCGGCGGACCGGGACCGGCACTCCCTCGTCCTCGACTGCGCGGAGTCGATGCACTGGTTCTCCGACCTGTGGGCGCACAACCCGCACTGGCACGAGGTGTTCACGCTCGGCGCGGAGGCGGCGCGCGCCCTCGGCGACCTGCCGCGGCGGGCGAGCCAGCTGAACTACCTGGCCTGGGCGCGTTCGCTGCCGCCCGGTGATCCGGAGGCCGTGTTGCGGTACGCGGGTCAGGCGCTGGAGCTGGCCACCCGGTCCGATGCCACGGCACAGATCGCCTGGTCACAGCAGTACACCGCGTCGGCGCTGCGGCTGCTCGGCCGGTTCGGTGAAGCCGTGGCGGCGTCCTGCCGGGCGGCGGAGACATTCCGGACCACCGGCGACATCGACTCCAGCGTCCAGTGCCTCGCCCATGTCGCCCACTGTCTGCTGGACGAAGGCCGCCACGCCGAGGCGCTGGAGCGCTACCGCGGACTGCTCGCGGTGCTGGAGGATCCGGAGTCGGGGATGACCCCGAGCGTCGCGCGTCTCAGCAGGCCCCTCGCGCTGCTCCGCGTCGGCCACTGCCTGGAACGCCTGGGCCGCCGCGTGGAGGCGATCGCCGCGCTGACCGAGGGCATCGACGTCATCGAGACGCTCCAGATGTCCGACTTCCGGCAGGCGCTCGCACTGGAGACCCTGGCCGCCCTGCTGGCCGACGAGGGCCGGGGCGAGGAGAGCCGCCACGCCTCCGCGCGGGCGGCGCGGGTCTTCGAGGCGATCGGCGACCCCGTGGCGGCCGACCGCTGCCGCGCCCTGGCGGCCACCCCCTGACCCGGTCCGGCGGGCGGGTACTTCTGCGTGCTGTTCTGCGTGGTCCGGCCGCGTTCCTGCGGCTTGACTGGTGGGTACCGGGACAGCCGTCAAGGCGCTGCCCCTCCAGGTCGGGAGTGACCATGGCGACCCTCAGGAACATCGTCCTCGTGCACGGCGGCTTCGTGGACGGATCGGGCTGGCAGGGTGTCTACGACCATCTGAGCGCCGACGGGTTCACGGTCGCCGTCGTGCAGAACCCGACCCTGTCGCTGGCCGGTGATGTCGCCGCCACCCGTCAGGTCCTCGACTCCCTGGACGGTCCGGCCGTGCTGGTCGGCCACTCCTACGGTGGGGTGGTCGTCACCGAGGCGGGCGCTCACCCCAACGTCGCGGCGCTCGCCTACATCGCCGCGTTCGCGCCGGACCGGGGCGAGTCGGTCAGCTCCCTGATCGCCGATCCGCCGCCCGGGGCGCCGGTCCCGCCGATCCTGCCGCCCCAGGACGGGTTCCTGTTCCTGGACCGGGAGCGGTTCGCGGCCTCGTTCGCCGCCGACGTACCGGCGAAACTGTCGGCGTTCATGGCCGACTCGCAGGTCCCCTGGGGTGTCGCGGCGCTCGAAGGTGCCGTGTCCGAACCGGCCTGGCGGACCAAGCCGTCCTGGTACCTGGTCGCGACGGACGACCGGATGATCCCGCCGGCCGCCCAGCGCGCCATGTCCGAGCGGGCCAGGGCCACCGTCTCCGAGACCCCCGGCAGCCATGCCGTGTACGTCTCCCGCCCGGCCGTCGTGGCCGCGGTCATCGCCCAGGCCGCCCAGGGAGTCAACGGCCAGGCGTAACGCGGCGGGACCTGCCCACCGCACCGCCCCCGACCCGCACCGGTTGACTTTTGGTCGCTGACCAACTCTACTGAGTCAGAGATTTGGTCAGTGACCAAAACGGCGGTGGGGAATGAGGTGGGGAACAGTGCCCGGAATCAAGGTGCTGGTGTCCGGTGCCGGTATCGCGGGCCCGGCGCTCGCGTACTGGCTGACGCGGTACGGGGCGCGGGTCACGGTGGTCGAGTCCGCGCCGGAGCGGCGTACCGGCGGACAACTGATCGACATCCGCGGCACCGGCCGTGAGGTGATCGCCCGGTCGGGCCTGGCGGAGACGGTCCGTGCCGCCCGGACAGGCGCTGACGGGCTGTCGTTCGTGGACGCGCGAGGGCGGCGGCAGGCGTCCGTGCGGGCGGACGGCTTCGGCGGGGACGGGCCGATCGCCGAGATCGAGATCCTGCGGGGCGCGCTGGTGGAGATCCTCCACGGGGCGACGGACGGCTCGGTCGAGTACGTCTACGGCGACCGCATAGGCGCACTGGACGACCGGCGCGACGGGGTGCGTGTCACCTTCGAGAAGTCCGCGCCGCGCCGGTTCGACGCCGTGGTAGGGGCCGACGGACTGCATTCGGGGGTGCGCGGCCTGACGTTCGGCCCGGACAGCGCGCGGCTGCGCCACCTCGGCTACTACCTGTCGTTCTGGACCGCGCGGAACACGCTGGGGCTGTGCGACTGGGCGGAGATGTACTCGGAGCCGGGCCGCTCCGTCGCCGCCCGCGCCGTGAGCGGCAACACCCGGCTGATGACGATCCTCGCCTTCCGCTCCGCCCCGTTCCGCTACGACCCCCGCGACACCGCCGCGCTGAAGACCGTGGTGCGCTCACGCGCCGCCGGGATGCGCTGGCGCACCGCCGAGTTGGTCGCCCAGTTGGACGACACCCCGGACTTCTACTTCGACGCGTGCAGCCAAGTGGCCCTGCCGCACTGGTCGTCGGGCCGGATCGGGCTCGTGGGCGACGCCGCGTTCTGCGCCTCGCCGATGTCCGGGCACGGCACGACCATCGCGCTCGTCGGGGCGTATGTGCTGGCCGGTGAGCTGGCCAGGGCGCGGGGCGATGTCGCCGCCGGACTGCGGGCGTACGAGGAGCGGCTGCGGCCGTGGATCACCCGTGTCCAGCGGTTCGGGCAGGGCAACGGCAGGACGATGACGCCGCGAACCTCGGCCGGCATAGCGTTCCGGCGCGGTGTGGTGGCGCTCCAGGAGCGGCTGCCGCTCGGTGATCTGCTGATGCGCGACGAGATCCGGCTGTCGAACGGCTTCACGCTGCCCGACTACACCGCCTACGAAAGGGCGCGGCCGTGATCGAGCATGTCGGCCCGCCCGCGCCGGCCCCGCCGGTCGGCGATCTCTACCACCCTCTCGCGATCGTCCGCTCGGGCTGCGTCGTGGCGGTCGCGGGGCAGATCGGCGTGCGGGCGCTCGGCCGGCCCGCAGGGCTCATCGAGGTCGACGGGCCGGCCGTCGTCCCCGCGCACTCCCCGCTCACCCAGGACGGTCGGCGGGCACCGGCCGGCACCGAGGAAGACAGGAGCACGACATGACCGCGAAGACATGGTTCATCACCGGCGCGTCCAAGGGCTTCGGCAGGCAGTGGACGCAGGCGGCGCTGGAACGGGGTGACCGGGTCGCCGCGACGAGCCGGACCTCCGACGCGTTCGGCGACCTGGTCGACACCCACGGCGAGCGGCTGCTGCCGATCCAGTTGGACGTCACCGACCGGGCGGCCGTCGATGCCGCGGTGCGTCGGGCCGTCGACCGCTTCGGCCGTCTCGACGTCGTGGTCAACAACGCCGGCTACGGCCTGTTCGGCATGGTCGAGGAGGTCGGCGAGGAGGAGGCCCGGGCGCAGATCGAGGTGAACCTGCTCGGCCCGCTGTGGGTCACCCAGGCCGCGCTGCCGCACCTGCGCGCCCAGGGCGGCGGGCACATCGTCCAGGTCTCCTCGGTCGCGGGGGTCATCTCCCTGCCGGGCCTCGGCGTCTACCACGCCTCCAAGTTCGGCCTGGAGGGATTCACCGCGAGCCTCGCCAAGGAGGTCGGGGACTTCGGCATCAAGGTCACCCTCGTGGAACCCGCCGGTTACGCCACCGACTGGGCGGGCCCGTCCGCCGTCCAGGCCGCACGCCTGCCCGCCTACGACGCCCTCCGCGCCGGCATGCAGCGCCCGGCCGGTGTGCGCGGTGAGCCGGACGCCACCCGGGCGGCGATCCTCACGGTGGTCGACGCCGACGAGCCGCCGCTGCGGATCTTCTTCGGCAAGGGCCCGCTCGACGTGATCCGGGCGGAGTACGCCTCCCGTATCGAGGAGTGGGAACGCTGGGACGCGGTGTCCCGGGCGGCGTTCGGCGCCTGAACAGGGCCCTCGGCAGCCCGCTTGTAGCATGACCGGTGGATCGCCGGTGGGTGACGGGGTGCGGAACGGAACAGAACGGAACGGGACACGAGGATGCGCTGGACGCTGGACGACGTGATCGCGGCGGCGTTCACCACGCTGGAGGCCGAGGGGCTCGACAGGCTGACGCTGCGCGGGGTCGCCCGCACCCTCGGCTCGCATCTCAACTCGGTGAGTTCGTACGTGAAGACGAAGCAGAGCCTCATCGAGACCATGGCCGACCACATCATCGGCTCCGTCGATGTCACCCATCTGCCGGACGAGCCCGTCGAGCGGGCCCGCGCGGTCGCCACCCGCTATCGGGACGCCCTGCTCGCCCACCGCGACGGCGGGCGTCTGGTCGCCGGCACCTTCACCGGCACGGGCAAGACCCTGCGCGTCGCCGACACCGTCGTCGGCGCGCTGCTGGACGCCGGGTACGACGAGCGGGACGCGGCCCGGCTGTGCTGGTCGATCGTCTATTTCACGCTCGGTCTGACCCAGGAGGAGCAGACCCCGGCCGGTGATCCCGGCCGCTCGTTCCACCAGCTCATCGCCTCCGGCGGCTATCCGTCCCTCGCCCGGATCGGCGAGCACCTCATGGTCACGGACTCCTTCGACGACCGCTTCCACTACGGACTGTCCCGGTTGCTGCCCCCGAGAGACTGACCGCGCGAACGGGGCACGGGAACGGCGGTGGTGCTCAGGGCGCGCTCCAGGCCGGACCGTCCTCGCGGGCGGCCATGGCCCTCAGTCTCTCGAAGGCGGCTGCCGTCGGGCCGGCCGGTTCGGCTTGATAGACCACCAGTTGCTGGTGGGGAGCGCCGTTGACCGTGAAAGCCGCGAACTTGATGTGCAGGTCCCCGACCTGGGGGTGCCTGAGATGCTTGCCCTCCTGGGACTTTCCCTTGACCTCGTGTCGGCGCCAGAGCGCGGCGAACTCCTCGCTCCGGGCGGACAGGGTCGCCACGACGTCGGCGATGCGGGCCGATCCGGGGTCGTGTCCGTAGGCGGCTCTGATCTCGGCGACACAGGAGTGCGCGGCGCGCTCCCACTCCTGGTAGAACGCGCGCCCGGCGGGGTCGGCGAACACCATGCGGGCGAGGTTGTCGAACTTCTCGAATCCGCTGTGGAGGGCTGTGGCGAGGGGGTTGGCCGCCATGATGTCGAGGGCCGCGCCGACGACGAAGGCCGGGGTGTGGTCCCATCCGTCCATCAGCTGCGCCAACTGCGGGCTGACGGCGCTCTCGCCCCGGTCGCGCGGGCGTTGCGAGGCGGTGAGGCAGAGGCGGTTGAGATGGGCGGTGGCTTCCGCGTCCAGTCTCAGCGCCTGCGCCACGGCGTCGAGGACCTGCGGGGAGGGGCTGCTCTCCCGCCCCTGCTCCAGTCGGACGTAGTAGTCGGAGCTGACTCCGGCGAGCAGCGCGACTTCCTCTCTGCGCAGTCCCGGCACCCGGCGTCTGCCGTGCTCGGGCAGACCGACATCGTGAGGCTTCAGGGCTTCTCGGCGGGCTCTGAGAAAGTCACCCAAGGGTGTCCCGTTGCTCATGCGGCAACACTAGAGGGATTTCCCCGGCCTGTCGCCGAGGAGCGGACACCCGGCGGACACCCGCCGGACACCCGCCGGACCTCTGCCCGGACACTGCCCGGACCTCTGCCCGGACCTCTGCCCGGACCTCTGCCCGGACCTCTGCCCGGACACCTGTCCTGGGCCGTCGTGCGCTGTCGTCTCCCGAGGGGTGTGCGCGTTCCTGGGTGTGACGCACCCACCGTCGGCAGCACTTCGCCGGGCACTCCCCGCCTAGCCTTGGCGGTATGGACAGCAGCACACGCCCCGACCCGGCCGGCGGGCTGGGCGGGTTCCTGCGCTCCCGCAGGGAGCGCCTCAGCCCCACCGCGGCCGGACTGTCCGTGGCGGGCCGGCGGCGGGTGCCCGGTCTGCGGCGTGACGAGGTCGCGCTGCTCGCCGGGGTCAGCCCGGGCTACTACAGCCGTCTTGAGCAGGGGCGTGAGGTCAGCCCCTCCCCCCGGGTGCTGGAGGCCGTCGCCCGCGCGCTGCAACTGGGCGACCGGGACAGGGGGGAGCTGTTCCGGCTGGCCCGGCCGTCGTCCCGCCGTACGACACCGCGGGCGCGGGTCGAGCGGGTCCGCCCGCATCTGCGGCACCTGATCGAGAGCTGGACCGGGACACCGGCCTATGTCGTCGGCCACGCCCAGGACCTGCTGGCCAGCAACGCCCTGGCCGACGCGCTCCACGGTGACTTCGCCCAGCGCGACAACGTCCTGCGCATGCTCTTCCTGGACCCGGCGGCGAAGACCTTCCACCGGGACCCGGAGCGGGCCATGCGTCGCGCGGTCGCCGCTCTCCGGCGGACGGCCGCGAGCGCACCGGAGGATCCCCGCGTCCGGGAACTCGTGGGTGAACTGTCGGTGTGCAGCGGCGAGTTCCGCTCGCTGTGGGCCCGGGAGTACCCGTGGATCCCGCCGGGTGAGGTCCAGCGGGTGCACCACTCCGTGGTGGGAGATCTGGAGCTGCGGTACGAGGCGCTCGACATCCGCAGCGCGCCGGGACAGCACCTGGTCGTCCTCCAGGCCGAGCCGGGCTCACCGTCCGCCGACGGTCTGGCGCTGCTGGGCCTGTCGTCCCTGGGTGTGTGACTCCCAGGAAAAGCACGGCCTTCATGGCGCCGTGGCCGGCGGCCAGACTCGAAGACGTCAGCAGGAGATCCCCGCGAAGGGGAATCGACGAAAGAGGTTTTCCCATGGCTACGTGGTTCATCACCGGCGCCTCCCGCGGTATCGGAGCGGAGATCGCCCGCGCCGCCCTGGCGGACGGCAACGAGGTCGTGGTCGCCGTACGCGACCCGGACGGGGTGCCGGACGACCTGAAGAACTCCGACCGGGTCCTCGCGGTCGCCCTGGACGTCACGGACCACGACAGCATCCCCGGGGCGGTCGGGGCCGCGGTGGACCGGTTCGGCGGCATCGACGTCCTGGTGAACAACGCCGGGCGCGGTCTGCTCGGCGCCCTGGAGGAGATCACCGACGCGGAGGCCCGCTCGCTGTTCGACCTCAACGTCTTCGGCCTGATCAACGTCACCCGTGCCGTGCTGCCCGTCATGCGTGAGCAGGGGGCCGGCAGGCTGGTGCACCTCGGTTCCCGCTCGGGCTTCGAGGGTGAGCCCGGCGTCAGCATGTACTCCGCGTCCAAGTTCGCCGTCGCCGGCATCAGTGAGGCGCTCTCCGCCGAGATGGCCCCGTTCGGGATCCAGTCGATGGTGGTCGAGCCGGGCGTCTTCCGCACCGACTTCCTCGACTCCAGCTCGCTCTCGGTCGCCGCGCACCGCATCGCCGACTACGACGGCACCCCGGCGCACGTGACACTGGACTGGATCGACCGCGCCAACCACGCCCAGCTCGGCGACCCGGTCAAGGGCGCCGCCCTGATCGTGGAGGTCGCGTCCGCCGAGAAGCTGCCCACCCACCTCTACCTCGGGCGCGACACCCTTGAGCGGCTCGACGTCAAGTATCAGCAGGTGCGCGACGATCTCGCCCCGTGGCGCGAGAAGTCCGCCGCGACCGCCCACGACGACGCCGCCTGACACCCCGGGGCAGCCTCGCCCTCGCGTCCCCGCACCCCCTCCGACCGGCCCGGCTCATCCCCCCTCGGGCCTTTCCGATCCCAGAGATTGAGGTTCTGTGATGTCCGCTGCCCTGCTCACCGGTACCCCGCTCACCGGCCGTGTCGCCGTCGTCTCCGGCGCCTCCAGCGGCATGGGCGCCGTCACCGCCCGGCGCCTCGCCGAACTCGGCGCCACCGTGGTCGTGCTCGCCCGCCGCGAGGACAAGCTGAACGAGGTCGTCAAGAGCGTCGAGGCCGCCGGCGGCACGGCGTTCGCCCTGGCCGTCGACGTCACCGACCGTGCCGCCGTCCAGAGCGCCGCCGACCAGGTCGCCGCCCGCTTCGGCCACGCCGACCTGGTGTTCAACAACGCCGGTGTCCAGCTCATCTCCGGCATCGAGGAACTCAAGGTCGACGAGTGGCAGCGCCAGATCGACCTCAACATCGGCGGCCTGATGAACGTGATCGCCGCGTTCCTCCCCCACCTGACCGCCTCCGCCGCGCAGGGCGGGGCCGCCGACCTGATCAACACCTCGTCCATCGCGGCCACCCGCATCCTGGAGAAGTTCTCCGTCTACTCCGGCACCAAGGCGTACATCAGCCATCTGACCCGGCTGCTCCGCGTCGAACTCGGCCCCAAGATGGTCCGGGTGGCCACCGTCGAACCCGGCATGGTCGACACCGAACTCCCCGACCACGTCACCGACCCCGACGCCTCGAAGCTGATGGCGGACCTCATCCACGACATCGACGTCCTTCAGTGCGCCGACATCGCGGAGACCATCGCCTTCATGGCCGCCGTCCCGCGTCATGTCAACCTCACGGAGATCACCATCATGCCGACCGCCCAGGCCATCTGAGGGCGATCAGCTTCTCCACCGCGCCGGGGTGACCGACCGGGGCAGGTTCGATCGAGCCCGGGCCATCGCGGCGCCACGCCCGAGCCGCGCGTCGCCCCACGACCGGTGGAGCGCCGGCCCGAAGACCGGCGGGCCCGCGCTCCGCCGCCGCTCAGTTCGGTCTCTCGACCGCCCCGCTCTGACCCTGCGCCACCTGCTTCAGGGCTTCCTTGAAGGCGGCGTACGGCTCCTCGCCCAGGGCCTTCGCGTGCCGTTCCTCGATCGCGCGCATGATGGCGGCGGCCGTCTCCATCTGGAGCAGACCGCGCTCGGTGGGGCGGACCAGCTTGGCGCGGCGGTCGTCGGGGTCGGGGGCGCGTTCGACGTAGCCGAGGCGCTCCAGGTCGTCGACGAGTGAGCCGACGACCTGCTTGTGCTGCCCGGACAGCCGGGCCAGTTCGCTGGCGCGGACGCCCTCGGGGCGCAGATGGGCGAGGACGGCCCCCGAGCGTGGCTGGATGTCGTCGAAGCCCTGCTCGGCGAGGGTGGTGAACAGCTCGCGCTGGACGGAGAACAGGACCCGGGCGGCGAGCACCCCGAGATCCGGTTCCGGTCCCGGTTCCGCCCCGGTCCGCCGGTCGCCGGTCAATGCCCTCACCTCTTCCGTCCGTCTGCCTCGTACCGCCGTAGGTCCGCGGTCCCACCCCGGGTGGTCCGACCGGCGAGTTTAGCCGCCCGGCCGGGTGGTGCCCCGCCCCGGCCCAACTGCCGCTTGCCACATGGGCGATGTTCGCCTACATTCCAAGTCGTCATCAAAATTGACTATCAAGATTAGTGACTAAATCCTAGGGAGAAGAAACATGAGCGAGCGCAGCACGTACCTGGAGCTGGTCACCCGCGACAACGCCGCCGTGGTCCTGGTCGACCATCAGGTCGGCCTGCTCTCCGGGGTCCGGGACATCCCGGTCGCCGAGCTGAAGCACAACGTGGCCTCGTTGGCGCGGGCGGCGACCGCGCTGGGCATCCCGCTGGTCGTGACCACCACGGCGGCCGAGAGCATGTGGGGACCCACCGCCCCCGAGCTGGTCGAGGCCCTTCCGGCCGGCCAGAAGATCATCGACCGCAGCTCGGTCAACGCCTGGCACGACGACCGGGTCCGCGAGGCCATCGAGGCCACCGGCCGCCAGAAGCTGATCTTCGCCGGGGTGTCCCTCGAAGTGTGCGCGGCCCTGCCCGCGTACGCCGCGACGGCCGCCGGCTACCACGCCTACGTCGCCCTGGACGCCTCCGGCACCTTCAGCCAGGCCAAGCGCGAGGCCGGGCTGGCCCGGATGCAGCAGGCCGGCGTGACCGTCAGCGACTACGCCACGCTGATGGTCGAGGCGCTGGCGGACAACGCCGCCCCCGAGTCCGGCGCCGTCTACGCCGCTCTCGACATGCCGTTCGCCGTCCTGGTCGGCCAGATCGCCGCCGCCCACCGGTCCTGAGCACCGCGCCGGATCACCCCCGGCCGAGCGGTCGGGGGTGATCCGGCGGTCACGCCCCCGCAGACACCCCCCCCCCCCGACGCCCTTCCCGACACCCGTCGATCACACGGACCCACCACCTCGGCGTTCATTTAAATAAACTCAGGGTCCATCAAACCAGGCAACGGCTGTTATAGTGAACGCATGGTTCACTCAGATCACACCCCCGACCATGCTGGGGGCCGCCGATGAGCCCGCCGTCCGGGACCGGGCGCCAGCCGGTGAGCAGTACGGCCGCCGCGGTCGGCGCGAAGATCCGGCTGCGCCGTCAGCAGCGCGGCATGAGCGCCGCGGAGATGGCACGCCGGGCCGGGCTGAGCAAGGCCACGCTGTCGCAACTGGAGGCGGGCAAGGGCAACCCGACCATCGACACCCTGGACGCCATCGCGATCGCCCTGCGCATCCCGATCGCGGACCTGCTCGCGCGCGACGCCGACACCGGCCCGGTCCACCGGCCGGGCACGGACGCCGAACCCGGCGTAGTCACCCGCGAGTTGCTGCGCCGCATCAGCAGCGGCAACAGCCTGGAGATCTGGCGGCTGCGCATCCGGCCCGAGACCGAGCTGGCCGGGGTCCCGCACGCCACCGGCACCATCGAGCATCTGCTCATCTCCACCGGGCACGTCACCGCGGGACCCGTCGACGCCCCGCGGGACCTCGGCCCCGGCGACATGCTCGCCTTCGCCGGTGACGCCCCGCACTTCTACCGCACCGGCGCCGACGCGGTGGACATCACCGTCGTCTTCGCCTCCCCCATCAGCACCTGAGAAGCCCGACCCGTCTGAGAGGGGGGCACCCCACCCATGAACACCGCCATCGCCACCACGCCCTCCGGTCTGTCGTTCATCAGCGACAACATGGCCGGAGCCGCCCCGCCGATAGCCCGCGCCGTCGCCGAAGCCGCCGTAGGACAGGTCCTGCCCTACGGCAACGACCCCTTCAGCGAGCGGGCCCGCCGCAGGTTCGGCGAGATCTTCGAGCGGGACGTCGACGTCTTCCCCGTCTCCACCGGCTCGGCCGCCAACGGTCTGGCCCTGGCCGCTCTCACCCCGTCGTGGGGCAGCGTCCTCGCCCATCACGACAGTCACCTCCATCACGACGAATGCGGTGCCCCGGAGTTCTTCACGGGTGGCGCCAAGCTCGTCGCGATCCCCGGTGTCGCGGGCCGGATGGACCCCGAGGCCCTGCGGGCGGCGGTGCGGCGGCGCGCGGGAGACGTCCACAGCGTGCAGCCGTCCGTGGTGAGCATCAGTCAGGCCACCGAGAGCGGCGGCGTCCACACCGTCGAGGAGATCCGCCGGCTGTCCTCGATCGCCGGGGACGCGGGCCTGCGCGTGCACATGGACGGCGCGCGCTTCGCCAACGCCCTGGCCCACCTCGGGGCCACCCCGGCCGAGATGACCTGGAAGGCGGGTGTCGACGTCCTGTCCTTCGGCGCCACCAAGAACGGGGCGATGACCGCCGACGCCGTCGTCTCCTTCGACCCCGCCCTCTCCGCCGAACTCGCCTTCCGCGCCAAGCGGGCCGGCCAGCTCACCTCCAAGATGCGCTTCCAGACGGCCCAGCTCGACGCCTACCTCACCGACGGGCTGTGGCTGGCCAACGCCCGCCGGGCCAACGCCATGGCGACCCGTCTCGGGGACGGCCTCAAAGCCGTCCCCGGCATCACCCTCCTGGCCGCCCCGCAGGCCAACATCGTCTTCTGCCGCCTCCCCCGGCACCTCACCGACGCCCTCCTCGCCGAGGGGTACGCCTTCTACCACGACCGCTGGGAGCCGGGCACCGTCCGCCTCGTCACCGCCTTCTCCCACGACGGCGACGACATCGACCAGTTCCTCGACGCGGTGCGCCGCCACAGCGCCTGAGGCCCACCCGGCACACAGGCGCCCGTGGTGCGGTGCGCGTCAGTCCGTCCGCCGGGTGACCAGCCATACGCAGCCGAGGCTGACCAGCGTCACCCCGGTGAGATACAGGCTGATGGGTACGGTCGACTCCCAGCTGTTGTAGAGACCGGTCGCCACGGTCGGGGCGATGCCGCCGCCCAGGATCGATCCGATCTGGTAGCCGAGCGAGGCCCCGCTGTAGCGCACCTCCGCCTTGAAGAGTTCCGAGAACAGCGCTGCTATCGGCCCGTAGACGACCCCCATGAACACGGCGGTGATCAGGAGCGCGATCAGGATGAGGGCGGAGTCGGCCGTGTTGATCATGGGGAAGAGCAGCAGGGTGGAACCGACGAGCCCGACGGACCCGACCATGAGCACCTTCCGCCGGCCGTGCCGGTCCGACAGGGCGGAGGCCCAGGGGATGACGGCGAGCCAGACCAGGGACGCGATGAGCGTGAAGGTGAGGATGAGGTTCCTGCTCAACTCCAGTACCGCAGTGGTGTACGACAGGAGGTAGGCCATGAAGATGTAGCCGACCGCGTTGATGCCGATGAAGGCCCCGGCGGACAGCAGCACTTCCTTCCAGCTGTCCCGCACCACGGTGACCAGCGGCATCCGCTGCCCGGAGTCCGTCTTCTTGACCTCCTGGAACTCGGGGCTCTCCGAGAGGGTCAGCCGGATCACCAGTCCGGCCACGACCATGACGGCGCTGGCCAGGAACGGGATGCGCCAACCCCAGTCCAGGAAGGCTTCGTTGCTGAGGTTGTTGGTGAGGGCGAGGAACACCAGATTGGCGACGATGAGTCCGCCCGGCACACCCATCTGCGGGAAGCTTCCGTAGAACGCCTTCTTGCGGTCCGGGGCGTGTTCGACGGCCATGAGCACGGCACCGCCCCACTCGCCACCGACCCCGAGTCCCTGGATGAACCGCAGGGTGACCAGCAGGACCGGCGCCCAGACACCGATGGTCTCGTACGTCGGCAGCAGCCCGATCCCCACGGTGGCGAGCCCCATGGTGAGCAGCGACAGCACCAGCATGGACTTACGGCCGACCCGGTCACCGAAGTGACCCATGATGATCCCGCCGATGGGACGGGCCGCGAATCCGACCGAGTACGTGGCGAACGCGGCCAGCGTTCCGGCGGCCGGGGACACCGACGGGAAGAACAGCGGGCCGAACGCGATGGCCGCGGCCATGCCGTAGATGAAGTAGTCGTACCACTCGATGGCGGTTCCGATGAAACTGGCCGTGGCCACCCGCAGCGGGCGAACCGGCTTCCGCGCAGCCGTCTCGGAGGATCTCTGATCGATGGTCACTGCTGTCTCCTGACAGGGGGAACGCGCACGGCCGCGGCCCGCGTCCCGGCATGACGACATGACGGCTCGGCGTCTCGGCATGACGGAGCGAACCGGGGGACGGCCACGCTCGGTTGATGTGCGGATCGAGGCAGTTCTGGTGGTCTTCCTCGCCTCAGCTCACGACGGGTCCGGTCGGCGGGCAGGGTGGGGCCGACTGAGGGACCGGCGTGGCGCAGAAGGAATGACATCGTCCGACCAGGTCGTGCGTCATGTCGGCACAGACGCTCGGACCGCACGGCTGCTGTAGCGCCCCGGATGTACCGACCGAACGATTGGTCGTTTGATGATTGGTAAGTAAAGGCAGCCGCACTACCCGTGTCAAGAGTGCGGAACGCGGTGGTTGAACCGCAGGGCTACCCTGGGCCCATGAACGACGGTTCCCGGTCCAGCAGCCCACGGGACGGTGACCGTCCGCTGAGGCGCGACGCGGCGCTCAACCGGGAGCGGATCCTGCGCGCGGCGCGCGAGATCTTCGGCCGGCGCGGGCTCGGCGTCACCCTCGACGACGTGGCCCACGAGGCCGGGGTCGGGGTCGGCACCGTGTACCGCCGCTTCCCCAACAAGGAGGCGCTCGTGCGGGCCCTCTTCGAGCAGGACCTCGCCCTGCGGCAGCTCTCCGCGCGGAGGGCCCTGGAGCATCCGGATCCCTGGCAGGGGTTCGTGGACTTCCTGACGGAGATGACGGCCGACCTGGCCGAGAACCGCGGCCTCCATGAAGTGATCATGCTGGGCAGCCACAGTTCCGGGCCCATCGAGTCGGCGCGCGGCGGGATGCTCCCCTTCCTGGAAGCCCTGATCCGCCGCGCCCAGGAGAGCGGCGACCTCCGCGCGGAGGTGACCCCCTCCGACATCCCCGTCATCCAGGAGATGCTGAGCGCCGCGACCCAGTTCGCACAGGGCCGGCGGCCCGAGATCTGGCGCCGCTACCTGGAGATCCTGCTGGAGGGCCTGCGCCGGCGCCCGGACAACCGCCCCCTGACGACGCAGAGCCTGGGCAACCGGACGGTGGAGGAGCTGATGGGCCTCCCGACCGCCGGGCCCGTTCCGCCCCGGCACTGATCAGCGCGGTGCCGCGACCGCGTTCCACACCCTTCCGCCGGGGCATTGCCATGACCCCTATGTGGAGATACCTTCTCCGCATAGGTCGCACGGCTGCGTCCAGACGGTTCGGCGTGATCCCGAAAATCCACGGCCCTCGGTCCGGTGGACGAGAGAAGGTGAGCGTGCTCAGCGCCCTGACCGACAGGGCGTACCACCCCTGCGGAGGGACCTTTGCACGTTTTCGCCTGCGCGGGGTGCGATGCCACCCTGACCGTCCCCCTGTCCGAGGTGTGCCTGCCGGTCCACGCCCGTCAGCAGTACGGGAACGGGGCCCAGCTCCCGGTGCTCATGGAGTCGGGGACCTTCGCCTCGGACCCGGACCCCTGGGGAGGGCCGTGGCGGCTGTGGAACGAACTCGAACCGGGCGAGGCCGAGGCACGCGGTGTCCACGCGCCCGTCCATGCCCTGTCCCGCAGGACGGCCGGGGCGTTCGTCATCGCACCCGGTGACCTCCGCGGCACCCGGATCATGCCCGAGAACGGGGGCGGTTCCTGCTGCGGCCTCGACGGGGCCGACGGACCGAACACCGCCTGCGAGGCATGTGACCTGCCCGTGGCGGCCCGGATCGACGACTGCTCGCTCTGGCAGGCGGTACGGCTCGGCACGGACACCGTGCGGCGCGTCCCCGTCGAGGGCGCCGATCCCGCGCCGCTCCCCTGGACGGAGCTGGCGGAGAGCGGGGAGAGAACGGCCCTGTTCGAGCCGATCGCCACCTGGGGAGGGGGCCTCGGACCGAGCCACTACTGGTCGTGGAGTCCGCGCTGGGAAGCGGCAGCCGGCCATGCGCTCGCCCATCTGCTGGTGGCCTCCGAGGGCCGGCCGGTCGACGTCCCCGACGGTCTGACCGCGGAGGTGTTCCGACGCGCGCTCGACGCCCTGCTGCCCGCGGGCCCGCCCCGCAGGCGCGCTGTCCTCGCCGGGCCGGGACTGCCCTCTCCCGATCCGGACGGCGCCGTCCTCCTCGTACCGATCCATCCCCGGACGGGTCGGACCTGGACCCCCGAGGGCCCGGCCGCATCGGCGTATCCGGTGCCCCTGCCGCTGGGGGTGTGGCTGGGGCTGGCCTCTCCCCGGCCGTACCGGCCCGTCCCCGCGTCGGGTGGCATCCCCCGGGACGTGCTGCGTGACGAACCGCTCCCGCCGCGCCCCGGCCGTCTGTTCCGCGCCGACCGGGGAACGTTCCAGCACACCCTGGTCCGGCTACCGGCTGTCCGCAGCCCTTGGATGCGCGCGATCCTCAAGAAGCTGGCATCCCGACGAGCGGCAGACCTGTTCTGATCCGCGCCCCGTCGGGCAACGGCCGGACAGCCGTCGCGTCCTCAGGGTCGGGCACCGTGCCCCTCTGACCCGGCGGAGGCCGCACCGCCCCGCTGCGGGCGGCCGATGGTCACCGCGCCGCTGAAGCCGTCCGCCGAGACGGTCGACATCGCGTCGAGCGCGGCGTCGGGGACGGGCAGCAGATGGGCGTCGACCCAGGTGTCCCCCGTCGCCGCGTTGGCCCACGGGTCCTCGATCACGACGGCGCCGGGCACGGCACCGTGACAGAGCACCCAGTGCGGCACGTCGAACCCCTGCATCCCGGCGAGCGAGACCAGGAGCAGCACCTGTTCCCCTCGGCCGATCGTGCTCCGGACCTCGGCGGTGGCGAGGCGACGGGGGGAGATCGGGACGCCGATCCGTTCGGCGTCCGCACGCGACATGCGTTGGAGGTGGGCACGCCACTCCTGCTCGCTCTCCGGGTGGTGGTCGATCAGGACGGGCCGGTCCACGTCGAGGTGGACCGTGACGGGGGACGACGGCCACGCCCGGCGCACGGCGACGCCCAGTCCCACGGGCTCACACACCGGGAAGTTGGTCGCGTCGCGCCACAGCGTCAGTTCGGCCCGGCGGTCGAACTCCTCGCGCGCCAGCGCCCCCGCATGCGTCTGGGCGACCAGGGCGGTGACGGCGCCGCAGGTGAAGTGCGTGGTCTGCCGGTAGTACGGAGGCTCGCTCAGCGTGGTGTCGTGCAGCCAGCGGACGTACCCGGTCGCGGGCCCCTCGGTGCCGTCCGGCCGGGTGAGCGGAGGGGCCGACGGGGCGAAGCCGGCGGCAGCGGCGTCCTCGGGACGTGCCGTCCACCCTTCCCACTTGACCTGTGCGAGCCCCCGCTCGCGCGCGTGGGCCACGACGGCCGCGACGGCCGCCGGAACGTCACCGACGGCGTCGACGATCTTCAGGTACGCCGTCTGCGGGCGGGCTGTCACCAGCGCGGCGGCGGTCCAGTCCGCCGCGTCCTCCCCCGGGACGGCCACGAGGTGAGGGGCGTGGGCGGAGCGGTCGACCGCGTGCCAGCGCTCCAGCACCTCGTGGTGGCCGAGCCGCCTCAACGGGGTCGGCGGGACACCGGCCTCGAACGGGACGACGACGGGCTTCACGGAGGTGTCCTGCTGGGAGGGCATTCCGGTACTCCTGGCGGATCGGGGAGGGCGAAGGGGGTGAGGGATGTGCGGGTCGGCGCGGGTCGCCGCCGATGTCATGCGCGGGACTGGCGGAGCACCCACACGAAGTACGGGGCACCGACCAGGGCGATCATGAGGCCCGCCGGGATCTGGGCGGGCGCGACGAGCGTACGGCCGAGGGCGTCGGCCACGCACACCAGCAGTCCGCCGAGCAGCATCGCGACCGGGATCGCGCGGCCGTGCCGGGCGCCCACCAGGGACCGGGCGAGATGCGGGGCGACGAGCCCCACGAAGCCGACGACGCCGACGGCGATCACACTGAGCGCCGCGAGCACGGCGGCGATCGCCAGCGCGACGAAGCGGGTGCGTTCCACCCTGACGCCGACGATGCGCGGGGTGTCCTCGTCCACGGCGAGCAGGTCGAGCCGGCCGCGCAGGGCGACCAGCACGGGAAGCGCGAGCGCCAGGGCCACCGCGACCGGTACGACGTCGGGCAGGGTGCGGCCGTAGGTCGTACCGGAGAGCCAGGTGAAGATGCGGGGCGTGTTGTACGGGTCGGCGCGCAGCAGCAGGAAGGTGGTGACGGAGCTGAGGCCGTACCCGCAGCCGATGCCGATCAGTACGAACCGGTCGGGCAGGAAGCCACCGCGCCAGGCCAGCAGGGCGATCAGCGCGAAGGTGGCGAGCCCGGCGGCGACGGCGACCGCGACGAGCACCGGCCGTCCGCCGGACAGGCCGGAGGTGACGACGCTCGCCGCGCCCAGCCCGGCGCCCGCGGTGATGCCGAGCACGCCCGGCTCCGCGAGCGGGTTGCGTACCGCGCCCTGTACGACGCATCCGGCGAGCCCGAGGGCCGCGCCGGCGACGACCGCGGCGGTCACGCGCGGGACCCGGTCGTCGAGCGCCATGCCGATCAGGTCCGGGGCGGTGCCGCGGAACCACAGCGCGAGGTCCCCCGTCCGCAGCCAGAGGCTTCCCGCCAGAACGGCCAGCAGGGCCGCCCCGGCCAGGAGGATCAGCACGACGCACACGACGAGGAGGAACGCGCGGCGTGACCGGGCGGCGACCCGTGCGTGCGGGGGCTGCCGGAGCCGGCCGGTGTCCCGCAGGCGCAGTGCGAGGACGACGATCACGACGGAGCCGAGCAGCGCGGTCGGCACCCCGGTGGGAATGGAGGCGGCCCCGTCGGCGCCCTGCACCGCGCGCAGGGACGCGTCCGCGAGCAGGATGAGCAACGCGCCGAGCAGCCCGGCCGTGGGCACCAGGAAGAGGTGCCGGCGCAGCGCCCGGACCCGGCCGGCGATCAGCCGGGCCAGGACGGGGGCGCCGAGGCCGACGAAGGAGATGGGGCCGGCGAGGGTGACCGCCGTGCCGGCCAGGAGTACCGCGCAGATCACGGCGGTCACCCGGGTGGTGCGGATCGGCACGCCGAGGCTGGACGCGGCGTCGTCGCCGAGGTTCATGACGTCCAGCCGCCGGGACAGCATCAGGGCGACGCACAGCACCACGGCCACGAGGGGGAAGGCGCGTGCCGAGGCGTCGATGTTCAGTTGGGCGAGCGAACCGCTCCCCCAGGCGAAGAGGCCGGTCGTGTTCTGGTCGAACAGGATGAGGAGCATCCCGGTCGCCGCGTCCAGGGCGAGGGCTGTCGCCGATCCGGCGAGGATGAGGCGGGTGCCCGCGGTGCCCGCGGCCCGGCCGGCGAGGAGCAGCACGAGTGCCGCCGCGACGAGGCCGCCGGCGAAGGCGACGGCGCCCGACGCCCACAGGGGTACGGAGAGGCCGAAGGCGGCGACGAGGGTGAGCGTGAAGTAGGACCCGGCCGTGACCGCGAGGGTGTCGGGGGAGGTGAGCGTGTTGTGGGTGACGGACTGGAGCAGCGCGCCGGCGACGCCGAGGGCGAAGCCGACCGCGACGCCCGCGAGCAGGCGCGGCAGGCGTGAGCCGGTGAGGATCTCGCCGACCGGCGCCCCCTCGGTGTGCTCCGGTTCCCCGGCGAGATGGCGCACCAGGTCGCCGACGCCGACGCCCGAGGTCCCCTGTGTCAGGTGCCACAGGCCCACCAGGGCGGTCACGAGGAGCAGAAGGGCCAGGACGGACACCCCGCCGGGGCCGCCACCGCGCTCGGTGCGCGGCAGCGGTCTCCCGTCGGGTTGTGCTGTCCGCGGTGTGTTCACTTCTTGTCGAGTACGTCGACGTACGCGTCGATCGCCTGCTCGCAGGAGCGCGGACCGCCGGCGCCCCACACCCGTGCCGGGAACGCGTGGGCGCGGCCTTCCTTCACGGCCGGGAGGGACTTCCAGATCGCGTTCTTCTCCAGCGCCTCGACGTAGCCGCCCGCTCCGTCGTCGTTGGCGTAGAAGAGGTTGGCGTTGCCCACCGCGGTGAGTCCTTCGACGTCGGTCTGCGCGAGGCCGTAGGCGGGGTCGACGCCGCCGTCTCCGTGCTTCTTGTTGACGTCCTTGGTCCAGGCGGGGTTCATGCCGAGTTCTTTGCCTATCTCGGTGAAGAGGGCGCCGTCGCTGTAGGGGCGGACGGTGAGGTTGCCTCCTTGGAGCCATCCGTCGAAGAACACGAAGTCGTTGGTCGGCAGTTCGGCGTCGGTGACCTTCTTCTTGGCGGTGGCCAGGTGCTGGTCGAACTCCTTGAGCACCTGGTCGGCGCGCTCGGTGCGGCCCGTCGCCTTGCCGATCATGCTGAACACGTCGCGCATGTTGCCGATCGGGTCGGCCGGGTCGGCGCCTCGCGTGGCCATCACGGGGACGCCCCGCTTCTCCAGCTTCGCGATGGTCTCGTCGTCGGCGTCGAACGCCTCCACGACGATGAGGTCGGGCTTGGCGGCGTAGAGGGTGTCGAGGTCGGGTTCTTCACGGGTGCCGATGTCGGTCACCCCGTCGGGCAGCTTCTCCGCGCTGACATAGGTGCTGTAGCCCTTCGTGTCGGCGACCGTGGTGGGGGTGACGCACAGGGTCAGCGCGTCCTCGATCTGCTGCCATTCGAGGACCGCGATCCGTTCGGCGGGCTTGTCGAGCGTCACCTGGCGGCCGACGCCGTCCTTGAAGGAGACCGGTTCGGTGGAGGTGGCCGTGGTGTCATCGGCACAGCCCTTCGACGCGGGCGACGCGCTGGTGCCGCCGCCGGCGGCCTCGGCCTCGGCCTTGTCGACGTCGGTCGTGCCGCAGGCCGTTGCGGCGAGGAGGGCGAGCCCCGTGGAGGCTGACGCCGCCAGGCGACGGGCACGGTTCATGAAGGGTCCTTCTTTCTTGCGGTTCGTTCGGGGTGCGTGGGTGGGGCGGGTCTCCTGTTTCAGGAGGGGTGCCGCCCGAGCGGGTCGATACGGAGGCGGCCCGTGCGGGGGTCGACGGCGACCTCGACGCGGATGTCGTAGACCTCGCCGATGTGCTCGGCGGTGAGGACTTCGGCGGGGGCTCCGGCGGCGTGGACCCGGCCGGAGTGCATCAGGACCAGGGTGTCCGCGACCCGGGACGCCTGGTCGAGGTCGTGGAGGACGACTCCGACCGCGATGCCGTGTTCCTCGACGAGGTCGCGGATCAGGTCGAGGGTCTCGAACTGGTAGCGCAGGTCCAGATGGTTGGTGGGTTCGTCCAGCAGCACGACGCCGGTGTCCTGCGCGAGGCAGGCCGCGAGCCAGACACGCTGCATCTCCCCGCCGGAGAGTTCCCCGACCGGTCGGCCGGCCATGTCCTGTACGCCGGTGATGCCCATGGCGCGGTCGATGGCGGTCCGGTCCTCGGCGGTCTGTCCGGCGAAGCCGCGCCGGTAGGGGTGGCGTCCGAAGGCCACGACCTCCGTGACCGTCAGCCCTTGGGGCGCGGGCCGTGACTGGGAGAACAGGGTGACCTCGCGGGCGAACCGGCGGGGGCTGAGCAGGGCCGCGTCCCGTTCGGGTCGCCCGTCGCCGGAGCCGAGGGTCACCCGGCCGGCGTCCGGTCGGTGCAGTCGGGACAGTGCCCGCAGCAGCGTGGACTTCCCGCTGCCGTTCGGCCCCACCAGGGCGGTGACGCGGCCGGGCTCCAGGGCGATCGACACGCCGTGGACGACCGGCGTGCCGCCGTACCGCAGCACCAGGTCGTGCCCGCTGAGGGCGGCGACCGGTGTGGCGGGGTCGGTCGCGGGGCGACCGGCGTGCCGGGAGGGGCTGGTGAACATCGAAGGATCCGGAGGGTCGCAGGGGCAGAGGCGGCGGCACCGTCCGTCCGGCCTTCACCGGCCGGGGCACGGCTCGGCCACGCACGGAGCACACCGTTCGCGGCGAGGAGCAACTAAGGGTCGCCTAACTCGGTGAAGGTTATATTCCGGCCGCCCAGTCGACAATCAAGCGTTCTGGACATCCGATACGGCGTTCCGGACACGGCCTGGGGTCCCGTCGGCCGGGTCGAAGAACGCGCCCGGCGTGGTTCCCATGACCCGCCGGAAGGCCGCGATGAAGGAGCTGGGCTGCCGGTAGCCGAGTGTCTCGGAGACGGTCGTCACATCGAAGCCGTCGGAGAGGAGCATCAGCGCCCGGTGCACCCGCAGCATCTGCCGCCACTGCGCGAAGGAGAGACCGGTCGTGTGCCGGAAGGCGCGCGTGATGGTGCGGTCGCTGATCTCCAGGGACCGGGCCCACTCCTCCAGCGAGCGGCCGTCGGCGGGATCGTCCAGCAGGGCTTCGGCGATCGGGTCGATCCTGGCGTCACCGGGCAGGTGCAGGGCGAACTGGCGCTCCGCCGGCTGGAGCACGTCGAACACGACCGACTCCGCGCGTGCCCTGGCCTCGGTGTCGAGATCCGTGCGGGACAGATGGGTCAGCAGTGATTCGAGCAGCGGTGTCATCGTGATCGCCTTCGGTTCCCCGAACGCGAACGGTGTGCGGTCCGGGGCGAAGAAGGCGTCGTGGAACTCCGCGCCCGCCGTCGCCCGGCCCCCGTGCACCACTCCGGCGGGCATCCACAGCCCGCTGCCCTCGAAGACGGTGAAGACCCGGTCGGCCACCCGGGACGTCAGTGTTCCCCCGCGCACCCAGACCAGCTCGTGCATGGCATGCGCGTGCGGTGCCCACTCCGTGGGGACGTGGGGGATCTGGACCCCGGCGACGATGGCGTGGGGGGTGCTCCTCTCCTCCGGCAGGGCCTCGGCCCGGCGCAGCGCGGTGCCCGCCTCGCGCCGCCACATCCCGGGGGTCGCCTCACCACAGGACGATCGAACCATGGTGACGAGTCTATGCGGGCCCCGCACCGGCCTGTCCCGGACGCCGGTCAGCGCCTCCGCCCCGGCGAAGGTGTCCGCCGGGCCGGGTGGGGCACCCCTCGGCAGGTGGCGGTCACCACGCGGGCGACCTCGTCGCGGCTGCGCGGTACGCGTGCGGCGTCCCGGAAGTGTTTGGGGGCGACGCCGGTCTCGCGCTTGAAGGCGTGGCTGAAGGCGCTCTCGGAGGCGTAGCCGAGGGAGAGCGCCAGCTCCGAGACCGGAGTGTCCTCATGGAGCAGGGCTCGTTCGGCGAGGCGCATGCGCCACTGGTGGAGGTAGGTGAGCGGTGGCACTCCCGCCATGGAGGTGAAGGCTCCGGCGAAGGCGCTGCGGGACATGGCCGCCGCCCGGGCCAGCTCGGTCAGCTGCCAGGGCCGGGCGGGATCGGTGTGCATCAGATGCAGGGCCGGGGCGATGCGTTCGTCGGCGAGGGCCCGCAGCCAGCCGGCGGGATAGGACTCGCTCCGGGCGAGATAGGCGCGCAGGATGTGCGCGAAGACCATCTGGGAGAGGTGGTCGGTCACGTTGTTCCCGCCCGGGCGGTCGGTGCTCGTCTCGCGCAGCACCTGTTCGAGGAGCCAGCACAGCGTGGACGCCTCCTCGCCGTCCCGTGACACGTGTATCACCGGGGGCAGCACATGGAGCAGCAGGTCCTCGCCCGCGGTGTTCAGTTCGAAGTGGGCCCCGATCGACACGACCTCGGTGACGTCCTCGTCCCCGGCGTGCGCGAAGAGGTGGGGGGAGGCGCCGAGCAGGGCCGGCGCGTCCTGCGGGGGCAGGGACGGATCGGCGGCCAGGACGTAGGGCCGGCCGCCGTTGAAGGCCACGACGTCCCCCGACTCCAGCAGCACGGGCCGCTCGTCGCCGTCGATCGTCAGCCAGGTGACGCCGCGCAGCACGGCGTGGACCTTGAGTCTGCCGGGGGCCGGGAACCGCAGGGCCCAGCCTCCGCCGGCGGTGAGACCGCGCGCGAGAACGCAGCGCGCGCTGGTGACGTCGAGGGTGTGGGTGAGTGGGTCAGGATTGGTCGATCCCGGATAAGGCGGTGCACCCATGGAAGGACTCTCGCGCAACTTATCTGGACGGACAAGCATGTACCGCGGTCGACGCCCGATGCATTCTGGATGAGCCACGTCCCGAACCGACAAGCGGCGCATTGCAGAAGAATCCCTACGCTCATTCGTACGCCTGACGTCAATGTATTCGAATATCTGGGTCCTGGTGATTCCGGGGCCTTGTGGACCCGTGGCAAGACACCGCCCGAACAGGCAGTGGTCCTGACGGTCGGGCCCTCGGTGAGCACTCCTCCCGAACTCCTCCCCCCTGCCCGTCGGTTCACGTCGGTCACCGGGGCAGGACGTCGGGACACCCCGGGGGCCGCCGTCCGGCGCCCAGGAGTCCGACTGCCCGCGTCATCCTCACCTGATGTTCCGCGAGGGGATATTGCATGCCCGGTGACAGAGTGAAGAAAACGCGTCCACGACCGCGCGTGCTGGTGGTCGGATTTGCTGGACATCAAGGAACGGAATATCTGCCGATCGTACGGGAGAGCGCGGATGTCGTCGGCGGCGTCGACCCCGCCCCTGCGGCCTCGCCACTCGCCGACGCGTGGGGATTCCCGCATTACGACACCCTCGGTCAGGCACTTGAGAACGTCGACTTCGACGCCGCGGTGGTCACCGTGCCGCACAGTGAGCACTTCCCGGTCTGTACGCAACTCCTGGCACACGGCAGGCATGTCATCAAGGAGAAGCCGTTCGCCGTCACCGAGCGGGAGGCCCGGCACCTCATACATCTGGCGCAACGGGCCGACCGCAGCGTCTTCACCCTGCTGCAACGCAACTTCGACCCGGTGTTCCGGTTCGCCCGGGAGAACCTCGCGCGGATCGGGACGCCGTACTGGTTCTCCTACGACTACCACTTCAACCTGGCTCATCCGAGCACGGGGTGGCGCGCCTCCAGGGAGCGGGCGAGAGGGGGTGTGCTCCTCGACATGGGCTACCACCTGATCGATGTGCTCAGCGGACTGTTCCCCGAACCCGAACCCCCTCGGGTGCACTCCGCGTTCGTGCATCAGTACCAGGAGATGCGCGATCGTCGGCTGGAGGATCTCGTGAGCCTCATGTGCAGCTATCCCTCGACGGGGCTCGCGGGCTCGCTGCGTGTCTCACGGCACAACTACGAGAAGGTCGAACACCTCTGCGTGCTCGGTACGGAGGGCGCGTTGAACGTCGCCCCGGGGGTGGCCGTCCTGCACTCCGTCGGGGGGCTGCCGTTGGAGCGCCGTACCTGGGACGGCCCCAAGACCGACGTCGTGCGCTCCATGATCGCCCACTATCTGGGGCACCTGGACGACCGCTACTACCGCCAGGGGCACCTCCAGAGTCAGCTCACCACGGTGCGGACGATCGACGGGATCTACCGGGACCGGTCGCGCGAGCGGAACAAACTGGCCGACCGGTGCGCCTGAACCGCGTCTTCTCGACGCGCCCGACCTCACCTCTCCATCCGCCCGACCGCACCTCTCGACGCGCCCGACCTCACCTCTCGACCCGCCCGACCGCACCTCTCGACCCGCCTGACCCCACCTCCCGACGCGCCCGGCCCACCCTCGAACGCAGGAAGGACACATGACCACCGCCGAGCACCTCGCCCTCCTCGGAGGCGCGCCCGCCATCGCACAGCCACTGCCGCACGAGGTGTGGCCGCCTCCGGCCGACGAGGCGGAACTGTCCGAACTGGCCGAGCAGCGGAACACTGACATCTCCATCAAGGGCAACAGCGGCCCCATCGGCCGGTTCGAGGCGGACTTCCTCGCCTTTCTGGACGACGGTGCCCGCTTCGCGGTCACCTTCAACTCCGGTACCAGCGCCCTCCTCGCCGCCTACTTCGCGCTCGGAGTGCGCGACGGCGTGGACGTCGTGGGACCGGCACTCACCTACCACGCGGCGCTGAGCCCCGTCTTCGCGCTCCGCGGCGACGTGGTCCTGGCCGACATCGACCCCGACACCCGCGGCCTGGACCCCAAGGCGCTCCAGGCCGCGCTCACCGAGCACACCAAGGTCATCACGGTCGTCCACCAGTGGGGCCACCCCTGCGACCTGGACCCGATCCTGCGGATCGCCGAGCGACACGGGCTGCGTGTCCTGGAGGACTGCTCGCACGCCCACGGCAGTCGCTACAAGGGCAGGCCCGTCGGCACCTTCGGCGACGCCGCGGTCTTCTCCCTCCAGGCCAACAAGGCCGTCTACGCGGGGGAAGGCGGCATCCTCGTCACGAGCGACCCCCGGGTGCACGACCGGGCCACTCTCCTCGGGCACTACCGGGACCGCTCCCGGGACAGTGTCCTCGACGCGGACCTGCGTGCGCACTGGGTCACCGGCTTCGGCCTCAAGCTGCGCATGTCGCCGTTCAACGCCATCGTCGCCCGGCACGCGCTCGCTGCGTTCCCGGCACGCAAGGAAGCCCGGCACCGCTGTCTGCGCCACTTGGGCGAACAGCTCGCCGACGTGAGCTATCTGGAGCCGGTGCACGTCGCCGACCACGTCGACATGGGCGCCTGGTACGGCTACAAGCCGCTCTACCGGCCCGCGGCGCTGGGCGGCGTCCCTCGCTCCGTGCTCATCGAGGCGCTGCGCGCGGAAGGCATGGAGGTGGGCGCCCCCTCCGGCCCCCGGCTGTCGACCCTGCCGCTCTACGCCCGCCCCGAGAACCCCCTCTTCCCCGGCACGCCGAAGAAGGGCATCGCGCCGGACACCGGCTCGCACGCCGAGCACGTCGAGCAGCACGCGCTGTCGCTGCCCACCTTCAGCAATTGGCCCGAGGACACGAAGCTCATCGACCAGTACGCCGAAGCCTTCCGCAAGATCGGTCGTCACCGCGAGACGCTCGTGCGGTACGCGGCCGACCCGTCCCGACGACCCACGGCACCGAAGAGGTAGCGACCATGACTGTCAAGGAATCCCCCGAGGCCGTGGCCCAGGTCCTGGAGCATGCCCTGGTCGGTGACGACCTGCCGGACTCCTTCACCCTGCTGGGGCGGGAGTGGAGCCTGCACCGGGGTGTCTTCCCCAGCACCCTGAGCGCCGCGACCGAGGTGATGGCCTCGATCGTGCCCTATCCCGAGGGCGGCTCGTTCCTGGAGGTCGGCTGCGGCACGGGCGTCATCTCCGTGACGGCCGCGCTCAAGGGCTGTGCCTCCGTCACCGCGCTGGACATCAACGAGAAGGCCGTCGCCAACACGGCCGCCAACGCCGAGCGGCACGGTGTGGGCGACCGGGTGCGTGTGCTCCACAGCGACATGTACACGGCCCTTGGGCCGGGGGAGCGCTTCGACGTCGTCTTCTGGAACGTGCCCTGGACCTATGTGGAGGACGGCTTCTCCCTCTCCACCGATCTGCACTCCGCCGTCTTCGACCCGGGCTACCAGGGCCAGGCCCGGTACATGGCCGGCGCCCATGAGCATCTGACCGACGGCGGCAGGCTGCTGCTGGGCACGGCCGACCTCGGCGACCGCGAACGGCTCGACGCCCTCGCCGAGGAAGCCGGCCTGCGGATCGAACTGCTGCGCCGGGTGCGCCGGATCGAGGAGGTGCGGGTCATGGAGTACTACGTGCTCGAACTGCACGCCAAGTGAACCGGAACCGTCGCCTGCACGCGACGACCCTCGGCGCCCCGCCCCGCCCCGCCCGGACCGCCGACGACCGCCCGCCCCCGAACCACGACGCCGTGCGATGAGGCACCCCATGCCACCACCGTCCGATCTCGACCTGGCCCTGCACCTCGGCGATCTCGCCGACAGCATCACCAACCGTCGTTTCCAGGCCCGTGACCTGCGGGTCCGGGAGAAGCCGGACCGTACGCCCGTGACCGACGCGGACACCGCCGTCGAGACAGCCGTACGCGCGGCAGTGAAGTCCGCCCGCCCGGACGACGCCTTCGCCGGGGAGGAGACAGGAGGCCGTGTCACGGCCGGTCGTACCTGGCTGGTCGACCCCATCGACGGCACCAAGAACTTCCTGCGCGGGGTACCGGTCTGGGCCACCCTGATCGCGCTGCTGGAGGGCGGCCGACCCACCGTGGGGGTGATCAGCGCCCCCGCCCTGCACAGCCGCTGGTGGGCGGCGGCCGGACAGGGCGCCTGGCTGCGGCGCGGACCGGCCGGCAGCGCCCCCCTGCCCCTGCGGGTCTCCGGCACCACCCTCCTCGCCGACGCCTATCTGTCCACCACCAGCACCTGTACCTGGGACGTCTTCCACTCGTCCGCGGCCTACCGGCGCCTGGCCGAGGCGTGCTGGGAGGACCGTGCCTTCGGGGACTTCCTCCAGCACTGCATGGTCGCCGAAGGAACCCTCGACATCGCGGCCGAACCGGTCGTGAATCCCTGGGACATCACCGCCGTGCAGCTCCTCGTGGAGGAAGCCGGCGGTGTCTGCACGGATCTCCTGGGCGCCTCGCCCCACAGCGGCACCGGGGCCCTGTCCGCCAACCCGCGCCTGCACCTCCTCGCCCTCAAGGCCCTCGCGCGATGACAGGGCGGGTCGACGGGCTCGGTCGGGCCGGACGTCACCGCCGTCCGGCGGTTCTCCACCTCCACCCGCGTCCACAGAGAAACGGACCATCATGCTGATTCTTTCCCTCAAAGAAGGCCATGACGGGGCGATGGCGGCCGTCGAGGACGGCAGGCTGCTCTTCTCCCTTGAGGCGGAGAAGGACTCGTTCCTCCGCTACAGCGGGCTGACCGCCGAGGCGTTCGCCCTGGCGTCGGAACGGCTGGACAAACAGCCGGACGTCGTCGCCCTGAGCGGCTGGGTCAAGGGGACCCAGGCCACCGACCAGCCCTCGCGCGCCGGGTACTACGGGGTGGGCGGATCCGCGATCTCGGACGAGGCCGGCCGGTTCTTCGGGAAGGCCGTGCGCGTCTTCTCCTCCACGCATGAGCGCTCCCACATCATGACGTCGTACGGCATGTCGGCGTTCCGTCGGGACCAGCCCTTCTACAGCCTGGTGTGGGAGGGGAACATCGGCTCGTTCTACCGCATCGACGAGCGCGGCCAGGTCACCCATCTCAAGGAGGTGCTCAACCACCCGGGCAACAAGTACTCCTACGGCTTCGCGCTCGCGGACCCCAAGTTCAGTCCGCACCAGGAGTTCGTCCGTTTTCAGGACGCGGGCAAGCAGATGGCCTTGGCCGGATTCGCCGAGAACCGATCGGCGACCCAGGAGGAGCAGGACGCCATCGACTTCATTCTCGGTCAGAAGGAGGTCATCACCGGCAACCTGAAAGACCGGATGACGGACTCCCCGTTCCACAACATCGGCGTGGAGTCGAGCGCGTACAAGAACCTCGCCGCCCGGCTGTCGAACGCCATCTTCGACCGGTTCCACGCCTACGCCAGGGAGCATCTGACGGAGGGGCTGCCCCTGCTCATCTCCGGTGGCTGCGGACTCAATTGCGAGTGGAATCGCCGCTGGCGCGAGTGCGGGCTCTTCCCCGCGGTCTTCGTCCCGCCGTGCCCCAACGACAGCGGCTCCGCGATCGGGACCGCCATCGACGCCCAGCACTTCTACACCGGCTCGGCCGACCTGGACTGGGACGTCTACGCGGGGGGCGAATTCGTCGAGGACATCGCGTTCGACCCGCAGCGCTACGCCGTCCGTCCGGTGCGCCACGACGAGGTCGCCCGCTACCTCCGCGACGGGAACATCATCGGGTGGGCGCGGGGCCGCTGGGAGATCGGCCCGCGCGCGCTCGGGAACCGGTCCATCCTGGCGGCTCCGTTCACCGTGGAGACGACCGTCAGGCTCAACAAGATCAAGCAGCGTGAGGGATACCGTCCCATCGCCCCGATCTGTCTGGAGCGGGACGCGGTCCGCTGGTTCGGCGGCGGGGTCCCCGACCCCTACATGCTGTACTTCAGCCAGGTCGAGTCCGGCGGACTGGAGGCGGTGACACATGTCGACGGAACGGCTCGCACCCAGACCGTCGACCCGGCGGCGAATCCGGAGATGGCCGATCTGCTGACCGTCTTCGGCGAGTTGACCGGCTTCAGCGTCCTGTGCAACACCTCGCTCAATTACTCGGGGCGCGGGTTCATCAACCGCACCAGCGACCTGATCGCGTACGGCGAACTCCACGGACTGGACGGATACGTCGTGAACGACACCTTCATCACCCCGCGCCGATGACGCCCGTCCGCGGCCCCGTTCCGGGAACGTACCGCCCCGGACCGTTCAGGAGTCTCCGCGGCTCTTCCGGGACGCCTCGGCGAGCCATAGGTGTGCCGCGGTCACGATGCCCTTGATGAAGGCGCCTCCGCCGCCCCCCAGGTTCTCGTCCAGCAGGGAGACGTCGTCGGCCGCCACCCAGGCGAACTCGGTGTGCTTGTCCCGTTCGAGTTCCGGCGACGAGAGGTCCCCGTCCACCTCCACGACATAGTCCGACTCGATGTGCCGCACCCCGTCCGCCGTCCACTCCTCCCGTGCCACCCGGGCGAGCACGCGGCGCAGCCGCCACCCGGTCTCCTCCGCGATCTCCCGGTGCAGGGCGTCCAGGAGGGACTCCCCTTCCTCCACGGCTCCGCCGACGACGTCCCAGCACCCGGGGAAGAGACGTCGGTCGAGCGCGCGGCGCTGGACGAAGATCCGGTCGCGCGGATCGCGGATCAACGCGCCCACCACGAGCCGGGGTTCGGTCACATCGGTCACGTCGGTCATGTCAGCCGTTCACCGTGCCACGGCCCGGCGGGCGACCAGGAAGACATAGCCGACCTGCGGGAGCGCACCGAAGCGGGGAAGGCAGCGGGTGGCGGTGAAGAACGCGCGATGGGGGTCGTCGGCGGCGGGTTCCACACCGTCGAAGGCATCGGCGAACGCCTGGTAGGTGCGGCGGACGTGGTCGGCGATGTCGTGGAACTCCACCACCTCAAGACCGGCCCGGTCCAGGGCTGTCCGCAGTTCCGCCGGTTCGGGCAGCGCGGGCGATCCGAACGCCCGGCACGCCTGGCGGACCGTCTCCGCGCTCTCCCCGGTCACCGGCGACCGGAGCAGCACGTCGGTGACGATCAGCGGGCTGCCGGGCCGCAGGGTCCGGGCGATCTCGGTGAGGGCGGTGGTCCGGTCGGCGATGTGCATCATGGACTCGATCGCCCAGGCGCCGTCGAAGGACGCGTCGTCGAAGGGCAGCGCGCAGGCGTCCGCGTACCGGAAGTCCACGCGGTCGGCGAGCGCGGTGGCGTCCGCCCGGGTGCGGGCGAGGTCGATGTCCTGGCTGCTGACCGACACTCCCGACACCTGGGCGCCGGTGGCCCGTGCGATGCGCAGGGCGGGCCGTCCGGTGCCGCAGCCGACGTCCAGCAGGCGGCGGCCGGGCGCGCCGGCGAGCCGCTCCGCCACGAGGTCGGTGAGCCGGTCGGTGGCCTGGTCGAGCGAGCGGTCGTCCGCGGCGCTGTCCCAGTAGCCGACGTGGATGTTGCCGTCGACGGCCGCACCGGCAGGGTTCCCGGTGTGCTGGGGGCGCTCGTCATGGGGCCGGTCGATGTCCGGGGACGGCGGGACGGTGGGACGCGGGGACGGGTCGTCGGTCATCGAGGTCTCCCGAGCATGGGGGGGCGGGTCGGCCGGTGAAGAGGCCCGGACCCGGAGGGAGTCGGCAACGGTGTGCGCGCCTCACCGAGGGGTGGGGTACGGCGTTCCGGCCCGTGGAGGGCCCGGCGGCGGGGCGGAACGGTGGGCACCGGCGGTCGATGCGGTGGTGGGGGCATCGAGCCACCATTGTCCTGGTGGACGCACATGCCGTCCAGGGCGCCCGGGAGAACCCACCGGAACGGGTGGAGGGTCCGGCCCGGCCCAAGGGCCCTTCGGGGCGGTCCGTGCTCAGCGGGGCCAGCGGTGGAAGCGGCGCAGGCCGTAGAGGAGCGGGACGTGGTCGGTCTGCCGGGTGATGCGGCTGATCCTTCCGTACACCGCGGTGTGGTCGCCGACGCGTTGGCTGAGGGCCACCTCGCAGTCCGCGACGGTGTGGGCGTCGCGGGTCAGATGCGGCCCCGCGACGCCTTCCGTGGCCCAGGGGACGCGTTCGAAGCGGTGCGGGTCGCCGGAGGCGAAGAGTTCCGCGACGGGGCGCGCACGGTCGTGGAGCAGGTTCACCGCGAGGCGTCCGGAGCCGGTGACCGCGTCGAGGGTGGGGCTGCCGTGGCGCAGACAGACCAGCAGGACGGGGGGCTCCAGCGACACCGAGCACAGGGACGAGCAGGTCATGCCCCGCGGTGTGCCGTCAGGGAGCAGGGCGGTGACGACGCTGACGCCACTGGGGAAGCGGCTCATCATCGTGCGGAACGCCGTCGCGGTCGTGGTCGGCGGGGTGGAGGTCGGCGATGCCTGGTCGGTCATGGGTGCGCCTTCCGGAGCGGGGGCGGGGCAGGGACTTCGTCGTGTCCGTCGCCGCGGTCGGCGCCGCACTCCCCAGAGGTACCGGTCCCGGACCACGACGGCATCACCGCCAGCGGCCGGGTGCCCTTCCCGCCAGCCCGACCTGCGGAGTTCCGGCTGGCTGCAAGAGCGGAGGTCAGTGCGCGCGGATTCCCGTTGGCGGTAGTCGCGTGTGGGTGCCAGCGGGCAGGACACGGCATTGCGGCCCGAGTTGAATGAGCGCTCGGGTGCTCGGCGAGGTGCCGTTCAGCGCGGCGACTGTCCGACCGGGCGTTCATGAAGGGTCGGGTGAAGCAGTGATCACATACAAGAAGGACGCGTACGGCGAAGGCCCGCTCTCTCGCGACAAGGAAGCCGAGAGGCACCGTCTCTGCGCGCTGACCGCGACATTGGATCCGGTCTCCATGAAGGTTCTCGACACCGTCGGGGTGCGACGGGGGTGGCACTGCCTTGAGATCGGCTCGGGTACCGGGACGATGGCGCAGTACCTCCTGGGAAGGGTCGGTCCCGGCGGCCGGGTGGTGGCGACCGAACTCGACCCGGGCCTGCTGACCACGGCAGGCGCCTGCGGTGCGGAGGTCCTTCGGCACGACGTCGTCGAGGACGACTTCCCGGCGGGGCACTTCGATCTCGTGCACGCCAGGTGTGTGTTCGAGCACATCGACCGCCGGTTCCGGGAAGCGACCCTGGCCAAGGTGGTGCGCTGGCTCAAACCGGGGGGCCGGCTGGTGGTCGAGGCCGCCGGCTTCGAGTCGGAGCGGCCGGACCGGTCGTCCACCGTCGGCAGGGCCGTGGACATCGTGAGCCGGTTCTTCGCCGAGGTGATGGGGACCGACCTGCACTGGCCGCGGACCCTGGGGCCGACGATGGCCTCACTGGGCCTCCAGGACGTGGACGTCACCCGCAGCCGCATGGTCGTCGGCAGGCACGGTCCCGCCGATCAGGTCATGGTGCTGACGTTGCGGCAGAACGAATCCGAGCTGATCGGGTCGGGGCTGCTGGACGAGGGGTTCGTGGACCGGCTGGAGCGGCACCTGGACGGCGCCGGGGCACCCGAATCGATGTCGACCCTGTACTCGGTGTCCGGTCGCAAGCCCGTCCCGGCGCGGTCCGGTACCGGAACGGAGGGAGTCGAATGAACGTGCACGCGGCCGAACGACATGCCCTGGTGACGGGCTCCAGCAGCGGCATCGGTGCCGCTGTCGCCGAGCGGTTCGCCGAGGAGGGCGTCCTGGTCTCGGTCCACGGGCGCGACGCGGACCGGACGCACGAGGTGGCCGAGAAGATCGCCGCGCGTGGCGCCAAGGTCCTCGCGCTGGTGGGCGACGTCAGCAGCGACCACGCGGTCGCGGCCATGGTCGAGGAGGCACAGGCCGTCCACGGCCCGATCACCATCCTGGTCAACAACGCGGGCCGGATGCCGAGGTTCTTCCCGGACTGGGAGATGACCTCGACCGGGGAGTGGCTCGACCTCTACGACACCAACGTCGTGGGCGCGGTCCGCTTCGTACAGAAGGTGCTGCCGCAGATGCGGCAGTCCGGGTGGGGGCGCATCATCCAGATGGGCAGCATCTCGGGGGACAGCCCGCCTCCGGGGTCGCAGATCAGCTACGGACCGACCAAGGCGGCGCTGCACAACTTCTCGGTCGGACTGGCCAAGATCCTGGCCGGCAGTGGGATCACCGTGAACTGCGTGAGCCCGGGCACGATCGACACACCTGGACTGGCGAGGATCTTCGCGGAGGGCGATCCCTCGTTCCCTCTCGGCAGGACCTGGCCCGAAGTCCGCGAGACGCTCATCTCGGGTTTCCGGAAGAACTACGCCGAACGCATGGGCGGGGCCGCCGAGGTGGCCGAACTTGTCGCCTTCCTGTGCTCCACGAAGGCCGACTACATCAACGGCGTCAACTACCGCATCGACGGCGGCACGGCGGGTGGCCGGTAGGCCAGGACGGTTCGCCCCTACTCGACGGGAAGTGACCATGCAGAGCATTGTCGTGATCGGCGCCGGACAGGCCGGCCTCCTGGTCTCCCTGGGACTCCAGCGGGCCGGGTACCACGTGCGGATCGTGTCGGACCGCTCGGCCGAGGAGATCAGATCGGGGCGGGTGCTGTCCGGTCAGTGCCTCTTCGAACCGGCGTTGCGCGAGGAGCGCGCGTTGGGACTGCACTACTGGGACGGTGAGGCGGCCCAGGTGTCGGATTTTCGTTTCTCGATGGGCGATCCCGAGTCGCACGGGCGACGGTTGCACTGGAGCGCCCGGTTCGACCGGCCGGCGAGTTCGGTCGACCAGCGGCTCAAGATGTCCCGGTGGCTGGACGAGTTCGTCGGCCGTGGTGGTGACCTGCGGGTCGGCCGGGCCGGTGTGGAGGACATCGACCGGTACGCGGCCCACCACGACCTGGTGCTGGTCGCCGCAGGACGGGGTGACCAGTTCGCCGCGCTGTTCCCGCGCGACGACCGGTTCTCCCCGTACCGGGCGCCGCAGCGCACGCTGGCGCTGATCTACGTCGCCTGCGACGGGAACTCCGCGACAGCGCCGCCGCGTCGGATGACGTTCAATGTGCGTCCCGGTGTCGGGGAGTTCTACTGGCTGCCGATCACCTCGGTCCACGGGCCGGTCCACGGGCTGTGTCTGTCGGGCCTGCCGGGTGGCCCCCTGGACTGCTGGGACGGCGTCACCGACACCGACCGGCAGTGGGAGATGACGGTCGGACTCATCCGCGAGCACTTCGCCTGGGACGCGGACTTCTTCTCGGACGCCCGCCCGGCCGGCCGCCTGGACGCGTTGATCGGACGCGTGACGCCCACCGTGCGCCACGCGGTCGGTACGCTGCCGTCCGGCCGGCCCGTCCTGGCGATGGGGGACGCGGCCATCACGAACGACCCGATCTCCGGCCAGGGCGCGAACAACGCCGTGCACTGCGCCGTCTCCTACCTCGACTCCATCGTCCACCACGAGGGCGGGCGGTTCGACCGGGAGTTCATGGAACGCTGCTACGCCCGCTACTGGAACTACGCGCGGCACGCCACCCGGCTCAGCAACGACCTGCTGGCGCCCCCGTCCGACCAGGTGCTGGCCACGCTGGAGGCGGCGCGGTCCACGCCCGGCGTCGCCCACCGGTTCGCCTCGATGTTCGTGGACCCGAGTGACTACGAGGTCTGGTTGGCGGATCCGGAATCCGTTCACCGGTACCGGCAGAGCGCCTAGGAGGAAGAAATGGACGTGCAGAGGACCGGACCCATGCCGGATCGGCTGCGGCCGTCGGCGGCAGCGCGGCCCGAACCGTCACCTCGGTACCGGGTCGACCTCAACGAGAGCCCGTTCGAGCCATCGGCCGACGTGCGGGAAGCCGTGCGTGCCGCGACGGCGGGGCTCAACCGCTACCCGGACGTGGCGGACAGCGAACTGGCCGAGGCCGTGGCCCATCACCTCGACGTGCCGGTCGCCCACATCGCGCCGGGTGCCGGAGGCGTCGCGGTGCTCCACCAGACGCTGACGGCCCTGGCGGACCGCGGCGACGAGGTCGTCTACCCGTGGCTGTCGTTCGAGGGCTACCCGATCCTGTGCGACCTCGCCGGGGCGCGCCGGGTGCCGATCCCGCTGGCCGGCGCGGACCACGACCTGGACGCCATGGCGGGCGCGGTCGGCGAACGCACCCGGGCCGTCGTGGTGTGCAACCCGAACAACCCGACCGGCACCGCCGTGCGCCGCCCCGCCCTGGAGCGCTTCCTCGACCGGATCCCCAGGCATGTCCTGGTGGTGATCGACGAAGCGTACCGGGAGTTCGTCCGCGACCCGGAGGTGCCGGACGGGATCGAGTTGTACCGCCGGAGGCCGAACGTGGCCGTGATGCGGACATTCTCCAAGGCGTACGGCCTGGCCGGGCTGCGGGTGGGGTTCCTGGTCGCGCACCCGCCGGTGGCCGAGGCCGTACGTCGGGCCACACTCCCCTTCAGCGTCACCGCGGCGGCCCGCGCCGCGGCCGTCGCCTCGCTGCGGGCGCAGCAGGAGGTGCGGGCCAGGGTGGACACGATCACCGCGAGGCGCCGGCGGCTCTGGACGGCGTTGCGCGGACTGGGTTGGTCCCTGCCGCGCGCCGAGGGGAACTTCCTGTGGCTCCCGCTCGGTGCGCAGGCCGTCGACTTCGGGCGACGATGCCGGCAGCGAGGGGTGCACGTACGGGTGTTCCCCGGCCACGGAGTCCGCGTCACCGTGGGCGAGGAAGCCGCCGCCGACATCTTCCTGTCCCTCGCGGCCGAGTACGTCCGACCGCCGGAAGACCGTCGATCCGCGTGAGGACCGTCTCGCGCCCCGAGGGCGCTCACGGGGCGGGCGGCCAGGTGCCCGATGTGTGGTCGATAATGCCGACCATGGCAGAAGTCAGGGTGGTGCTGGCCGACGACGACGTCCTGCTGCGCGAAGGGGTGGCCAGCCTGCTCGACCGGGCCGGGCATCTGGTCCTGGGGCAGGCCGGGGACTACGAGGGGCTGCTGGAGATGGTGCGGCGGTCCCGCCCGGATCTGGCGGTCGTGGACATCCGGATGCCGCCGACCCACACCACGGAGGGGCTGGCCGCCGCCCGGGTGATCCGGCAGGAGTTCCCCGAGGTCGCGATCCTGGTGCTGTCGGCCCACGTCGAGGTCGAGCACGCGATGGAACTGCTGGCGAGCGGGCAGGGCGTCGGCTATCTGTTGAAGAGCCGCGTGGCCGATGTGACGGAGTTCGTCGACACGCTGGAGCGGATCGCCAGGGGCGGCTCGGTGGTCGACCCGGCGCTGGTCCGGGAGTTGGTGTCGGTACGGCGCCGTCAGGATCCGCTCGACGTGCTCAGCGCGCGGGAGCGGGAGGTGCTGGCGTTGATGGCGGAGGGCCGTTCCAACGCGGGGATCGCCCACCAGTTGTGGATCACCGAGGGCACCGTGGAGAAGCATGTCCGCAGTCTGCTGGCCAAGCTGGACCTGCCGGAGACCGGGGAGGACCACCGCCGGGTGCTCGCGGTGATCACGTTTCTGGAGGCGCAGTAGCGGCGCCGAGCAGGTGGACGACGGCCCGTCCGGACAGGGACGTCTTCGGCAGGAACCCGATGGCCCGGCTCGCGGCGATCAGTTCCTCGTAGTCCTGCTCGGAGTGGGTCGAGATCAAGATCGTCGGGATCGCGTACAGGTGGAGGCGTTCGGCGAGTTCCAGCCCGCTCTCGCTTCCGAGGTCGAGGTCGACCAGCGCCACGTCGGGCCGTACCCGCTCGGCCTGCCGCAGTGCCTCCCGGCTGTCGGGCGCGACGCCGACGACGGTGATGCCCTGGTGCCGCAGCAGCTCGCCGGCCGCGGCCAGGAAGACCGGGCTGTCGTCGACGATCAGGCAACGCACCATGGGGACAGCCTCGCAGCACTCGTCCCCTGGCGCATTGCTGCTAGCTGATAGCCGACCGGGACGTGCGCGTAGCGAGGGGTGGGGAACTCCGCCGGCTGGGCGCCTACGGGTCGACGGGGCCGGGGCCCTGGTCCGATGGGTCGATGACCGGCGTGTGGGGCGGGCCGGTGCCCGTGGTGAGGGGCAGTGTCAAGTGCACGGTGGTGCCGGCGCCGGACGGGCTGCGCAGCGACAGATGGCCGCCGAGGGCCTCGACGCGGTCGGTGAGGCCGATGAGGCCGGAGCCGCGGCGCGGGTCGGCACCGCCGTGGCCGTCGTCGCGGACGGTGATGTGGAGCAGGCCGTCCCGGGAGGCCAGGTGGACGTCGGCGACGGTGGCGCGGGCGTGCTTGGCGGCATTGGTCAGGGCTTCGCAGACGCAGGAGTAGGCGGCGATCTCGATCGGCTCGGGGTAGCGCTCCCGGGTGAGCAGGTCGAGGCGGACCGGGATGGCGGACCGCCGGGCCAGGGCCTTGAGTGCCGGGTGGAGTCCGCCCTGGGCGAGCATCGCGGGGTGGATGCCGCGGGCGATCTCGCGGAGTTCGTCGACGGCGTCGGCGAGGCCGCCGACCACTTCGTCCAGTTGCCGGTCCAGTTCGTCCGCGCCTGGTGGCACCGCCAGTTGCGCGGTCCGCAGCCGCAGGGCCAGGGAGACCAGGCGTTGCTGGGTGCTGTCGTGCAGGTCGCGTTCGATACGGCGACGGGCGGTGTCGGCGGCGGTGACGATCCGCGCCCGGGACGCGGTGAGCGCCTCCTGCGCCTCGGCCTTGGCGATGGCGGTCGCGACGAGTTCGGTGAATCCGGCGAGCCGCACCTCGGTGTCGGGTGGCAGCGGCTCGTCCCGCATCGATGCCACGCTGACACACCCCCACAGCCGCCCCTCGACGCTGATCGGCATGCCCACCGCGGCGTGGAATCCCCACTCGCGGCCGATGTGGGCGGCCGAGCCCGAGGTGGTGGCGCCGTAGTCGTCGATCCGCGCGGAACGGCCCGACTCGAACACCAGGGTGTGGATGTTCCGTCCCCCGGGTTCCACCCGGACGCCGACCGGGAACGGGCGGTCGGTACTGGTCCAGGCGGCGACGTAGGTGGCCGCGCCGGTCGGCTCGTAGCGGCCGAGGACCGTGAAGTCGACCGTCAGCAGCCGGCCTGCCTCGGTGGCGACGGCGGTGAACACCTCCTGCGGAGGCGTCGCCCGCGCGACCAGGGTGGCCACCCGTCGCAGCGCCGCCTCCCCCTCGGCGAACCTGCGGAGTTCCCAGCGTGCCTGGGTGTTCGCGATAGCGGTCGCCATCAGTGCGGTGAACCCGGCCAACCGGTCCTCGGTGTCCGGCGGGAAGGGCCGCGCGGTCAACGCGATCACCATCACCACGCCCCACAGTCGGCCTTCGACGTGGATCGGTACCCCGACCACGGCGCGGAATCCCTTCTTCCGGGCGTGGTCGGCGGGCCGGCCGGACGCGTCGGCGGCGGTGTCGATCCGGGCCGGCCGCCCCGTCTCGAACACCAGCGTCACCGCGTTGTGTCCGCCGAGCGGTACCCAGGTGCCGAGCGGGAAGGGCAGGCCGTCGCCGTGACGGGACCAGGAACCGACGGCCGCCGCGGTGTCGTCGGGGTCGTACCGGCTGATGCCGACCAGATCGCTGCCGAGCAGATGACCGATCTCGGCGGCGACGGCGGCGAACACCCGTTCCGGCGGGGTGGCTCGGGCCACGAGCGCCGCCACGCGGCGCAGCGCCGCCCGCTCCTGGACGATCTGGTCGCTCGACACGACAGTGGTCGGGCCTTCCTGTCCGCCCACGGGACATCGCGCCCCGCGGGAAATCGCCGACACCGAGGCCGCGGCGTGCGGTTCGGCCGCGATCACCTCGCGGTCCTCGCGCGGCTGCCCCACCGCGACAGCATGCCCCGTCGCGGTGTCCGAACCGCTCTCCGGCCGACCGGTACGTCGGCGTGGTCGAGCATGTCGATCTCCTTACGGTTGCGTGGACGGCGTCGCGCGTCAATGGAGCCGAGTCGGCCTTCGATCGGCCGGAAGGCGATGCGGACGAGGACTCCGGCCCCGATGAGCCCGCCTTCGGCATCCTGTCGGCTCCGGCTGTCCCGCGTGACGCGTTCACCCGCACGGGTCCTCCGCACAAACGAGGGGCGTCCGTACACGCCCCGCTCACATGGAGCCCGCGGGGACGCTCCGGCGACACTGAACCCGTCGGTGACGAGGCGCACCGCCCGGCGTGTGCCGGCGTGCTCCGTCGCTCCAGCCCTGTAGCGAGGCGGTCCCATGAAACCCCCTGAGCCCGAACGCGTCCCGCGCACCCCCCGGGTGTCGCGAAGAGAATTCATCAGCCGCACCACGGCGGTGGGCCTCGGTGCCGGAGCACGTGACCATCTCGAAGCAGGCGAACGAGAAGGTCGGCACCCACACGCGGACGATCGTCCACGACCGCACGGCCGAGCGCGGCCAGCGGAACAAGGTGGTGGAGAAGGGCGCGAAGACCGAGGCCGGGAAGCGCACGCTGCCCCTGCCGAAACCCGTCCTTCGCGCGCTGAAGGCGTACCGCGCCACGCAGGCGGCGGATCGGACCTCGGGTTCACGAGGCGGACCTACGCGCACCCCGACCCGCAGTCGTTGAAGGCGGGTTCGGAGGAACCTGGCCGAACTGCTCGGCCGACCTGGATCAACAGTGTGGGTGAGAAATGGCGAGACGGCGCCCTGGGAACGATCAAGAGGGGCCCCGAAGGACCCCTCTGACCTGCTATCTCTCTGTCGGGACGACAGGATTTGAACCTGCGACCCCTTGACCCCCAGTCAAGTGCGCTACCAAGCTGCGCCACGTCCCGTTGCCCGTCGCGCGTCGGAGGCGCGATCGTGCAGGTCGAGCCTACCGCATACGCGCGACGCTCCCGGGCCGGGCGGGGCGTCAGTCCGTCGGGGCCTCGGACTCGTGCCCGGGGCCCTCGCCGCGGTAGAAGGCGAGGGTGCGGTCGGCGGCGGTGCGGGCGACCTCGGGGGTCTCACCGCCGGCCACGTCGGCCTCGTACCAGCCCTCGCCGGCGGCCGTGATGAACGCCTTGCCCTGGTCGGACCTGCCCCATGCCTCGAATTCGGCGGGGTCGACCGGCAGGGCTCCGGAGAGATGGCGGGCGAGGCCCATGACCGAGAGGTCCCAGCCGATACCGACCGCGCCGGGGCCGAACCGGGCCCAGCGTTCGTCGTCCACGTGCGCGATGTGCTCCAGTCGGAAACGGGTGCGGTCGTCGCCCTCGGGGGTCAGGCTCAGTTCGATCCAGCTGACCTCGCCGCCGTACTCCCAGGTGGCGAAGAAGCCCTTGGGCGGGTCGCAGCGCTCGATGGTGCCGGAGGCGTTGCCCTGCACGGCGTAGGTGCCGCCGAGGGTGAGGTCGCCGGTGACCGGGGCGAACCAGCGCGGGAGGCGCTCCGGGTTGGTGCAGGCGTCCCAGACGTCGTCCAGCGGGGCGTCGTACGCCTGGCTGACGGTGACGATCCGGGCCTCGCCCGCCTTGAAGACGCGCTTGCCGACCGTGCGGCTCACGGCGTTGATCTGGTGGTCGACATCAATCATGGGTGCTCCTCGGTGGTTCCTCGCCGCGCAGACGGCGCTCGCGTCGGCCCCGGGCCAGTTCCGTGGCCAAGGCGTCCAGTCGGGGGGTCCAGAAGCGCCGGAAGCGGTCCAGCCACACATCGACATCCCGCAGCGGTGCGGAGTCGACCGCGTAGAGCCGCCGGGTGCCCTCGGGACGCACCGTCGCGAATCCGTTCTCCCGCAACACCTTGAGGTGCTGGGAGACCCCGGGCTGCGATATCCCGAACTCCTCACGGATGATCTCGCTCACCGCGCCGGAGGCCATCTCGCCGTCGGCGAGCAGTTCCAGGATCCGGCGGCGTACGGGGTCGCCGAGCACATCGAAGGCGTGCATGCGGTTCAACGTATCACCCATCACTTATATAAGCTATTACTGATAGAGCGGGGTCCTCGCGGCCGTCGGTGGTGCTGCGCACGGCCGTCCGCGTCCGCCGCGCGCCGTACCCGACGAAGTGTCCGCCCGCGCCCGCCGATCACGCACACTGTGTCCGCCTCGCGGGCGGGTCGTCGCTGGCTAAGGTCGGCGCATGAACCACAGCTTCGTCGTCCACGTCCCCGACGCCGTGCTCGAACCCGAGCCGCTCGACCCCGCCCAGATCGTCTCCGGCACCCCCGAGGTGACCGGCAAGGTCGTCTGGGAGTCGGAGGACGGCCGCCAGGTCCGGGGCGTCTGGCAGATCACCCCCGGGGTGGTGACCGACACCGAGGCCGACGAGCTGTTCGTCGTGCTCAGCGGCTCCGCCACGATCGAGGTCGAGGGCGGACCGACACTGACGGTGGGCCCGGGCGACCTGGGCGTACTGCGCGAGGGCGACCGGACGACATGGACGGTGCACGAGACGCTGCGGAAGGTGTACGCGATCAACCTCTGACCCCGTGAGGCAGGGGCGGGGCGGCGGGACCCGTCGTCCCGCGCACCTGGAGCGTCGGCTCGGTCAGGCGCAGCCCGCCCGCTCCCCCGGCGCCTGCCAGCCGGTCGAGGAGGCACCGGGCGGCGAGGTGTCCCATCTCGTGGCCCGCGTGGTCGACCGTGGTGAGCCAGAGGTGGCGCAGCCGGGCGACACCGGTGTTGTCGTAGCCGGTCACGGACACGTCGCCGGGCACGGTCAGCCCCAGGTCGGCCGCCGCGGAGAGTGCTCCGACGGCGGCGATGTCATTGGCGGCGAGCACGGCGGTGGGGCGGTCGGGGCGGGCCAGCAGCCGGACGGCGGCGCGGTGCCCGCCCTCCTCGGTCAGATCGCAGGGCTCGACCCGCACCTCCCCCGTCAGACCGCGCTCCCCCATGGTCGTCTCGTAGCCGCGCCGCCGCAGCGCACCCACCGCGCCGTACCCGGCGAGATGGGCGATCCGGCGGTGCCCGAGCCCGATGAGGTGCTCGGTGACCAGCCGGGCGCCCCGTTCGTCGTCGCCCGCGACCACGTCCACGCCGTCCGGGACCGGTTCCCGGGCGCCCGCGACCACCGACGGCAGATGCGCGGCCACCGCGTCCAGCGCCGCCGGATCGGGCAGGGTGCCCACGACGATCACACCGTCCACCCCCAGATCGAGGAAGGGGCCGGGCAGGTCGTGACCGGCCCGGCGGTTCAGCCGGGCGTCGGCGAGCAGCATGCGCAGGCCCGCCGTGTGGAGGACGGAGTTGAGGCCGTCGAGGAGTTCCGCGTACCACGGGTTGCGCAGGTCGTTGACGAGGACGCCGACCGTGCGGGTACGGCGTTCGCTGAGGCTGCGGGCGGCGGCGTTCGGCCGGTAGCCCAGCTCACGGGCGGCCCTCAGCACCGCCTCCCGCTTCTCCCGGCTCACCTGGTCGGAGCCGCGCAGCACCAGCGAGACCAGCGACTTGGAGACCCCGGCGCGCTCGGCGACATCACGGATGGTCGGCGCTCTGCTGCTCATGCGGTGGACCGTTCCATGGGCACGGCGAGCTTGTCAAAGGACCCGTACCGACCTCGTCGCCGGGGCCGACACCAGCCACCGGACAGTTGACACGGGCCGTCGCGCCCGCCCATCGTGACCGGAGCAGTCCTTGGACCGGTCCAAAGCTGCTCCGGTCCAAAGACTGCTCCGGTCCAAAGGGAGCGCGCCGAATCCGCCGCGCTCGAAGCAGAAGCCGAAGGAAGAGGTCGCCATGGTGGAAGCGCTCGGTGTCGCCGTCGTCGGTTTCGGCTGGATGGGCCGGGTGCACACCCAGGCGTACGCCCGGGTCCGGCACCACTTCCCCGCCCTCGCGCTCCGTCCCGAACTGGTGGCGGTGGCCGACGAGGTGCCCGGACGGGCGGAGGCGGCGGCGGAGCAGTTCGGGTTCAGGGCGACGACACCCAACTGGCGGGAGGTGGTGGCCGACCCCCGCGTGCACGCGGTCAGCGTGACCGCGCCGAACTTCCTGCACCGGGAGATCGGCGTCGCCGTGGCCGAGGCGGGCAAGCATCTGTGGATCGAGAAGCCGGTCGGACTGACCGCCGAGGACGCCGGGGCGGTCGCCGACGCGGTGGCGAAGGCCGGTGTCCAGGGCGCGGTCGGCTTCAACTACCGCAACGCGCCCGCCGTGGAGGCGGCCCGCGCGCTCATCGCGTCCGGGGACCTCGGCACGGTGACCCATGTGCGGGTACGGCTGTTCAGCGACTACGCGGCCCATCCCGACTCCGCGCTGACCTGGCGGTACGAGCGGGCGCGGGGCGGCAGCGGGGTGCTGGGCGATCTCGCCTCGCACGGCGTGGACCTGGCCCGGTTCCTGGTCGGCGAGATCGCGTCGCTCAGCGCGGACACCGCGGTGTTCATCCCGCGGCGGGCCCGGCCGTCCGGTGCCACCGCCGGTCACGCGCGCGCGTCCGGCGGCGCCCTCGGCCCGGTCGAGAACGAGGACTACGTCGGCTGTCTGCTCCGCTTCGCCTCCGGCGCACGGGGTGTGCTGGAGGCGTGCCGGGTCTCGGTCGGTGAGCAGAACGCGTACGGCTTCGAGGTGCACGGCACCGAGGGCGCGGTGTTCTGGGACTTCCGGCGGATGAACGAACTCGGGGTCAGCCGCGGCACCGCCTACCAGGACCAGCCGGTCAGCACGGTGTACGCGGGTCCGGGCGACGGCGAGTTCGCGGCCTTCCAGCCGGGCGCGGCGAACGCCATGGGCTACGACGACCTCAAGGTGATCGAGGCGTACCGGTTCCTGCGCTCGATCGCCGAGGGCACCGCCTACGGCGCCACCCTCGGGGACGCCGTACGCAGTGCCGTGGTGCTGCGCGCCATGGAGCGCTCGGCGCAGCGCGGGGCGTGGGTGACCGTGCCGGAGGCGTAGGGCCCGTCGTACCGGGGTCGGCCGGTGTCAGCGGGCCGGAGGGGCCGGGGTGCCCGGGGGCATGTTGTAGGGCGTGACGATCTGGATGGCGGACGGGAGGGTGGGTCCGGCGGGCGGCAGCGCTCCGTGGGCCCGCATCACCAGATGGCACGCCTCGCGCAGGTCCTGGCGCAGGTCGTGGTGGAGGACGGCGGACAGCCGGTGTGCGCGCAGCAGCCGGGTGTTGTCGTGGTCGAGGTCGTGGGCGATGAACACCGCGCACTCCCGGCCGAGGTCGGCGAAGGCGCGCAGGGTGGCGTCGTTGCCGCCGCCGATGGAGTAGACGGCCCGGATGGCGGGGTCGCGTTCGAGGGCGGCGCGGACGGCGTCGTACTGGGTGGCGTCCAGGCCCTGGCCCTCGGTGATCTCGACCAGTGCCCGGTCGGGGTGGTGGGCGCGCATGACGGCGCGGAAGCCCATCTCGCGTTCCTCCTCGTTGCGGAAGAAGCCGCTGCTGAGGCTGGTGAGGACGGTGCCGGGGCGGTCGCCGAGCCACTGGCCCATGAGGTGGGCGGCGGTCGCGCCGGCCGCGCGGTCGTCGATGCCGACACAGCCGAGACGGGTGCTGGCGGGCAGGTCGGTGACGAGGGTGACGACCGGGATCCCGGCGGCGGTGAGCCGGGCGACCGCGTCGGTCACCTCGGGGACGTCGGGTGCCTTGAGGACGACGCCCTGGGAGCCGCGCCGGGCGATGCGGTCGAGGGTGCGGACCAGTTCCCCTACGGGTCCGGTCTCGCGGAAGTGGAAGCGGGAGCGGAGCACCGCCGGGTGCAGGGCGGGGAGTTCGGCCTCCAGGGCGGCGCGTACGGCGGTGGTGAAGCGTTCGGGTGCCTGCATCACGATGTCGACCATGAAGGTACGGCCGACCAGGCGGACCTGGGTGCGCTGCCGGTCGAGGTCGGCGATGGCCCGGCGCACCTCGTACGCGGTGCTGTCGCGGACGCCGCCCCGGCCGTTGAGGACCCGGTCCACGGTGGCCTCGCTCAGCCCCGCCTGACGTGCGATCTCCCGGATCGGGAAGGGGTGGCCCATCCGTCGGCTCCTCGGGTCGCCTGAGGGTTTTTTGATGGATTGCTGCTGGTTGTTCGAGGGGTTTGTAAGGACAAGAATGACAGGGCCGTGCCGCCTCTGTCACGTCTTCGGAAGGATGCCGATGTCCGTATCGACCGCCCCGTCGTCCGGGAACGACGGCGTCTGGTTCGCCGAGGGTGACGGCGACCTGGACGCGTTCCGCGCGCTGGTGGAGCGCGCCACGGACCCGGCCGCCTGTCCCCTCGCCGCCGCCGTGGAGCGGAACGTCCCGGTGTACGACGGCCGCCGGCCGCCCGCCGACCGCCGCGCGCTCCAGTGCGAGTTGGTGCGGGCGCTCGCCGACGGGCCCGGGATCGTGGTCTTCCGCGGGGCGTTCGCGGACGGGGCGGTGCTGGACCGGGTCACCTCGGTCTTCGAGGCGCTGATCGCCGAGCAGCGCGCCTCGGGCGCGGGCGCCGGGGACCACTTCGCGCGGCCGGGCGCCAACGACCGGGTGTGGAACGCCCTGGAGAAGACGGCCCTGCACGATCCCGAGGCGTTCGCCGACTACTACGCCGGCGATGTCCTCGCCCTGGTCGCGGAGGCGTGGCTGGGCCCCGCCTACCAGGTCACCTCCCAGGTGAACGTGGTCAACCCGGGCGGCGCCGCGCAGACCGCCCACCGCGACTACCATCTGGGCTTCCTCTCCGACGCCAGGGCCGCCGCGTACCCGGCGCACGTCCACCGGCTGTCCCCCGTGCTCACCCTCCAGGGCGCGGTCGCGCACTGCGACATGCCGGTGGAGACCGGGCCGACGATGTACCTGCCGTACTCGCAGACGTACGGGCCGGGGTATCTGGCGTGGCGGCGGCCGGAGTTCCGGGCGTACTTCGAGGAGCGGCACGTCCAGTTGCCGCTCGCGAAGGGCGACGCCGTGTTCTTCAATCCGGCGCTGTTCCACGCGGCGGGCACCAACCGGTCGCGGGACGTGCGGCGTACGGCCCATCTGCTCCAGATCTCCTCCGCCTTCGGGCGGGCGATGGAGACGGTGGACCGGGAGGCGGTCGTGAACGCCGTCTATCCGGTCCTGCTCCGGCGCCGCGCCGAGGGCGTGGACGAGCGCCTGCTGGAGAACGTGATCGCCGCGAGCGCCGAGGGCTACCCCTTCCCCACCGACCTCGACAGCGACCCGCCGGTGGACGGTCTCGCCCCGCCCTCCCAGGCCGACCTGGTCCGCCGGGCGCTGCGTGAGCAGTGGGCGCCGGAGGCCCTGCGGGAGGCACTGCGGGCGGCGGCGGTCCGGCGACGCGCGAGCTGAAACCGAAGCCGAGCCGGAGCTGAGGACGAGCCCGAAGGTCGGGCTGGAGCTGAGGCCGGGGCCGGCTCCGGCTCCGGCTCCGGCTCCGGCTCCGGGAGCCGACAAGGCCCCGCAAGCGGAAAGGACCTGGGAGAACGCGATGGGACTTCTCGACGACAAGGTCGTCCTGGTGGGCGGTGGCACACAGGGTGTCGGTGCAGCGGTCGCCCGCGCGGCGGTACGGGAGGGCGCGGTCGTCGCCGTCTCCGGACGGCGGCGCGGGCCGGGCGAGGCACTGGTGGCCGAGCTGGGCGCGGCGGGCGGCGAGGCCCTGTTCGTCCGGGCGGACCTGGCGGACCCGGAGCGGGCGAAGGCGTCGGTCGCCGAGGTGGTCGCCGCGTACGGCCGGATCGACTGCCTGGTCAACGCGGCGGGCCTCACCTCGCGCGGCACACTCCTGGACACCACGCCCGAACTCCTCGACGCGCATCTCGCGATCAACCTCAAGGCACCGTTCTTCACCATGCAGGCGGCGGTCGCGGACATGGTGGGGCGGGGGGCGCCGGGCACGATCGTCAACATCATCACGTCGTCGGCCCACGGCGGCCAGTCCTTCCTCGCCCCCTACGTCGCCGCCAAGGCCGGTCTGATCGGGCTGACCCGCAACGCCGCCCACGCCCACCGCTGGGACCGGATCCGGATCAACGGCCTCAACATCGGCTGGACCGCGACGGAGGGCGAGGACGCCACCCAGCGCGCCTTCCACGGGGCGGGCGACGACTGGCGCGAGCAGGCCGCCGCCCGGCTGCCGATGGGCAAGCTGGGCCGGCCGGAGGAGATCGCCGACTTCGTGGTCCTGCTGCTGTCGGAGCGGTCGGGCGTGGTCACGGGTTCGGTGATCGACTGGGACCAGAACGTGCTGGGCGCCCTGGACTGAAGCCTCGGGCCCGCTCGCCCCGGCCCTCGACACACCTCTCGGAAGTACGGCAAGCACCACCAAGGAGAAGGAGCAGCACAGCGCATGCGCATCGGTATCCTCGGCCTCGGCCGCATCGGCGCGTTCCACGCCGAGACCCTGTCCGGACTCGACGCGGTCCGGTCGCTCGTCGTCGCCGACCCGAACCCGCAGGCCGCCAAGGCCGCCGCCGAGCGGTTCGGCGCGCAGGTCGCGGACTCCCCGGAGGCGTTGCTCGCCGCCGGGATCGACGGCGTGGTGATCGCCGCGGCGACCGACGCCCATCCCGCTCTGATCCGTGCCGGGGTACGGGCGGGTGTGCCGGTGTTCTGCGAGAAGCCGGTCGCCGGGACCATGGCCGAGGGGGTCGCCGTCCTCAAGGACGTCGAACAGGGCGGCGTCCCCGTGCAGATCGGCTACAACCGGCGCTTCGACGCGGGCTTCGTGGCCGCGCGGGACGCCGTGCGCGGCGGTGAGCTGGGCGCCCTGCACACCGTACGGTCGACCACGCTCGATCCGGCGCCGCCGCCCGCCGCCTACGTGGCCGCGTCCGGCGGGATCTTCCGGGACTGCTCGGTGCACGACTTCGACATCATCCGGTGGGTGACGGGCCGTGAGGTGACCGAGGTGTACGCGGTCGGCGGCAACCGGGGCGCCGACTACATCCGGGAGGCGGGCGACGCCGACACCACCGGCGCGGTCCTCACCCTGGACGACGGCACGATCGCGGTGGTCTCCAACAGCCGCCACAACGGGCGGGGACACGATGTGCGGATGGAGCTGCACGGCTTCGCCGACTCGATCGCCGTGGGCCTGGAGGACCGGCTGCCGCTGCGCTCGGTGGAGCCCGGCGCGCGCTTCCCCGCGGGCACGCCGCACGACTTCTTCATGGACCGCTTCGCCGCCGCCTACCGCGCCGAGCTGACCGCGTTCACCGAGGTGGTGGCGGGCACCCGGCCCTCGCCCTGCACGGTCGCGGACGCGCTGGAGGCGGGCTGGATCGCGGAGGCGTGCACCTTGTCGCTGCGCGAGCACCGTCCGGTGCGGGTCGCGGAGGTGCGCACCGGGTGAGGCGGCCTCAGTAGTCTCGGTGGCCTCAGCGACTTCAGTGACCTCAGCGGCATCACCGGCCTCAGTGATGGAACCCGGGCTGCTCCGCCACATGGGCGGTCGGTCCCGCCGACAGGTGTTCGACGGCCTTGCGGATGTCCTCGGCCAGCAGCACGACCTTGTCGTAGCTGATGCCGTGCCGTACGAGCACCCGGGCGATGACGGTGTCCCCGCGGCTGGCGGGCAGCGGGTACGCGGGGACCTGCCAGCCGCGGCGGCGCAGTTGGTCGGTGAGGTCGTAGAGGGTGAAGGGGCTGGTGGTGGGGTCGGTGAGGGTCCAGGAGACGGCCGGGAGGGCGTCGTGCCCGTCGTGCAGCACGGTGAAGGGGCCCATCTCGCGCAGCCGGCCCGCCAGCATCTGCGCGGTCATGGCGCAGGCGCCGTGCACCTGGGTGTAGCCCTCGCGGCCGAGGCGCAGCAGGTTGTAGTACTGGGCGACGACCTCGCCGCCGGGGCGGGAGAAGTTCAGGGCGAAGGTGGGCAGGTCGCCGCCGAGGTAGTCGACGTGGAAGACCAGGTCGTCGGGGAGCATCTCGGCCTCGCGCCAGACGATCCAGCCGACGCCGAGGGGGGCCATGCCGTACTTGTGGCCGGAGGCGTTGATCGAGGCGACGCGCGGCAGCCGGAAGTCCCAGACGAGGTCGGGCTGGAGGAACGGGGCGACGAACGCGCCGCTGGCCCCGTCGACGTGGACCGGGATGTCGAGGCCGGTCTCGCGCTCGATCCGGTCGAGTTCCGCGGCGATCTCGGCGACGGGCTCGTACACACAGGTGTAGGTGACGCCGAGGATGGCGACGACGCCGATGGTGTTCTCGTCGACGTGGTCGCGGAGCTGGTGCGGGCGCAGGGCGAGCGCGTCCGGCTCCAGCGGCACCTGGCGCAGCTCCACGTCGAAGTAGCGGGCGAACTTCTCCCAGCAGACCTGGACGGGGCCGGTGACGATGTTGGGCCGGTCGGTGGACTTGCCCTCGGCGCGGCGCCGCTGCCGCCAGCGCCACTTCAGGGCGAGGCCGCCGAGCATGCACGCCTCGCTGGAGCCGGTGGTGGAGCAGCCGAGGGTCTGCGCGCCCTCGGGTGAGTTCCACAGGTCGGCGAGCATGTGGACGCAGCGGTTCTCCATCTCGGCGGTCTGCGGGTACTCGTCCTTGTCGATCATGTTCTTGTCGAGGCACTCGTCCATCAGGGCGTGCACCTCGGGCTCGGCCCAGGTGGTGCAGAAGGTGGCGAGGTTCTGCGCGGCGTTGCCGTCCAGGGTCAGCTCGTCGTGGATCAGGGCCCGGACCGCGCGGGCGTCGGAGACTCCCTGGGGCACCTGGTACTTCGGCAGCTCACGCCCGCTGATGGGCAGGGAGTAGACATCGTCGAACGGCAGCGCGTCCGCCGCGTTGGTCTGGTGCAGGGCCATGCGCCTTCCCCGGCTTCCGTGGGACGTCGTGCGGTCGGGGGTACGACCTGTCAGTTCCGTTTCCGGCCTTCCCTCCGTCGGCAATCTGGCACACCCGGCCACGTGCCGCCCTCCGGGAGGGGCCGGACGAGGGGCGCCCGGCGGGGGAAAACCGAGGGGCGCCCGGGGGTGGACGGAGGGGGGCCCGGGGGAATCCGAGGGGGCCGGGGGGAAACAGCCGTATCCGCCCCCGTTTTGTCATCCAGGTGCGTAGACGCACCCCCCGCACAGCTCCTACGGTCTGCGGGCAGCGCCGGTTCGCATAGCCGGATTCGCATATTCGAACGGGAGTGCCGGATGCGCCGAAGTGGCTCACCTTTCGCCTTCATCCTGCTGGGCGTAGGCGTGTTCCTCCTCGTCCTCGCGCCCATGCTCGTGTGGTACGTCAAGCCGCGTGCCGCCGTGAACCCGATCGACATCGATGTGACAGCGGTGTACAAGGGCACGGGCAGTTACTTCGACGTCGGCGAGACGGAGACGCTGAGCGGGGAGCAGATCACCGTCACCCAGCGGGTGCGCGGTGACGTGGCCGAGAGCGAGCGCAGCGGGAACGCCGTGTGGGACGTGGTGACCACCGTCGACACGGAGAAGTCGCTTCCGGCGGCCGATCCGCACGACGCGCTGGACTTCTCCACCGCCCGCTGGGTCACCGACCGCCGCACCAACAAGCCCGTGCACTGCTGTGACGAGCAGCCGTACCACGAGGGCGAGGCGTATCTGAAGTTCCCCTTCGATGTGGAGAAGCGCTCCTACCAGTGGTGGGACAGCACCGGGGACACCACGGTCACGCTCTCCTACCAGGGCACGCAGGAGATCAAGGGGTACAAGGGCTACGTCTTCACCGGCAAGGTCGCCCCCATGCAGGCCGGTACCCGTCAGGTGCCCGGCGCGCTGGTCGGCCTCCCCGACACCCCGCAGGTCATCGCCGAGGAGTGGTACTCCAACCACGGCGTCAAGCTGGTCGTGGACCAGGCCACCGGTCGTACGCTCTACGCCCAGCTCGGCCCCAAGCGCACCCTGCGCGCCCCGGGTTCCGACGAGGACGCGGTGACCCTGCTGGACGTGGACAAGCTCTCCTTCACCGACGCCACCCAGCAGTTCGCGGTGGACCGCGCCGAGCAGGACAGCGGTCAGCTGCGGACGGTCGGGGTGACGGCCCCCATCGGCGCGGCCTCGGCGGGACTCCTGTCCACGATCGCCGCCGTCGTGCTCCTCGTACGGGGCCGCAGGCGCGGCGGGGAGAGCGACGAGGACCGTGCCGTCCCGTCCGAGCCCGCCCCCACGGCGGAACTCACGGCGGCCCGTCGGTGACGGCGGCGCCCACCCGCTGAGGTCTCCGGTACGCGAAGGGGGCGGCGGCAGTCCGGATTCACTCCGGCTGCCGCCGCCCCTTTCGTGCCGGGCTCATGCCCCGCAGGAACGCAGGAATTTCCGGGTCCGTACGGCGATCGGCAGCGGCGCGTCCGGCTCGCAGGGGTACATGTCCTGCTCCACGATCGCGAACAGGTCGATGCCCAGCCGCTGGGCGGCCACGAGCACCGGCTCCAGCTCGGGGACCCCGCCCGGCGGTTCGCACATCACCCCGCGCTGGACGGCCGGCCCGAAGGCGGTCCCGTGCGCCACGACGTCCGCGAGGATCTCCGGGTCCACCTGCTTGAGGTGCAGGTACCCGATCCGCTCCCCGTACGTCTCGATCAGCTTGACGCTGTCGCCGCCGCAGTAGGCGTAGTGCCCGGTGTCCAGACACAGTCCGACCAGCCCGGCGTCGGTGGAGTCGAGGAAGCGCTCGACATGGGTCTCGGTGTCGATATGGGTGTCGGCGTGCGGGTGGACCACGATGTCCAGGCCGTACGTCTCCCGCACCCGGTGTCCGAGGAGTTCCATGCCCTTGGCCAGATGGCCCCACTGCTGGGTGGTCAGCTCCGGCGGTTCCAGGATCTCGGCGGTCTTGTCGTCACGCCAGAAGGAGGGGATGACCACGAGGTGCCGGGCGCCCATGGCGCGGGTCAGCTCGGCGACCTGGCTGACGTGCTTCCAGGTCGGCTCCCAGACGTCCGGGCCGCGGTGCAGGCCGGTGAAGACGGTCCCGGCGGAGACCTTGAGCCCGCGCCGGCCCACCTCGTCGGCGAGCCGGACGGGGTCGGTCGGGAGGTAGCCGTAGGGGCCCAGCTCGATCCACTCGTAGCCGGCCTCGGCGACCTCGTCCAGGAAGCGCTGCCAGGGCACCTGCCGGGGGTCGTCGGGGAACCACACGCCCCAGGAGTCGGGGGCCGAGCCGACCCGGATGCGGTCCAGCGCAGCGGACATGATCAGGACTTCCCTTCGGGCTGTGCGGGTGGAACGGGCGGTGCGGGAGGTGCGGGAGGTTCGTCGGACTGCTGTGGTGCAGCGGGGGCGGGCGGTTCATGGGACCGCGGGGCGGCCGGGGCGGGCGGTTCATGGGACCGCGGGGCGGGCGCCGGGGGGCCGGGTTCCGTACCCGTTCCGACCTCGTCCGGCAGCTCGTCCACGTCCACGCCCCGCACCTGTGACAACTCATGCTTCAGCGCCGCCAGTTCGGCGCCGCCCGCCATGTGGTTGGTCAGCTCCTCCAGGCTGACCTCGCTGCGGTCGGCGGAGAGTTCCAGCGTGCCGAGCCGCAGCACGCTGAAGTGGTCGCCGACCATGTAGGCGTGGTGGGGGTTGTGGGTGATGAAGATGACGCCGAGGCCCCGGTCGCGGGCGGCGGCGATGTACTTCAGCACCACCCCGGACTGCTTGACCCCGAGCGCGGCGGTCGGCTCGTCCAGGATGAGCACACGCGCGCCGAAGTAGACCGCGCGGGCGATGGCGACGCACTGGCGCTGGCCCCCGGAGAGGGTGCCGATGGGCTGTTCGAGGTCGTCCAGGACGATCCCCATGTTGCGCAGTTCCTCGTCGGCGGTCCGCTTCATCCGGTCGATGTCGAGCCGGCGCACCGGCCAGGGGCCCCTGGTCATCTCGGAGCCGAGGAAGAAGTTGCGCCACACGGGCATCAGCGGCACGGTCGCGAGGTCCTGGTAGACGGTGGCGATGCCGCGGTCGAGGGCCTGGCGAGGGCTGGTGAAGCGGACGGGTTCGCCGTCCACGAGGACGTCGCCCTCGGTGTGCTGGTGCAGCCCGGAGACGATTTTGATCAGGGTGGACTTGCCCGCGCCGTTGTCGCCGAGGACACAGGTCACCCGCCCGGGGTGGACGGTGAGGTCGACGCCGTGCAGGGCGCGGATGTTGCCGTAGGACTTGCCGGCGGCGCGCAGCTCGACGATCGGGCCGTCCTGCGCGGGCGGGACGTCGGGCAGGACGGTCCCGTGGGTGCCGGTGCCGGTGGGGGCACTCGTGCCGGTGGCTTTGCTGGTCATTGGTCAGGTCACCTCCGGGTCGCCGTACGGCGTACCCACAGATTGATGAGCACGGCCCCGAGCAGCATCACCCCGAGGAACGCCTTGAACCAGTCGGGGTTCCATCCGGCGTACACGATGCCCTGGTTCACCATGCCGAACATGAAGGCGCCGAAGACCGGGCCGATGGCCGAGCCGTAGCCGCCGGTGAGCAGACAGCCGCCGATGACGGCGGCGGCGATGTAGATCAGCTCCTGGCCGACGCCCTCGCCGGACTGGACGGTGTTGAAGGAGAACAGGTTGTGCATGCCGATGAACCAGGCGCCGAAGCCGACCAACATGAACAGGGTGATCTTGGTGAAGGTCACCGGGACCCCGACGGCCCGCGCGCTGTCCTGGTTGCCGCCGACGGCGAAGACCCAGTTGCCGTACTTGGTGCGCAGCAGCACCCAGGTGGCGAGGCCGGCGAAGACCAGCCACCAGACCACGGTGATCTTCACCTCGACGCCTCCGATGTCGAAGGAGGAGGCGAAGAGGGCCCTGGCCTGGTCGAAGCCGTCCATGGTGCTGATGTCGTCGGTGGCGACATTGCCGGTGACCAGTTTGGTGACGGCGAGGTTGACGCCCTGGAGGATGAGGAAAGTGCCGAGGGTGACCAGGAAGCTGGGCAACCCGGTCTTCACCAGCATCCAGCCGTTGAACGCGCCGACGGCCAGCGAGGCCAGCAGGGCGACGACCACGCCCATCCAGACATTGAGGGTCAGCTGGTAGCTGAGCATGCCGGCGGTCAGCGCGGAGGTGATGACGGCGACCCCGGCGGAGAGGTCGAACTCGCCGCCGATCATCAGCAGGGCGACGGGCAGCGCCATGATGCCGATGGTGGACGCCTGGTAGAGCACGGTGGCCATCGAGCCGCCCTGGCGGACCGAGGGCGCTGCGATCAGGAAGAACACGAACACGGCGACCGCGCCGAGGAAGACCCCCACTTCCGGCCGGGCGAGCAGCCGCAGGGCGAGCGGGCGCTCCCGGGTGCGTCCGTCGGCCGGCCGGGGGCCGGACGGCGCCGGCGGTGCGCTCACCGCCGGCGCCGTCCGCTGGGGTGTGCCCATCACCGGGTGCCCTTCTGGGCGAACGTGGCGATGGCCTCGACGTTGGACTCGTCGACGAAGGCCGGTCCGGTGAGCACGGGCTGCTCGCCGCCGCCGCTGTAGTTGCCGTTGTTCTTGTAGAGCCAGAGGCCGTCCACGGCGAGGTAGCCCTGGAGGTAGGGCTGCTGGTCGACGGCGAACGCGATGTCGCCCTTGGCGATGGCCCCGGTGAGCTGCTTGTTGAGGTCGAAGGTGGCGACCTTCGCGTCGCTGCCCGCCTCGTCCACGGCCTGGACCGCCGTCAGCGCGAAGGGGGCGCCGAGCGTGACGACATGGTCGATCGCGGAGTCCTCCTTGAGCTTGGCGGTGATGGTGGACTTCACGGACGGCATGTCGGTGCCGTTGACGTTGAGGACCTCGGTGGTGCCGGAGAAGGTCTTCTTCACCCCGTCGCAGCGCTGGGTGAGCCCGACGTTGCCCTGTTCCTGGATGACGCAGACGACGTTCTTCGCGCCGTCCTCGTCGAGCCGCTTGCCGAGCGCCTCGCCCGCGACGGTCTCGTCCTGTCCGAAGAACTCCATGAGGCTCAGCTCCTTCCAGTCGCTGAGACCGGAGTTGAGGCCGACGACGGGGATGCCGGCCTGCTGTGCCTTGGCTATGACGCCCTTGAGCGCGTCGGGCTTGGCGAGGGTGACGGCGATCCCGTCCACCTTCTGGTCGATGGCGTTCTGGATCAGGTTGGCCTGGTTGCCCGCGTTGGGGTCGGCGGAGTAGACGAGCTTGACGTTGTCCTTGTCGGCGGCGGCCTGGGCGCCCTTGCGGACGATGTCCCAGAAGGTGTCTCCGGGCGCCTGGTGGGTGACGAGGGCGACGGTCATCCGCGGGGTGGTGGCCTTGCCCGCGCCGGCCCCCTCCGCCGCCGACTCCTCGGACTTCTTGCCGCCAGAGCCGCTGGAGCAGCCCGCCAGGGTCAGGGCCGCCGCGGCCACCACGGCCAGGGCGGGGGTGATTCTGCGGGAGCGAGAAGAGCGGTCCATCGTTGCTGCACCTCACTGTGCGGCCGGGGAAAGGGTGGGGGGTTCCGGGGAAACGCTGCGCGGTTCCGGAGAACCCGGTGCCCGGGATCCAATCCCCTGTCGCGCCCGGTGTCAATACTTTGTCCAGACATCATTGCAGGACAAGGTCCGAATGTAAGTACAAAGCCTTGACAGGGGATCACTCCCGGCACTAGACCTGACGGGCACACCCGAGCACACCCGACCACGCGAACACTCCGAGCACGCCCGAGCACGCTGAACACACCCGGGCCCGCCCCAGCACCCCCCAGTACTGCCCAGCACCCCCGCACTACCCGCACCCCCCGTACTCCCCCGCACATCCCGACTGCCTGATGCCCCTGAGCAGGACACCCACTGCCCCGCACGGAGGTGCCCCGTGGCGACGACCGGAGCCGGCCCCGTCTCCCCTCTCGCTTCCCTGGACTTCACCCTGGACCGCGCGAGCCCGATACCCCTGTACCACCAGCTCGCCCAGCAACTGGAGGCCGCCATCGAGCGCGGGGCGCTGCCCCCGGGCAATCTGCTGGGCAACGAGGTCGACCTCTCCCACCGTCTCGGCCTGTCCCGCCCCACCGTCCGCCAGGCCATCCAGTCCCTGGTCGACAAAGGGCTGCTGGTCCGCCGTCGGGGCGTGGGCACCCAGGTGGTGCACCGCCAGGTCAAGCGACCGCTCGAACTGAGCAGCCTCTACGACGATCTGGAGTCCGCGGGTCAGCAGCCCACGACCCGCGTCCTGCGCAACGCGCCCGTCCCCGCGTCCGCCGAGGTCGCCGCCGCCCTGGGCGTCCCCGAGCACACCGAGGTCACCCTCCTGGAACGCCTGCGCCTCACCCATGGGCTGCCGGTCGCGTTCCTCACCAACTACCTGCCGACCGACGTCCTCACCCCGCAGACCCCCCGCCTCGAAACGACCGGCCTGTACCGGGCGATGCGCGCGGCCGGCGTCACCCTGCACAGCGCCCACCAGACCGTCGGCGCCCGCTCCGCCACCCCGGGGGAGGCCGCGCTGCTCGACGAACACCCCGGCGCCGCGCTCCTCACCATGCGTCGCACGGCCTACGACGTCACCGGCCGCCCGGTCGAGTACGGCACCCACATCTACCGGGCGTCGCGGTACGCCTTCGACTTCCAGCTGCTGGTCAGGAGCTGACCGGCGCCACCGGGCGGCCAGTTCAGTGCGCCGCGTCCAGCCGGGCCCGCTGCTCCTGGGTCAGTTCCAGGTCCACCGCCGCCAGGTTCTCCTCCAGTTGGGTGAGCGACGAGGCCCCGGCGAGCGGGAGGACGGGCAACTCGGCGGCGATCTGCCAGGCCAGGACGGTCTGGTTGAGGGTGGCGCCGCTCTCCCGGGCGACCTCACGCAGGACCGCGAGCCGGGCGGGGGTGCCCGGGTGGTCGTAGTCCGAGGGCACCGGCTTGTCCTCGCGGACGTAGGCCCCGGCCAGCAGCGGGGAGTAGGCGACGAGGGTGAGGTCCGGTTCGGCCCGCAGATAGCTGAGGAGTTCCGGGCCTGTGTGGCCCAGGCTGCCGTCCGGGAACAGGTCGCCGGGCACGTCGAAGCGCGGGCGCAGCAGGCTGTGCTGGTACTGGAGCACCTCGTAGCCCGGCAGTCCGGCCGCCGCCGCGATCGCCCGGGCCCGCTCCACCCGCCACACCGCGTGGTTGCTGACGCCGAGCAGTCCGACCGTGCCCTCGGAGACCAGCGCGGCGAAGCCCTCGACGGTCTCGGCGAGCGGGACGGTCCGGTCCTCGATGTGGGCGTACAGCAGATCGAGCTTGTCGACGCCGAGCCGCTCCCGGCTGCGCTCGGCGGACTCCCGGATCACCTTCGCGGACAGTCCCTCGGCGTTGTCGACGAAGCCGGTGCCGGGGGCCAGCGGGCGGGCGCCCAGCTTGGTGGCGATGACGACCTCGCTGCCGATGCCCCGGCTGCGCCGCCAGCGGCCGAGCAGTTCCTCGCTCTGCCCGCCCTGGCTGCCGTCCTCCCAGAAGGCGTAGTTGTCAGAGGTGTCGATGAAATTGCCGCCGGCCTCCACATAGCGGTCGAGGACGGCGAAGGCGGTCTTCTCGTCGGTGCGGGTGCCGAACAGCATCGCGCCGAGCGCGAGCACACTCACCTCACGGCGGTGGGCCGGGTCGATGCCGATGGTGCGGTACTTCATGGGGGTTTCCTCCCGTTCGGACCCGGGTCGTCCGGGCACGAACGGGAGTCTGCTCGTTGAAGTGCTCTCCAAGTCAACCGACCCGGGCACGAGAACCTCACCATGGCGCCGGTGAGCCCCTCACCTGTGAGCCGCTCACCGGCGCCCCGCCTCCGGACGGACCGCTGCATCAGCTCCCTTCCCGCCACAGAACACCTCGTACCAGCCGATTTGTGACGGCTGACACATTCAGCCACCGTGGCCTGAATGGGGTGACATGGTGGGGGCGTGCTGCTCGACGACACCGACCGCGGGATCATGCGCGCCCTCACCATCGACGGGCGGACGCCCTACACCACACTCGCCCGTGAGCTGGGCGTCTCGGAGGGGACCGTACGGCAGCGGGTGGCCCGGCTCCAGGAGGGCGGGGTGCTGAGGATCGTCGCGCTGTGCGACCCGCTGCGGCTGGGACACCAGTCGGTGCGGCTGATGATCCGGGTGCGGGACCTCACCCCCAAGGCGGTGGCCAAGTCCCTCTCCGGTATGCCGATGATCAACCATGTGGCGCTGTGCGCCGGAAGCCAGGACATCTTCCTGGAAGGCACCTGCCGGGACCAAGCCCAGCTCGTGCAACTCCTCGACGACATCCGGATGCTGCCGGGGGTCTCCCGGGTGCAGGTGCTTCTGCTGCTGGAGCTGTTCAAGGACTACTCGTGGCAGGGGCTGGCGAGCGCGGTCGGACAGGGCGTGGCGGAGGAGTAGCCCCCCGGGGAGCGGCCCCGGAAACGGCCCGCGAGGGCAACCCCGGAACGGCCCGCGGGGCAACTCCGGAACGGCGCGCGGGGCGACCCCGGATCGGTGCGCGGGGCGACCCCGGATCGGCGCGCAGGGCAACTCCGGAACGGCCCGCAAGGCGACCCCGGAAGCAACCCCCCGGAACAGCTCACTCCCGGGAAAACAACCCCGCGCCCTCCCGTCAGCCGGGGATGATCCGCTTCTCCGGCCGTACCGGGACCTCCCGGAACCCGGCCCACAGGTACGAGTCCTTGATGACCTCCAGCACGGTCAGCGCCTCGGCGTGCGCGACCCCGTTGACCCGGCGCACCCGCTCGGTGAGCAGTTCGGCGAGGTGCTCCAGATTCCGGCAGCGGACGTCCGCGATCAGGTCGTACGGGCCCACGCAGGAGGCGACGTACCGGATCTCCGGCATCCGTGACAGCTCCCGGGCGACCAGCGACACCGGGATGTGATGGACGCGGATCGCGAGATGGACCTCCATCTCGCCCATGCGCACGGCGTCCGTCATCCCGACGACCTGGAGCACACCCTTGCGCTGGAGCCGCTGGTAGCGGGCGCGCACCGACGCCTCGGAGAGGCCCACGGTCCGGCCCATCTCCGCGAAGGAGCGGCGCCCGTCCACTCTGAGCTGGTCGATGATCTGCCGGTCCAGGTCGTCGATCACCGGGAACCTCCAGAGCGGGTACGAGTGCCTCGGCGCACTGACTGCACCTTCGGCCTTGCGGCCACCGGGTGTCAATGTCCCCCGTCACAGTCCGACCGCCCTGCGATACGCGTGGAAACAGGGCCGCTATTCCACGGGTTTCGTTGCGGGCGTGTCTTTCGGGTCGCCGCCCCGTCGCCCACTCTTTTCCCATCCGCAACCTCGGCGGTCCTCCCCTCGACGACGGCGAGGCGTGCCCTGGGCCTCGAACCGCCCCCGGACAAGGAGTTCAGCACATGCACACCACCCCTCCCCGCGCCCCGACGCCCCGGCGGCCGTCGCGGTGACCGTCACGGCAGCCACCACCGGTGTGCCCGCCGAACCGCGGGACGCGGGCCCCTCCGGTGCCGGCACCGCCCGCCGGGCGCGCGGCCGGCGGGCGGCGGTGACGACGCTGCTCCTCGCCCCCGCCGGGATCACCGTCCTCGGGCTGGTTCTCGTGCCGCTGCTGCTCGTGGTGCGCAACAGCTTCGCCTCGGCGGACGCCTACGGCGGCATCCAGGGCGGCTGGACCCTGTCGAACTACCAGGACCTGATGGACCCGGTCTATCTCAAGGTCTTCAGTTACAGCCTGGGCATGGCGGCGCTGAACACCGCGGTGTGCCTGGTGCTCGGCTATGTGGTCTCGTACTACCTGGCCGGCCGTTCCCCGCAGCGGCAGATGCTGCTGCTTCTGCTGATCATCGTGCCGTTCTGGACCGACTTCCTGGTGCGGACCTTCGCCTGGATCAATCTGCTCAGCCCCGGCGGGCCGGTGAACAGCCTCACCGACGCCCTCGGGCTCACCGACGGCAACACCCAGTGGATCCCCAGCCAGGGCGCGTCCTTCATCGGCCTGGTGTACGCGTTCCTGCCCACCGCGATCTTCCCGATCTACGCGTCGCTGCGCGGGGTCGACGGCTCCCTCGGGGAGGCCGCCCGCGACCTGGGGTGCGGCTGGTGGCGGGTGCACACCCGGGTACTGCTGCCGATCGCCCGGCCGGGGATGCTCGCGGCGGCGCTGCTCACCTTCATCCCGACCCTCGGGGTGTTCGTCATCCCGGTGCTGCTGGGCGGCGGCCGTGACCAACTCGTCGGCAACCTCATCGTCACCCTCTACACCGAGTTCCGTAACCAGCCCATGGGCGCCGCCGCCTCGGTCGTACTGCTGCTTCTGATGGTGGCGTCGATGGCGGTGTTCGGACTGGCCGCCCGGCGGCTGAGGAGGAAGTCGGCATGAAGCACGCTCTCGACACCCTGACGGCCTGGCTGGCCCGCGGCGTCATCGCCTTCCTCTACATCCCCATCGTCGTGGTGGTGGTGCTCTCCTTCAACGACTCCGAGGTCACCTACCGCTGGGACGGCTTCAGCACCCGCTGGTACGGGCGGCTCGCGGAGAACACCGAACTGCTGGCGGCGCTGCGGATCAGCGCCGAGACCGCGCTGATCTCGGCGACCCTCGCCACCCTGTGCGGACTGCTGGCCGCCATGGGCATGGCTCGGCTGCGGGCCCGGGGCAGGGCCGTCTTCTCCGGCGGGCTGTTCCTGCCGCTGATCATCCCGGAGATCGTGCTCGGCGTGGCGCTGCTGTCGGTCTTCGGCGCGATGCACGCCGACCTGGGCCTGACGACCCTGGTCGCGGGCCATGTGGTGGTGACCCTGCCGTACGCGGCGCTGATCGTGCTCGGCGCCCACGCGGCCCTGGACCCCTCCCTGGAGGAGGCCGCCACCGACCTCGGCTGCAACGCCTGGCAGTCGTTCCGCCGGATCACCCTGCCGCTGCTGCGACAGCCGCTGCTGGCGGCCTGGCTGCTCTCCTTCACCATCTCCTTCGGCAACATCGTGATGTCCACCTTCACCAACGGCGTCGGCAGCACCACCCTGCCGCTGCGCGTCTACTCGATGCTCAAGGGCGGTCTGACCCCTGAGATCAACGCGCTGGGCACGCTGCTCGTGCTCTTCACCCTGCTGATCATCGTCGGGGTGGGCCTACGGCAGATGCGCCGGGTCCTGCTCGGCGCCGACCGAGCCTGACCGACCCCGCACAGGCTCCCCTCTCCCCTCGGCCCTCTCCCCGGTCGTCCTCCCCCGTCCGTCCGCTTTCCTGAAAGGCACCACCCTCATGCGCGCAAGAAGTGTCTCCAGAGGCGTCCTCGCGATCGCCGTCACCACCGTCACCGGCCTGATCGCCACCGGCTGCGGCGGCTCGGACTCCGGCTCCGCCGGTTCGGGCGGCGGCAAGGAGCTGAACATCTACGCCTGGGCCGGGGAGATCCCCGACTCGGTGGTGAAGAAGTTCGAGCAGGAGACCGGCATCAAGGTCACCGTCGACACCTTCGACAGCAACGAGACGATGACCGCCAAGCTCAGCTCGGGCTCGGCCGGTTACGACCTGGTGGAGCCCAGCCAGTACAGCGTGCAGCAGCTCATCGGGCAGCAGTTGATCGAGCCGCTGGACCACTCCCGCATCAAGGGCCTGGACAACCTCGCGGACAAATTCCGCGACCCGTCCTACGACCCCGGCAACAAGTACTCGATCCCGTGGATCTGGGGGACCACCGGCTTCGCCTACAACGACACGTGCATCCCGTCGGCGACCAGCTGGAAGACCCTCTTCGACGAGAAGTACAAGGGAAAGGTCTACATGCTGGACAACATGCTCGCCGCGTACATCGCCGGGCTCCAGGTGACCGGCGCCCGCGCCACCAGCACCGACGAGGGCGAGATCAAGGCCGCCACCGACGCGCTCACCGACCAGAAGACGATGCTCGCGGGCTACAACTCCACCAACTACCCGCAGCTCCTGTCGACCGGCCAGGCGTGCGCGGCCCAGGCGTGGAGCGGCACGGCGATGGCGGAGGTGGTCGCTGCCAACCCGGACGTGCACTACGTCCTGCCCGAGGAGGGCGGTTCGATCTGGACGGACGGCCTGTCCATCCCCAAGGGCGCCGAGAACACGGACTCCGCCTACCGGTTCATCAACTACCTCCTCCAGCCCGAGATCGCGGCCATGGCCACCGACGACGGCGGCAGCGCCAGCACCAACGCCGGGGCCCGCGAGTTCATCAAGGACAAGAAGGCCCTGGAGAACCCGGCCGTGTACGCCTCCGACGAGGCGATCGCCAAGGCGGACTTCCTGCTCGACCCGGGCACCGCGATGAAGCACTTCCAGCAGGGCTGGACCAAGGTGAAGGCGTCCTGACGATGACCACCACGAAGACCCGCTCCGGGCCGGCGGCCCCGGACACCGACGCGGCACCGGCCGTACGCCTCACCGGCGTGGGCAAGACCTTCGGCGCCACCCATGCGGTGCGGGATGTCACCCTCGACATCCGACGCAACGAATTCTTCTCCATCCTCGGCCCGTCCGGCTGCGGCAAGACCACCCTCATGCGCATGATCACCGGCTTCGAGACCCCCAGCGAGGGCACGGTGGAGCTGGGCGGGGTCCCCGCCAACTCCGTACCGCCGCACAAGCGGGACCTCAACATGCTCTTCCAGAGCTACGCCCTCTTCCCGCATCTGTCGGTCGCCGACAATGTCGCCTTCGAGCTGAAGGTGCGCAAGTCCCGGCCGAAGCCGCAGATCGCCGAGGCGGTACGGGAGGCCCTGGCACTGGTCCGCCTCACCGGTTACGGCGAGCGGTCCATCGCCCAGCTGTCCGGCGGGCAGCGGCAGCGGGTCGCCATCGCCCGCGCGCTGATCGGCCGCCCCTCGCTGCTCCTGCTCGACGAACCGCTCGGCGCCCTCGACCAGAAGCTGCGCGCGCAGATGCAACTGGAGCTCAAGAAGATCCAGCGCGAGGTCGGGGTGACCTTCGTGACGGTCACCCATGACCAGGAGGAGGCCCTGACCATGTCCGACCGCATCGCGGTCATGGACGGCGGCAGGGTCCTCCAGGTCGACACCCCCGAGGCGATCTACGAACGCCCCGCGACCCGGTTCGTCGCCGACTTCATCGGTACGTCGAACTTCCTGACCGGCACCGTGGACGGCACCTCGGTCCTCGACGTCGGCGGCCTCGGCCGCTTCACCACGCCGGAGGGGCACGGGCTCACCCACGGCACCGAGGCCCATCTCGCGGTACGCCCCGAGAGCGTCCGGCTCGCCGGGGCGGACGCCGACCTCCCGGACTGCGGGACCGTCCTGGACGGCACCCTCCAGCAGATCGTCTACCTCGGCAACGCCACCCGCTACCACCTCACCCTCACCGACGGCACGGAACTGATCGCCGAGTCCCGCGGCCCGGACCGCAGCGGCCTGGCCGTCGGCGCCCCGGTCCGGGCGGGCTGGGACCCCCGACGGTCCCGGCTGCTCGCGCGATGACCCCGGCCACCCCGGTCCTCACCGGGCCCCGCCCCGCCACCCCCACCCTGGGCGCACACCCCACCCCGGACTGCGCCCACCCCAGCAAGGAGATACGACCGTGAAGGTCGCCGCAGCACAATTCGCCCCGACCGCCGACGCGGCCGGCAATCTCGCCGTCATCGAGGAGATGACCGCCGAGGCCGCAGCGGCGGGCGTCGAACTGGTCGTCTTCCCCGAGGAGTCGATGCTCCCCTCCGACGTCGGCGACGAGACCGACACCCAGCTCAGGGACCTGGCCGTGGCCCACTGGGAGCCTTTCCTGGCGGGCCTCTCCCGGATCGCCCGCGCCCACCACGTCGCGATCATCGCCGCGGGCTACGAGGACAGCGGGACGGCACTGCCGTACAACACCATGGCCGCGGTGGACGCCGACGGCGAGGTCCTCGGCCTCTACCGCAAGATGCACCTGTACGACGCCTTCTCCTACAAGGAGTCGCGCCGCATCCAGCGCGGCGACACCGGCCCGGTGGTGGTCCGCATCGGCGACTTCAACGTCGGCCTGGTCAACTGCTACGACATCCGCTTCCCCGAGTTCACCCGCTCCCTGGTGGAGATGGGCGCGGACCTCCTCGCGGTGTCGGCGGCCTGGGTGAAGGGGCCGCTGAAGGAGGACCACTGGCAGACCCTGCTGCGCACCCGCGCCATCGAGAACACCTGCTGGGTCGTGGCGTCCTCGCTCACCACCCCCGACTGCATCGGCATGTCGATGGCGGTCGACCCGCTGGGGGTGGTCCGTGCGGCGCTCGGCGAGGAGGAGCGCTCGCTGCTCGTCACCGACGCCGACAAGGACCGCATCGACCGGGCCCGCACGGTCCTGCCCGTGCTCCGCAACCGCCGCATCATCATCGGACCGAGGTGACCCGCCCATGCCCCTGGACCTCCGCGCCCTGCCCGCGCCACTGGACCCCGCGCTCGTCGAACGACTGCGGACGGTCGACTTCCCCACCCTCGGCCACTATCTGGAGGAGGGCTTCTGCGCGCCCGCGCTCCAGCGGGTGGCGGGGACCGGCAAGCTCGTCGGGCGGGCGGTGACGGTCCGGACCACCGCCACCGACTCCACCGTGCTCCACCATGCGGCGGGGCTGGTCGAACCCGGCGACGTGGTCGTGGTCGACACCGGCGGCGACCGGCGCCACGCCCCGCTGGGCGAGGTGGTGGTCAACGCGCTCGCCGCCCGCGGCGCGGCCGGCGCCGTCGTCGACGGTCTGTGCACCGACGTGGACGCGCTGCGGGCGGTGGGCCTCCCGGTGTACGCCCTCGGCCGCACCTCGCTGACCACCAAGCTCCACGGAATCGCGGACGGCTCGCTGTGCGCCCCCATCACCTGCGGCGGTGTCCCCGTGCACCCCGGCGACCTGGTGCTCGGCGACGCCAACGGCCTGATCATCGCGCCGGCCGGACGCCTCGCCGAGGTACTGGACGAGGCGATCGAGGACGACGCCGAGGAACCCGCCCTCATCGCCGAACTCCACCGGGGCAAGCCCCTCGGCACCCTCACCGGCGCCACCGAGACCCTGAGAACCCTGGGCGCCCTCAACTGACTCCCGGCTCCACCCTCTTCCTCGAAAGGACCACCGTGTTTCTGAAAGCCGCCGTCAACGGCGGGCGCTCCAGGACCGAGCACCCCACCGTCCCGGTCACCGCCGAGCAGATCGCCGCCGACACCGCGGCCGTCCTCGCCGCCGGAGCGGATGTCGTCCACTTCCATGTACGCACCCCGGACGGCGGCCAGAGCATCCACCCCGAGGCCCTCGCCGAGGTGCTGCGCGCGATCCGGGCCACCGCGCCCGGCGCGGTGGTCGGCACCACCACCGGCCTGTGGACCTGCTCCGGCCCCGAGGAGCGCTACGCGCTCGTCAAGGCATGGGACGTCCTCCCCGACTTCGCCTCCGTCGCGTTCTGCGAGGAGGGCGCGGCCGACACCGCCCGACTGGTCGTGGAGCGGGGCATGGTGCTGGAGAGCGCCGTCTGGACGATGGACGACGTCCCCGCCCTCCTGGCATCGCCCACCCTGCACGACAACGTACGGATCCTGATCGAGCCGGTGGAGGAGGACCCCGAGGAGGCGGTCACGGCCGCCCGCGCGATGGCCGGACGCATCCTCGCCGCCGGGGTGACCTGCCCGATCCTCTACCACGGCGAGGGCCCGACGGTCTGGCCCCTGGTCCACGCCGCCGCCGAGGACGGCCACCAGACCCGAATCGGCTTCGAGGACGGCACCGACCTCCCCGACGGAACCACGGCCCGGGACAACGCGACTCTGGTACGAGCGGTACGCGAACTGACGACCGACAACTGACAGATGACGCACAAAGGCCGGTTCCGAACACCCCCGGGCCCGGCCTTGCCCCCGCCCTGGCACACGTCATGCCCACGGCGGCGTGACTTCCTCCGGCTCAGCTGAAGGCGATGACGACTGCGACGGCATCGGGCCGTCAGTCGGCTCGGGTGACGGCCCGTCCGCCGGCGCGGAGGGGTCCGTGGGCTCCGGTGCCGCCTCTGCAGGATCGGGAGAAGGACCGCTGCCTTCCCCACCCGAGGTGGGAGCGGACGGATCCGCCGTCGCGGCCGCACGTTCTGCACCTGCGTCTGCGTGCCGACGGTGTCGGCGACAGGCAGCACCTCGACCACGTCCGCGATCTGTGCGGGGTCCTCGCTCGGGGAGGCGGACCCCTCCGGCGTCACCGTGCCCGGCTCCCCTGGGGTGGGCCTCGCTCAGATCGACGGTCGCCTCGGCGGCGGCAGGCCACTTCGGCGCCGGGAGCGCCTTGCCCGCCTCCTCCCGCCGCTGAGCGGGGACCGACCCCGATCCGCTGAGGCGAGATCAAGTGCCGGCTGACTCGGTCCCCGACCTGTCCCCCAGAACGACCGAAGGCCGGTCAGAACGACCGAAGGCCGGTTTCGGATGCCTCCGAAACCGGCCTTGTCTGTGACTCTCACGAGTCGGGACGACAGGATTTGAACCTGCGACCCCTTGACCCCCAGTCAAGTGCGCTACCAAGCTGCGCCACGTCCCGCCGCGTTCCCGTGGTGGTCCACGTGATCGCGCCGGGAGTACTTTACCTCACGGCGGGAGGTGAGCCGGTCACGCACAATCGTCGTATGGAGCCTCTCAGCGCATCGGACGACGGTACGGCGGCGGGCACGGAGCGGGACCGGGACGGTGCGGGGCGGGCCCGCAACGCCCGGCCCCGTGACGGGCTCGGGCGTCCGCTGCCGTACGGGGCGACGGGGGTGGAGCGGCAGCCGGAAGGGGTCGTGCGGACTCCGGAGCGGACGGTGGCCGAGGCGCAGGCGCTGCTGGACGCGGGGAGGCCGTTCCACGCGCACGAGGTGTTCGAGGACGCCTGGAAGTCCCGGCCGGACGACGAGCGGAGCCTGTGGCGGGGCCTCGCGCAGCTCGCCGTCGGGCTCACCCACGCCGCTCGCGGCAACCCGACCGGCGGGGCCCGGCTGCTGCGGCGCGGCGCGGGCGCGATCGGGGAATGGGCGGCGGAGTCGGGGCGGGCGGTGCCGTACGGGATGGATCTCGGGGGGCTGGCCGACTGGGCACGGGCGTTGGCCACCGAGGTGGAGGAGAGCGCGGCGACGGTGGACGCGGCGGCTCGGGCACCGCGGCTGGGCGGCGGGCGGTAGGGGGCGGGGGGGGTGACTCCGCCGCCCACCGGCGGTCGCTCGTCGGCTTCTCGTCCGGCCGCCGACGTCACTGTCAGTGCCGTACGGCACACTCGGGAGCGTGCGAAAGATTCATGTCATCGGTATCGGCGCGGGCGACCCCGAGCAGCTCACCCTCCAGGCGGTCAGGGCGCTGCGCGGCACGGACGTGTTCTTCCTGCTCGACAAGGGCGAGGTGAAATCGGATCTCACGGGGCTGCGTCGGGAGATGCTGGACACGCACATACCGGGGGGCGGGTACCGGGTCGTGGAGGCGCGGGACCCGGAGCGGGACCGGCGTGCGGGCGGCGCGGCGTACTCCCCGGCCGTCGGGGACTGGCGCAGCGCGCGGGCCGACATCTACGAGCGGCTGATCACCGACGAGCTGGCCGAGGGCGGGACGGGCGCGTTCCTGGTGTGGGGCGACCCCGCGTTGTACGACAGCACGCTCGGGATCCTGGAGGAGGTCCTGGACCGGGGCGCGGTCGCCTTCGAGTACGACGTGATCCCCGGGATCAGCAGTGTCTCGGCGCTGGTCGCCCGGCATCGCACGGGGCTGAACCGGGTGGCGCGGCCGGTGCAGATCACCACGGGCCGCAGACTGGCGGAGGGTTTCCCGGAGGGCGTGGACGACGTGGTCGTGATGCTCGACGCCCACCAGGTGTTCCGGCGGTACGCGGACCAGGACATCGACATCTACTGGGGTGCGTACATCGGCACGCCCGACGAGATCCTCGCCTCGGGGCCGATCGCCGAGGCCGCGCCGCGGATCGAGCGGCTGCGGGCGGAGGCACGCGAGCGCAAGGGGTGGATCATGGACACCTATCTGCTGAGACGCCGTCGCGGGGAGGACTGACCGGCGGCCGGGTCCCGGTACCCGGGCGGACGGCTCTGACGTGCGGTGACGGTGCCGCGATGTGATCGTGGCCGCGTGACCGTCGCCGAGGAGACCGCCCCGCCCGCAGCGCAGCCGCCGGTGCTCGACCCCCGGCGGCGGAACATCGTCTTCGTCACGATCCTGCTCGGTGTGCTGCTGGCCGCCCTCGACCAGACCATCGTGGGCACGGCGCTGCCGACGATCGTCTCGGACCTCGGTGGTGCCGAGCACATGTCGTGGGTGGTCACGTCGTATCTTCTCGCGGAGACGGTGGCGACCGTCCTGGTGGGCAAGTTCGGCGACCTGTTCGGCCGCAAGGTGGTCTTCCAGGTCTCGGCGATCGTGTTCATCACCGGCTCGTTCCTGTGCGGCCTCGCCTCCAACATGACCCTGCTGATCATCTGGCGCGGTATGCAGGGCATCGGGGCGGGCGGGCTGATGGTGACGGCGATGGCGCTGATCGCCGATGTGATCCCGCTGCGGGAGCGCGGCAAGTACCAGGGCGCGATCGGTGCGGTCTTCGGGGTGGCCACGGTCATCGGGCCCCTGCTGGGCGGGCTGTTCACGGATCATCTGACGTGGCGCTGGGCGTTCTACATCAATGTGCCGATCGCGATCGCCGTGGTGTTCGCGGCGGCCCGCACCATCCCGGTGGTGAAGTCGGCGTCCCGGCCGGTGATCGACTATCTCGGCATCGCACTGGTCGCGGTCGGCGCGAGCGCGCTGATCCTGGCGACGAGTTGGGGCGGCAACCAGTACGCGTGGGGCTCCGGCGTGGTCGTCGGGCTGTTCGTGGGCGGGCTCGTCGCGCTCGGGCTGTTCTGCTGGGTGGAGACCCGTGCCGCCGAACCGATGCTGCCGATGCGGCTCTTCGGCAACCCGGTGTTCACGGTGTGCTCGGTGCTCAGTTTCGTCGTCGGCTTCGCGATGCTCGGCGCGATGACCTTCCTGCCGACCTATCTCCAGTACGTCGACGGTGACTCGGCCACCGTCTCCGGCGTCCGCACCCTGCCGATGGTGTTCGGGCTGCTCATCGCGTCGGTGTTCAGCGGCAATGTGGTCAGCAAGACGGGCCGGTACCGGATCTTCCCCATCGTCGGCACGCTGGTGATGGGCGTCGGCCTGTATCTGATGTCCCTGATGGGGCCGGGCACGGGGGTCTGGCTGGAGTCGCTGTACATGTTCGTCCTGGGCACCGGCATCGGGCTGGGCATGCAGGTGCTCACCATCGCCGTGCAGAACACCGTCGACTACGCCGATCTCGGCACCGCGACCTCCGGTGTCACCTTCTTCCGTACGCTGGGTTCCTCGTTCGGCACCGCCGTGTTCGGCACGATCTACACCAACTCCCTCGCCCCTCACCTGCGCGACGGCATCGCGTCCGCGACGGCCACCGGCGCCGCCGACCCGCAGACGGTGGCGCGGGCGGCGACCAGCCCCGAGGGGTTGCACCGGCTGCCCGCCGAGGCGGCGGCGCCGATCATCCAGGCGTACGCCGACACCTTGCAGACCGTGTTCCGCTGGACCGTGCCGGTCGCGGCACTGGGTTTCGTCGTCGCCCTGTTCCTCAGGCAGGTGCGGTTGCGTGACAGTGCGCGGCTGTCGTCCACGGACATGGGCGAAGGCTTCGGGCAGCCCCATGACGCCGACTCGCGGCGGGTGCTGGAGGCGTCGGTGTGCCGGATCCTGGGCGGCACCGATCTGGACACCGCGCGCCGGCTCGTGCTCGCCTCGGACACCCGGCTGGATGTGGCGGGCGCGTGGGCCGTGATGCAGGTGGAACTCTTCGACCGCATGGTCGGCCATGCCAGTCTGGGGCTGATCGCGGCCCGCCGCCATATGCCGCCCGAAGTGCTGCTGCCGGTCTTCGACCGGATGGTGGAGGAGGGTTATCTGACGCGCCACGGCTCCCTGCTCTCCCACACCGCGGCCGGTGCCCGTGAGGCCCGGGTGCTCACCGGTGCCTGGGGCGCCTGGCTGGAGGAACGGGTCCAGGAGGACATCGGGCGCCCGGGCGGCAAGGAGTTGCGGGCCGCCGTCGACGCCATGGCCAAGCGGCTGCTGGTGGAGGACCTCAGCCAGGTCCTGCCGCTGCGCTCCGGCCGCCCGGCGCAGGGCACGGCACCGGTGTGACGGGGGTGGTGTGCCCTCGGAGGGCCCCCTCGTGCGGGGGTGGGCTCACTGCGGCGGTGGTGTACGTCCGCCGGCGCCCGGGAGCGACCCCAGCCACTCCAGTGCCCCCGCCACGTCCGGCACCACGGTCACGCCCGGTGGCAGCGGGGGGCGTTCCACCACGACGACCGGGAGCCCGGCGTCCCGTGCCGCCGTCAGTTTCGCCTCGGTCGCCGCTCCCCCGCTGTCCTTGGTGACGAGGACGTCGATCCGGTGTTCGCGGAGCAGCGCGGACTCGTCGGCGACGGTGAACGGGCCCCGGGCGAGGATCACTCGGGTGTGCGGCGGCATGGGTGGCTCGGGCGGCTCCACGGACCGTACGACGAAGTGGAGGTCGGTGAGAGGGGCGAAGGCGGCGAGGCCGAGGCGGCCGGTGGTGAGAAAGGCGCGGTGGCCGAGGGTGGGGAGGAGGTCGGCCGCGGCGGAGAGGGTGCGGACCGGGTGCCAGTGGTCGCCGGGGGCGGGCCGCCAGCCGGGGCGGCGGAGCGCCAGCGCCGGGAGGCCGGTGTCGGCGGCGGCACGTGCCGCGTGCGCGGTGATGGTCGCGGCGAAGGGGTGGGTGGCGTCCACGACCGCGTCCACGGCGTGCACGCGCAGCCACCGGGCCAGGCCCTCGGCCCCGCCGAACCCGCCGACGCGCAGTTCCCCCGCCACCGGTCCCGGCCGGCTGACCCGGCCGGCCAGCGAGGTGGTCACCCGGACACCGGGGCGGGCGGCCAGTGCGGTGGCGAGCGCGCGGGCCTCGGCGGTGCCGCCGAGGACGAGGATGTGCGGGGACATGGCGTTGAGCGTACTGATCGGTTCAGGACAGCAGGAGCTGGGCCCCGCCCACGACCGTCGCCGCGATCACGAGTCGTTCGAAGAGTCGCTGGTTGATCCGGTTCACAGCCCATTTGCCGATCAACGCACCCGGCAGCACGAACACCACCAGTGCCGCGTCCAGCAGCAGCGACCGGCCGTCGATCAGCCCCAGTCCGGCACTGAACGGCACCTTGGACACATTCACGATCAGGAAGAAGAACGCCGACGTCCCGAGGAACCCCAGCTTCCGGAAGCCCGCCGACAGCAGATACATCGACATCACCGGTCCGCCCGCGTTGGCGACCATGGTGGTGAAGCCGCTGAGCACCCCGTACGACCGGGCCTTCATCCGGCCCGCGCGGGTCGTGATCCCGTCGGGGGCGGGCTCCCGCTCGGCCTGTCTCTCCTGGCGCCGGCGCCACATCGTGACGCCCGCCATCACCAGCAGGATCACACCGATGGAGGTCCGTACCTGGGCGTCGTCCGCCCACACCAGGAACACGGTGCCGACCACCACCCCAGCGCCGACCGCCGGGAACAGCCGCCACAGGGTGGGCCAGTGGGCGTGCCGCCGGTAGACGAGGACGGCGATCAGGTCCCCGACGATGAGCACCGGCAGCAGGATGCCGGTGGAGGCGCGGGCGGGCAGTACGGCGGCGAAGATGGCGAGGCTGACCGTGTTGGCCCCGCTCACCGCGGTCTTGGAGAAGCCGACGAGCAGTGCGGCGAAGGCGAGTGCGGCGAATTCCCAGCCGGATATGTGCCAGAGCGTCATCGTGTCCATGCGGACACCGATGCTAGGCCCACGCATCTGCGCGGCGGTAGGCGTGTCTCGACTGCCGAACCCGCCGCGGCCTCACCCCGGCCCACCCGCACTCACCCCGGCCCCCGCTCACCCGCACTCACCCTGACCCGCCCCGCTCACCCTCACCCTCCCCCGCTCACCCCCGTTCCACGAGTACCGCGCTCCCCTGTCCCACCCCCACGCACATGGTGGCGAGTCCGCGCGTGGCGCCGGTGCGGCGCATGCGGTGGAGGAGGGTGGTGAGGATCCGGGCGCCGGAGGAGCCGAGGGGGTGGCCGAGGGCGATGGCGCCGCCGGTGGGGTTCACGAGGTCCGGGTCGAGGCCCAGCCGCTCCACACTGGCGACGGCCTGCGCGGCGAACGCCTCGTTGACCTCGGCCTCCTGGATCTCCCCGATACTCCATCGCAGACGGGCCAGTGCCTTCCGCGTGGCGGGCACCGGCCCGATCCCCATGACGTCGGGATGGACGCCGGCGCTGGCCCCGGCGACGTACCGGCCCATCGACTCCAGGCCGAGTTCCTCCAGGGCGTCCTCGCTGACCAGGAGCAGCCCCGCGGCGCCGTCGTTCATCGGTGCCGCGTTGCCCGCGGTGACCGTGCCGCCCGGCCGGAAGACGGGCTTGAGCCGGGCGAGTCTCTCCTGCGAGGTGTCCTCGCGGATGGACTCGTCGGCGGTGACGACGACACCGTCCGGGCGCTCGACGGGGAGGAGTTCGGCCTGGAAGAGGCCGTTCTCGCGGGCTTCCGCGGCGCGCAGTTGGCTGCGCAGGGCGAAGGCGTCCTGCCGCTCGCGGGTGACGCCGTACCGGGTGGCGACCTCCTCGGCGGTCTCCCCCATGGCGAGCACGCCGTGCAGGGCGCGCATCCGGGGGTTGACCAGGCGCCAGCCGAGCCGGGTGTCGGCGGTCTCCATCTGCCGGGGGAGGGCCTCGTCGGGGCGGGCCAGGACGTAGGGGGCGCGGCTCATGGACTCCGAACCGCCCGCGAGCACGATGTCGGCCTCGCCCGCGGCGATGGCACGGGCGGCCGTGGTGACCGCCTCCAGGCCGGAGGCGCACAGCCGGTTGACGGTGGCGCCGGGGACGGTGTCGGGGAGACCGGCGAGGAGGGCGGCCATGCGGGCGACATTGCGGTTGTCCTCGCCGGCCTGGTTGGCGGCGCCCCAGTAGATGTCGTCGACACGGGCCGGGTCGAGGGCGGGCACCTCGGCCATGAGGCCGCGGACCACTGCGGCGGCGAGATCGTCGGGCCGCACGGAGGACAGGGCTCCGCGCAGTCGGCCGATGGGGGTGCGGCGGGCGGCTGCGAAATGGACGGGACGCACGGCAGGTCTCCTGACCGACGGGCCACGGGGTCCACGGAATCCGCGGGATCCGCATCCACGGGATCCGCGTCCGCAGGATCCGCATTCACGGGATCCGCTGGATCCGCGACCCCCCTTTAATTAGCGCTGCTAGTTTCTGACTATAAGCCTCCCTCGACCCCACGGAGAAGGGCGGACGGGCCCACCCGGCGAACCCCGGATGCCGAACTCCCGGATGCCGAACTCCCGGATGACGGGATGCCGAGGGGCACACCGCCACGGCTGGCCGAAAACCGGCCGCTGTCAGCCGCGTCCGCCGTGCCAGACTGCGACGGACGCCCAGCGGGGCGGCACCGTACGACCGAGCATGAGGAGCGCCCTGTGACCGGGACCGAGCCGACCGGCCCACTGATCGACACCACCAGGCCGCATCCGGCCCGGGTGTACGACTGGTATCTCGGCGGCAAGGACAACTACCCGGTCGACGAGGAACTCGGCCACCGGATCATGTCCATCGACACCGGCGCCCCGCGCGCCGCCCGCAGCAACCGCTGGTTCATGCACCGGGCGATCCGGCTCCTCGCCCGGCAGGAAGGAATCAGCCAGTTCCTCGACATCGGTTCCGGCATCCCGACCGAGCCCAATCTCCATCAGATAGCCCAGAACGTGACGCCCGAGGCGCGGATCGTGTATGTCGACAACGACCCGATCGTGCTCGCCCACGCCGCGGCGCTGCTGCGCGGTACCCCGCAGGGGGTGACCGACTACGTCCAGGCCGACGCGCGGGATCCGGAGCGGATCCTCGAACAGGCCGGGCGCGTCCTCGACCTGGACCGGCCCGTCGCGCTGTCGCTGATCGCGCTGCTGCACTTCATCGCGGACGAGGACGGCGCCCAGCATCTGGTCAGCACCATGGTCGACGCGCTCGCGCCGGGGAGTTTCCTGGTGCTGTCGGCGCTGACCGCCGACTTCGAACCGGAGAACGTCCAGCGCGGTATCGAGGCGTACACGGCCGGCGGGGTCACTCTCGTCGCCCGTTCGCAGAGCGAATTCGGCGCGCTCTTCAAGGGCCTCGAACTGGTGGCGCCGGGGATCGTGGCGCTGCCCGCCTGGCACCCCGAGCTGGCCGTGGACGAGTCGGACATCGGCGACGGCCCGGTGTCGCTGTACGGGGCGGTCGGCCGCAAACCCTGACGGCCGCGGGCGGCTACAGCGCCACGCCCGGCAGCCGCAGGGCTCGCGCGATGGTGCGCAGCACGCCGTTCTCGTTGTTGGACGGACAGACCTGGCGGGCGCACTTCGCGATGTCGGGGTGGGCGTTGGCGACCGCGTAGGACCAGTCGGCGGCCTCCAGCATCTCCAGGTCGTTGAGGTAGTCGCCGAAGACCATGGTCTGCGCGGGCGTGATGCCCAGTTCCCGCTGGAGGCGGCGTACGGCGGCGCCCTTGTGGGCGGTGCGGTTCATGACGTCCACCCAGTGCGCGCCGGAGATCACGACCTGGTGGGTGTCGGCGAAGTCCGTCAGCGCGGGTGCGGTGGCACGGGCGACGGGGCCGAAGTCGAAGAGGGCGACCTTGAGGATGTCGTCGTCGATCGCGGTGGCGTCCGTCACGACCTGGTGCTCCACGTAGTACTTGCGCACCTCGGCGAGGAACGGCCCGTCGGCCCGCTCGACGTAGGCGGCGCGCTTGCCGCAGACGACGGCGCCGACGTTCACCCCGGACGCCGCCAGGTCCCGTACCGTCCGCACGATCCTCGGGGCGACCCCGGGCTCCAGCGGGTCGGAGCTGATCTCCACCCCGTCACGGACCACATACGCACCGTTCTCGGCGATGAACACCATGCCGCGGGCGGCCGGCCGGAACTCCCGGGCGAGGGTCGCGTACTGCCGCCCGCTCGCCGGGCAGAACAGCACTCCGCGCTCGCGCAGCAGTTCCAGCACCGTCCACAGGTGCCGCGGGGTCTGCTTGGCGTCGTCCAGGAGCGTGCCGTCCATGTCCGTGACGATGAGCCGGATGTCGGCCGGGCCGTCCGCGGCCTCCGGCGTGGAACGCAGGGGCGAGGGGGTGCGGAACAAGGGCATGAGCTGTTTCCTGTGGGATGCGGCGATGGACAAGCGGCCATTGTAAATGTCCCTCCCCGGACCCCGGACGACCAGGGCGGGAGCCCCGACCGGAGCTCCGCCGTTCCCGGGACAGCCGATCATGGGCGCGGCACAATGACGGCACGGCCGGTGGGGCGCGGCGGCCCCGGGGCGAGGAGGACGGACGACATGAGCGAGAGCCGGGCCCCGGTACGGAGGACGGACGACACGAGCAAGAGCCGGACCCCGGTGCGGGAGGCGGCGCCGGTGCGACCCGTGGCCCACAGCGCGCGGGTCTGGAACTACTGGTGCGGTGGCCGGGACAACTACGAGGTGGACGAGCGGGTCGGTGACGAGGTCGCCGCGCTGTTCCCGGTGATCCGAGACGTGGCCCGCGCGAACCGGGCGTTCCTGGGCCGGGCGGTGCGATTCCTGGCGGGCGAGTGCGGGGTGCGGCAGTTCCTGGACCTCGGCACCGGGCTGCCGACCGGCGACAACACGCACGAGGTGGCACAGCGGGTCGCGCCGGACGCACGGATCGTGTACGTCGACAACGACCCGACCGTGCTGATGTACGCCCGCGCCCTGCTGACCGGCACCGACGCGGGCGCCACGGACTACCTCGACGCCGACGTGCGCGAACCGGACGCGCTGGTCGAGCGGGCGGCCGAGACCCTTGACCTGGGGCGTCCCGTCGCCGTGCTGATGCTGGGGGTCCTGAACTTCGTGCAGGACACCGAGGAGGCCCGGTCCATCGTGCGCCGGGTCATGGCCGCGCTCCCGTCCGGCAGTCATCTGGCGCTGAGCCATCCCACGGCCGACCTCGCCCTCGGTGGCGAGGGCCAGATCTCGGCGATGGCGTACTGGAACGAGCACGCCCGGCCCCCGATACGGGCCCGCGACCGCGCCGCGACGGCATCCCTGTTCGAGGGACTCGAACTGCTGGAGCCGGGCCTCGTGTCGTGCTCGGCGTGGCGCCCGTTGTCCCAAGCACCCGCCGTGGTACCGCAGTTCGGGGCCGTGGCCGTGAAGCCCTGACCCGGCGCAGCGCCGGATCGACGAACCGCCCTGGAGGCCGTATGACCACCCTTGCCGATCCCGTTCCCGGTGGCCGTCCCGGGGAGGTGGAGCGGGCCGTGGGCCTGGCCGCCGAGCTGGCCGGGCGCGGGGTGCACGGTGTCGTGCTCTCCTACGTCGACACGGCGGGCGTCGGCCGGGTCAAGACGATCCCGGCGGGCAAGCTCGCCGGCGCGGCGGCCTGGGGCGTCGGGATGTCCCCGGTGTTCGACACCTTCCTCGCCAACGACGCGATCGTCTCCACGGACGTCCTGGGCTCCCCGGACGGCGATCTCCGGCTGTACCCCGACCTCGACCAGCTGACCGTGCTGTCGGCACAGCCCGGCTGGGCGTGGGCGCCGGTGGACCGGATCACCCAGGACGGCGAGCGGCACCCGGGCTGCTCCCGCACCTTCCTGCGCCGGCTGACGGCCGAGGCGGCGCGGGAGCACGGGCTGGACTTCCGGGCGGGCGTGGAGATCGAGTGGACACTCGCCGTGCCCCCGGGTCCGGACGGGGACTTCGTACCGGTGGCGACCGGCCCGGCGTACGGCGCCGTGCGGCAGGTGGAGCTGAGCGACTACGCGGCGGAACTGCTGGCGGCGTGCGCGGCGCAGGGCCTGGACGTGGACCAGTTCCACCCCGAGTACGCGGCCGGTCAGTTCGAACTGGCGATGGCGCCGCTGGACCCGGTGGCGGCGGCCGACCGCAGTGTGCTGGCCCGGCAGACGATCCGCGCGGTGGCCCGGCGCCACGGTCTCGCCGTCTCCTTCGCGCCCGCCGTCCGGGCCGAGGGCGTCGGCAACGGCGGCCATCTCCACCTCTCCGCGTGGCGGGCCGGCGTGAACCTCCACACCGGCGGCGACCGGCGGCACGGGCTGACCGCCGAGGCCGAGTCGTTCACGGCCGGTGTCCTCGCCCGGCTGCCCGCGCTGACCGCCGTCACCGCGCCCAGCCCGGCGAGCTATCTGCGGCTCAGGCCGTCCCAGTGGGCCGGGGTCTTCACGGCCTGGGGCCTGGAGACCCGCGAGGCCGGGTTACGGCTGATCAGGGGCACGGCGGGGCTGCGCGGCCAGGCCGCCAATCTGGAGGTCAAGCCGGTCGACCTGGCCGCCAACCCGTATCTCGCGCTCGGTTGCGCGATCGCCGCGGGACTGGACGGCATCGCCGCGGGCGCCACGCTGCCCGAGGAGACCACCGGGGACCCGGCCCGGCTCGACCCCGCCGAGGCGAAGGCCAGGGGGGTGCGCAGACTGCCGGTGTCGCTGGCGGAGGCCGTGGCGGAGTTCCGCGGGGACACGGTGCTGCGGGCCGCGCTGGGCCCGGTCCTCGCGGACGCGGTGATCGCCGTGCGCGAGGGCGAGAGCGCGGCCGTGGCCGGGCTGGATGACGAGCGGGTGGCGGCGGCCTACCGGTGGAAGTACTGAGATGGCGGCCGTGCGCGAGGCGCTGGACGCGCTGGCGCTGGTGGATCACCACTGCCACGGGGTCGTCACCGGCGATCTCACCCCCGAGGGCTTCGAGGGGCTGCTCACCGAGGGCGACCCGTGGCCCGGCGTGTCCCTGTTCGACACCCCGGTGGGCACCGCCGTGCGCCGTCACTGCGCCCCGCTGCTCGATCTGCCGGCGCACGCGCCGCCCGGGGAGTATCTGCGCCGCCGGGCCGACCTGGGCGCGGCCGAGGTCGGCCGGCGCTTCCTGACGGCCTCCCGCACGGAGGTGTTCTGCGTCGACACCGGGTACGCGCCCGAGCGGCTGACCCCGCCGGACGCCCTGGCGCAGGCGGCGGGCGCGGCGAGCGGCGCACCGGCGGTGGCGTACGAGGTCGTACGGCTGGAGGGTGTCGCGGAGCGGGTGGCGGCCGACGGGGTGGAGGCGGGCGAGTACGGCGACACCGTGCGCTCGGCCTGGCTGGAGGCGGTACGGCGGCCGGGGGTGGTGGGGGTGAAGTCGGTGGCGGCGTACCGGACCGGCTTCGCTCTCGACCCGGCCCGCCCCGCGGAGCAGGAGGTCACCGCGGCGGCCCGGCGCTGGCTGGAGCGGGGCGGGCGGCTGGAGGATCCCGTGCTCGTCCGCCATCTGCTGTGGACCGCCGTCGACCTGGGACTGCCGCTCCAGTTGCACACCGGGTTCGGGGACAACGACATCCGGCTGCACCGGGTCGACCCCACGCATCTGACCGACTGGCTGCATCTGACCGCGGGCACGATCCCGGTACTGCTCCTGCACTGCTGGCCGTACCAGCGGCAGGCCGGCTACCTGGCCGCCGTCTTCGAACAGGTGTACCTGGATGTGGGGCTCACCCTGCATCATGTGGGTCCGGTGCGGGCACGCGCGGTGCTGGAGGAGGCGCTGGAGATCACCCCGTACCGCAAACTGCTCTACAGCTCCGACGCCTTCGGGCTCGCGGAGTTCTACCATCTCGGCGCGCTCGCCTTCCGGCGCGGGCTCGCCGAACTGCTCCAGGACCGTGTGGACGCGGGCGAGACCGCTCTCGCGGACGCGCTGCGGCTCGCCCGGTGGGCGGGCCGGGACAACGCCCGCCGGATCTACCGGATTCCCTCCGACACCTGAAAGTATGATCAAGCAATGTCTGATATGACCGAGACCACGCCCGGCTGGCTGAGCCCCGACGAGCTGGAACTGGCCCGCGCCCAGATGCCGATCCTGTACGTCGAGGCGGTGCCGGTGCGGGTGGACGACAGCGGCGAGGTCGTCAGCATCGGCCTGCTGCTGCGCATCGGCCCGGACGGCACGGTCAGCCGGACCCTGGTGTCCGGCCGGGTGCTGCTGCACGAGCGGGTGCGGGACGCCCTGGTGCGCCATCTGGAGAAGGACCTCGGCCCGGTGGCCCTGCCCCGCATCCCCACCGCGCTCCAGCCGTTCACGGTCGCGGAGTACTTCCCGACCGTGGGCGTCACCCCGTACCACGACCCGCGCCAGCACGCCGTCTCCCTGGCGTACGTCGTCCCGGTCACGGGTGACTGCCGGCCGCGGCAGGACGCGCTGGACCTGGTGTGGTTCAGCCCGCGGGAGGCCGCCTCGGAGGCCGTGCACAGCGAGATGCCTGGCGGGCACAGCGCGCTGCTACGGCAAGCGCTCGCGCACGTGGGCGTCGGCCTCTGAGCCCCGGCCGTCCCCCTTCCCCTCCGCCTCCCCCCCTCCCCTCCCCCTTCCTCTCCGCCCTTCCCCTCCGGACGACCGCGCCCACCGGCTGCCGCCCTCCCCGCCGCCCCGGCACACAAGGGGTGGCAAAACCTCCCGAAAGGTACAGAAGTCAACGAACCACACATTGCTCGGGAGTGAGAATCACCGCAGGTCAGACCTGATATGTAGATCATCTGACCAAGATTTTCTGGACAACGTACAAAGCTCGAACGACTTCTTTTCTTGAACCCCTCACGTTCGAGCGGATAGGTTGGCGTCGTGACCGCAGCCCAGCCCTCGGCCGGTGTCGGCCGAGGTGTTGATCCGGCCCCTCCCCTCCGCATTTCCTGAGCACCGACCAAGCACGTTCGGAAGGATTCCCATGGCTGAGAACCCCGATGCGATCGTCACCGACCCGAAGGCGGAGGGCACCGAGGGCTGCCCCGTCGCCCACGGGCGTGCCGCGCACCCGACGCAGGGCGGTGGCAACCGCCAGTGGTGGCCGGAGCGGCTCAATCTGAAGATCCTTGCCAAGAACCAGCCCGTGACGAACCCGCTGGGCGAGGAGTTCGACTACGCGGCGGCCTTCGCGTCACTCGACCTCGCGGCCGTGAAACAGGACATCGCCGAGGTGCTGACGACGTCCCAGGACTGGTGGCCCGCCGACTTCGGCAACTACGGCCCGCTGATGATCCGTATGGCGTGGCACAGCGCGGGCACCTACCGCATCAGCGACGGCCGCGGGGGCGCGGGCGCCGGTCAGCAGCGTTTCGCCCCGCTGAACAGCTGGCCGGACAACGCGAGCCTGGACAAGGCCCGCCGACTGCTGTGGCCGGTCAAGAAGAAGTACGGCCAGTCCCTCTCCTGGGCCGACCTGATGGTCCTCACCGGCAATGTGGCGCTGGAGACGATGGGCTTCGAGACCTTCGGCTTCGGCGGTGGCCGCGAGGACGTGTGGGAGGCGGAGGAGGACGTCTACTGGGGCCCCGAGACCACCTGGCTCGGTGACGAGCGCTACACCGGCGACCGTGAGCTGGAGAACCCGCTCGGCGCGGTCCAGATGGGCCTGATCTACGTCAACCCGGAGGGCCCCAACGGCAACCCGGACCCGATCGCCGCGGCCCGCGACATCCGCGAGACGTTCCGCCGGATGGCGATGAACGACGAGGAGACCGTCGCGCTGATCGCCGGTGGCCACACCTTCGGCAAGACCCACGGCGCGGGCCCGGCGGACAACGTCGGCGCCGACCCCGAGGACGCCCCGATGGAGCAGCTCGGCCTCGGCTGGCGGAGCACGTACGGCACGGGCGTCGGCAAGGACGCCATCACCTCGGGTCTGGAGGTCACCTGGACCACCACCCCGACACGGTGGAGCAACGGCTTCTTCAAGAACCTCTTCGAGTACGAGTACGAGCTGTCGAAGAGCCCGGCCGGCGCGAACCAGTGGGTGGCCAAGGACGCCCCGGAGATCGTCCCGGACGCGTTCGACGCCGACAAGAAGCACCGCCCGACGATGCTCACCACCGACCTGTCGCTGAAGTTCGACCCGATCTACGAGCCGATCTCCCGCCGGTTCTACGAGAACCCGGCGGAGTTCGCCGACGCGTTCGCCCGCGCCTGGTACAAGCTGACCCACCGTGACATGGGCCCGAAGTCGCTGTACCTCGGCCCGGAGGTCCCCGCCGAGACCCTGCTGTGGCAGGACCCGCTGCCCGAGGCCGAGGGCCAGCCGCTGGACACCGCCGACGTCGCGGCGCTCAAGGCCAAGATCCTCGCCTCGGACCTGACCGTGTCGCAGCTGGTCAAGGCCGCCTGGGGCGCGGCCTCCACCTTCCGCGGCAGCGACAAGCGCGGTGGCGCCAACGGTGCCCGGATCCGTCTGGAGCCGCAGCGCGGCTGGGCGGTCAACGACCCCGACGAGCTGGCCCAGGTGCTGCGCGTCCTGGAGTCCGTGCAGAGCGAGTTCAACTCCGGCGCCAAGAAGGTCTCCCTCGCCGACCTCATCGTCCTCGGCGGCAGCGCGGCCGTGGAGAAGGCGGCCAAGGACGGCGGCGTGGAGATCGAGGTGCCGTTCTCCCCGGGCCGTGTCGACGCCACCGACGAGCACACCGACGCCGAGTCGTTCGCCGCGCTGGAGCCGGCGTACGACGGCTTCCGCAACTACGTCGGCAAGGGCAACCGCCTGCCGGCCGAGTACCTGCTGCTGGACCGGGCGAACCTGCTCACGCTGAGCGCCCCCGAGACGACCGTGCTGGTCGGCGGTCTGCGGGTGCTGGGCGCCAACCAGGGCGGCTCGAAGCACGGTGCGCTCACCGAGCGGCCGGGCACGCTGACGAACGACTTCTTCGTCAACCTGCTCGACCTGGACACCACCTGGAAGTCCACGTCCGAGGACCAGACCACGTTCGAGGGCCGTGCCGCCTCCGGCGCGGTCAAGTGGACCGGCACCCGTGCCGACCTGGTCTTCGGCTCCAACTCCGAGCTGCGGGCCCTCGCGGAGGTGTACGCGAGCGACGACGCCAAGGAGAAGTTCGTGAAGGACTTCGTCGCCGCGTGGGCCAAGGTCATGGACCTGGACCGCTTCGATCTGGCCTGATCAGCGACCGCTCAGCTCGCCTCGGATCGCATCGGATCGGCAGGGAGCGGCAGGCTGATGAGATCCGAGTGAATCTCGTGTGATCGCTCTGGCATTCGAGTCCGGGTCGGCCCGTTCGGGTCGGCCCGGTCCTCATTCCGAGCCCCGTTTCCGGGAACGGCCGACCCCGTCCCGGGAGTTGTACGGGCAGACACCGGCACAGGAAAGGTCCAGCATGATCATCTTCGGTACCAAGGGATACCTCTACCAGCTGGCGATCCTCACGCTGGTCTGCGGAAGCTGCGGAAATCCGGCGGCGCACACGCTGAGGAAGCGGGTCACCAAGTTCTCCCTGTTCTTCGTCCCGCTCTTCCCCGTCTCCACGAAGTACATGACGCAGTGCACGTTCTGCGGCGCCGAGCAGAAGGTGACCAAGGAGCAGGCCGATCGGCTGGAGGCACAGTCCGCGGCGGGCGGCGGCCCCGGCGGACAGGTGGGTGGCCAGATGGACGGACAGGCGCGGCAGCAGCCCTACGGCTCCTGAGCGGAGACTGATCTCCTGCCCGCGGGCCGGCTTCCGGTGCGCGGGCTGCATCGAAGGATGCAGTCCTGATTCGTCCATGGGCAGGAAGAGGACGGCCCGGACACCCGAGACGCTGGTGTCATGTCCGAGAACACGCGGGTGGCCAGGGCCGCCCCGACCGATCTCCAGGCTCCCCGGGGCCGACTGCCCGTCCTCGACGTACTGCGAGGCGTGGCGATCCTCGGCACGCTCATGACGAACGTGTGGATCTTCGCCTCGCCCGGCTCGGAGTGGGCGTTCCTCCAGGGCATGCCCCAGGCCGATCCGCTGGAGGAGCCTGCCGAGGCGGTCTTCCGGTTCCTCGCGGACGGCAAGTTCCTGGCGATGCTGACCATGCTGTTCGGGGTCGGCCTGGCCATCCAGTACGACTCGGCGCGGCGGCGCGGAACCGACTGGCCGCGCGGCTACCGGCCCCGGGCGCTGTTCCTGTTCGCCGAGGGAACCGTGCACTTCGTGCTGGTCTTCGGCTTCGACGTGCTGATGGGGTACGCGCTCACCGCACTGCTCGCCGCCCGGCTGCTGGTGCGCTCCGAGCGCCGCCGCCGGGTGATCATGTGGACGTCGGTGGGGCTGCACACGGCGTTGATGGCGCTGATCACCGTGGCCCTGCTGGCAGAGCGTTCCCCGGCGGAGCCGGGCCCCGGGGCGGAGCGGGCGGAGCGGGTGTACGCCGAGGGGAGCTGGTTCGACCAGATCGCCTTCCGGCTGGACAACGCGCTCGCGCTGCGCATGGAGCCGGTGATCTCCTTCGGCCTGCTGCTGTTCCTGTTCCTGCTGGGCGTGCGGCTGTACCGGGCCGGAGTGTTCGCCGCGACCGACCGGGGACGTGTGCTGCGCGCCCGGCTGGCGTGCTGGGGCCTGGGGATCGGGCTGCCCTTCAACGCGACCGTCGCCCTGGCCGGCGAGGACTTCTTCTTCCTGGCCCGCTATGTGGCCGCGCCCGTCGTGGCCCTCGGCTATCTCGGGCTCGTCGGTGTGCTGCTGGACCGCGCCTGGCTGCCCGCGCCGGCGGTGAGCGCGCTGAGCGCGGTCGGACGTACCGCGCTGACCTGCTACGTGCTCCAGAACGTGCTGGCCATGCTGGCCTGCTACGGCATCGGCCTCGGCCTGGCCGAGCGGTACGGGGAGAACGGGCCGTGGTGGGTGATGGGGCTGTGGGCCGTGATCTGCGCGGTGCTGGTCGCCTTCGCCACGGGGTGGCTGCGCCGCTTCTCGCACGGGCCGCTGGAGTCTGTGCAGCGGTGGGCGTTGCGGCGCTGAGAGTTGGGTTGGGGGTTGGGGTTGGGGTTGGGGGTTGGGGTTGGGGGTTGGGGACCGTGGGGGCCGAGGGGCCGGCTGGGGGTCAGGGGCTTTCGGCCCCCGGCCCCCGGCTTTCGGCTCCCGGCCCTCAGCTCCCTCGCACCGCCCCCGGCTTTCGGCTCCCGGCCCCGGCTCCCTCGCACCTGACCCCCGGCTCCCGGCCCCGGCTCCCTCGCACCCGACCCCCGGCTCCCGGCCCCGGCTCCCTCGCACCCGACCCCCGGCCTCGGCCCCCGGCTCCCGCCCCCCGGCTATCGGTGGCGCGGTGCGGTGCGGTGGGTCACCCCCGGAGTGCGGCGAGTTTGCCGCGCAGGCGCATCACGGCCTGGGTGTGGACCCGGGCGGCCTGGGACTCGGTGGTGCCGAGCGCATGGCCGATCTCGGCGAGGGTGAGCCCTTCGTAGTAGTAGAGGGTCACGACCGTCTTCTCCCGTTCGGGGAGTGCGTTGATCGCCCAGGCCAGGAATCGCCGCAGTTCATGGTCCTCCGCCACCGCCACCGGATCGTCGGCGGCCGTGTCCCCCAGCGTGTCCTCCAGACCCAGCCGGTCGTCGTCCTCCTCACCCCCCACCCGGAGCAGATCCTCCAGCGCGACCACGTTCGCCAGCGACAACTGCCCGAACAGGGCGTGCAGTTCCGCCACCTCGATACCCAGTTCCTGTGCCATCTCGGGGTCGGTCGGGGTGCGCCGCAGCCGTGTCTCCAGGGTCGCGTACGCCCGCTCCACGTTCCGCGCCTTCTGCCGTACCGACCGGGGGATCCAGTCCAGCGCCCGCAACTCGTCGATCATCGCCCCGCGGATCCGTGTGATCGCGTACGTCTCGAACCTGATCTCCCGGTCCACGTCGAACCTCTCGATCGCGTCGATCAGCCCGAGCACCCCCGAGGACACGAAGTCCGCCTGCTCCACATCGGCCGGCAGGCCGACGGCCACGCGCCCGGCCACGTATTTCACCAGCGGGGAGTAGTGCAGGATCAGCTGTTCCCGCAGCCGCTTGTCGCCCGTCGCCCGGTACGAGCGCCACAACTCGTCCAGCGTCGAGGGCACGGGTGGGCGATGGGCGCCCTGTTTGCCGACGCGGGGCGGGGACGGCTCCGCGACACCGACGGCGCGGTGGGACCGTACGGACGACACGTCGTCGGCTCCTCCGGCGGTGGCCAGCCGTGTGGAGCGGGCCACGGCGGAGACGGCCGTGCTCGTCAGGTTCTCGCGTCGCTCGCTCGGGGCGGGCGCTTCCTCGGTCATCCAGGCGCGCAGTTCGCGCAGGCCCTCGACCGTGGTGGGTGCGGTGGATCTCGTGGGTGCCGTCAGTGCGGTGACGGGTTCATCCGTCAGTTGGTCGAGCCGTCGTACCAGATCGTCGGCGCGTACCGGCGCCGGGGACGGCGAAGGGAACCCGGGTGTCTCCGGCTGTTCCTGATCCTGGTTCATCCCGCTGCCTCCTCTCCCGGACCCCGGTCCGTCCACTCGGACGGGAAGACGACCTCGTCCCCCAGTTCCGCGGCCAACCGGTGGCGCGCGTTGCGCAGATGGACACGGACCGTGCTGTCCGCGAGGCCCAGATGCCCGCTGATCTCACGGTTGGTCCACTCGCCCTGCCATTTCAAGAGTGCTACCCGTCGCTGGGCGCAGGGCATGCCGTCGATGACCTTCCAGCATCTGCGCAGCAGCAGATTGGAGACCGCGGTCCTCGGGGTGTCCAGATCGGCCGCCGGCAGGGTTGTCTCCAGGTCCGTGGTGGAGCGCCGCCGCGCCGAGCCCCACTGGTCGAACACTTTGTTGCGCACCACCGCGTACAGCCAGGCGCGCTGTCCGCTCTTGCCGCGGGGGCCGATGGTCTCCCAGCGCAGGGCGGCGTCCTTGAAGGTGTCCTGCACCAGATCGTGCGCCGCGTGGCGCTCACCGCCCAGGAGCCGGGTCGCGTAGTTGAGCAGGTCGTCTCGGCACCGGAGATAGAGATCCTCGATCTCGCCCCAGTGCCGCGCCGGGATGCGGGACGTCATTCCCCCTCTCCCCCGACCTCGATCCGCATCCTCGGCCCGCCGATGCCACCCTCCTGGGCCACGACGGTGCCGTGCGGGGCCCGGGTGACGACCGCCAGCAGGGTCTTACGGCGTGAGCGCTCCGCCAGCAGTCTCAGCACCCCCCACAGGACCGGAACACAGCAGGCCGACCACGGGACGAGGAACGGCACCAGGGCCGCCCCGTCAACTACCCACCCTTGCAGCAGGGTTGCGATGGCTTTCATGCCTGTACATCTCCCGACTCACGGGAAGTGTTTAGCAGGCGTCGGTGCCGCGGGCGGGCGGACCCGGAACAGCGTCACGCGTCCGCGTACGTTTCCCGGGCAGGGTCATACGGCACCGCACGGCCGACGGGCTCCTGACCGCATCGGTCTGGCACCCGGGTGGCGCCACAGCGCACCACCGGCGGTGCGGTGCAGCGCCGGGCAGGTGCCGAGCGGCGCGCATCGCGTGCCATGATGGCCACATGGAACTACGAGGCTACGTCGACGCCCTGCGTGAGGAGCTTGTCGCCGCGTCCGCGGCCGGAGACGCCGACACCCGCGCCGCCGCCGAACGGCTCCTGGCTCCCCTGGAGTCGGCCGTCCGGCTCACGTTGCTCAACGTTCTGTCGGCCGCCGCCGACGAAATCACCCGTGACCTGGCACCCGGCTCGGTCGATCTGCGTCTGCGGGGGATGGAGCCCAGCTTCGTCGTGACGCCGCCCACCGGTGACGCGGGGCCGGCCGGGGACACGGTGGAGGCGACCGGGGACGCGGTGAGCGCCTGGTCGAGCGGTGCGGGCGGTGGCGCCATGAGCGGCGCCACGGCCCGGATCAATTTCCGGCCGCCGCAGGAGATGAAGGACCAGATCGAGGAGGCGGCGGCCCGGCAGGGCATCTCCGTCAACGCCTGGATGGTCCGGGCCTCCGCCGCGGCGCTGGCCAACAGCAAGCGGACCTCGCGCGGCAGGCAGAGCTTCGACGGCTGGGTGCAGTAGCGACAGCCCGCCGCGTCACGGGGTCCGGGTCCCCGAATCCCTCAATACTGCGTTTTTGGGGTTCAGGACGCGCGGTGGACCGTGATGTCTCCGAACGAGGTCTCGCCCCGTACCGCGACGGACTTCTCGGCCGACTCGGCGGTGCTCTCCAGCATGTTGTGCACCCGGCCGAATCCCGTGCTCAGACTGAGCTTCGCGGGAAGGCCCGCGCCGATGCCGAGTTCCAGGTCCCCGGTCGCGGTCTTGAGCACGACCGTCGCACTGGTGACCTCGCCGAGGCGGATGCTGCCGTTGGCGGTCTCGGCCTCGGTCCTGGCACCGTGGGCGTGCCGCACGGTGATGTCACCGTTGGAGCAGCGGACCTGGATGTCGCCCGCGACCCTGCCGAGGTCCGTGTTGCCGTTGGAGTTCTTGACGGTGACCGAGCCGCCGATCTCCCCGGCGCGGATCCGCCCGGTGGAGGTGGAGATCTCGGCGTCGCCGTCGACCCGGCCCACGGTGACATGACCGGCCGAGGTCCGCACCCGCAGCGCTTCGACGTGATCGAGCTGGACGTGCCCGGTCGCCGTCTTGTACGCGCACTCACCGAGCCGTCCGGAGCCGCGCAGATCACCCACCGCCGACTCGCCCCGCAGCCGTGAGCCCGTGGGCAGCACGATCGACACGTCCACCGACTGGCTCTTCTTGGAGAAGCCGAGCGGCCGGGGCTTCGGTGTCCTGATCACCAGCACGCCGTCGGTGAACTGGACGCTCGCCTGCTCCGCGACCTTGACGTCCGAGGCGTCGTTCTCGTCCGTCGGCCGTACCTGGACGACGGTGTCGGTACGGTCCTCGGCGGTGATCAGCAGATCACCGACACCTCCGATGTCGATCGTGACGGAGATCGGTCCAGGAGTGTCGAATGCAGGCATGGCTGTACTTTCTCACGGGGCCGCCGGACACCGACACCCGCACACGGACCCCGGAGTGGCGCCAGTATGGCGCAGCTGGAACGCCGGCTCAAGCGATGCCAATCCGAGCCGTGCACCGGTCAGTTCCGGTCGGCTCGGTTCCGGCCGACTCGGTTCCGGTCGGGCTCGGTCCGGTCAGCTCGGTCCCGTCGGCTCGGTTCCGGTTGGTCCGGCCGAAAGCCCGCGTTCAGTCAGCCGGCTCCTGCGGTGTCGGGTGCTCGGGGTGCACCGTGCCTTTCGGCGCGCGCCCCTTCGGCCCCGAGCCCGCCTCGTCGGTGTCCGGCAGCCCCTCGTCCTCCTCGGCCTCGTGTCCGTCGGACTTCTGCTGTCCGTCCGGCCCCTTCTGTCCGTCGGACCTCTTCTGGCTGTCCGGTACGACGATCTCCAGCGGGTCTTCCTCGCCGGTGGCCTGCTGGTCCGGCGGGTCACGCGGTACCGGCGGGCGGGCGGCCCCGCTACGTCCCGTGTCTCGCTCGCTCATGGTCTCCCCTCCCCTGGTCAGCGTCCGAGTGCGCGCTTCAGCTGCTGCTTGTTCATGCTGGACCGGCCCTCGATGTTGCGCTTCCTGGCCTCTTCGTAGAGCTGGTCCCTGGTCGGCCCCTGAGCGCCGCTGTGGGAACGCTGACCGCCGCGCTGGGACGCGGACTTCGGGTCGCGGAGCGAGGTCCGGCTCGCGGTCCTGGACTCGCCGGAGCGGGCCCGTTCCTTGTTCACCGTGCGGGCGGCGATCTCCCGCGCCCGGCCCGGTGACTCGCCGCGTTCCTCCGCGGAGTCCCTGATGTGCTCGTACTGACGCTCTCGCTTGGGGCTGGATCCTCGGGGCATGACGGGCGCCTCCTGCTTCTGTCGCGTGGCCCGTCGTCTCCCCCTTAGGGAGAGGTCCCCCGTACGGGCCGCAAGCCCTGGGGGACCGGTCGGGCCGCCGGTCACCCCGGCGGGTGCCCCGCGCTCCGCCCGCCCACACCTGCGGACACCACCCGTGTGGAGCCGGGCCGGACGGGTACCCGGCTGCCACGACGGCCCGGCAACGGGACACCCCGGACACGTTCCGGGCACGGGAGCGCAGCCGCACGACGGAGAGGAGCACAGCGTGTCGAGCATCGAGGAGTCCGTCGAGGTCGCCGTCCCCCTCACCTCCGCCTACGCCCAGTGGGCGCGGTTCGAGGACTTCCCCCGGTTCATGGACGGGGTACGGCACATCGAGCGGCACAGCCCGGCGCTGACGTACTGGGTGACGGAGTTCGGCGGGGTGCGCCGGGAGTTCGAGGCGAAGGTCACCGACCGGCGCCCCGACGACCGGATCGCCTGGAGGACCGTACGCGGGGATGTGCGTCAGTCGGGTGTGGTCACCTTCCATCGCGTGGACGACACCCACACCGAGGTCATGGTCCAGATGGATCACGACCCGGGGCGGGTCACCGACATCGTCGCCGACCGGCTCGGGCTCGTCCGCCGCCAGATCAGGGGCGACCTGGGACGGTTCAAGGCGTACATGGAGGAGGCGTTCGCGGAGGAGCGCGGGGTGGCGTCGGCCTGAGCCCTCGGCCTGAGCCGGGCCGGGTCCGTCTCTCACCCCGCCGAGAGGCGTTCCCGTAGCCGTGTGCAGGTCGTGCTGAGCAAGCGCGACACATGCATCTGCGACACGCCGAACTCCTCCGCGATCCGGGTCTGGGTGAAGCCCTGGAAGTACCGCAGATACAGCAACCGCTGCTCCCGCTCGGGCAGTTCGGCCAGCAGCGGCTTGACGGCCTCACGGTCGAGGATCTTGTCCAGGTCCGGGTCGCGTCCGCCCAAGGTGTCCGCCAGCGTGGTCTCGCCGGCCTCCCCCAGGGTCAGGTCGGCGTCCAGGGACAGCGCCGAGTAGGCGTGCAGGGCGGACAGCCCCTCCCGTACGTCGTCCGTGTCCAGGCCGGTGCGCTCGGCGATCTCGCCCTCCGACGGCTCGTGTCCGGACTGGGACAGTTCCTGGTGCACCCCCCGTACCCGCCCGCGTAGATCCTGGGTCCGGCGCGGCACCCGCACCGTCCAGGTGTGATCGCGGAAGTGCCGGCGCACCTCCCCGGTGATCGTCGGGACGGCGTAGCTCTCGAACGCGCCGCGCCCCGGGTCGTATCCGTCGACGGCCTTGACCAGTCCGACCGCCGCGACCTGGCGCAGATCGTCCAGGGACTCGCCCCGGTCGCGGTAGCGGCCGGCGATGCGGTGGGCCATCGGCAGCCACGCGCGGACCACCTCCTCGCGCAGCCGGTCACGCTCCGGCCCCTCGGGAAGGACGGTCAGATCACGCTGCTCGGTGGCGGTGTCGGGAGCGTCGTGGTGGGCGCGGTGGGAGCGGGGACGGGGGTGGTGTCGTACACGGTTCGCGCTCGTCACAGAGATCAGAGCTCCGGTGATCGGTTCACACATACATACGGAGGACCGGTCGTACGGAGGACCGGTTCACGCCGGCGCTGTGCCTGCCCTCCTCCACGATCGCAAACCGGGCGTTCCACCGCACCCGCACCCGCACCGTCACGGTCGCAATCGCAGTCGGTCGACTACCGGGTGTACGCCGTCAGCCCTCGGGCCGGGCCTTCCGGGCGGTGGCCTCCTGCCGTTCCGCCTCGTCGCGGACCAGCAGCGCCAGCAGGGAGGCGACCGTCAGTCCGGCCTCGGCGGGATGCCGCAGGATCCTGCTGGGGTCGATCTCGTAGGCGTTGGTGCGGCCCTGGCGGGTGTGGGAGAGATAGCCGTCCCGTTCCAGGTCGGCGATGATCTTCTGCACCGCCCGTTCGGTGAGCCGGCAGCGCGCCGCGATGTCACGGATGCGCGCGTGACGGTTGTCGGCGATCGTGGCCAGGACCCGAGCATGGCTGGTGAGGAAGGTCCAGCCGCTGTGCGACCCGGGTACGCCGTCGATATCCGCCATGACCAGATCCTACGGCCGAGGTGTTCACGGGCTCAAAGAGCACCTCGCGCGGGGCGCGTCCGGCCACGGCGAGCCCGAGCCCGGTTCGGTCGCACCCGGTTCGGTCGCACCCGGTTCGGTCGCGCCCGAAAGGCGAATCATGATTCCGGTATCTCTTGACGGGTCATGGGGAGTCGGCGAGTCTGGGGGAGCGGGAACATCCCGGCAACCAGGGAAAGGCACACATGGGGAGCCAGGGAGAGGCGGCCGGGCCCGAACCCCTCCGTGCCGCCACCCAGCCGGAAGGTCGTACCGCCGTCGCCCGCAGATTCGCCGTCCGTCACGAGGACGACCGTGTGGTCGTACGGATCTCCGGTGCGCTCTGCCTGGACGACACCGAGTCGCTCGCCCGCGTACTGCGCACCGCCCTCGACGCGCCGGTCCGCCGGGTGGATCTGGACCTCGGCGGGCTGACCTTCTGGGACTGCTCGGTGCTCAATGTCCTGCTGGCGGCGCGCGGACGCGCCCGGGCGGAGGGCAAGGCCGTCACCGTGGTCGCCGCCACCCCGGTGGCCCGCCGCCTGCTCGTCCTCACCGGCACCCACATCCTGTTCGCACCGCCGCGCGAGGAGCTGGCCGGCGCGCGTTAGGGGCCTGCCGGATCTGCCGTATCCGCCGGTTCGGCTGGATCTGCCAGGTCAGCCGGTTCCCGAATGAACAGGGAGCCATCGGGTACTCGGAGGGTCCGACCGGCGTGGACGTCGGCGGCAGAGCGACCGGTAGGAAGACAGACCGGCAAAGACACAGATCCGATCCGACACGACGAGGGGACGCACCATGTCCGACCCCCAGTTCGAATACGGCGCCTCGGCGGCCCAGCAGGCGCTGCGCACAGTCGCCGAGAAGGGTGCGGACGGCACGGCGCTGAGCACCCTGGCCCACAGCGATGTGCTGGTCCCGGCGACGACCGACGCGGAAGGGCCGCCGCCCACGGCGCTGACCCTTCCCGTGTTCGAGCAGACGGACGGCACCGAACTGGTCCCGGTCTTCACCAGCCACGACCGCATGGAGCAGGCGCTCCCCCAGATTCACCGGCATCACACGGTGAGCCTCGGCGCCCTCGCCCACGACTGGCCCTCCGACACCCTGTCCCTGGTCATCGACGCCGGTACCCCCGAGCAATTGGCGCTGACGGCCCATGGAGTCAAGTCCTTGCTGGACCGGGGCGACGACTGACCACGTCAGGGAAGAGAAGAGGGAAGAGAAGAAGGAGAGAAGGAGAAGAGGGATCGACGTGTTGACGAAACCCGGGCGGACGACATCCGCCGCCCCTCGCGCCGAGACGGGCTGGGCCCGGTCCCGCCGCCTGCGCGAGCAGCCCATCCGCACCTGCGTCCGGGCCACTTTCGACGGCGACACCGGGCAGAAGCCCCCGGCGGAGGACTCGTACATCGTGCGGGGCGAGGACTGACGGCCGACCGCGCCCCTTGACGCGGCCGGTCCGACCACCGGCCTCGGCCCGGTCAGTTCACCGGCATCCGGCCCGTCCGGCCCGTCCGGCCCCTCCCGCCCCTCCCGGCGAGGAGTGCGAGGAGTGCGACGAGTGCGGCGGCGCCGATCAGGACCCCGAAGGCCACCCACAGGGCCACCGTGTATCCGTGCACCGTGGCGGCGGGGACGCTCTCGGGGCGATTCCCGCGCTCGGCGAGATACGCGGTGGTGACACTGGTGGCGATGGAGTTCAGCAGCGCCGTACCGAAGGCGGCGCCCACCTGCTGCACGGTGTTGTAGGCCGCGGAGGCGATTCCGGCCTCGGCGTGGTCGAGTTCGGCGGTCGCCCGGTTCGTGGCCACCGCGAGCAGACAGCCCAGGCCGATACCGGTGAGCATCATGGACGGCGTCAGATAGACCACGAACACATCGGTGCTGTCCACGTCGAGCCGGGTGAGGACCAGGGTGCCGAGGGCGGCGCACGCGAGGCTGCCCGCGATCAGAACGTCCGGGGCGAGCCGCCGCTGGAGTCTTCCAGCGATCAGCAGGGCGCCGATGGTCGTGCTGACGGCGTTGACGAGCAGGGTCATACCCGCCTCGACCGGTGAGTAGCCGAGGATCGTCTGTGTGTAGTAGCTGACGAAGAGGTAGAACCCGAACATCGCCACGAACATCACGCACACGGACAGGAAGGCCACACTCCGCGTCCGGTGCGCGACGATGTGCAGCGGCAGCAGCGGCTTCGGGGATCTGGCCTCCACCAGCACGAACAGCAGGAGCAGCAGCACTCCGGCGGTCAGCAGGGCCAGTACCTTCGGGTCGCCCCAGCCGTGGGGTTCGGCCTGGGAGAAGCCGTAGACCAGTGCGACCAGGCCCGCGGCGCTCAGCAGCACGCCGGGTATGTCGAGCCGGCGCAGCTCCCCGGTGGGGCGGTCGCGCAGCAGGTACGGCGCTCCGGCCAGGGCGGCCAGGGCCATGGGGACGTTGATGTACAGGCACCAGCGCCAGTCGGCGTACTCGGTGAGCAGCCCGCCGGCCACGACACCGAACGCCGCGCCGCCCGCGCCGACACCGGCGAAGACCCCGAACGCCTTCGCGCGTTCCCTGGGGTCGGTGAAGGTCAGGATCAGCAAGGACAGTGCGGCCGGTGCCAGCAGCGCCGCGAAGAGGCCCTGTCCGACCCGCGCGGCGAACAGGACGCCCGCATGATCGGCGGCACCCCCGAGGCCCGAGGCGAGTGCGAAGCCGGTCAGGCCGATGACGAAGGAACGGCGGTGACTCAGCGCGCTGCTGACCCGCCCGCCGAGGAGGAGCAGCCCACCGAAGGCGAGGGCGTAGGCCGTGATCACCCAGTGCCGGTCGGTGTCCGTCATGGCGAGTTCTTGCTGAACCGAGGGAAGAGCGATGTTCACGATGGTCGCGTCCAGCACGACCATCAGCTGGGCGAGGCTGATGACGGCCAGTGCCCACCAGCGTGTCGAGGGCCGCGCCGGTGACGCGGGGGCTTCCTGCCAGGTATCTGTCACGATCACTCACACATTGGTCGAGGGACTCGAACGTTGGTCTAGTGCGAGCCAGACCCTACTACAGCCCCACCCCCGGGGCCGGGGCCCCGAACGTGCCGCCGCGCACGGCAACTCCCCCTCTGATCAGGGGTTTTGGGAAAAAGAAATTCCGGGGCGCGATGCCGGAGCGGGGGCCTTCGGGCCCGTCGTGCGAGACTCACAGGGCTCGGCGAAGCGCCCGCGGGCGAGTCGCACCGGCGGGCGAGTCCGCACCGGCGGGCGGAGTCGTACCGGCGGGCGAGTCGCACCCGCGGGCGGAGTCGCACCGGCGGGCGAAAGGGATCTGGAGGTGGCCGTCATCGTGGCCAAGGAGAGTCAGTCCGGCGCGAGGGTCGGGAACGTGTGGCTCAGACCCGCGCGCGGCGCCGGGCAGGAGCCCCCGCTCACCCGGGAGCGCATCGTCCGCGCGGCTGTCGCCCTGCTGGACGAGGAGGGTATGGGCCGGCTGACGATGCGGCGGCTGGCCGAGCGGCTCCAGGCGGGCGCGACGACCCTCTACTGGCATGTGGCGACCAAGGACGACGTCGTCGACCTCGCCGTCGATGAGATCTTCGGCGAGTCGAAGGTGCCCGACCGGCATTCCGAAGACCCGCGCAACGACATCACCGTCCTGGTCGACGGCTGGCGTCGGGCGATCCTGCGGCACCCCTGGGCCACCGAGGTCCCCTCGCGGCAACGGCCCCTCCTGGGGCCGAACTTCCTCGCCTGGATGGAGTTCCTCCAGGCGGCCCTGCTGCGCGCCGGGGTGAGCGAGCAGCGGCTCAACGCGGCGACCTGGGCGCTGTACAACCACGTCATGGGCGCCACCGCCACCCAGTCCAGCCTGCGGCTCTCCGCCGAGGAGACCCGGATGGGCCAGGAGTACCTGCGCGATCAGCGGGACCGCTTCCCGACCGTGGCGGCCCACAACTACATCGCCGACGACGACTGGGACACCACCTTCAGGGTCGGCCTGGACTTCCTCCTCGACGGCATGCGGCTCACCCCCCGACCTGGCGGGCGGGGGGACCGGCCGGCAGCGGGCGTCTAGCTAGGGCCAAGTCTTTCGGCGTCCCGGGGCGGCGGCGTCGGGCCCGCGAGTCCGGATCCGACGCCGGGTTCCGGCTCGGCCTCGGCCCCGCTCTCGGCCCCGCTCTCGGGCGCGGTGCCGTCGATGGTGCCGATGTGGCGCAGTACGACCGCGGAGAGGACCGCGAGGAGCAGGGTGCCGATCGCGGCGGCGAGCATCGCGGTGTTCAGCCCGGAGGTGGCCGCCTCCTCGGCCCGGTCGAGCCAGTCGGCGGGCATCCGGTCCGCCCATGAGGACGCGCCCGCGAGGCTGTCGCCCGCCGCTTCGGCCGCCTCGGCCGGGGTGCCCGCGGGGATCTCGTCGCCGACTTCGGCGCGGTAGACGGCGGTGGCGAGGCTGCCGAGGACCGCCACGCCCAGGGCGAGGCCCAGTTCCTGCACGGTCTCCGACATGGCCGAGGCCGAACCGGCCTTCTCCGGCGGGGCGGCGCCGACCACCAGGTCCGTGCCCAGGGCCGCGACCGCCCCGAGCCCGAGGTAGACCAGCCCGAAGCCGCTCACGATCAGGGCGAGGCCGCCCGTGGCGTCCACCTGGGTGAGCAGGACGTATCCGAGGGTGGACAGCGCGAGGGTGGCGGCCACCACGATCCCCGGTGGCACCCGGCGCGCGACCACCGGCGCCCCGATCGCGGCCACGAGCATCATCAGCGCGGGCGGCCCCATCCACAGGCCCGACTCGACGGGGGTCAGCCCCTCCACGAGCTGGAGTTGCTGTGTGATGAGCAGCATCGTGCCGCCCACGCCCACCAGCCCGACGAGCAGGACGCCGAGCGCGGCGCTGAACGTCCGGTCGGTGAACAGCCGCAGGTCCAGCAAGGGGTTCGCCAGTCTGCCCTGACGGCGGACGAACAGCACCGCGAACAGCAGCCCGGCCACCGCGGCGAGGAGCGTGGGGGCTTCGGGGCCTTCCTTGGCGACTCGCTTCACCGCGTAGATCAGCGGCAGGATCGCGCACAGCGACAGGACGACGCCGAGCAGGTCGAACCGGCCGCTGTGCGGCGCCCGGTACTCGGGGATCAGGACCGGCGCGGTTACCAGCAGGACCAGCGCGACCGGCACCGCGAGCAGAAACGCCGAGCCCCACCAGAAGTGGTCCAGCATCACGCCACCGACCACCGGTCCGAGGGCCATGCCGAGCGCGAAGCAGGTGGCCCACACCCCGATCGCCAGGGAGCGTTGGCGCGGGGCGGCGAACATGTTGGTGATCAGGGCCAGGGTGGACGGCATCAGTGTGGCTCCGGCGATCCCCAGCGCCGCGCGGGCCGCGATGAGCAGGGCGGTGCTGTCGGAGTAGGCGGCCACCACCGAGACCGCCCCGAACGCGGCGGCCCCGATCATCAGGAGCTTGCGGCGGCCGATCCGGTCACCGAGCGTGCCCATGGTGATGAGGAAGCCGGCGATGAGAAAGCCGTAGGCATCCATGATCCACAGGGTTTCGGTGCTGCTGGGGCGCAGTTCCTCGGCCAGCGAGGGGAGGGCGAGGTACAGCACGGTGACATCGAGGCCGAGCAGCACGGTGGGCAGCGAGAGGACGGCCAGCCCGCCCCACTCCCGGGCACCGGCGCTGCGGACGGTGGGGGCGCTCATCGCACTCCCCCGCGGTTCGAGTTCGGGAACATACCGCGTCACCCTGCCGACCTGCGCGCACGGTTTCCTGATGGTCCGCCGGAGCGAGGGCCTGTCGTTCGGATCATCCCGGCGTCGCGGGGTCTGCCCGACCGAACAGCACCGCGTCCTACAGCCGGGCTGATCCAAACGGCAGGCCCTAGACTGTGACGATGCGTTACGGGGTGCTGGGCCCGCTGGTCGTCTGGGACGCGGCGGGGCTGCCCGTCAAGGTCCCCGAGGCGAAGGTGCGTGCTCTGCTGGCGAATCTGCTGGTGCACGGGGGCGGGCCGGTACCGGCGGACCGGCTGATCGAGGACCTGTGGGCGGGTGACGCGCCGGCCGGGTCGGTCAACGCGCTCCAGACCAAGATCTCCCAACTGCGCCGCGTACTGGGCCGGGACCAGGTGGTCCGCGAGCCCGCGGGCTACCGGCTGCTGCTGACGGACGGCATGGTCGACGCGCTGCGGTTCCAGGACCTCGCCGAACGGGCCCGCGCCCACGGGGAGCCGGCGGTGCGGGGCGCGCTGCTGGCCGACGCGCTCGCGTTGTGGCGGGGCCCGGCCTACGCCGATGTCGCGGAGTCCCTCTTCGCCCGGGGGGAGATCGCGCGGCTGGAGGAGCTGCGTCTGACGGTGCTGGAGGACCGGGCCGAGGTACGGCTGACGCTGGGCGAGCATCCGGCGCTCGCCGTGGAGCTGGGTGAGCTGGTGGCGCGGTATCCGCTGCGTGAGCGTCTGCGTATGGCGCACATGCGCGCGCTGTACCGGGCCGGGCGGCAGGGCGACGCGTTGCGGAGCTTCCAGGAGCTGCGGCGCGAGCTGGACGACGAGCTGGGGGTGGAACCGGGGCCGGGCGCCGTCGCGCTGCACGGGGCGATCCTGCGTCAGGAGCCGCATCTGGCACCGCCGACCGTCGAGTCACCGGCGTGCCGTACCAATCTGCCCGCCCCGCTGACCGCGTTGATCGGCCGGCGTGAGGCGGTCGGCCGGGTGCGGGCGCTGCTGGGCCCGGAGTCGGGGGCCCGGCTGGTCACGCTCACCGGTCTCGGCGGGGTCGGGAAGACCCGGCTGGCGACGGCCGCGGCACGTGAGCCGGCCGATCGGTTCCCCGACGGGGTGTGGCTGGTCGAACTGGCCGGACTGGCCGCCACGTCGAGCGCCGACGACATCGCGGAACGGGTCATCACCACGCTGGGGCTGTGCGACACCGCGGCGTCGGAGCCGGACCTGGAGGATCTGGTGGGCTGGCTGTGCCGGGCGGTGAGCGAGAAGCGGCTGCTGATCCTGCTGGACAACGGTGAGCATCTGATCGAGCAGGTGGCCGCGCTCGCCGGGGCCGTGCTGGCGTCGGTGCCCGGTGGGCGGCTGCTGGTCACCAGCCAGGAGGCCCTCGACATCCCCGGTGAGGTGGTGCATCCGGTGCCTCCGCTGGAGCTGCCGGAGGGTACCGGCCTGGGAGCGGTCGCCCGGTCCGGCGCGGTGGAGCTGTTCGTGCGGCGGGCGTCGGCCGCGGTGCCCGGCTTCGTCCTCGACGAGGACAACGCGGCGGCCGTCTCCGCGATCTGCCGCCGGCTGGACGGTATTCCGCTCGCGCTGGAACTCGTGGCCCCGCGGCTGCGGACGCTGAGCCCGCAGGAGCTGGCCGCCCGTCTGGACAGCCGGTTCACCCCGGAGGTCCGGGTGCGCGGGCTGCCCGCCCGGCAGCGGACGCTGCGGAGCATGCTCGACTGGAGCTGGCAGTTGCTGAGCGCGGACGAGCGGGCCGTGCTGCGGCGGTTGACGGTGCACGCGGACGGCTGCACCCTCAGGTCCGCCGAGGTGGTGTGCGCCGACCCGGACCTGCCCGCCGAGCGGGTGTCCGAGCTGTTGTCCCGGCTGGTGGACCGTTCCCTGGTGGTCCGTGAGGCGGGCCGGTTCCGGCTGCTCGAATCGGTGGCCGCCTACGGCGTCGAACGCCTCGCGGAGGCGGGTGAGTCGGCCGCCGTCCACGCGCGCTTCGTACGGTGCCACACCGAGCTGGCCGAGCGGCAGGACGGACTGCTGCGCGGCCCGGACCAGCGGCGCCGCCTGGAGCGCCTGGACGCGGAGACCAACAACCTGCGCCGCGCCCTGGACCTCGCGGTCACCGGGAAGGCCGCCGGACACGCGGTGCGGCTGGTGAACGCGATGGCGTGGTACTGGTTCCTGCGCGGCCGGCTCACCGAGGCCCGCAGATCCTTCCAATCGGCACTCGGCGCCGACGCCGGGCCCGCACCGACCGCAGCCCCGGCCGCCCGGCTGACGGCGCGGGCCTGGCTCGCCGGGCTGGAGCTGCGAACCGCGCCGACCGGCGCCCCGCCCCTGCCGCCCGGCGCGGACCCGACGGCCGGCATCGGTGACGCGAGGCTGCGGGCCCGGCTCCAGTGGTTCATCGGCACCGGATGGATCGTCCACGAGGACCATGACGCGGCCCGGCGACTGCTGGAGGCGGCGCTGGCCGGTGCGCGTGCCGCCGGGGACCGGTGGGGCGAGGCCGCGGCCCTGGTCGAACTGGTCGGCCTCGACCCGGCCCGGGGCGCGTCCCGCGCGGAACTGGGCGCCGCGCTGTTCCACGAGGTCGGGGACGGCTGGGGCCGGCTCCGGGCCACCCGCTCCCTGGCGCTCGTGGCGGAGCGCGACGGCGACGCCGGGCGAACGGAGCGGCTGTACCGGGAAGGGCTCCTGGTGGCCGAGGAACTCGGCCTGTGGACGGAGGTCGTGGAGACCCTGCTCCGGCTCGGCGACACCGCCCTCACCCGCGGCCGGCTACAGCAGGCGACGGACCTGTACGAGCGGGCCCGGTCCGTCGCGGCCGAACGGGCCTACGGCCGGGGCGAGATCCACGCCGAGGTCGGGCTGGGGCGGGCCGCCGGTCTCCGCGGCGACCGGGAGAGCGCCGACCGCCACCGGAACCGCGCCCTGGCCAAGGGCCGCCGGTAGGGAGGGGGAACGGCGCGCCACGGTCAGTCGGCGGGATCGGCGGCTGCCCGGTGCGTTCGAGGAGGTGTGCGCTGTCGGGACGGGCGTCCCGGAATAGCCTCGGGCCCGGCCCGCGTTGCCACCGGCATGACGACGAACGCGCCGCGGCCCGAGGTGCTGCGCTACACCGCCTTCTCCAGCGCGCCCGAGGGCGGGAACCCCGCCGGTGTCGTCCTGGACGCCGGTGCCCTGGACGACACCGAGATGCTGGCCATCGCCGCCGAACTGGGGTACTCGGAGTCGGCGTTCCTGACCGCGCCCCCGGAGGGTCTCGACGGCCGGGAGGGGCGGGCGTACGGCATCCGTTACTTCAGTCCCAGGGCCGAGGTGCCGTTCTGCGGGCACGCCACCATCGCGACCGCCGTCGCGCTCGCCGAGCGGACGGGCCCCGGGAAGCTGCTGTTCGCGACCCGCGCGGGCACCGTGCCGGTCGAGGTGACCGAGGAGGACGGCACGGTGCGGGCCACCCTCACCAGTGTCCGGCCGCACATCGAGGAGATCGCCGACGCCGACCTCGCGGAGGCGCTGGCCGCGCTCGACTGGCCGACCGCCGATCTGGACCCGGCCTTCCCGCCCCGGATCGCCTTCGCCGGAGCCCGCCATCTCGTGCTCGCGGCGGCGACCCGCGCCCGCCTCGCGGATCTCGCCTACGACTTCACCCGCCTCGAAACCCTGATGCACCGTCTGGACCTGACCACCGTCCAGTTGGTGTGGCGGGAGTCGGCCACCGTCTTCCACGTCCGTGACCCCTTCCCCGTCGGCGGTGTCGTCGAGGACCCCGCGACCGGCGCCGCGGCAGCCGCGTTCGGTGCCTACGCCCGTGCGCTCGGTCTGGTCCCCGAGGACGCCGTCCTCACCCTGCGCCAGGGCGAGGACCTGGGCCGCCCCGGCCGGCTCACGGTGACCTTGCGCGCGGGTGACCCGCGCGTCCGGGTCAGCGGCACCGGAACCCGTATCGGCTGACAGGCCGCGTGCCGGTGGCTTCCGGGGCGGGCGGGTTCAGCAGATCCGCGGCAGTTGCTCCCCCAGCGGCATGTCGACCACGCGGGTGCCGCCGAGGCCGGTACGGGCCACCACCATGCCGGGGTGGTCCGCGACCGCCTCGCCGATGACGGTGGCGCCGGCGCCCAGCGGGTGGGCCCGCATCGCGGCCAGCACCGCGTCGGCGTGCTCGCGGGGGACGAACGCGACCAGCTTGCCCTCGTTGGCGACGTAGAAGGGGTCGAGGCCCAGCACCGCGCAGGCGTTGGCCACCGCGGGCGGCACCGGTACGGCGCGCTCGGAGAGGACGACGCCGGTGCCGGAGTCGGCGGCGATCTCGTTGAGCGAGGCCGCCAGTCCCCCGCGGGTGGGGTCGCGCAGGACGTGGAGGTCGGGGGTGACGGCGAGCATCGCCGCCACCAGTCCGTGCAGCGGTGCGCAGTCGCTGACGATCTCGACGCCGAACTCCAGGCCCTCACGCACGCTCATGATGGCCACGCCGTGTTCGCCGACGGGCCCGCTGACGATGACGACGTCGCCGGGGACCACCCGGGAGGGGCGCAGGTCCACGCCGGGTGGGATCAGACCGATGCCGGAGGTGTTGATGAAGATCCCGTCGCCGTGCCCGGACTCGACCACCTTGGTGTCGCCGGTGACGACTTCGACGTCCGCGGCCCGGGCGGCGGTGCCCAGCGCCCGCGCGACCCGGGAGACGGTCTCGACGGGCACCCCCTCCTCCAGGATGAACCCGCAGGAGAGGTAGGCGGGGCGGGCGCCGCTCATGGCGAGGTCGTTGACGGTGCCGTTGACGGCGAGGTCGCCGATGCTGCCGCCGGGGAAGAACAGCGGCCGGACGACGAACGAGTCGGTGGAGAAGGCGAGCCGGGCGCCGCCGAGGGTGAGTACGGCGGAGTCGCCGAGGGCGGCGAGGGCCGGGCCGCCGAAGGCGGGGGCGAAGACGTGCTGGACCAATTCGGCGGTGAGGGTGCCCCCGCCGCCATGGCCCATGACCACATGCGGCTGGTCGCGCAGCGGGGCCGGGCAGGTCCAGGCCGTCAGGTCCGGAGCGATGGTCTCAGGCAACGGGGCTCGCCTCCCGGGACACCGGTCGCGTCTCAAGGCGCCGGTAGAGGTAGTAGGCGGCGCAGGCCCCCTCGCTGGAGACCATGGTGGCGCCGAGCGGGCTGCGTGGGGTGCAGCCGGTGCCGAACATCTCGCACTCGTCGGGTTTCAGGAGGCCCTGGAGCACCTCGCCGCTGCGGCACTCGGCCGGTTCCAGGGTGCGCATGCCGTCGACGGAGAATCTGGCCTCGGCGTCGAAGTCGCGGTACGCGGCGGACAGCCGCCATCCGCTGTCGGGGATCATCCCGATGCCCCGCCAGGGACGGTCCGTCACCTCGAACACCTCCGCGAGCACCGTGCGCGCCGCGGGGTTGCCCTCGGCGCGCACGGCCCGCGGGTAGGCGTTCTCGACGGCGTACCGGCCTCGCTCCAACTGCCGTACGCTGCGGCGTACGCCTTCGAGGATGTCGAGCGGTTCGAAACCGGTGACGACGATGGGCACCCGGTGGCGTTCGGCCAGTTCGGGGTACTCGTCGGTGCCCATGACCGTACAGACGTGCCCGGCGGCCAGGAATGCCTGCACCCGGCACTCCGGTGAGCGCATGATGGCGTCGATGGCGGGCGGCACCCGTACATGGGAGACCAGCAGGCTGAAGTTGCGGATGCCCAGCCTGCGGGCCTGGCGCACGGTCATCGCGTTGGGGGGCGCGGTGGTCTCGAAGCCGATGCCGAAGAACACCACCTCCCGCTCCGGGTTCTGCTGGGCGATCCGGAGGGCGTCCATCGGTGAGTAGACGACCCGTACGTCACCGCCCGCGGCGCGTACCTGGAACAGATCGCGTCCCGTTCCGGGCACGCGCAGCATGTCGCCGAAGGAGCAGAAGATCACGCCGGGCCGGGAGGCGATCGCCAGGGCCTTGTCGATCATCTCCAGCGGGGTGACGCACACAGGACAGCCCGGCCCGTGGATCAACTCGATCTGTTCGGGGAGCAGTTGGTCGATGCCGTGCCGGATGATGGAGTGGGTCTGGCCGCCGCAGACCTCCATCAGCGCCCACGGCCGGGTGACGGTGGCGTGGATGTCGTCGAGGAGCCGGCGGGCCAGCTCCGGGTCCTGGAACTCGTCGATGTACTTCACTTGCCTGCCTCCTCGTCGGCGTACGGACCGCCCTGGCCCGCCGCCGCTTCCCAGGGATCGGCGAACTCCTCCTGGAGCACGCCGAGTTCGGTGAAGAGTGCGAGGGTCTTCAGGGCCGACTCCTCGTCCAGCCGCTGGAGGGCGAAGCCCACGTGCACGATCGCGTACTCGCCGACCTGGAGGTCGGGCAGGTACTCCAGGCACACCTCCTTGACCACTCCGCCGAAGTCGACGGTGGCCACGCGGGTGCCGTCGCGTACGTCGATGTCCAGCACTCTGCCGGGTACCGCCAGGCACATGGGCCTCTCCTCGCTGTGGGTCGGACATGGATCGTCAGGGGGCCCTCGTCCCCGGCCCGGCGGTCCGGGCGGCGACCATCAGCTGTCCGAGGGCCAGGCCCCCGTCGCCCGGGGGCACCAGATGGTGGCGCAGCACCGTGAAGCCGTCCGCGGTCAGGGCCGCGGCGCAGGCCGAGGAGAGCAGGGTGTTGAGGAACACGCCGCCGGTGAGGGCGACGGTGTGCACGTCGTGGCGGTGCCGGGCCCGCAGGCAGACACGGTGCACGAGGTCGGTGACGGCCCGGTGGAAGCGGGCGGCGATCAGCGCGGTGGGCACACCGTCGCGGAGGTCGCCCACGATCGCGGCCAGCACGGGGGCCGGGTCGGCGCGCAGCGGGCCTTCGCCGTGGGTCGGCTCGCGTACGGCGAAGGTGTAGTGGGCGGTGTCCGTGGCGGGGGCGGACAGGGCCGTGGCCTCCAGTTCCACGGCGGCCTGGGCCTCGTATCCGGCGTGGTGGCAGACGCCGGTGAGGGAGGACACCGCGTCGAAGAGCCGGCCCATGCTGGAGGTGGGCACGGCGTTGATCCCGCGCTCCACCTGCCGGGCGAGCACCCGGAGTTCGTCGGGCGGGCAGGCCCGGGTGCAGGGGAGGTCCGGGGACCAGTCGAGGCCGGCCGCGTACAGATGGGCCAGGGCCATGCGGTAGGGCCGGCGGACCGCGGCGTCGCCGCCGGGGAGGGGGACGTAGGCCAGATGCGCCAGGCGGGTGTAGCCCGTGTAGTCCGCGAGCAGGAACTCTCCGCCCCACACCGCTCCGTCGTCGCCGTAGCCGGTGCCGTCGAAGGCGACGCCGAGGACGGGCCGGGTGCCGTCGAGTCCGTGTTCGGCCATCGCGGCGGCGACATGGGCGTGATGGTGCTGGACCCGGACCACCGGGCGACCCGCGGCGTGGCCGAGGGCCCAGCGGGCGGAGCGGTACCCGGGGTGCCGGTCGGCGGCCAGCAGGTCGGGCCGTACCGGGGTGATCGCCTCCAGTTGGGCGACGGCGTGTGCGAAGGAGCGGTGGGTGGCGGCGTCGTCCATGTCGCCGATGTGCGCGGACAGCCACGCCCTGCGGCCCGCGCCGAGGCAGAAGGTGTTCTTCAGGTCGCCGCCGACCGCGAGGGCCGGGCGTACCGGCAGGGGCAGGTCCAGGGGCAGCGGGGCGTAGCCGCGGGCGCGGCGTACGATCAGCGGTTCCCCGTCGCAGATCCGCACCACGGAGTCGTCGCAGGGGACCTGGATCGGCCGGTCGTGGGTGAGCCAGGCGTCGGCGAGGTGCGCGAGCCGTTCCAGGGCCTCCCGGTCGTCGGTGACGATCGGTTCGCCGGACACGTTGCCGCTGGTCATGACGAGCAGCCGGGGCCCGTCGGGGTCGTGCGGCAGGCCCAGCAGCAGATGGTGCAGCGGGGTGTAGGGCAGCATGACGCCCAGGTCGGGACTGCCGGGGGCGACCTCCCGCACCGGGCCGGGGCACCCCGGTCCGGGTTCGGCGCGGCGGCGCAGCAGGACGATGGGGCGGGCCGGAGCGGCGAGCAGCGCGCGTTCGGCGGCGCTCAGGGACACCAGGTGGGCGAGGTCGTCCGCGGTGCGGGCCATGAGCGCGAAGGGTTTGTCGCCCCTGGCCTTGCGGCGGCGCAGCAGCGCGACGGCGTCGGGGTCGGTGGCGTCACAGACGAGGTGGTAGCCGCCCAGCCCCTTCACGGCGAGCACCGCGCCCGCCGCCAGCAGGCGCCGCGCCTCGGTCACCGGGTCCGCGCCGGCGGCCTCCCGGGGGGCGGCGTCGGTCCGCTGAGGGCGGATCAGGAGCCGCAGCCGTGGGCCGCACCGCGGGCAGGCGACCGGCTGGGCGTGGAAGCGCCGGTCGGCGGGGTCGGCGTACTCGCGGGCGCAGTGCGGGCAGAGCGGGAAGCCGGCCATCGTGGTGTGGGCGCGGTCGTAGGGCAGACCGGTGACGATCGTGAAGCGGGGGCCGCAGTAGGTGCAGTTGATGAAGGGGTGGCGGTGGCGCCGGTCGGCGGGGTCGGCCAGTTCGCTCAGACAGGCCGCGCAGGTCGCGGTGTCCGGGGGGATCAGGGCCCCGCCGGGGGCGCCGGGCCGGGAGGCGAGGATGGTGAACAGGTCGTCGCCGGTGGCGGGCAGGTCCTGCTGCTCGACCTGGTCGACGCGGGCCAGTGGCGGGGCGTCGGGCGCGAGCCGGCCGCAGAACCGGTCGACGGTGGCGCGGACCCCTTCGACCTCCACGACCACCCCGCCCGGTGTGTTGGCCACGTGTCCCCGCAGGCCGAGCGAGGTGGCGAGGCCGTGGACGTACGGTCGGAAGCCGACGCCCTGGACCACCCCGCTGACGAGGACCCGGCGCCGCAGGATCGTCCCGTCTCCGGCCCCGGGACGGCTCACGACCGGGAGGAGACCGGGGTGTGGGGGTGCCCGGCGGGGTGGGCGTGCTCGGCCTGGCCGCCGTGCTCGGCGGGATCGCCGTGATCGGCGGGCCGGGCGTGCTCGGTGTGATCGGCGGTATCGGTGTGACCGGTGTGACCGGTGTGCTCCCCAGGCCGGGCGTGGCCTGCGTGGTCGGCGTGGTCGTGCGGGCGGGCGGCCATGACCGGGGTGTGCGGCGGGGCGCCCGTCTCGGCGGCGGACAGCGCCCGGTCCAGCAGGGTGCCGAGCCCCACCTGGCGGCGTACCGAGGTGAGCAGCACCTCGACGCCCGGATTGACCTGCTGGACATGGGCGCGGAACGCCGCCTCGTCGAAGTCCACCGCCTCGGCGATGTCGGTCTTGGTGACGACCACGAGATGGGCGAGGCCGAACGCGGTCGGGTACTTCAGCGGTTTGTCCTCGCCCTCCGTCACGGACGCGAGGACCACCCGCAGGGTCTCGCCGAGGTCGTAGGAGGCCGGGCAGACGAGGTTGCCGACGTTCTCCACGAACAGCAGCCTCGTGGGCCGCGGCAGCCAGCCCTCCAGATACCGGCCGAGCATGCCCGCCTCCAGGTGGCAGAGCCCGTCGGTGAGGATCTGCCGGACCGGGACGCCCGAACGGGCCAGCCGTGCCGCGTCGTTGTCGGTGGCGAGGTCGGCGGTGAGCGCGGCCACGGGCACGGACCGCTCGCGCGCCAGGGTCAGCTCATGCTCCAGCAGGGCGGTCTTGCCGCTGCCCGGACTGGAGAGCAGATTGACGACCGTGGTGCCGCGGGCCGTGAGCCGCGCGCGCAGGGCGTGCGCGGACTCGTCGTTCCGGGCGAGCACGGACTGGTGCAGATCCACCGCACGGCACATGGTTCAGCGCTCCTCGACACTCGGTTCACGGGTGGGGGGCGACGCGGTGCCGTCCTCCCAGCGCACCCCGGCGATGCACAGTTCACGCCCGGACAGCAGGTCGGTGCTCGAACCGAGGCACCGCGGGCAGGTCAGCCGGGGCGGCATCCCGGCGGCCCATTCATGGTCGCAGGGCGCACAGCGGGCCCGCCCGGGGACCGGGTCGGTGATCAGTTCGGCGCCGTCCAGCAGGGTGCCGGCACAGGCGAGTTCGAAGGAGAAGGCGAGGGCGTCGGGCACGACACCGGCGAGTTCGCCCACCCGGAGCCGCACCGAGCGCACCGCGGTGACACCACCGGCCCGTTCGGCCGCCTCCTCCACCTGCTCGATCACCGCCAGCGCGATGGACATCTCGTGCATCTGTCTCCGTCCCTGCGCGGGCCGTGCGGGCGCGGACCGCGCGGCGCGGGGCGCGCGCGTGGCTCGGCTCCCATTAGAGGTACGGGGGGCGGGGCCGGTGGACCGGCACGCCGCCGGGTCCGGCCGCGTACGTCGTTTGCCGCAGCGGCGCGCCTCCTCTGCCGCAGCGGAGCCGTTCGGCACCGTCCGGAACCGTCCGGAACCGCCCGGTCCGGAGTCGGCCGGAGCCGTCCGGAGTCGCGACCGGCGGTGTCACATGCTGCGGATGCGCAGATAGCGCCGGAGGTCGGGCAGGGACTGCACCAGGACCGCGGCAGCCGCGGCGACCGCGGTGGCCAGGGCGGCGACGACCAACTTGTTCATGCCTGTCTCCTCATTTCGCGGCTTCGCCCGCCGACGGACAAGGCTCGGGTTCCGGGGCGGCGGCGAGCAGTTCCTCGACGAGCCGTACGGCCCGCGGTACGGCGTCGGACACGGGCCCGCTCAGCTCCATCCGCTCCTCGATGCGGGCGGGTTCGCAGCCCACGACGAGCGTGCGGCGCGGTGGCTGTCCGCCGGTGCCGGCGCACAGGGTCCCGAGCAGGGCGAGCACGGCGTCCGGGGTCATGCGGTGGCCGTCCAGCGGTGCGCCCGCCGCCCCGGTGACCAGGGACTCGTCGTCGTGCTCGATGACGTAGAGGGTGCCCGGCGGGTGGCCGCGGGCGGTGGCGTCGACCAGGATCAGGGTGTCGTAGCCGTCGAGCAGCTGGTAGGCGAGGTGCACGCCGCGTACGCCGATGTCCACGACCTCGACGTGCGGGGGCAGCGGGCGGGCGGCCAGGGCGCGGGCGGTGGCCACGCCGAAGCCGTCGTCGCCGAGGAAGACGTTGCCGATGCCCGCGACGAGCACCCGGCCGGCCGTCGGGGCGGTGCTCATGTCGCCTCCGGGGGCCAGGAAAGTTCGTCGGGCTGGAAGTACAGGTAGCGGCCCTGTTCGCGGCGCAGGTCGGCGCCCGGGTCGCCGTCCGCGACGACGGCCAGGTGCACGACGCCGTCCACGTCGTGCAGCACGGCTTCGACCGTCGCGGTACGGCCGTGGAGGAAGAGGTCCTGGGCGTCCGTGCGGCGCAGTCCGGGGTTGAGCACGAGCCGGCTGCCCGCGCTCGCCGGCCGGCCGTCCACCAGGACGCTGTCGTGGGCGGGGTCGAAGCCGCGGTCGCTCGCGGGGTCCCACCAGGGGGTGTCGGGCTGCGGCACACCGTGCTCGTCGGGGAACCCGGCCGCCGCCACGGTCGTCGCGACAGGCGCGGTCGTCGCGGTGGGCGCGGTCGCCCCCGTGGGCGCGGTCGCCTCGCGCAGGCCGCGGATCGCGCCGTGCAGGCGTTCCATCACCTCGGGGGGCAGGGAGTCCGCCAGGTCGATCACGGCGGCGGCCCGCTGGTCGGTGCCCCGGGCCTCGCGCTTCTCCTCGTCGGTGAGGGCGGCGGTGCGCAGCGCGAGGATCTCGTCGATCTCGGTCGCGTCGTAGAGCGCTCCGGGGCTCTCGGGGGCGATCGCGGGGTGGTCCTCCAGGATGATCGGTGAGGAGAGGACGACGTCCGCGCGGCCGGGCTCACCGGCGAGGACCGGCCAGGTGTGGAGGTTGCGGCAGGCCGCCACCGCGCTCTTCGCCCACTGCGGGGGGTCGGTCATCGACAGGAACGCCCCCCGGTCGACGGCCATGAGCAGATGGGCGGCCACCAGGGAGCGCGGCAGGGCCGTGTCCCGGTCGTGGGCGCGGCCGGAGGGCGGGATCCAGTCGCTGGTGTTCTCGACGACGGCGGTCAGCCGTACGACCCGGTAGGGCCCGTCGAGTTCGGGGGCCCTGAGCCGCAGCCGGCCGGCGAGTGGTTCGTGGCGGTGGAGGGTACGGCCGACCGTCCGGCCCTCCTCGTCCAGGACGGTCTCCCGCTCGGTGCCCGCGGGCCGTTCGAAGGGGATGGTGACTTCTCCGGCGAGGAGTTCGGCGACCGGGACGACGGCCTCGACGCGTTCCTCCACCCCCTCGTCCCAGGGGACCAGCACCCGGTCCGCCAGGCGCAGTTCGGGAACCGGTTCGAACCCGCCGTCCTCGCGGGCCCGCTCGACGGTGCGGCGGCGGGCGCGCAGGAAGCGCAGTTCCACGGCGAGGGTGGCGCCCGTCTTCGGTTCCAGCAGGCATTCGGTGTGCTGGAAGGAGTGTTCCTGGCTGTCGGCGCCCCAGCCGGGCGGCACCAGCACGCCGAACTGCCAGCGCAGCCGGTTCTTCGCGGCCGAGGCGCGGTAGGGGTAGAGCACATAGCCCTCGAAGAGGACGGCGTCGGCGACTTTCCGGGCGAGGGAGAGCCGGGCCTCGGTGTGCGGGGCGAAGGTGGTCACGCTCACGGAGCGGTCCTTCCGGTCGTGCCGGTGAGGGCGGCTCCGGGGGCGGGGCCGTCCTGGGCCCGGGTGAGCAGATCGCGGACGGTCGCCTCCCAGGAGGGCAGTGCCCGCCGTGAGCGGTGGGCGAGCAGGGCGTCCATCGTGTCGCGGGGCAGCCGGATCCAGCCGCAGCCGGGGAAGTGCTGCTCGATCATCTCGCGCCAGGTCGCGACGGGCATCCGGAAGGCGGCCTCGCGGTCCCAGGGCACGGGTACGACGCGGAAGCCGCCCGTTCCGGTGAACGCGGTGCCGGAGAAGAGCATCAGCAGCGGTACGTCCCCGTCGCCGAGGGCGGACAGGTAGCGGGTGGCGGCGATGTCCATGTCGTAGGTGCAGGGCACGGTGAGGTCCGTCTCGGTCTCCCGGGTGAAGCCGGGCACCATCACCGGGATCTCCGCGAACTGGAAGGGCTGGAGGGTGCGTCCCCAGCCGGAGGGTTCGCCGAACAGGTCCACGAGGGCGTCGGTCTCGGGCCGGTCGTAGCCGCGCCGGGCGGGTTCGACGCGGATCTGGCAGCGCAGCGCGAGGGCGTGCACGGGTTCGTCGTCGGAGGTGGTGACGCGCAGCCGGAACACCAGGGTGGGCCCGGCCGCGTAGCGGTCGGCGCGCACTCCGGTGCAGTGGAAGGTGAGTGCGCTCACGGCCGGTCCTCCGGGTTCAGGGGCCGGGCGCGGTCCTCGGTCCGGGCGAAGAAGGTGTCCAGGGCGGCCCGGGCCTCGGCTCCGCCGTCGAAGCCCTGCCACAGCATCCGCATGCGGCCAACGAGTTCGTAGCAGGCGTCGATGGGCACCAGGTAGCAGCGGCAGCCGTCACCGGTGCGGCGCAGCAGCAGCGCCTCCACGTCGTCGCGGAGCACGCGGGCGAGGGCGCTGCGGCCGAGGACCGCGTTCCAGGTCTCCGGGTCGAGTTCGCTCTCGGTGGCTCCGGCCGGGCTGGGGTAGAGGGCGACGAGCCGGTCGAGGGGCGCGTTGCGGAAGAAGAACGCGACACCGACCGGGATCCGCAGCCGGTCCCAGGTGCTGTCGTCCAGGTGGTGGGCCGGGTCGGTGAGCCAGCGGTCGGGCACCGGACGGAACCGGCCGCCGCCGGCGCCGGGTTGTTCCATCAGCAGGAAGCAGGACGGGCAGGCGCACATCAGGGACCGCTGTTCGGTGTCGACCAGGTGGCGGTGGCCGCTGTCCGCCACCGGTGTCGCGCACAGTCCGCACCGCTGCGGCTGTGGGGGTCGATCGGTCAGGAAGCGTCGCAGTCCGTGGTCGGGGCGGGTCGGTGGGGCGGGGGCGGGGTCCTTGCCCGGGAGGGTGTCCGTGGCGGGGGACGCGTTCATGCGCCGGCTCCGGGGCGGATGCCGATCTGGAGCAGGGCGGGCTCGCGCGGGGCGGGTTCGGTGTCCAGTTCCACGGTGGTGACCTCGGGGGCGAAGTGGGCGAGCGCCTCTTCGGCCCGGCTCCGTACGTCGGAGGTGCCGACGGCGCAGCCGCAGCCCCCGGCGGCCACCGCGCGCAGCCGCAGCGTCCCGGTCGCCGCGTCGAGCCCCACGATCTCGACGCCGTCGCCGATCTGTTCCAGGGCGCGGTGGACCCGCGCGGTCACGTCCTCGGGGTGCAGGTCGTGCAGGAGCAGCAGACTCGCCACCAGTTCGTCACTGAGCAGGTCCAGGGGGTTCCGGTTCCCGGGGGGCGACAGCAGGTCGCGGATCCGGGCGAGTCCGGCGCCGTAGAACTCCATGAGGGAGCGGACCAGTTCCTCGCCCGCGGCGACGGCGTCCGCGTCGCCGGTGGCGGACAGCCGGTCGAGTGCCTCCTCGACGCGCCGGCCGGCCCGTTCCGCGTGGGCGGGGGCGCCGCTCATCCGCCCAGTCCGCTCAGGCCGGTGGGTACGTGCATCTTCTGTACGGTCCGGCCGCCGCCGACGTACATGTGGACTCCGCACGGCAGACAGGGGTCAAAGCTGCGCACGGCGCGCATGATGTCGATGCCCTTGAAGGTGTCCGGCGGGTTCTCCTCGAAGATGGGGGTGTTCTGCACGGCGTCCTCGTAGGGGCCGGGGGTGCCGTAGGGGTCGCGGACGCTGGCGTTCCACGGGGTGGGCGGATAGGGGTGGTAGTTGGCGATCTTGCCGTCCCGGATCACCATGTGGTGGGAGAGGACACCGCGGACCGCCTCGGTGAATCCGACGCCGATGCTCTCGTCGGGGACCTCGAACTTCTCCCAGGTCTGGGTGCGTCCGGCGCGGACCTCTTCGAGGCCCTTCTCCGCGAAGTGCAGGGCGAGGGCGGCGGTGTACGCCTGGAAGTAGCTGCGCGCGCGGTTGCGTTCCAGGGCGTTGCTCCACCGGGGGATCTTCCACTCGAAGGTGGTCTCGGGCCGGGTCATGGTGCGCGGCAGGTTGATGACGACGCTGTGCCCGGTGGCCTTGACGCCGCCGGTGTCGACCAGGCCGGCCAGGGCGGTGGCCCACAGCCGGGCGATGGGGCCGCCGCCGGTGTCCAGCGCCAGGTGGTCCTTGCCGTCGAACCAGCGCGGCGACATCACCCAGCTGTACTTGTCGCCGAAGTCGCGCTTCTGCGGGGCCGGGATGGTGTGCTGGTTCCACGGGTGGCGCGGGTCGACCGGGTTGCCGAGCGGGTCGTGGGTGACGAACTGTTCCTGGCCCTGCCAGTCCTCGTAGTAGGAGCTGCCCAGCAGGATGCGGATGCCGAGGTTGATCTCGGTGAGGTCGGTGGTGACGAGTTTGCCGTCCACGACGACGCCGGGGGTGACGAACATGCGCCGGCCCCAGTCGGTCATGTTGGCGTACGTGAAGTCACAGTGCTCGGGGTCGTTGAGCGCGCCCCAGCAGCCGAGCAGGACACGCCGGCGGCCGACCTCCTCGTACCCGGGCAGGGCCTCGTAGAAGAAGTCGAACAGGTCGTCGTGGAGCGGCACGACCCGCTTCATGAACTCGACGTAGCGCATCAGTCGGCTGAGGTAGTCGGTGAAGAGCTGCACGGAGGCGTTGGTGCCGACGCCGCCGGGGTAGAGCGTGGAGGGGTGCACATGGCGGCCCTCCATGAGACAGAACATCTCGCGGGTGTAGCGGCTGACCTGGAGGGCCTCGCGGTAGAACTCGCCCTCCATGGGGTTGAGGGAGCGCATGATGTCCGCGATGGTGCGATAGCCGTGCTCGCCGGCGTGCGGGGCCTCGGTGCGCTCGGCGAGGTCCAGGACGCCCGGGTTGGTCTCCTTGACCATCTTCTCGCAGTAGTCGACCCCGACCAGGTTCTCCTGGAAGATGTTGTGGTCGAACATGTACTCCGCGGCCTCGCCGAGGTTGATGACCCATTCACCGAGGTGCGGGGGCTTGACGCCGTACGCCATGTTCTGCGCGTACACCGAGCAGGTGGCGTGGTTGTCGCCGCAGATGCCGCAGATGCGGCTGGTGATGAAGTGCGCGTCGCGCGGGTCCTTGCCCCGCATGAAGACGCTGTAGCCGCGGAAGACCGACGACGTGCTGTAGCACTCGGCGACCCGCTTCTGCTTGAAGTCGATCTTCGTGTGGATGCCCAGGCTGCCCACGATCCGGGTGATCGGATCCCAGGACATCTCGGTCAGGCCGCTTCCGTCTCCGGCCGTCTTGGTCGTCGGTGCCATCGTCTCAGTCGTGCCCTTCTGCGTGCGGGGGATGCGGGGGGTGCGTGCGGGCCGGGGACGGGAGCGACACGGGCGTGATCACCATGGCGGCCGGTAACCGGTGGTCAGCTCACTGCCGGTGTGGCGCCACTTGGGCTCCTTGTCGAGGGTCTGCTGGGTGATGCTCCGCAGCCGGCGGATCACCGCGCCGTAGGCGCCGCTGGCCTTGGTGGAGAGGGTGGCGCCGGGCGGCTCGTCCATGAACGGCATGAACTTGTCGGGGAAGCCCGGCATGGTGCAGGCGATGCAGATGCCGCCGACGTTGGGGCAGCCGCCGATGCCGTTCATCCAGCCCCGCTTGGGCACGTTGCACTTCACGACGGGGCCCCAACAGCCGAGTTTCACCAGGCACTTGGGCGAGTCGTAGGTGTCGGCGAAGTCGCCCTGCTCGTAGTAGCCGGCCCGGTCGCAGCCTTCGTGCACGGTGGCGCCGAACAGCCAGGTGGGGCGGAGCTTGTCGTCCAGCGGGATCATCGGGGCCGAGCCCGCCGCCTGGTAGAGGAGGTAGGTGAGGGTCTCGGCGAAGTTGTCGGGCTGGATCGGGCAGCCCGGGACACACACGATGGGGATGCCCGCCTTCGACTTCCAGTCCCAGCCCAGGTAGTCCGGCACCCCCATCGCCCCGGTCGGGTTGCCCGCCATGGCGTGGATGCCGCCGTACGTGGCGCAGGTGCCGATGGCGACGACGGCGAGGGCCTTGGGTGCCAGCCGGTCGATCCACTCACTGGTCGTGATCGGCTGGCCGGTCTCCGGGTTGTCGCCGAAGCCGCACCAGTACCCTTCGGGCTTGATCGCCTCGTTGGGCACGGACCCCTCGACGACCAGCACGAACGGGTCGATCTCGCCCCGCTCCCCCTTGAAGAACCACTCGATGAACGTGTCCGCGCCACCGACCGGGCCGCACTCGAAGTCGATGAGCGGCCAGTGGACCTGGATCTTCGGCAGCCCCGGCAGCACCCCCAGTGCGATCTGCTCGATGCTCGGCTGCATGGCAGCCGTCAGCGCCACCGAGTCACCGTCGCAGCTCAGCCCGGCGTTGATCCAGAGGACATGGATCGGGGGCGCCTCATCGGCGGGCACGTCACTGGCGGGTCTGTCCTCGACATTGCTGTGCTTGGCCGGAGTCATGAGACCGCCTCCTCAGGGAGGTAGGGGACAAAGGCGGATGTTCTGACGTCCGTTTTTCTTGGTACCAGAGGTTCGGAGGGGATGGGGGGTCGACAAGGGCCGTTGCGGTGACGGGGGTGTCGTGCGGAGGCGGTGGGCTGCCGCCGACCGGGCCACCCGTCACCACCCACCCCTGGGCGGGACGGGTCGGCCGAGGGGTGGCCTGAAGACGGCCTTGGCGACACCGGGTGCGATGAGAGAATGCCCCTTGTCAGGGACATGCCTCTACTGCGCGGTAGGTCCCACCCGGTTCCCGGCTCCTCGTGGGAGGAAGACGTGAGCACCAAGCGCACCCACCCCCTCAGACGCACCGCTCAACGCTTCCGGCGGCCCGTGACCGCCCTGACGGCCCTGGCCGTGCTCGCCCTGCCCGCCGCACTGGGGCTGGTCGGCCCGCAGACGGCGCAGGCCCAGCCGCGGACGTTCAGCGCCACCGATCTCGCAGCCGCGGGCGACGCCGTCCTCGCCGCCGACATCGCCGGAACGGCCTGGGGTGTCGACCAGGAGACCGGCACCGTCCTGGTCACGGTGGACGAGCGCGTGTCGGCCGCCGAGCTGGCGGAGCTGCGCAGGAGCGCGGGCGCCCGGGCCGACGCCCTCACCTTCGAGCGCACCGCCGGCACCTTCCGGCCGCACCTCCAGGGCGGCGAGCCGATCTGGAGCAGTGCTCGCCGCTGCACCGCCGGCTTCAACGTACGGGCCGGCAACGCCGACTACTTCGTGACCGCGGGCCACTGCACCGCGGGCTTCCCCACCTGGTACACGAACTCGTCTCGCACCACGACCGTCGGCCCGACGGCGGGGAGCCGTTACCCGGGCTACGACTACGGCATCGTCCGGTACGCCAACCCCGCGGTGCCCCGGCCCGGAACGGTCAACTGCAACGGCACGATCATCGACATCACCGGCCCTGCGACCCCCGCTGTCGGCCAGTCCGTCCGGCTGGCAGGCGGCGCCACCGGCTGCCGCGCCGGCGGTGTCACCGGCCTCAACGTCACCGTCAACTACGGCGGGAGCGATATCGTCTACGGGCTCATCCGCACCACTCTCTGCAGCGAGCCGGGCGACAGCGGCTCCCCGGTGTTCATCCCCACCGGGGACGGCACGACGGGGCTGGCCGTCGGGGTGCTCTCGGGCGGCTCCGGCAACTGCACCTCGGGCGGCACGTCCTTCGTCCAGCCGATCAACGAGATCCTCGCCGCCTACGGCGCCGTCCTCACCTGATCCGGCCTCGCCCGGGCGCGCGCCGGGCGAGGCTCCAGCGCCGCGAACCGCCGGCCCGCCCCCTCCGTGGGAGGTGACGGGCCGCGGGCCGTGACGGGCCGGAGGTCGTGGGTCGCTCAGTTCCGGCGGGCCGTGTACGCCTCGAAGTAGTACTCGGCCTCCGCCACGATGACGAGCCGGTCGAGCGGACCGGGGCCGGCGGGATCCGAGCCGGGTGGGCCGGACAGGAACATCCACGGCTCCTCGACGGCGGATCTCAGTCGGGCGGTCCAGCCGGTCGCGGGGACCTGGCACTCCAGCCACGGCCGGAGTCCGACATGGCTCGCCACATACAGCCGGTCACCCATCCCCTGGGCGGTCAGCAGGCGTTCGATCCAGGCGTCGAGTTCCCCCGGTGGGGCGGTGTCGGGCAGCAGTTCGTCCGGCTCGGTGTGGATGCTGCGGGAACGGTCGATCGCCCTGGTGGCCCACTCCGGGACGGCGTCGGCCGCCAGCGCGTCACCGGTGAGCAGCGCTCCCAGCCCGGCTTCGACGGCCTCCAGGGCGGCCCGCTCCCGGCGCTCTCGGAGCTTGTGCTGCAACCTACTTTCCACCGCATCGCTCCTGTCCGTAGTAGATGTGATGCTTCGGCATGATCTGCTTGTACGTCCGGCCCTGCATGTTGACGTCCTGGGGCAGGCCGTCCTGCGGCTTGCCCGCGTGGAAGTGCGGATAGGGCGCCTTGGGGTCGGCGGTGTGCTCGGCGATCACCCGGGTGCCCTGCGGGGTGTCGTACTGGTAGTAGCGGCCCCACCCGGGGCGGGGGTCACGCTCCGGGGGTGCCGCCGGGTCGAAGGGCCGGTACTCGTAGTTGGCCCGGTGCGCCTGGAGCGGATCACCGCCGACCTCCCACTGCCGGATCGGCTGGGAGGAACTGGGCACGCCCGCCATGTCCCTGGCGTGGTTGAACGCCTCGGACCGGGTCGGGTAGACCGGGTTGTAGTCGGAGGCCAGACCGAGCGGGTCGGCCCACAGATGCGGGTTGTGCACATACGTCACCGGATTGGGCGCCGGGCCCAGACCGAGCGGGTCGGGGCTGACGTACCGGGCGGTGTCCGGGTCGTAGTGCCGGAAGTGGTTGTGGTGGAGGGCCGTCTCCTGGTCGGCGTACTGGCCGGGGAAGCGGAGCGGGGTGTAGGCGTCGGCGTCCCGGTTCCAGGTGGTCGCGCCCCACACCGTGGAACGGGTGCGCCAGGCGATCCGGCCGTCCTCGTCCACGAGTTCCGTGGGCGTGCCCACCAGATCGGTGACGATGGCGAAGAACCGGGCGTCGGTCTCCGCGTCGTCCAGGTGCTTGCGTTCGGTCTGGCTGATCGGCCGCAGCCCTCGGTGCTCCCAGGTCAGGGTGAGCGCGGGGACGGGGGCCTCGGTGTCGAACCGCCGGGTGGTCTGCTCGGCGAGGGTGCTGCCGTCCCACACGAAGTCGGTCCGCTCCCGCACCGTCCGCCCGTCGTCGGCGAGCCGCTCCTTGGCGATCCGGCGGCCGAACGGGTCGTACCGGTAGCGCCAGACCACCCCGTCCGGGGTCGTCACCCGGACCAGCCTGCTGTCCGCGTCCCAGGTGTAGCGCCACTCGTCGGGCCGGCGCGAGAGCCGGGTCCTACGGCGTACGACGGTCCGCCCCCGGGCGTCGTGCTCGTAGCTCACCTTGCCCGCCGAGCGGATCCGGGTGCCGGTGTAGACGCGCTCGCCGACCGCGTCGTGACCGGGCATGTCAGAGGGCCAGGCGGCCCGGGTCTGGTTGCCGCTGATGTCGTAGGCGTAGGACTCCCGCCAGTGCGCCGCCTCGACGGCGGTGATCCGCCCGGCCGGGTCCAGGGTGAACCGGCGACGGCCCGCGCGGTGGTCGTCGACCGCTGTGAGCAGTCCGTCGGGCCGGTAGGTGAAGTCGCGCCGGACCAGGGTGCGCTCGGCCGGGCCGGTCAGCTCCTGCCGGGTCAGCCGGCCCAGCGGGTCGTACGCGCCGCTCAGCCGCAGCCCGTCGCCGATCCGGCGGACCACTTCCCGGCCGGCCGGGTCATGGGCGAACGCCAGGGTACGGCCCGCCGTGCGCAGTTCGGCGACCTGGCCCGCCGCGTCGTACGACCAGGAGGAGACGGCGCCGGTAGGGGTGGTACGGGTGCTGCGGCGGCCGAGGGCGTCGTAGGTGTGGCGGGTGGTCCGTCCGTCGACGGTCTCGGCGACGAGCCGGCCGGCCCGGTCCCACTCGAAGGTCAGCTCGGCGTCCGGACCGGTGGCGCGGACCAGTTCGCCGGTGGGACCGAAGGCGAAGGAGGTGACCGAGTCCACCGTGCCGCCGTCGACATCGGTGGCGTCAGCGGCATCGGTGGTGCCAATGGTGCCGGTGGTGCCGGTCTTCGTGGATCCTGCCGGTGTTCCTCGGCGGCCGGTCTCCTTGCGGACGGTGCGGCCGAGGCCGTCCCGGAGGAAGCGGATGACCTCGCCGTCGGCGGTGGTCCGGCTGGTCAGCCGTCCCGCCGCGTCATGGCCGTAGGCCACCCGTCGGCCGTCGAAGTCCGTCTCCGCGACCAGTCGCCCCGTCGCGTCGTACGCGTACCGCCAGGTGAGACCGGTCGGCGCGGTGACCGCGGTGAGGCGGCGCTCCGTGTCGTGCGCGAACTCGTAGCGGGCGCCGTCCGGGCCGGTGCGCGCGATCGGCAGGTCGAAGGGGCCGAACTCGAAGCGCGTCTCGCCACCGGCCTGGTCGGTGTGGCTCGTGCAGTTGCCCTCGCCGTCCCAGGTCCAGGTCTCCATGGCACCGTCGGCGGTCGTCAGCCGCAGCGGCTTGCCCTGCGGGGACCACTCCAGCGTGGTGGTCGCGCCGAGCGGATCGGTCAGGGCACGGATCCGGCCGAACGCGTCCCGCTCGGAACGCCAGGTCGCGCCCAGCGGGTCGGTGAAGGCGACCGGCAGCCCGGCGGGGTCGTTGCGCACGACGGTGGTGTGGCTGAGGGCGTCCGTGACGGAGGCGACGGCTCCGGTCGGGTCATGGGTGTAGTGGGTGACGGTGCCGTCGGCCCCGGTCGCCCGGGTGAGGTTGCCGCGCGGGTCGTAGGCGTTGTGCAGGGTGCTGCCGTCGGCCAGGGTGATCTCGGTGGGCAGCCGCAGCGCGTTGTGGGTGTACCGGACGACGGTGCCGTCCTCGCGCTCGAACGCCACCAGGTCGCCGGTGTCGTCGTAGGTGGACCTGCGGGTGTGCCCGAGCGGATCGGTGCGGGTCAGCAGCCGGTCGTGGTGGTCCCAGCTCTGGGTGGTGGTGTGCCCGAGCGGATCGGTGATCGCGACGATCCGGCCGTGCGCGTCGGCCCGGTAGGTGGTGGCGTCGCCGAAGGAGTCGGTGTACGTGGCGGTGGTGGTGCCGTCCGGGTACGGACCGGCGTAGCGGATCCGGGAGTCGAGGATCCCGCCCGTGCCGTGGGTGGCGACGACCCGGTCGGCGGCGTCGTAGACATAGCGGAACCCGGTGCCCTGGCTGTCCTGCCAGCCGCTGATCCGGTGGGCGGCGTCGTAGTCGAGGCGGAAGGGGGTGCCCGTGGCGTCGCGCACCTCGGTCAGGTCGCCGGGACCGTCGTAGTGGTAGCCGCGGATCTGGACGGGGCCGTCGTCGGTGAGGAGGTGGAGGGCGGTGACCCGGGGGTGTGCCGGCTCCGTGGCCGCGGTGGTCTGCGCTGCCTCCGCTGTGTTCGTCATCGTGATCCGTACGCGGTAGCCGCCCGAGTGGGTGACCTCCAGGAGGCGGTCGTCGGGGGTGCGTTCGACGGTGAGGTGGTTGTGGTTGCGGTCCTCGACGCGGGTCAGCCACCAGACGCCGTCGGCGGTCCCGGCCGGTTCGAAGTATCGGGTCAGACCGATGCGCGGGTCCTGGACGACGAGGACGTACGACGTGCCCTCGGTCGCGTAGGTCAGCGGCAGCCGTTCACCCGCGACCGGGGCGACCCGGTCGCCGACGATGTCGGGGGTACGGGGGTAGTAGAGGCTGGAGCCGTCCTCGCGGCGCCACCACATGCCCTTGCCGCCGGGGTCCCGCTCCAGGCGTTCGTCCAGGGTGGACGCCCAGGACGGGCCGAACGCGAGTCCGTGCGGGTAGCCGGTCAGATGGGTGCGGCGCAGCGCGAAGGGCAGGACGCCGGGGAGGTCCAGGTCGGTCTGGGCCAGGATCATCTGGCCGGTGGCCATGTCGATGGGGTCGCCGCAGGTCTCCTTGGCGCCCAGCGGGCGGGCGTCGCGGGAACGCTGGTGCTGGTCGGGGTCCGGCCGTCGCCCGTCGGTGCCGCCTGGTCGGCCGGAGCCCGGTCCGGGCCGTCCGTCGCCCCCGTCCCCGCCGTTGAGGCGGGTGCCGACGTCGACGTTCCTGGCCCGGTCGCGGACGTCGATGTCATTGCCCCGGTGCAGCCGGGAGGTGGCCCGCGTCCGGTCGGGCACGGTGTCGGTGATGTGGGTGACGACCCGGCCCAGCACCTTCTCGGTGCCTTTGAGCCCGCCGTGCAGCACACTGTCGAAGGCTTGGGTGAAGGGGTCGCGCCCTTTGCTGCGTCCGAACGCGGTCCGCACCCGGCCCAGTGGGTCCCCCGCGGCCCGGCTCAGTTCACCGCCCCGCCGGGAGACCCGGCCCGCGCCGTCCTCGAACTCGGTGTGGTCGATCCGGGTGTTCTTCGGCTGACCGCCCCCGTTGCCGGGTCCGCCCCCGCCGTCACCGGCCGAGGCGAGTTTCATGCCTCCGCCGCCGCCTCCGCCGCCCCCACCGCCGCCGTCCCCGCCGTTCCCGGGTGGCGGGGAGAAGGCGCCCTCGGTCAGATCCAGGACCATGTCCTCGACCAGCGACTCCAGTTTGGCGTTGACCGGCTCGGTGAGCTTGGCGATCACCTCGTCGACGATCCGGTCCACGGCCTCGTCGATGATCCGCTTCATCACCTGCCGCATCGCCTGGATCTGGGCCGCGCCGAGCAGCGCCGACAGGCCACCGGTCGCCCAGGCGAGCCCGATCGACAGGCCCACCGACCCCGCCATGATGGCCAGTTCGGTCTCCGCCTTGGTCTTCATCCAGTAGATGACCTCGGCGAGGGAGTCGCACGCGTCCGCGAACAGCCGGGCCAGTTCCGGGATCTGCTTCAGGTGACTGGTCTTCACCTGGTCCCAGTGCTTCTCGAACGCGTCGACCGCCCAGCCCTCCGAGGAGGACAGAATCCGCGAGATCTCCTGATGCGCGTCCCCGCCGCGCTCCTCGAATTTGTCGGCGAACTCCCGCATGGCGTCAGCCATCTCGCGGTAGTCGTCCTCGTCGACGTTCGGGAAATTGACCCCGATGAAATCGAGGATCTCGTCCAGCCAGCCCGGGATCGTGTACCCCATGCCTGTTTCCTCCCCGTTGCAGCGCCCCGACCCAAGAAGGCTCTTCTTTACCACGGGCGATTCCACCGGACCGGTTCCCGCCGACACTTGGTCGAACACACATCCGACATCCGTTCGAGCGTCCCCCGCTACGGGACCGGCCCACTGCCCGGACCATGAGGGATGACCCGCCCGCCGACGTTCCCGCCCGGGGCCGCCTCGCCGGGGGGAAGGACCACCAAGGGTGCCGTCGACCGCACCGCGCAGAACCGCGCCCCCACAGCCGTCCCACTCGCACGACGCCACTCATGGTGACGACATCGTCACCACGGTTGACCGCGAGCCCCCGCGCCGCCACGACTCTGGCCCCAGGAACGATCAAGGGCCGGTTTCGGATTCCTCCGAAACCGGCCCTGACCTGCGACTGTCACCAGTCGGGACGACAGGATTTGAACCTGCGACCCCTTGACCCCCAGTCAAGTGCGCTACCAAGCTGCGCCACGTCCCGTTGCCCGTCTGACCTGGGATTTTCCCTGGCTGAACGCGCAGAGAAACCATACCGCACTCGGCCGGGTGGTCGCGCACGGGTTGACTTGACCTGAAGTCTGGTTGAGGTTGCACGATCGTCGGTATGACGATCACCGAGCTGCACCAGGAGTCGTACGGCTACCACGACCTGCCCGGGCTGATGAGCCTGATGACCGGCGACGAGAAGCACGGCCCGGCCGCGACCTCGACGCTGGACGTGCTGTGGGTGCTCTACGACCGCGTCCTGCGCGTCGGCCCCGAGCGGCGGGCGGACCCGGGGCGGGACCGGTTCCTGCTGTCCAAGGGGCACGGACCGATGGCGTACTACGCCGTACTCGCCGCGAAGGGCTTCGTGCCGGTGGAGTGGCTGACCGGCTTCGGCTCCTACGACTCCCCCCTCGGCCACCATCCCGACCGCACCCTGATCCCCGGCGTGGAGATCGGCAGCGGTTCGCTGGGCCACGGTCTGCCGATCGCCGTCGGCACCGTGCACGGCCTGCGGGCCCAGGGGCTCACCGCACCGGCCGTGTGGACCCTGATCGGCGACGCCGAACTCGACGAGGGCAGCAACCACGAGGCCATCGCCTACGCCGGCCCGGCCGGACTGGAGCAGTTGCACACCGTCGTGGTCGACAACTCCTCCGCCACCTACCGCCTCCCCGGCGGGATCGCCGCCCGGTTCGAGGCGGCCGGCTGGTCCGCCGTCACCGTCGACGGCCGGGACCACGAGGCGCTCCACGACGCCTTCACCACGCCCCATCCCGGCCGCCCGCACGCCGTCGTGGCCCGCGTCGAACCCCGGTCCGGCTGAGCATCCGCCTCCTGTGCCACACGGCCCGTCCGATCCGGCCGACCCGGTCCTGATCCGGCCCGGCCGAGCAGACCCACCCGACCCGATCCCTCCGCCTCTAGCCCGGAAGGCACGTCACACCATGGACACCACGGACACCATGCGCAGCCGTTTCGCCCCCACGATGACGAAGCTGCTGGACGAGGACCCGCTCGTCGCGGTCGTCCTCGCCGAGATCGGTGTGGCCCAGTTCGAAGAGGCACAGCGCCGACATCCCCTCCGCGTGATCAACGTCGGCATCCGCGAGCAGTTGCTGATCGGGGCCGGGGCCGGCCTGGCGCTGACCGGGATGCGGCCGGTCATCCACACCTTCGCCAGCTTTCTCGTGGAGCGGCCCTTCGAGCAGGTCAAGCTGGATCTCGGGCACCAGGAGGCCGGCGCGGTGCTGGTGAGCGCCGCCGCGTCCTTCGACTGGCCCTCCGGCGGCTTCACCCATATGTCCCCCGGTGACGTGGCCCTGCTGGACACGCTCGACGGCTGGGCCGTCCAGGTGCCGGGCCACCCGGACGAGGCCGAGACCCTGCTGCGGCACGCCGTCGCCGCGGGCGACGACAAGGTGTACGTCCGGCTGTCCGACCAGTCGAACGCCCGGCCGCTGCCGGTCGACGGCTCCCGCTTCCTCACCGTGCGCGAGGGCCGCTCCGGCGTGGTCGTCGCCGTCGGGACCACCCTGGACGCCGTGCTCGCCGCGACCGAGGGCCTGGACGTCACCGTCCTCTACGCCACGACCGTACGGCCCTTCGACACGGCCGGTCTGCGCGCCGCCACCGAGCGGGCGGGCACCGATGTCGCGCTGGTCGAGCCGTACCTCGCGGGCACCTCCACCGGCGCCGCGAACGACGCCCTCTCCGACCTCCCGCACCGTGTCCTCGGCCTGGGGGTCGGCCGCCGTGAGCTGCGCCGCTACGGCACGGTCGAGGAGCACATCGCGGCGCACGGACTGGACGCCGGATCGCTGCGGGGATCGATCAGCGCCTTCCTGTCCGGGGCCCGGGTACCGGTCGACGTGTGAGCCGGGCGGGGCGGGGCCGGCAGCGGGCGGGCGGGGGTGGGCCCGTGCGTCAGCTCGTCTGGCGGTCCCGCTCTCCCTGTATCGCCGCCGCCGCGCTGCCGCCGAGCGGGGTCGCGTCGACCCGGACCAGATTGCGGATCGCCGGTACCGCGAGCAGTGCGGCGAAGACGAAGACGCTGGTCACCGCGGCCACCATCAGCACCCCTTCGGCGCCCAGCGCGGCGGCGGCCGGACCGGCCAGCGCCTGGCCGACGGGCATCATGGCGAGGGAACCCGCGACGTCGTAGGCGTGGATGCGGTTCAGGACGTCGGGCGGGACCTGGGTCTGGACGCTGGTCGCCCACATCACACCCCAGAAGGCCATGCCCGCCCCGGCCACCGCCGCGCCCGCCGCCATGGCGGGTACGCCCAGACCCAGTCCGACGGTCGCGGGGAACCCGGCGAAGCCCAGCAGCATGCCGATCCCGCCCGCGCGCAGCATCCGGCGGGGCCGCAGCCGCAGGGCGAGCAGGCCCCCCACGACCGTTCCCGCGCCGAGCGCGGAGTTGACCAGTCCGTACGCGCCCGGGCCGTGCTCGCCCACCACCTCGGTCGCCACCAGTGGGGTGATCGGGCCCCAGACCGCGATCATGTAGACGCACCAGATCGCGATCACGCTCCAGAGCCAGGTGCGTGAACGGAACTCCCGCCAGCCCTCCACCAGATCGGCCCGGAAGGTGCTCACGGCTCTCGCCCGGGCCCGCTCGCCGGGGGGCTGCGCGGGGAGCCGGAGCAGCAGCAGACACACCGCGCTGATCGCGTAGGTGGCGGCGTGGGCGACGAAGACCCCGCCGGGTGAGGTGAGTCCGACCATGACACCCGCGGCGGCGGGCCCGCCGAGCTGGGCTGCGGACTCGGCGACGCGTATCGCGCCGTTGGCGCCCTGGGCGTCGGTCGCCAGGCGCTGCACCGTACTGGCCACGCCGGGCTGGAAGACGGCGCCCGCCGCGCCGTTGACCAGGCCGATCACACAGATCTCCCAGAGCACCACCCGCCCGGAGAAGAAGAGGACGGCGGTGAGCACCTGGGTGACGAGGCGCACCAGATCGGCGCCGATCATCAGTCCGCGGGTGCCGAAGCGGTCGGCGATCACCCCGCCGAAGATGACGAGTCCGGCGAAGGAGGCGACCGTCGAGGCCATGGCCAGGCCGACCGCGCCCGCCCCGTACCCGTGCTGGAGCAGTCCGGCGGCGATCGCCACCGGCAGCATGGTGTCGCCGAGCCGGGCGACCGCGCGGGCGACGAAGAACAGTCCGAAGTTCCTCGACCAGAGGCCGGGCGTGGCCCGCGCGTCCTTCGGTCCCACTCCCGGCGACGGCGACGGTGGCGGTGATGACGGCGGCGGTGGTGGCGGTGGCGGTGTTGGCTTCCCGGACATGGCGTGTGCTCCCCTTCCCCTGCCGACTTCCCGCGGATCCTCCCGGCCGCATCCCCGCGGGTCTCCGCCGTCGTTCCCCGGAACGACGACGGGAACCGCGGCCCCTCCGCCACGGCTCCACCCCTGTCTCCGGATCATGCCACGGAGCACTGACAACGGCCCCCGGGTTTCATCCCGGGGCGGGCAGGCCCAATTCCGGGTGGGCGTCCAGCAGTCGGGGCGGCGCGGCCTGCCGCCAGGAGTCGGCGAGGATGTCGCGCAACTCGTCCTCGTTGTCCAGGGCCGCCAACCGGGCGCGCACCCAGGCGAACTGTGCCTCGTGACCGGCGATCCAGAACTTCTCCGGCTCGGCCAGCACCAGTTCGTCGCGCTCCTCCTTGGGGCAGCGCACGGCGATGGAGGTCTCTTCCTCGGGCAGCGTGGCGAACATCTTCCCAGCGACCCGGAACGTGGGCATGCTCCAGGCGATCTTCTCCGTCGTCTCCGGCAGCGACAGGGCGATTCGGCGTACGTCTTCGGCATCCGGCATGCCAGGCACGGTAACCGGTGCCTCTGACAATCACCTGGTGAGCGGGGTCGCCCCGATCCGTTTGAAGTAGATCGACGTGGGCCGCGGCACGCCGTGCGGGTCGGCCGCGTAGTTCGGGATCGCCCCGACGCGGGTCCAGCCCTCGGCCGCGTAGAGGCGTTCGGCGCCACTGTCGGTCTCGGTGTCCAGGTGCAGCAGTGTGATGCCGCTCGCCGCCGCGGTCCGCTCGGCGGTGGCCAGCAGCCGGCGGCCGAGGCCCTGTCCGCGGGCCGCCCGGTGCACCATCAGCTTGACCAGTTCGGCGCGGTGGCGGCTGTTGGGCTTGTCCGGGAAGGCGAGACTCACCGTGCCGACGACCCGCCCGGCCCCCTCCACGGGCAGCGTCCCCGACCCCGCGGTCCCGACCGGCGGCACCTCCGGGTCCGCACCCTGCGCGGACGGCGGCGCCTCCCGCCCCGCCTCCTTGGCGACCGGCCGCTGCTCCCGTGCCACCCACACCGCGAGCCGCCCCTCGGCGACCCCGTCCGCCCACGCTTTCCACCAGGCGATCGCCGCCGTACGGTCGAGCGGGCCGAGGAAGCCGACGGAGGCTCCGTCGTCCACCGTGTCCACCAGCAGGTCGGCCAACTCCTCGGCCAGGGAGGTGAGCCGGACCGCGTCCACGCGGGCGATCGTCATGGCAGCACCACCGCCAGCGCGTACCGCGTCTCCCGCGGCCCGGCGCACCTGAAGCGGGTCGGCCCCCACACCCGCAGCCGCAGGCAGTCCCCCGGCTCCAGCAGGTGCTCGACGTCCCGCGCGGTCACCGCCAGCCTGCCCTCCAGCACCCAGATGTGCTGTTCCAGGCCGGGCACGGGCGGCCGGTCGTAGACGAGGTCGGCGCCGGCCGCGAGACGGCCCTCCACGAGTTCCCCGCGCAGCCCGGGATGCGGCGGTGACACGGACCGCCGTACGAAACCGGAGGCGCGGTCCTTCCACACGGGCTGGTCGGCGGTCCTCAGCACGGCGGCGGGTTCGGCCTCCACCTCGCTGAGGAGTCGGGACATGGTCCGGCCGTAGACATGGCACAGTCGGTTCAGTGTGGCCGCCGTCGGACTGATCTCGGCGCGCTCGGCCCGCGAGAGCGTCGAACGGCTCACCCCGCTGCGGTCGGCCAGCTCACCCAGCGACCAGCCCTGCTCGGCCCGCAACTCGCCCAGCCGCGCGGCCAGTCTGGCGTCCGCGGTCTCCATGGCACGGGTTCCGGCGGCTGCGGGATCCGGCCCGTCTGCATCGCGTCTCATATTCGGGACGGTATCCCTGATATGAGACAGCCCTGTTACGGAAGCCTCACATCTGTCGTACGGCAGGCGTCCCGCCGCAGGTCAGACCGGTGCCGCCTCGCCCAGTGCCGCCAGCACCGGGTGGATCAGCGGATGCTCCTCGCCGCCCCGGCGTACGGCCGCGAAGACCCGGCGGGTCGGGGCGACCCCGTCGACCGGGCGGACCACCACGCCGGTCAGGTCCATGCCGCGCAGCGCCGAGCGCGGCACGAGGGCCACCCCGACGTCGGCCGACGCCAGCGCCACGACCGCGCGGAAGTCGTCCGAGGAGTGATCGAGGCGGGGCTGGAACCCGGCGCTCTCGCAGGCGAGGACCACCACGTCGTGGCAGGGATTGCCGGGGTACGGGCCGATCCACGGGTCCTTGGCCAGTTCGGCGAGCGGCACCACTTCGGCGTGGGCGAGCCGGTGGGTGACCGGCACCACCGCGTCGAACGGCTCCGCGTACAGCGGCACATGGGCGAGGCGGGGATCGTCGGCGGGCGGTGCCCCCCGGTACTCGACGGCGACCGCCACCTCCACCTGCCGGTCGAGCACCATCGGCAGACTGGCGTCCCCCTCGGCGTCCAGGACCCGGATGCGGATACCGGGCGCGGTCCCGGCGAGGCGGGCCACGGCCGGGGCGACGACGAGCGCGATACCGGTCGCGAAGGAGGCGACGGTGACCGTGCCCGCGGCACCCGAGCTGTAGGCCGCCAGCTCGGCCTCCGCCCGCTCCAACTGGGCGAGGACCGCGTTGGTGTGGCCGAGCAGGATCTCGCCGGCCGGGGTGAGCCGGACGCCCTTGGCGCCCCGGTCGACGAGTCGGTGCCCGGTCTCCTGCTCCAGTGCCGTGAGCTGCTGGGAGACGGCCGAGGGGGTGAGGTAGAGCGCGGCGGCCGCCGCCGTCACGGTGCGGTGGTCGGCCACCGCGCGGAGGATGTGGAGCCGCCGTGCCTCGATCATGCTGCCGATTGTCTCAGGTCGCCCGCCCGAGCCCCGGAAACCCCACACGCCCCGAAGACCGGCCCCGGACCGACCCGACCGTGACCAGCCCCGGACCGACCCGACAGGACGATCCCCGGACCAGCCCTGGACCACCCCGACAGGACAGTCCCCGGACCGGCCCCGGACCAACCCGCCAGGACGCGGACCGCCCGTACAGTCCCCGGACAAAGCCCGACCGAACCGAACCGACCAGGACCGACCCCGGCCCGGCCCGACCGGACGCCGACCGACCCGTACACCCCCCGGACCGGCCCCGGCGCCTCACCCCGCCCCCTCGGCCTCCGCCTCCCCCTCCAGCTCCGCCCGCGCCGCGACGAACGCGTCCACCGCCCGGTCCACGTCCCGCGTGGAGTGCGCGGCGGACAGCTGTACCCGGATCCGGGCCTGGCCCTGCGGGACGACCGGGAAGGAGAAGCCGATCACGTACACCCCGCGCTCCAGCAGCAGCTCGGCCATCCGGCCCGCCCGCGCCGCGTCGCCGATCATCACGGGGGCGATGGCGTGGTCCCCGGGGAGGATGTCGAAGCCCTCGGCGGTCATCCGGCTCCGGAACCGCGCGGTGTTCTCGGCGAGCCGGACCCGCTGGTCGTCGGCGGTCTCCAGCAGGTCGATGACCTTGAGGGAGGCGGCGGCGATCACCGGGGCCAGGGTGTTCGAGAACAGGTACGGGCGGGAGCGCTGGCGCAGCAGGGCGACGATCTCGGCGCGGGCGGCGACATAGCCGCCGGAGGCGCCGCCGAGCGCCTTGCCGAGGGTGCCGGTGACGAGGTCGACGCGGTCCATCACCCCGTGCAGTTCGGGGGTGCCGCGCCCGCCGGGGCCGACGAAGCCGACGGCGTGCGAGTCGTCGACCATGACCATGGCGTCGTAGCGGTCGGCGAGGTCGCAGATGTCCTTCAGGGGTGCGACGTAGCCGTCCATGGAGAACACGCCGTCGGTGACGATCAGCTTGCGCCGGGCGCCCTCGGCGGTGGCCTCCTTCAGGCGGGCCTCCAGCTCTGTCATGTCGCGGTTGGCGTAGCGGAGGCGGCGGGCCTTGGAGAGCCGGATGCCGTCGATGATCGAGGCGTGGTTGAGGGCGTCGGAGATCACCGCGTCCTCGGGGCCGAGCAGGGTCTCGAAGACTCCGCCGTTGGCGTCGAAGCAGGAGGAGTAGAGGATCGTGTCCTCCTGGCCGAGGAAGGCCGAGAGGCGGGCCTCCAGTTCCTTGTGCACCTCCTGGGTGCCGCAGATGAAGCGGACCGAGGCCATGCCGTAGCCCCAGCGGTCCAGTGCCTCGTGGGCGGCGGCGACCACCTCGGGGTGGTCGGAGAGACCGAGGTAGTTGTTGGCACAGAAGTTGAGGACCTCGCCGGGGCGTCCGCCCGCGGTGACCGTGACGGTCGCGGACTGCGGGGTGCCGATCACCCGCTCGGGCTTGTGCAGTCCGGCGGCGCGGATCTCGTCCAGGGTGGCGCGCAGGTCGTCGCGCACGGAGTCGAACATCGAGGGCTCCTAGGGGAGATGGGCGAGTGGCTCGCGCTTACGCGGTCCAGTCCAGAATGATCTTGCCGCCCTTGCCGCTGGCGGCGTCGGCGAACGCCGCCTCGAAGTCGCGGTGGCTGTAGCGGCCGGTGATGACGGGGGCGAGGTCCAGGCCGCCTTCGAGCAGGACGGACATGGCGTACCAGGTCTCGAACATCTCCCGGCCGTAGATCCCCTTGATGGTGATCATCGAGGTGACGATCCGGGCCCAGTCGACGGGGAACTCCTCGGCGGGCAGTCCGAGCATGGCGATCCGGCCGCCGTGGGTCATGTTGGCGAGCATGTCGCGCAGCGCCTCGGGGCGGCCGGACATCTCCAGGCCGATGTCGAAGCCCTCGCGCAGGCCGAGCGTGCGCTGGCCGTCGGCGATGGACCCCCGTGTGACATCGAGGGCCAGGCTCACCCCTATCTTGCGGGCGAGGTCGAGCCGCTCCTCGCTGACGTCGGTGATCAGGATGTGCCGGGCGCCCGCGTGCCGGGCGACGGCGGCGGCCATCAGACCGATCGGTCCGGCGCCGGTGATCAGGACGTCCTCACCGACCAGCGGGAAGGACAGCGCGGTGTGCACGGCGTTGCCGAACGGGTCGAAGATCGCGGCGATGTCGAGGTCGACCGGCACCCGGTGCACCCACACATTGCTCGCGGGCAGCGTCACATACTCGGCGAAGGCGCCGTCGCGGCCGACCCCGAGGCCGACGGTGGCCCGGCACAGATGGCGGCGCCCGGCCAGACAGTTGCGGCACTTGCCGCACACCAGGTGGCCCTCGCCGCTGACCCGGTCGCCCACGGCGATGTCGGTGACGTCCCGGCCGGTCCCCACGACCTCTCCGACGAACTCGTGCCCGACCACGAGCGGGGCGCTGATCGTCTGCCGGGCCCAGCCGTCCCAGGCGCGGATGTGCAGATCGGTGCCGCAGATACCGGTGCGCAGCACCTTGATGAGGACGTCGCCGGGTCCCACGGCGGGCTCGGGCACGTCCACGAGCCACAGACCGGGCTCGGCCTTCTCCTTGACCAGCGCCTTCACGGGAGGGCTCCAGGGGTTCGGGTCCCGGCTCCCGGGCATGCCGAAGGGGCCCGCGGGCGGGGAGAGCGGGGGAATCGCACTGAAATCTGCCGTACGGCCCGGCCCCGGGTCCATCGAGGATTTCTTAAACGCCGCCGCAGCTTTCCTTCACACCCCGGCGCCTCATGGCCACTCGCCGCGCATCCGGTCCTCGATCCGTACGACGAGTTCCGCGGCGGCGGCCTTGATGGTCTCCAGGCCGGGCTTGCCCCAGGGGCGCGGGGTGACGTCGGAGACGGAGACGGTGCCCAGCACCATGCCGGAGGTGTCGATGAGCGGTGCGCCGAGATAGGAGCGGACGCCGAACTCGTCCACCACGGGGTTGCCCGCGAACCGCGGGAAGTCGGACACGTCGTGCAGCGCCAGGGCCCGGCGGCGGGCCACCACATGGGGGCAGTAGCCGTGGTCGCGCGGCAGGAACCGGCCGACCTCGGGGCGGCTGCCGTCGTCCCTGACCACCGGGACGGGATCCGCGGTGTGCAGTCCGGCGAAGAACTGCCCGTGTTCGGCGGGGAAGTTGACCATGGCGTACGGTGCCCCGGTGTGTCCGGCGAGGCGGGCCGCGAAGGCGTCGAGGGCCGGTTCGGGGCGTTCGCCGACGCCCAGGACGCGCAGTCGGCGGGTGCGGGCGGGGGCCTCCTCGTCCTCGGGGGTGAGCAGCAGTCGACCGGCCGGGCGCGGCGGGTCGTAGCTCATCGGCCGGTCCTCCCGCCGCTGGTCGCGTCGGCCGGGGCGTGTTCGATCAGATGGCGGACCAGGGTGAGCAGGGTCTGCACTCCGGAGGCGGAGATCCGGGCGTCGCAGGGGACGATGGGGATCCTGGGGTCCAGATCGAGGGCGGCGCGCACCTCCTCGGCGTCGTAGCGGTAGGAGCCGTCGAACTCGTTGACGGCGATGACGAATCCGAGGCCGCGTTCCTCGAAGAAGTCGACGGCGGCGAAGCACTCGGCGAGGCGTCGGGTGTCGGCGAGGATGACCGCGCCGAGGGCGCCCTCGGACAGTTCGTCCCACATGAACCAGAAGCGCTGCTGGCCGGGGGTGCCGAACAGGTACAGGACGTGTTCGGGGTCCAGGGTGATCCGGCCGAAGTCCATGGCGACGGTCGTCTCGACCTTGTGTTCGATGCCGTCGAGGCTGTCGGTGGCGGCGCTGACGGTGGTGAGGAGTTCCTCGGTGCTGAGCGGGGCGATCTCGCTGACCGCGCCGACGAAGGTGGTCTTGCCGACGCCGAAGCCGCCCGCGACAAGGATCTTCAGCGCGGTGGGGAACGGGTCTCGGCCCCGTGGGTCCTCCCGTCCGTGGGCGTCGTGGGAGGGGTGGGGGTCGTGAGGGTGACGAGGGTGGTGAGGGTCGTGGGGGGTGCGGGAGTCGTGGGAGTCGTGGTCATAGCTGTCGTCGTAGTCCATCGAGCACTGCCTCCAGAAGGGCCCGGTCAGTGGGGTGGTGGTGGAACACGGGGGGCTTGGTGGTGAGCGCCCCGCAGTCGAGGAGGTCGGAGAGCAGCACCTTGGTGACCGCCGCCGGCAGCTTCAGGTGGGCCGCCACCTCGGCGACCGGGACGGGGGCGCGGCACAGGTCGAGTGCCTCGGTGTGCTCCGGGCCGAGATAGCCGAGGGGGGTCGCCCCGGTGGCCATCACCTGCGACATCAGGTCCAGTGCGACGGTGGGACGGGTGCGGCCGTCGCTGACGGTGAAGGGCCGTACGAGCCGTCCGGCCGCGTCGTCGAGCCAGGGCCCGTCGCCGGCCGCCGCCACGCTCAAGGCATCCCCGTCGGTTCGACGGCGTGCTGCCGGGGCGCGGTCACCAGATAGGGGCGGACGCTCTTGACGAGCATGGCCATCTCGTAGCCGAGCACCGCGGCGTCGGCCTCGCGTCCGGCGAGCACGGCGAGGCAGGTGCCCGATCCGGCGGTGGTGACGAACAGCAGCGCCGAGTCGAGTTCGACCACGACCTGGCGTACGTCGCCGCCCGCGCCGAAGCGGACGCCCGCGCTGCGGCCGAGGGAGTACAGGCCGGAGGCGAGGGCGGCCATGTGGTCGGCGCTGTCGGGGTCGAGGCCGTGGACGGACTTCACGAGTCCGTCGCTGGAGAGCAGGACCGCGCTGTTGGTGTGCGGTACGCGCTGCACGAGGCCGCTCATCAGCCAGTCGAGGTCGGACACCTGGGCGGTCTGCGCTTCGCTCGCCATGGTGGATCTACTCCTTGGGGTACGAAGGTCCGCGGGAGCGGTGGGGACGGGGGCGGGGGTGAGGGTGAGGGTCGGGGTGGAGGCGGTACGGCTCATCCGGCGGGAGCGCTCCCGTCGTGCCGCGGGGTGGGGTCGTGGAGCCGGTCCGGCGGGGCGAGCGTCATGGACAGCGGCTGGGCCTGGTCGGCTCCGGCGCTGTGCTGGGCCTCGGCGAGGCTGACGCCGCGCCGGTAGGCCGCCATCAGGTCGGGGTCGTGTCCGGCGTCGGACGCGTCGTCCGGGCGGGTGGCGGGCCGTTCGAGGAGTTGGGGGGCGAGGTGCTGCTGGGCGCGGCGGCGGGGCAGCCGGGGCCGCTCCATGGTGCCGCGTACGGCTCCGGCGCGCGGGGTGAGCCGGGTGGTCGTGCTCTCCTCCAGGAGGGCCCGGTCGTCGGGGCGGATCCCGGGCACGGCCGCGGCCGGGTTGGCCCGCTCCTCGTGCGCGCCGCGCACCGGCAGGGGCGCGAGGTCGGCCCCCGGGAGAGCGCCGCTGTGGTGGTTGTGCTCGATGTGCGGGGCGGGGGCGGGGCCGGGGCGGGGTGCGGATACGGGTGTGGGGGCGGGTCGCTCGGGCCGGGGTTGGGGGGCGTAGGGGCCGGGCGGCGTCGGCCCCACGGCCTGAGGCCCTGCGGCCTGAGGCCCCACGGCCGCCCCCGGCCGTACAGCCGCCCCCGACGGCCCTACGGCCGCCCTCGGTCCTACGGCCGTCTCGTGCCGTACGTCCGTCCCGCGCGGGTCGGCCGTCGCCGGGTGCGGGGTGCCGCCCGCCGCCGCGCCCAGGAGGGCCTCGGGGACGACGAGGACGGCCTGGACACCGCCGTAGATATTGGTCTGGAGGCGCACGGTGATGCCGTGGCGGCGGGCGAGTTGGGAGACGACGTACAGGCCGATGCGGCCGTCGGCCAGCAGGCTGGCGACATTGACCTGGTCGGGGTCGGCGAGCAGGTCGTTCATCCTGCTCTGTTCGCCGACGGGCATGCCGAGTCCGCGGTCCTCGACCTCGACCGCGAGGCCGGAGGTGACCAGGGTGGCCCGGAGCAGCACCTGGGTGTGCGGGGCGGAGAACACGGTGGCGTTCTCGACGAGTTCGGCGAGCAGATGGATGACGTCGGCGACGGCGTGGCCGCGCAGGGTGCCGTCGATCGGCGGCACCAGTTTGACCCGGGAGTACTGCTCGACCTCGGCGATGGCGGAGCGCAGCACCTCGGTCATGGGGACCGGGTTGCTCCACTGGCGGCGGGAGACGGCGCCGCCGAGGACGGCGAGGTTCTCGGCGTGGCGGCGGATCCGGGTGGCGAGGTGGTCGACGTGGAAGAGGCCCTTGAGGAGGTCGGGGTCCTCCAGTTCGTTCTCCAGCTCGTCCAGGATGGCGATCTCGCGGTGGACGAGGGACTGGAGCCGGCGGGCGAGGTTGACGAAGACCTCCAGCTTCTGTTCGCTGCCGGTCTGGCTGGAGAGCTGGGCGGCCTGGACCACGGCGGCGACGGCACCGTCGTGGACGCGGGCCAGGTCCGCGGCGAGCAGTTCGAAGTCGTCGGCGTCGGCGGGCGGCGCACCGCGGGTCTTGCGGCGGGGCGGCTGTTCGCCGCGGCGCAGCGCCTCGACCAGGGTGCGCAGTTCGGCCTCGCGGCGGGCGCTGCCGCGGCGCAGGGCGCCGACCCGCTCATGGACGCAGCGGGAGGCGCGTTCGGCGGCGACGGCGGCGATGACGACGGCGGCGCAGGTCACCGAGACCGCTCCGGCGAGTACGGCCCACAGGGTGAGGCCGGGGCGTACGGCGGTGGAGCGGAGGATGAAGAGCACGGCGGCGGTGGCGCCGAGGGCGACCGCGACGGGCGGGAGCACGGCGAGGCGCAGGAGTTGGGGGCGTATCGGCGCTTCGGGCAGCGAGGGGGCGGGGCGGGCGACCGGTCGGCCGTGCCGGCCGCCCTCGCGGCGGTCCGCTCGTGCGGCCGGTGCCTTGGGGTGCGACATCACTGTCCTCGTGCTGGTCCGTCGGGGCCGCCGGGTGAACCGAGGAGTTCGGCCCCGCGTCGCCCGACGGACACTCACCGTAGTCGCCGATGCATCATGTGCGGTGGGCAGTTGACAAAGTCCTCCGCCGAGCGTCCCGCTCTGGTATGAGGCGTCGTACGCACGACCGATAAGTCGGCGGGCATACGGTCATGGATCAATAACCAGCCGGTCGGACCTGTTCAGTTGTGGTCATGTAAATCGGCGGGGGCCGGAGAGGCTGATGCTCTCCGGCCCCCGCCGACCGCTCGGGTGCGACCGTCCCGCGCCGCGCGGCGCTCACTTCGGCCCTAGATCCACTCCCCAGAACATCACCCTGAGTGAGGGGCGAGCGGGGGGCCGGGAGGTGTCACGGCTTGCGGGCGACCGCCCCGTACATCGCGATGTCCTCGTCCCGGATGCCCTCCTCGCCCGTGCCGTCGGGGTGCCACTTGTGGACCTGGACGATGCCGGGCTCGACCAGGTCGAGGCCCTCGAAGAACTCGTGCGCCTCGTCCAGGGTGCGCAGCCGCATCGGCATGTTGCGGGCCGCGTACTCACGGGCGACCCGGCCCACGTCCTCGGGGGCGAATTCCGCGGTGCCGATGGACATCGCCAGACAGCTTCCGGAGGGCAGCGGCTCCAGGAGCCGTCGGACGATCCCCACCGCGTCGTCCTCGTCCAGCACGAAGTGGACGATCGCGATCACGGTGAGCGCCACCGGCTGATCGAGGTCGAGCGTGTCCCGCAGCTCGGGGGCGTCGAGAATCGAGCCCGGATCACGGAAGTCGGCCTCGATGTACGACGTCCTGCCCTCGGGCGTGCTCGCCAGCAGCCCCTGGGAGAGGGTGAGGACGATGGGGTCGTTGTCGACGTAGACGACCCGGGACTCGGGGGCCACGGACTGCGCGATCTCGTGGAGGTTCGGGGAGGTGGGGATGCCGGTGCCGATGTCGAGGAACTGGCGCATGCCGGCCTCCTCGGCGAGCCAGCGCACGGCCCGGTTCATCCAGTCGCGGTTGGCCCGCATGTGGACGGGCAGGGCGGGCCACTCCCGGGCCATGGCGTCGCCCGCCTCCTGGTCGGCGGGGTAGTAGTCCTTGCCGCCCAGGATGTAGTCGTAGATCCGCGCGGAGTGCGCGTTCTCTGTGTCGATCCGGTCGGCCGGCCATCCGTTGTCAGGCAACGCCGTGTCTCCCCTTCGGGTGTCGGGTGGTGCGGGGCGTGTTCGTCGGTCCATCGATAACAAGGCAGGGGGACCCGTGCGGGTTCACAGCAGGAAGTCGGCGTCACCCGCCTTCACCCCGGACAGGAAGCGGGACATCTCGCGCGAGGTGAACACCAGCGCCGGGCCGTCGGGATCGGTGGACTGACGGACCGCCACCCGCCCGTCGGCCAGCAGCATCACCTCCACGCAGGCACCGCCCGCGTCGTCGCTCCAGGGCTTGGCCCAGCCGCTCGCACCCAGCTCCCTGGAGGGCATCCCGTTGCGCACGGGCGAGGTGGGGACACGGCCGGGCCTGTGGTCAGACGTACGGTCGGAGATCTGACCCGGTACGTGACCGGACATCTGACCCGATAGGTGGCCGGACATCTGACCCGGTACGTGACCGGACATCTGACCCGGTGAGCGACCAGGCATCTGACCCGGTGAGCGACCAGGCATGTGCTCGGGTATGTGCGGGGGCATCACAACTCCTTGCGAATCGCGCCGAGGTGGGCCTCGGTCCGGCCGACGGGCGCCGCCTGGGCGCCCAGCCGGTCCAGGGCCTCCCGGTACACCACGACGTCGTCCCTCTTGTCGAGATAGACCGCGCCGACCAGGCCGTTGAGGTAGACGATGTCGGGCAGCTCGGGCGCCCGGAACCGGAAGATGTGGTAGGCGCCGGCCCGCATGGCCGGGTGCGGGCCGTTGGCGAACCGCATGATCTGGACGGTCACGTGCGGCAGCCGGTTCATCTCGATCAGATGGTCGATCTGGGCCCGCATCACCTCGGCCCCGCCGACCGGCCAGCGCAGCACGGTCTCGTCGATCACCACCCACAGCCTCGGCGGACCGGGCCGGGTCAGCAGTTCCTGGCGCCGCATCCGCAGCGCGACCCTGCGTTCCGTGGCCTCGGCCGGGGCGTGCGGGTTGCCCGCGCCGAGCAGGGCGCGCGCGTACTGCTCGGTCTGGAGCAGGCCGTGCACGAACTGGTTCTCGTAGGCGCGGATCTGCAACGCCGCCTGCTCCAGGCTGAGATACGCGGCGAACCAGTCGGGCATGACATCGCGGTAGGTGTGCCACCAGCCCCTCTTGTTGGCCTCGCGGGCCGACTTGAGGAAGGTGTCGATCTCCTGCTGGTCCGTGACCCCGTAGATCTGGAGCAGCTTCTCGGCGTCCGCGAGCCGCAGCCGGGCCACCTTCGCGGCCTCCATACGGCGGATGGTGGAGTGACTCACCCCGAGCGCCGCGCCCGCCTGCTCGAAGCTCAGACCCGCCTTGACCCGCAGCTCCTCCAGTTGCCGGCCCAGGATCATGCGCAGAACGGAGGGAGCGCCACCCCAGTCGGTCTCCGCGGTCACGCCTTACCCCCTCAGTGCCTCCGGGTTGCAGGGCCACCGTCTCACGCGATCACTTCCACCCGCCTGTTCGATCACCATCTGCCGCAATCAGGATGCACGCGCGCATTTGCAATTTTCAACTTGCAGGTTGCGAAAGGTCGTTCCCGGATGACACATTGGACCCACTGTTCCGGCTCACTCAACGTCACCACGTTGGGGCCCAGTTGGGGTGGCGGGACAGTGACCCACTGTCGTCGGACACGAACTGACCACCGTGTCCCGCGCATGACCGGACCACATCGACTGATCTGGTACGGCCATGGGCCCATGGCAGACGAAAGGCGCGCGGCGATGACTTCGCCCTATCTCCCCCACCCGCTGGACAACCTGCCCGAGCCCGGATTCCTCGAAGCGATACCCGCGGGCAGACGCCCGCACGACACGCGGGAGCACACCCGCGCCACCGAACCACCCGGAGGCGAGACCACCGGTCAACTCCCTGGGGACCCGCACCCCGACCGGCTCGCCTCCGGGGATCACCCCGCCCCGCAGCGGTATCCCGCCGAAGCCCGCCCGACGCGCGCCCACACCGCCGACAGCCGGCCCACCCGCACCCACGCGGCGGAGACCACCCCGACCCGCACGCACCCCGCCGAGCCCCACCCCGCGCACACCCGCGCCGTCGAGGACCGGCCGACCTCCTGTCCCGGGGCGGAGGGCCGCCCCGCGCGGTTGTCGGCCACCTTCGGTCTGCCCGCCGTACCGGCCTCGGTCGGCGCGGCCCGCCGGCACATAGACGGCCTCCTGCGCGCCTGGGACATCGCGCAGGAGACCCTGGACGACGCGGTCGTCGTGACGTCCGAGCTGGTCACCAACGCGGTCACCCACTCGGCGAGCGAGCAGGTGGTGTGCCGTCTCCAGCGCACCGCGCGGCGGCTGCGCATCGAGGTGGAGGACCAGAACCGCGCGGTGGCCTGTCCGACCCCACGGGTGTCGGCCCCGGACGACCAGAGCGGCCGAGGGCTGCTTCTGGTCGCCGCGCTCAGCGCCGACTGGGGCGTCATCGCCCCCTCCGACCTGCCCGGCCGTATCGTGTGGGCCGAACTGCAGGCAGTCCCGGACGAGCCCCACACCATCGCCCCGGACCCGATCGAGACCACCCCCGGCCCCTCCCCCACTCGGCCGAAGGATGTACACCATGCTCCGACCCCCCTGCACTGACCGCCGTCGACCCGCCGTCCGCACCGCCGACCCGTCCTGGACCCCGACCCGCCCCCGCCCGGAGGAGCACTCGACCCACCGCACTCCAGCGGCGGCCCCTCCGGTACCCGGCCCCTCAGCGTTCCGCCGCTGAACCGGCGGGCTCCTTCCCCACCGGTGTCAGGAGCTGCCCCTTGTGCCCCAGGGGCAGCTCCACCACCCGCTCCACGGCCAGCCCCGACCGGTCGAAGAGCGCCCGGCAGTCCGCGTCGGTGCGCTCACGCCCGCCGTTCACCACCAGCAGGTGCAGATCCCAGAGCGGGGTGAGCACATCGGCGGGGTCGTCCGTCGCCACCCGGTCGAGCACGACGACCCGGGACCGCGGCGTCATCACCGCGCGCACCCGGCGCAGCAGCCGTACGCACGCCTCGGTGTCATGGCCGGCGAGGACCCGTGAGAGCAGATAGACGTCCGCGCCCGGCGGCACCGGCCCGGTGAGCATGTCCTGGCCGAGGAGGTCGACGCGGTCGAGCCCGACGCGTTCCGCGAGATACGCGCGGGCGAGGGGCATGGTGTGCGGCAGATCCACCAGCACGCCGCGCGCGTCCGGGGCCGCGGCGAGTACGGTCGCCAGCAGTTGGCCGCTGCCGCCGCCGAGGTCCACGACCGTACGGACGCCGGTCAGGTGGAGGGCGGTCGGCACGCTGTCGAAGACGAGCCGACCGGACCGCATGACCCGCTGGAACCGGTCCGCCACCTCCGGATGCGCGGCCAGATGTTCGTCCAGCGGACGGCCGTACGTCTGCTCGAATCCGCTGGTCCCCGTGGTCACGGCGGGCTCGGCCTGCCCCCACGCCTGGTAGAACTCCTCCCCGTACAGCAGGCACATGTCCCGCAGGGAGCCGGGCCGGTCCCGCAGCAGTTCGCTCACGCGGGTCGGCCGGTGGACGCGGTCGGCGCCCTCGCCCTCGGCGTCGAACACCCCGAGCGCGACCAGCAGCCGCAGCAGCCGCCTGACACGGTCCTCCGCCACGCCGGTCACCACGGCGAGCGCGGCGCTGTCACGGTGCCCGTCCGCGATCAGGTCCGGCAGCCGGAGCCGGACGGCGGTGTGGACGGCCTGGGTGCGCCAGGCGCCGGTGACGAGGTCGAGGACGGCGCGGGTGGCGGTGGTGTCGCAGGTCATGTCGGGTCCTTTCGGCAGGATGAGAGAGGGGGAGGCCGCGTTCCTGTCGGGTCGGGTCGGGTCAGGGCTGGAGGCGGGTGGCGCTCCAGCCGTCGCCGGTACGGTCGTAGCGCAGCCGTTCGTGGAGGCGGTCGGTGCCGTTCGCCCAGAACTCCAATTGTTCCGGGACGAGTTCGAAGGCCGCGTAGGCGGCGGGGCGGGGTTGGGGTCCGGCGGCGGCGAGATCTGCCGCGCGGGCGCGCAGGTCGGCCACGTCGGCGAGGGGCCGGCTCTGCCGGGAGGCCACCGTCATGGCGTGGGTGCCGACCGGCCGGGCGGCCCACAGGTCGTCGGCCGTGCTGTCCGGCAGCCGCCGTACCGGCCCGTCGGCGCTGATCTGGCGGCTGGTCTCACGCCAGTAGAGCAGCCCCGACGCCCAGGGGTTGGCGCGCAGGTGGCGGCCCTTGCGGCTGTCGGCGTGGGTGGCGAAGAGCAGGCCGGTGCGGGTGAGGTCGGACAGTACGACGATCCGGGTGGCGGGGCGGCCCTGGGCGTCCGCGGTGGCGAGGGCGAGGGCCCGGGGTTCGCGGACGCCGAGGTCCACGGCCTGCGTCAGCCAGTGCCGCAGCAGGGTCAGGGGGTCGGCGGGCGGGGTGACGTACTCGGGGAAGGGCAGGGTGTGGGTGCCGGTGAGGGTGTCGGAGGCGGCGGCACCCGTCCGCTCCGGCCGCCGGGCGTCGTCCGTGTGCTCAGACATGGAGCCTCCCGTGGGCCACGACCACCGCGTCGCCGCCGACCTCGACCGACCGCACCCGCTCCCCCGAGCCCTCCGTGCGGGCAAGCATCAAGGAAGGGCGTCCGAGTTCGAGGCCCTGGCGGATCTCGATACGGCGGCCGTGCGGGGCCCGTCCGTGGCGGGCGAGATGGATGGCGAGGGGCCCGGCGGCGGAGCCGGTCGCCGCGTCCTCGGCCACCCCGTACGCCGGGGAGAACATCCGGCTGCGCCAGCGGGTGCCGGAACCCGCGTAACAGACGGTGGCCATGGACGCGAACGCCGCCAGACGGCGCTGGTCGGGGACGGTCGCCGACAGCGCGGCCACGCCGGGAAGACCGACGAGGACATGGCGGGGGCCGTTGCGGTAGATCTCGACGGGGAGCGTGGAGTCCGCCACCCCGAGCGCGTCCAGGAGTTCCTCGGTGCGCTCGAAAGGGCGCCAGGTGGGTACCGGTTGACGCATCCGCGCCCCCGTCACCCGGCCGCCCTTCCGTTCGAGGACGAAGGGGATGACCCCCATCGCCGTCTCCAGGCGCAGCCGGTCACCGGCGGCGGAGGCGGCCAGCGCGACGGCCGCGCCGAGCAACGGGTGGCCCGCGAAGGGCAGTTCGCCGACCGGGGTGAAGATCCGGACGCGGTGGTCGCCGCCCCGGACGGCCGGGAGGACGAAGACGGTCTCCGAGAGGTTCATCTCCCGGGCGATGCGCCGCATCCGTCCGGCCGTCAGATCGGCGCAGCCGAAGAACACCGCCACGGGGTTGCCGTGCAGCGGCCTGCTGGTGAAGGCGTCGACGACGACATAGCTGTGCATGGCTCCTCACGCCCCTTCCCGTGGTGTGCCGAGGATGTGCCGCAGGGCGTGGGCGACGAGGGCGGGGCCGTTCTGGGTGAGCACGGACTCGGCGTGGAACTGCATCGAGACGAAACGCGGGCCACGCAGGGCGTGCACCTCCCCGGTCGCCGGGTCCCGGCAGATGTCCACCGCGCCGACCCCGTCGATCTCGGCCCGGTCGGTGTGGCTGTGTGCGGCGAAGGTGTTGTAGAAGCCGACGCGTTCACGGCGGCCGAAGTGGTCGATCTCCCTCTGCTCCCCCTGGTGGGGCACGGCCCGCCGGGCCAGGGGGAAGCCGAGGCGCAGGGCGAGCACCTGGTGGCTCAGGCAGACGGCGAGAAACGGGCGGCGCCGGGCGAGCAGGGTGTCCACGGCCGTGTGGAGCCGGTCGATCCTGGGCTGTCCCCGCTCGCCGGGATCACCGGGCCCCGGGCCGAGCAGCACCAGATCGTGGGCGTGGAGCCGGTGTGGCTCGTCCCAGCGGCGGACGGTCACGTCCAGGCCGAGGGAGCGCAGTTGCCGGGTGGTCATCGCGGTGAAGGTGTCCTCGGCGTCGAGGACGAGGACGGTACGTCCGTGGAGACCGGGTGCGCGGGGTGGTGGGGCGGCGCCGGACGCCGACCGCGCCTGCCGGCCGCCGTCGCCCCCTCCCCCGTCCCTTCGACCGTCCTCGCCCAGCCAGTAGCGGGCGAGGTTCCGGTTGCGTCGTGCCAGGGCGGTGCGTACGTCCGGGTGGTCGGCGAGCGAGCGGGTGGTGTGGCCGGACTCCAGGGCGGTGAGCAGGCCGGCGGCTTTGGCGCGGGTCTCGGCCACCTCGGCGGCGGGGTCGGAGTGGCGGACCAGGCTCGCGCCGACACCGAGGGACAGCCGGCCGGCCGGGTCGATCTCGGCGGTGCGGATGAGGATGGCGGAGTCCAGGGCGGGGGCGCCGGCCGCGTCACGGCCGAGGAGGGCGGCGACACCCCCGTAGTAGCCGCGGCCCCCGCGCTCGTGGCGGGCGATGACGCGGGCGGCGTTCTGGAGCGGGGAGCCGGTGACGGTGGCCGCGAACATGGTCTCGCGCAGGAGGTCGCGCGGGTCTCGGCCGGTGCGCCCCTCGATGAGGTACTCGGTGTGGGCGAGCCGGGCCATCTCCTTGAGGAAGGGGCCGACGACCCGTCCGCCGGCCGGGCAGATCCGGGCCATCATCTTCAGTTCCTCGTCCACGACCATGTTCAGCTCGTCGGTCTCCTTGCGGTCGCCGAGGAAGTCCAGGACGCCGGGGAGCGTCGCTCCGGCGGCGGGGTAGCGGTACGTGCCGCTGATCGGGTTCATCACCGCCGTGCCCCCGGCCAGGGTGAGATGCCGTTCCGGCGAGGCCCCTACGAAGGTCCGTGTGCCGGTGTGGATCAGGAACGTCCAGTACGCCCCGGACTCGCGCTCCAGCAACCGGCGGAAGACGGCGAGCGCGCTGTGCGGGCCGTAGTCGCCGATGCGGGCGGTGAAGGTGCGGCGCAGGACGAAGTTCGAGCCCTCCCCGGCGCCGATCGCCTCGTCCACGACCCGGCGGACGGTACGGGCGTAATCGGCGTCGTCGCTGTCGAAGTCACCGCCGGTCAGGGGCGTCGGCACCCGGGGCAGCCGGGCCAGCGCCTCCCCGACGGGGACCGTACGCCGTCCGGTGATCCGCAGCGCGATCAGCGGTGCCCCGTCGTCCACACAGGCGAAGCCGCGCTCGGTGAGCTGGCGGTACGGGACGACGGCCAGGACCTCGTGCGGCGCGGGTCCGTCCGCGGGGTGCGGTGGGAGTTCCGCCAGGGTCCGCGGCAGGGAGATCCGGCCGACGAGGACGTCGAGGGTGTCGGGGCCGGTGGCTGCGGGGCGGTGCAGCAGCGCGAAGGGCCGCGGCCGGGCGGTGGTGAGCACCTGGTCGAGCGGGTCGTTCAGGGCAGCCATGCCAGGACCTCCTCGGTGGTGACGACCATGGCGCAGCGCCCGGCGGCGAACCGCAGGGCGCCGTCGTGGTGGGCGCGGGAGAAGTCGGCGACGGCGTCGGCGACCAGGAAGGGGCGGATGTCGTGGGAGAACGCGTCGACGGCGGTCGCCAGCACACCCAGATGGGCGTAGACGCCGCACAGGACGAGCTGGTCGCGCCCGCTGTGCCGGATCCGGTCGAGGAGGCCGGAGCGGAAGAACGCGCTGTAGCGCCACTTGGTGAGCATCCAGTCGCCGTCGGCCGGTGCGAGCGCGGGCTCCACCGCCCGCTCCTCGGGGGCGGCGCGCATGCCCGAGCCCCAGAAGTCGGCCAGCAGCCCGCGCTGTCCGGGGGTCATGCCGCCGGGCTGCGCGGTGTACGCCACGGGGAGTCCGGCGGCTGCGGCCCGCTCGCGCAGGGCCGTCACCCGCGCCACCAGCTCCGTACGTCGGGCCGGTGGGAACGGCGCCAGGAAGTACCGCTGCATGTCGTGCACGAGCAGCACGGCGCGACGCGGGTCGAGTGTCCAGCGGGCGGTGTTGGGGGGCAGGTCGGCGGGGCGGGGGACGGGGTAAGGCGCGATGCGGGGCAAGGGGGTCATGAGAGGGTCCCCTGTTCGTGGTGGGCGGCCGGACGGCCGTTCTGCCGGGTGGCCGGGGGCGGAGGCGGGTCCCCGAGCCGGGCTCGAAGCGGGTCCGGGTCCGGGTCCGCGCCCGGACCCCGGCGCGGGTCCCTCTGCGGGGCGTCGCCCGTCGAGGTCCGTGGTGGGTGGTCCGCCGGGGCCGCGGTGTCCCGCCAGGCCGACACCACCGTCAGCGCCTGATCCGGATTCAGCCGGGGGTCGCAGAGGCTGGTGTACGGGCCGCTCGCCCGGTGGGTGTCCCCTGGGCCCGGGTCCTGCGCGGTGCACTCCGTCACGTCGTCCGGTGTGGTCTCCAGGTGGAGGCCGCCCGCGATCCCGCCCCCGGCGGTCACCGCCCGTTGGAAGAGGACGACTTCGCGGCACAGGGTCGCGACGGCCCGCACCTTCCTGCCGTCGGGGGCGGTGACCGTGTTGCCGTGCATCGGGTCGCACAGCCAGACCACCGGATGACCCGCGGCGCGCACCGCGGCGACGAGCGGGGGCAGCCGGTCGGCGACCCGGTCGGCGCCCATCCGGGCGACCAGGGTGAGTCGGCCGGGCCGGCGCCTCGGGTCGAGCCGGGCGCACAGGGCGACCAGCGCGGCCGGGGTCATGGCCGGGCCGACCTTGCAGGAGACGGGGTTGGACACCACCGCGAGCAGGGCGACATGGGCGCCGTCGAGCCGGGCGGTGCGCACCCCGAGCCAGGGCCAGTGGGTGGAGCCGAGATAGGGGCGGCCGTCCTCGTCCCGGCGCAGCAAGGGGATCTCGTAGTCGAGCACCAGGGCTTCGTGGCTGGTCCACAGGGCGGAGCCGGGTTCCGGCCGGGTCGGGCCGGATCTCCTGAGGTCGCGGCCGGGCCGGCCGAGGTGCTCCATGACGTCACCGGCCGCGAGGTAGCCGAGCAGGAGACGCAGCGGGTCGGGGCGACGGGCGTCCGGGTCGGGGTCGGGCGCGTTGACGAGATGGCCCCGGTACACGGGCAGTCGCCCCCCGGCGGTCTGCTCGTAGGGCTGGGAGCGGGGTTTGGCGTACTGGCCCGCGATCCGGCCCACCCGTTCCACGGGGGTGCCGGTGAGGGTGCGCAGGGCACCGGCGAGGAGGTCGAGGACGGCGGCCTTGCGGCCCACGTCCGCGGGGGTGCGGTCGGCGGGGTCCTCGGCGCAGTCGCCGCTCTGGACGACCAGGATCTCCCCGGCCGCGGCGCGGGCCAGGAGCCCTTCGAGGGCGCGTAGTTCGGTCGGCCGGACCAGGGCGGGGCGGGTCGCCAGGGCCGCGCGGACCCGTCGTACGAGGTCCGGGTCGGGCCAGTCCGGCTGCTGGTCGGCGGGCCTGTGGGCGACATCGTGCGCGAGGGCGTCAAGGACCGGGTCGGGGCGGTTCACGTCGGTATCCCTTCGCGTCGGATCCGGGGCACCGGGATGCCGAGGGCGCGCAATTGGGCGTAGGGGTTCATGAACTCGCGGTTGCGGGTGATGCGGCCGTCCTCCAGTTCGAAGGAATGGAGGAAGTGGTTCTGGTAGTGGCCGGGGGGATAGCCGGGGAAGCGGATCTGTCCGCGGCCCTCGCACTCCACCCAGAAGTGGTTCGGGTCCTGGGTCTCGAAGATCCGGATGTCGTACCACTCCCAGTCGGGGAAGCAGCGCAGTGACCAGACGGCGTGGGCGGCCAGCCGGTCGCGGCCGGTGATCTCGATGGGGGCGCCGGTGTCGGTGGTCCACAGACCGCCGCGGCCGTCCTCGGTGAACAGTTCGTGCCGGCGCAGCCGGTCCTGCCCCCGGGTGTTCATGTACGTCTCGACGGTTCGGCGGTTGCGGCGGCGCAGTGCGGTCGCGCGGCCTGTTCCCCGCCGGGGTGCGGTACCGGACATGTCGGGCCCTCCTGGGGTGCGTGGGAAGCGGTTCGGGTGCCCACTCTCCAGGTCCCGGCGCCCCGGGTTCCTGAGCCCGGCGCCCTCACCCGCGCCCGGCGGCGGCCGGGTGTGCGTCACCCGGGCGGGATCCGGGACAGGGATGGGGCAGGCGCCTCATCCGTCCGGTGTACCGGGCCTTCGAGACTGGAACTTTCCCCGGCCGCCGGGGGCCAGAAGGGCATCCGACGCGGACCGGGGGGACGAGGAGGCCGCCTTGACGCCCAGGCCGGCACCAGTGCCCGTACCCCTACCAGCGCCGGCACCAGTGCCCGTACGCGTGCCGAAGCCCGCGCCGGAGTCGGGGAGGGTGGGGTCAGTGAGTCCCGGTGGGCGGGGTCGTCCCGTCCGCGCGGGGCGGCTGCCCCGGCTGCCCCGGCTGTCCCGGCTGTCCCGGCTGTCCCGGCTGTCCCGGCTGTCCCGGTTGCGGCGACTGCCCCGGTTGCGGCGGCTGTCCCGGTTGCGGCGGCTGTCCCGGTCCGCCCGCGCCGAGGCCGGCGTTGCGGGCCCGGACGATCGCCTGGGCGCGGTCGTTCACCTGGAGCTTGGTGAAGATGTTCGTGACGTGGTTGCGGACCGTCTTGTCGGAGATGGTGAGCCGGCGGGCGATCTGGCGGTAGTCCAGACCGGCGGCGATCAGATCGAGGATCTCCAGTTCGCGCGGGGTGAGGTCGGGGAAGACCTGGCGGCCGGGCGCGGCGGCCAGGGCGCCGAAGAAGGACGGCAGGCGGGCGGCGATCCGGGGGCCGAAGACGGCCCCGCCGGTCGCGACGGTCCGGATCGCGGCGAGGATCTCCTCGCGGTCGGCGCCCTTGACGAGATAGCCGCTGGCTCCGGCGCGCATCGCGGCGAGGACGTTGTCGTCGTCGTCCGACATGCTCAGCACCAGAACGCGGACCTCTGGACGGTCGCTCAGCAGCCGCCGGGTCACCTCGATGCCGGAGGCGTCGGGCAGACCGAGATCGAGCACCACCACCTGGGGTGCGGTCCTGGCGCTCGACTCGATGGCGTCCTCGGCGCGGGACGCCTCCCCCACGACCTCGAAGCCCTCGGCCGCGAGCAGGGCCCCGCGCAGCCCGCCGAGGAACATCGGATGGTCGTCGACCAGCAGGACTGTCACCGGGTCCGCGCCGGGCGGCCGGGAGTCGTCTTCCCTCATATTGATTACTATAGGTAATCTCATGACTGCATGGAGTGTTCGCACGCTGCTCGGGTCACGCCGGTCCGAGGGCATGGACCAGGTGGCCGCCGCCGCGCTGTGCTTCGCGGCGATCCTGACCCTCAGCGGTCTGTGGATCAGCTATCTGCTGGCCCACACGGACGCTCCCGGAGTGTCCGGAAGCGTCCGTGACCTCAGTGTCCTGCTGTACGGGCTGCCGGCGGCGGTGGCCGGGGTCCTGGTGCACGCGCACTGGCCCGGCGCCCCCTTCGGCTGGGTGCTGATCGTCTACTCGGCGACCGTCGTCCTGCCGTCCACGCTCGCCGCGCCGCTGTGGCTGGGCAGCGGCGGCAGCACGGCGAGCGGCGCGGTCCTCGCCTTCGAGGCGCTGGCCAATCTGGTCAAGGTCACACTCTGGTACTCGCTGCCGCTGTGGTTCCCGAAGGGGCGGCTGTCCCGCGGCTGGTGGTGGTACCTGGCGGCGGTCGCCGTATGGGTGGCGCCGCAGACCTTCGCGTACGCGGCGGCGGCCCCCGTGCAGTTCGGTGCCCCCAACCCGCTCGCCACGGGCTGGTGGGGCGGGGCCGCCGCCGTGCTGCGCGATCGCCTCGCCACCGCCTGGGACCTCTCCGACGTGCTGCTCATCGTGCTGGCCTGCGGTGTGCTGCTCCGCCGTATCCTGCGCGGCGAACCCCGGCTGCGCCGCCATCTGTTCCTGCTGCTGTCGACGTACCTGCTGTGGGCGGTGGCACAGCGGGTCTACTACTACGCCGGCGATGACGCCTACTGGCCGTCGTACATCCTGTTCACCGTGGCCTCGGCGCTGTGGCCGGTGTCCGTGGCGTACGTCGTCTTCCGGACGGGTTCCTGGCGCATCAGCCGCTCCGCCCGCCGGATCCTCGCCCGGCTGATCGTGACCGCGCTGCTCACCGTCGGCTACGTCGCGGCGGCCGCGGTGCTGGCGGGCGGGCTGACCCCGGGCCGGACCGCCGACGCGGTGGTCCTGGTGACCCTCGCCTTCCTCCTCGGCACCGGGCTGCGGCGCACCAGCGCGTGGGCGGGCGGTCTGGTGGACCGGCTGTACTACGGCGACCGGGCCCACCCCTATCAGGTGCTCCAGACCCTGGCCGAGCGGATCAGCCACGCGGTCAGCCCGCAGGACATCCCGGCGACGCTGTGCACCACGGTGGTGGAGACGCTGCGGCTGCCCGGGGCCGCACTGGCGGTGACCACCCGGGCGGGGCCGCGGATCCTCGCCCAGGCGGGTCGGCCCGAGGAACCGGGGCAGCGTTTCACCCTGCTGCACCAGGGGGCCGTGGTCGGCCATCTCTCCGTCACCCCGCGCGACCGCGAACCGGAGCTGGACCAGTGGGACACCGGGATCCTCTCCTCGCTCGCCAACCAGGCGGCCCCCGCGCTGGCCTCGCTGCGGCTCCAGGAGGATCTGCGCTCCAGCCGGGAGCAGATCGTCTCCGGGCGGGAGGAGGAACGGCGCCGGCTGCGGCGGGACATCCACGACGGGCTCGGACCGGCCCTCGCGGGGCTCAGGCTCCGGGTGGAGAGCGCCACGGCCCGGCTTCCCGCCGAGGACCCGGTCGGCGCCGAACTGCGGGCCGTGTCGGGAGACCTCGGCAGGGTGATCGAGGAGGTGCGGGGGATCACCCACCACCTGGGGCCCGCGCCCCTGGGAGAGCTGGGGCTCAGTGCCGCGCTGCGCCAGCTGGCCGCCGGTTTCGACGGGGAGCGCCTGTGCGTCGACGCCGTGCTCGACCCCGATCCGCTGCCGCCGTTGCCCGCCGCCATGGAGGTGGCGGCCTACCGGATCGCCGCCGAGGCCCTCACCAACGTGGTGCGCCACGCCCGCGCCCGGCACGCGCACGTGCGGGTGCACGTCGACCACCGGGCGCTCACGCTCACCGTCGAAGACGACGGCACCGGCTTCGACCCGTCCGCCCGCACCGGCGGCCTGGGCATCCGCTCCATGGCCGACCGCGCCACCGAGATCGGCGGCCGGTGCGCCGTGGAGCCCGTCGAAGGCGGCGGAACCCGCGTCCGCGCGGTCCTGCCGCGCTCACCGGCGCTGCTGGTGCCGGAGGGCGCGCGGTGACCTCGTACGGTCGCGCCCGCCGCCCCTCGGAAGGGGCGACGGGCGCGGGACGATCGGGTCCAGGTCGGGGCGGCCGGGGCGGTCGGTGGCCGGGTACGGTCAGCGGCCCTTGCCCGGCAGCTTGGGGCAGGCGGGGCACTTCTTCTCCAGCCAGGTGCGCAGGCGGTCCACCGGACCGGAGTCCTTCGAGGAACCGTCGTCGCATCGCGTGACGAGGTAGATCGTCACGACGAGGACTGTGCCGGTACCCGCTGCCGTGATCACCTTGCGATTCATGACTGTCTCTCTCTGCCGGCGAGCCGACGGCCGGACGGCCGGACCTGTCGGATGCGCAGGTGTGTCGACTCTGCTGTTCGTCCGTGCTCTTTCCTGATCCATCCTCCGCACCCGGTGTCCCGCCCGCATGAGGCGGCGGACCCACCGGCAGCCCGGTTTCACAGGGGCACCGCGCGGCGGCCGAGGGCGGGCAGGTCGGCGGGGGTGCGCGCGAGGGGCGCGGCGCACGGGCCGCGGCGCCCCACGACCCCGTACTCCGCACGCCACAGCTCGAACATCAACAGGGCCCAGACCGTCCCGGCGAGCCGGGTGCCCGGCCGTGCGAGCTGGGCGTCCACGAGGCGGCCCACAGCGTGGGCGTCCAGCATCCCCGACGCCTTCAGCCGTTCCGCGGACAGCACCTCGCGGACGAACCGGGTGAGCGGGTTGTCCCCGGTGAGCAGGGTGCGCGCGGCCGTGGTGCGCCGGGCGGCGCGATACCGCTCGGCCACCTCGGTCGCGGGGGCCGCCCAGGTCTGGCGCGGGGTCGAGGGCAGGGTGGCGCGGACCGCGTGCGCGCCGCTGAGATGGGCCGTGCGCCGCAGTCCCCTGGCCGGGAGCAGGACGTCGAGTTCGAACCCGGTGAGGGTCGCCCGCCGTGATCCGCCGGCCGCCTCCTCACCGAGCCGCTCGGTCAGCCGCCGCGCCGTGTCGCCCCGGTCGGTGAGGTAGGCGCGGTAGTCGCTGCTGTAGAGGCCGAAGCGGGCGTTGGCGGAGGCGGTGCCGAGGGTGTCGACGTACCGCGCGATCCCGTCCGTCACGGCGCTGTCCGGCGTGCCGTCGGCCGCCGCGTCGACCCGTCGCCGGCCGCGCCCGATCTCGTCCACGGCGTCCGCCGCCAGCGTGGTGCGCAGTCCCGCCCGGTGCGCCGTCGCGTACAGGGCGTACGAGGTGAGGGCGGCCGGGTCGGCGTCGGGCTGGCCCAGACTCCAGGCGAGCGCGGGCAGCAGTTCGGGAAGGTCCGCGCACCGAGGGGCAGGGAGCGGGGTGTCGGGCGGCCGGGTGCCGGATCCGGCCGGAGCGGGCGGGCGGCCCTGCCCACGTTCGCCCGCACCGGCGCGGCGGGCCGTCCCGGGCGGGCTCCCACCGGGTCCGGTGTCGCGTCGGATCAGGCGGAGGCCGCGTCCGCGCGCGCAGACGGCGGTGGTGCGGGGCGGCAGCGACCGTACACCGTCGATCAGGGTCTGCCCGTCCAGCGGTGCCCCCGTGGTCAGATAGGCGTCGAGTCCGGGTTCCCAGAGCGAGGGGCGGGCCCGGAGCAGCGCGAGCAGATCCGTCACGCGGGTCGCGAAGCGCAGTTCCTCGCGGGCGGCGTCCCAGTGGTAGTAGAGCGGGGTGGTGCCGGCGTCGTCGGTGGCGAGGACCACGACGGGTGCGCCGCGTGTGTCGACCACGGCCAGGGCGTAGGCGCCCTCCAGGCGGGCGGTGACGTCCGTGCCGTCCGCCTCGTACGCCGATCCGATCAGCGCGGCGTGGTCGCGCTCGGCGACGGCGCCGCCCGCCGCTTCGATCCGGGTGAGCAGTGGCAGCCGTACGTCCAGCCGCCCGGCGAGGGCCACGGCGACTCCGCCGCCGCTTCTCCCCCGCCCGGCGGCCAGCGCCCAGCCGGCGCCGCCGCACAGGGCGGGGGCGGCGTCCGCCCCTTCGTCCGCCAGGGCGGCCCGCAGCCGGTACGGGGCGATGTCGGCACCGAGATGGCCCAGGATGCGGTCCACGGTGATCACGACCCTCCGAGCGAGGTTTCTTCACGCCCCCACGCTCGCCCGCCCGGTGCCCCGGTCACACGGGCCGCGGATCCGGTTCGGCACCCAGGAGGTTCCCGGGACGCCGCCCGGCCGCCGTTCCCCCGGCCCCGCCCGTCCCGGCCGAGGGATCCCGGCGCGTGGGGCTCGCGGTTCGGGGTCCGTCGGGCGCGGGCGCTTCGGGTCAGCGCTCCCCGGCCAGGTCCAGGTCGCCGCGGGGCTCCGGGGCCGTACCGCCGGTGGTGCGCCAGGGGTGGTCGATCGGGGTGGAGACCGGCTGCCACCAGCGCTCGGCGGGGAGGGTGCCGGTGGGCTCGAAGGGCTCGCCGGGCCTCGGGAAGGCGGCCTGCTGGCCGGCGTCCGCCGTCACGTCCGCGGTCCATTCGGCGGGCTCGGCCCAGGGGTGACCGGCGAGGTTGAAGGTGCCCCAGTGGATCGGGAGCAGCACTCCGCGCGGGGCGCCGCCCTGGAGGTCGAGGTGGGCGCGCAGGGCCTCCTCGGGGGTCATGTGGATGTCGGGCCAGAACTCGCTGTAGGCGCCGAGCTGGATCATCGTCGCGTCGAAGGGGCCGTGCAGGGCGCCGATGTCCTTGAAGCCCTCGAAGTAGCCGGTGTCGCCGCTGTGGAAGACGCGGTGCCGCTCACCGGCGACGGACCAGGAGGCCCACAGGGTGTGCTGGGTGTTGCGCAGACCCCGGCCGCAGAAGTGACGGGCGGGGGTGGCGGTGAGCCTCAGCCCGGCGATCTCGGTCGACTCCTGCCAGTCCAGCTCCCGCAGCCGGGCGGCGCGCACGCCCCAGTGCTCCAGGTGGGCGCCGACGCCGAGCGGGGCGGCGAACACGGTGTCCGTGCCGGCCAGCGCCTTGATCGTGGGCAGGTCCAGATGGTCGTAGTGGTCGTGGGAGATCACGACGGCGTCGACCTGGCCGAGCGCGGCGAGAGGCAGCGGCACCGGGTGCAGCCGCCGGGGTCCGGCGAACGGGAAGGGCGAGCAGCGCTCGCCCCACACGGGGTCGAAGAGGACGCGGGCCCCGTCGATCTCGGCGAGGACGCTGGAGTGCCCCATCCAGGTGAGCCGCAGCCCGCTCGCCGGGGGCCGGGCGATGTCGGCCAGCGTGGTGGGATGCACCGGGACCGGGGCGGCGGGGGCGCGCCGGCGGCGGGCCTCCTTGTCGACATACTGCTTCGCGAAACCGAGCGGCGAGGACGGCACCATACGGGTGACGCCGCCAGGGTTCTGGAAGACCCCGTCCTTGAAGTGGGGCGATCTGCGGATACGCGCCAGGCGCTCGCCGCTCGGGTCCGCGCCGAACGCCTCGGGCCGCACGGCGCGCAGCCCGGAGCCCGGGGAACGGAAACCGGCCACATTACCTCCAGGTGGAGTTGCTGAGATCTCCATTATGGTCGGCCCCTGTGACAACCCGACCGGCCCGCCACCGACCCCTCTTCGATACTGACCGGTAAGTCAATAGTGTGCTACGCCTGCGGCACCGCACGCCGTGCCGTCGCACGTCCGTTCCACCGCACGTCGCCCCGAGGAGCCCGCCATGTCCGCCCCCCTGCTGTCGCTCACCTGGACCGACCATGTCACCGGCCGGGCGGGACACCTCGTCGTGGACCGGCTGGTGCGCGGGGTGGCCAGCGGCGGGCTGCGGATGCGGGAGGGCTGCACGCTGGAGGAGGTCACCGGCCTCGCGCGCGGCATGACCATGAAGGAGGCACTGCACTACGACCCCGACAGCCGTTACGTCCCGCTCGGCGGCGCCAAGGGCGGGATCGACTGCGATCCGCGCTCCCCGGAGGCGTACGGGCTGCTGGTGCGCTACCTGTGCGCGATGCGGCCGTACATCGAGAGCTTCTGGACCACCGGCGAGGATCTCGGGCTGAGCCAGGATCTGCTGGACCGGGCGGTGGCGGAGGCCGGGCTGGTGTCGTCGGTGCAGGCCGTGCATCCGCTGCTGGACGACGAGACCGCCGCGCGCAAGCGGCTCGCGGACGCCTTCGCCGTCGAGGTGGACGGGATCGGCCTGGACGAACTGGTCGGCGGCTGCGGGGTCGCCGAGTCGGTGCTCGCGGCGCTGGATCGCGCGGGGGTGCCGTACGGGGGGACGCGGGTGGCCGTCCAGGGGTTCGGCACGATGGGCGGCGCCACGGCCCGCTTCCTCGCCCGCGCGGGCCTCACGGTCACCGCCGTCGCCGATGTGCGGGGCACGATCGCCAATCCGGCGGGGCTGGACGTGGAGGCGCTGCTCGCGGCGCGCGACCGCTACGGGACGGTGGACCGCGCGGCCCTCGGCCGCGACGACCGTGAACTGCCGGGGGACGCCTGGCTGTCCACCGGGGCGGAGGTGCTGGTGCCCGCCGCCGTCTCGTACACGGTGGACGCGGCCAACCAGCACCGGGTCACCGCGCGGTGGATCGTGGAGGCGGCCAACATGCCGGTGACGGCGGGGGCGGAGGAGTCGCTGGCCGCGCGGGGCATCACCGTGCTGCCGGACGTGGTCGTCAACTCCGGCACCAACGCCTGGTGGTGGTGGACCCTGTTCGGCGACATCGGGGCCGACGCGGAGGAGGCGTTCGCCCACACGCGGCGCTCGATGCGCGCCCTCATCGATCTGACGCTCGCCCGCGCGGAGGCCGACGGGACGACACCGCGCGCCGCCGCGCACGCGGTCGTCGCCGAGCGGCTGCCGGTGATCGCGGAACGGTACGGCTGGTACCGCTGAGGCCACGGCACGGTCCCGGACGGCGTCGGCGGTGCTCACACCGTGACCGCCGGGTGAAAGGTCACGGCGTGACCATGGACGGACACCCCTGAGTCACCCGGACGATAAGGTGACCGCGTGGCCAGAGTTCGGTTGAGCGTGGAAGAGCGGCGCGAGGAGATGCTGAGGGCCGCGATCGAGCAGATCGAGGACCGGGGGCTCGCCGCGGTCCGGATCGCCGACGTGGCCTCGGTGCTCGGCGTGAGCAACGCGCTGGTGCTGTACCACTTCTCCACCAAGGAGAAGCTCGTGGCCGCCGCGTTCGCCTACGCCGCCCAGGACGATCTCGCGCATCTGCGCAAGGTGCTCGGCCGCCGTACCAGCGCGCTGCGCCGACTGCGGGCGGCGGTGCGCTGGTACGCCCCCACCGGTCAGGCCAAGGGCTGGCGGCTGTGGATCGAGGGCTGGGCGGCGGCGCTGCGCGAGCCGGGCCTCAAGGACGTGACCCGCGCTCTCGACCGCCAGTGGAAGGCGGCGATCGCCGAGGTCATAGCGGAGGGCGTGGCCGCCGGTGAGTTCCGGTGCGCGGACCCCACGGCGACGGCCCTGCGGCTGACCGCGCTGCTGGACGGGCTGGCCGTGCAGATGACGTCGTACGCGGGCGCGGGCACGGTGTCCCGTGCCCGCGCCCTGCGCTGGGTGGACGAGGCCCTGGCCCGCGAACTGGGCCTGCCCTCCCTCTAGACCGTCGGCCGCCGCGCCGACCCGACAGCGCCCGGCCGCCCGGTTGTACGGTTTCCGGCCGTACGGTTTCCGGCCGTACGGTTGTCCCGCGGCCCCGCCGTCCGGCCGCCCCGCCATTCGGCCGCCCCGCCATTCGGCCGTCAGCGCAGCCGTCCGGTCAGGCCACCGAGTCGATGCGCCACTTGATGGCCTCCGGCGAGAGTGCGCCCTTGGCCGTCACATGGTCGCCGGAGGACTGACCGCGCAGCCGGCGGCCGATCCACGGCACCAGGTACTCCCGCGCCCAGTGCACATCGTCCCGGCGGATGTCGAGCGTCCCGCGCGGCGGCTGCGGCGGCCAGGGCTGCTCGGGGTCGGCCGGGATGTCCAGACCGAGCGCCTGCCCGGCGCGCAGCGCCACCCTGGTGTGCCCCTCGGGCGAGAGATGGAGCCGGTCGTGGTCCCAGGCCCGGCGGTCCTGGACGGACTTGAGGGACCACAGGTCGAGGACCGGACAGCCGTACCGGTCGGCGACCGCCCGGACATGTCCGTTGTACGTCGCGATCTTGCCGCGCAGATGCTTGAGGAGCGGCACCCCGCGCGTGTCGAAGCCGGTGGTCACCAGCACGGTTCCGGCCGCCTCGGTCAGCACCGCGACCGCGCGCTCGAAGCGCTCGGCCACGTCGTCCGGGTCGCTGCCCGGCCGGAGGATGTCATTGCCGCCGGCACAGAAGGAGATCAGGTCGGGGGCGAGTTCCCGCGCCCTCGGCACCTGTTCCGCCACGATCTGGTCCAGCAGCCTGCCTCGCACCGCGAGGTTGTTGTAGTTGAAGTCGTCTTCCGGTCGCCGGTCCGCGAGCAGCACCGCGAACCTGTCGGCCCAGCCGACGAACGCCCCGTCGGGGCCGGGGTCACCGACACCCTCACTGAAGCTGTCCCCCAGCGCCACGTACGACCCGATCACTGATCTGCTGTCGTTCTTCGAATCGTCTGCCACATCGAGCCATGATTCCTCTTCGAATGTGACCTACGCGACCGTAATACGGGGTTGACGGGCGGTGAGATGAGCCACGGATCCACAGGGGTCACTTCGGGAATAACCACGAGGGTCCCTGACGGCCCCCGGGCGGTGGTGGCCCGCGAGGCTGCGGACCTGCCGAAGGCCGGACCCGGGGATCGGGGGTCCGGCCTTCGGGATGATGCGCGGCGGGTGCCTCGGGTCAGATGGAGAGGCCGAGCGAGCGCAGGTAGGCGACGGGGTCGACGTCCGAGCCGTAGTCCGGCGTGGTCCGGATCTCGAAGTGCAGGTGCGGGCCGGTCACATTGCCGGTCGCGCCCGAGAGGCCGACCTGCTGTCCTGCGGTCACGGTCTGGCCCTGCGAGACGGAGAGCGAGGACAGGTGGGCGTACTGGGCGTAGTGGCCGTCGGCGAGCTTGAGGACGACCTGGTTGCCGTAGGCGCCGCCCGCGCCGGCGGAGACGACCGTGCCGGCGCCGACGGCCTTGAGGGAGGTGCCGGTCGGGACGGAGAAGTCCACACCGGTGTGGTAGCCGCTGGACCACATGCTGCCGGACATCCGGTACGCGGTGCCCACGGAGCCCGACACCGGGAGGCTGTAGTCGCCCGCGGCGGCCGTGTCGGTGGACGGGGTCTCGGCGGACTGCGACGGGGCCGACGCCTGCGTGTCGGTGGCCTCGGAGGACTGCGAGGTCCCCGTGGACTCCGTGGACTTCGTGGACTCCTCGGAGCGTGTGGAGCCGGAGGACGCGGGCGCCTCGGCGGACTCCGGGGCGGCCGACGGCTTCGTCTCGCTCGCGGCGGCGCCGGACGCCTTGCCGCCGAGGGTGAGCTTCAGGCCGGGGTGGATGAGCGACGGGTCGGCGCCCACGGCCTCGCGGTTGTCCTCGTAGATCCGCTGCCAGCCACCGCTGACGTCCTGCTCGTCGGCGATCTTCGCCAGGTAGTCGCCCACCTTCACGGAGTAGGTCCGGGTGGTGGACTGCTTCTCGGACGTCTGCGAGGCGGACTGCCCGGCGGACGGGGAGACGGACGGCGAGGCGCTCTGCTGGGAGACCGACTGCGGTGCCGCCACGACGGACTGGCCCGGTGCGGCGTACGCCCCGGTCGCGCCCATGAGCGGGAGGGCGAGTGCGGCGCCACCGGTTCCGGCGACCGCGATGGAGCGGGTGAGGCTCAGGGACTTGGTACGGCGGTGCTTACCCTTCGCGGGCATAGGGGTTTCCTCTCCGGCGCCTGCGAGGTGAGCTGTCGGGTGCGGGCTGGAGATGCCCGGCCACGTGCGCAGACGCGGCTTGACCCCTAGCCTGTTCCGGAGACCGGGACAGGCGGTGAGTCCTGTGGGTCCCCCGCTCCTGCCGGTCACGGGTGGGTTGATGTGCGTTCCGGACGGCGGCAGGATTCGGCGTTCCGTCCGGATTCGGTGGCGAACGTAAGCGACCAAGACGCGAAGGAACAAGCAGGAGGTTCCACCCGAAGGCCACCTTCTTGATCCACGGCACCGCTCACCGGTCACCCTGCGTCGAGATGGCACGGGTCGTTTTCCTCAAAGGCCCTTGAGGCGCACCTCGATTACGTGGACATGACGTGCGACGCACGGTCACGGGTATGACGCTGCTCACGTGGGCCCGCTCCACCGCCCTTTACTCCAGAGCGAGTTGTTATTAAAGCCATCAATTCGGACAGAAGTCCCAGACAATGCATAGGGGAGGAAGAGGGGTATTGAGGTGCACAGGGAACACACAGGCTTCCCCTGCCGGGGTTCCTCCGGTTCGTGCGGCCGGTTCGCGAGGCCATGTCGTATCGTCGGAGCCCCCTGCCGGACGGCGACACAGCCGGGCCGGTGAGCCGACTGGGAGGAGCCCCCGTGACGCAGCAGATCCCGTCGACCGAACCCGAGCTGGCCGGAGTGCGCAACTTCCGTGACGTGGGCGGACTGCCCACCGAGGACGGCCGCCGGGTACGCCACGGGGTGCTGTTCCGCAGCGGGCATCTCGCCCACGCGACCGCCGAGGACACCGCGTTCCTCTCCTCCCTCGGGCTGCACACGATCTTCGACTTCCGCAACGCGGCGGACCAGCTCCTGGAGGGCCAGGACGTCGAGCTGCCCGGGGTGCGCAATGTGAATCTGCCGCTGAGCGACCCGGCGGACGGCGCCGAGTTCTGGAAGATGGTCCGCGACGGCGATCTGGACCAGCTCCGCGGGCTGCTCGCCGGCGGGCAGGCGGAGAACCGGATGATCGACTCGTACCGCCTGATCGTCAAGGAGCGCAACGCGGAGCACGCGCGTGTGCTGCGCGCGCTCGCCGAGGACAGCGTCCCGGCGCTGATGCACTGCGCGGCCGGCAAGGACCGCGCGGGGCTGTCGATCGCGGTGACGCTGCTGGCCGTCGGGGTGGAGCGCGAGGCGATCCTCGGCGACTACCTGGAGTCCAACGCCCTCCACCGGCGCTACAAGGTGCACCGCAGCGGCAGCTCCGCCTCGGCCTACTCCCCCGAGGTGATGGAACTGCTCAGCCCGCTCTTCGACGCGCGCGCCGCGTACCTGGAGGCCGCGTTCGAGACCATCGAGGGGACCTGGGGCGGGGTCGACGCCTATCTGGAACGCGGCCTGCGGGTCACACCCGAGCTGCGGGAACGGCTGCGGGAGCGACTCCTCGACTGAGCGGCCCCATGACCGGGCGACGCCCCGGGGCCGCAGGGCACCCAGGGCCTCAGGGCACCCGGGGCCTCAGGGCTCCCGTCGGCTACTTCGCGCCGACCTCGAAGAGCAGGTACAGGAACGCGGCGAAGACATGTCCGACGGCGACATAGATGAACAGCCGGATCCAGATCCCGAGGTGCCGCTTCTCCTTGGGCTTGGTGGCCTTGATCTCACTCATCGCGTTTCTCCCGTGATCGGGCCGAGGCACAGCGCGGCCGTGGGGCTCTGCAAGAGGGTGTGGACGAACAGCAGCTCGACGCCCTCCGGGTCGCGGGCGGCGATCCGGTGCGGGGTCAGCGAGTCGAAGTGCGCGCTGTCCCCGGGGCCGAGCCGGTGGGCGGTGTCGCCGAGGCGCAGCCACAGCCGCCCGGTGAGGACATGGAGCCACTCCTCACCGGGGTGCACCCGGACGAGGTCGCCCTGGGAGCCGTACGGGACCCGCACGCGCAGTGCCTGCATACCGCGGCCGGGTGCGCCGGCCTGCCAGTAGGTCCAGCCACCGGCCTCGGTCGGGTCCTGCCGGCCGCCGCGCACGACCGCGTCCCGGTCGGGGACCGACTCGCCGAGCAGTTCGGAGACGGTCGTACCGTAGATGCGGGCGAGTGCGAGCAGCATCGGGAGCGAGGGCTGGCGCCCACCGGTCTCCAGCCGGGAGAGGTGGGCGGGTGACAGCCCGGCGGCCCGGGCCGCCGCCTCCAGGGTCAGCGCGGACCTGCGGCGCAGGGCGCGGAGCCGGGGGGCGACGGCGGGGAGCGGCTCGGTCGGCGCGGCGGACCCGGGGTCCGGCGCCTCGGGGCCGGGGCCCGGCTCGACGTCGCGTGCGGTGCTCATGCCTCCATTGAGCCGCACTCTTTACCTCAGAGGCAAATCCCTTGCCTCTGAGACAAGAATGAGGTGGATCGGGTGGAGGCGCGGAGCGTCACCGGTTGGCCACCGCCTGCTTGACGAGCGTCCGGCCGAATTCCCAGATGAGTCCGCCTCCATGGTGCGCGTCGTCCATGACCTCTGTGAAGGCCGCCACGAACCGGTCGACCTCCTTCTCCCCGACGATCAGCGGCGGGATCAGTTTGATCACCTCCAGACGGTCGCCGGAGACCTGGGTGAGGATCCGGTGGCGCTGGAGCAGCGGCACGACGACCATCTGCGCGAACAGTCCCTTGCGGGCCGTCTGGAGCATGGTCCAGCGCCCGCGCAGCGTCAGCGACCTCGGCCTCCCGAACTCGATGCCGATCATCAGTCCGCGCCCGCGTACGTCGGCGAGCAGTTCGTACGTGTCCACCAGCGCGGCCAGCCGGGATCTGAGCAGGTCGCCGGTGGCGCGGGCGTTGGCCACGATCTGCTCGTTCTCCATCACCGACAGGACCGCGAGGCCCGCCGCCATGGCCTGGGCGTTGCCGCCGAAGCTGGCCGAGTGGACCAGGACCCGGTCGATGGACGAGTAGACCTTCTTGAAGATCCAGTCCTTGCCGAGGGTGGCGCCGACCGGCACATAGCCGCCCGACAGCGCCTTCGCCACACACACCAGGTCGGGCTCCACGCCCTCCTCGTGCTGGTAGGCGTAGAAGTCACCGGTGCGGCCGAGGCCGGTCTGGACCTCGTCGGCGATGAGCAGCGCCTTGTGCCGGTGCAGCAGGTCCTGGGCGGCGCGCAGATAGCCCGGCGGGGTCGCGTGCACGCCCTTGCCCTGGATCGGCTCCACGATCAGGGCGGCCACGTCGCCCTGCTTCAGTTCCCGGGCCAGCGCGTCGAGGTCGCCGAGCGGCACGGCGGTGTCGGGCAGCAGCGGGGCGAAGCCGTCCCGGAAGCCGTCCTCGCCGTTGACCGACAGGGAGCCCGTGGTCAGACCGTGGAAGGCGTGCGGGCAGTACAGGATCCTGGACCTGCCGGTGGCACGGCGGGCGAACTTCAGCGCGGTCTCCACCGCCTCCGTGCCGCTGTTGCCGAAGAAGACCCGGTCCAGGTGCGGGCTGTGCGCGAGCAGCCGCTCCGCCAGCAGTCCGGGCAGCGGCGGGCAGTCGAAGCGGGTGAGGTCGGCGAGCCCGGCGTCCAGGACGTCGTGCAGCGCCTGGCGGACCACGGGGTGGTGGCGGCCCAGCCCCATCACCCCGAACCCGGCGAGCATGTCCAGGTAGTCGGCGCCGTCCGCGTCCCAGAAGTAGGCGCCCTCGGCCCGCTCGTAGACCTTGTCGAAGCCGATGGTGTGCAGCATGCGCGGCAACTGGTGGTTCAGGTACCGGGCGTGCAGGTCGTACCGCTCCCCCGCGCGTTCCTTCAGCAGCCGGGCGAGATCGAACCCACCGTCCGTGGTGCTCATCGCGGTGTCTCCTCGGAGGTGCGCGCCCCGGGCGCCCGCACCACGGTCGGCCCGGCCCCGTCGTTCGCGGGGGGAGGGTCGGCCTCGTCACCGGCGGGGCGACCGACACCGTCGGCGGTACGACCGTCCCCGTTCGCGGTGCGACCACTCCCGTTCGCGGTACGACCGTCCCCGTTCGCGGTGCGACCACTCCCGTTCGCGGTGCGGGGCGGGCGCTTGGTCGTGCGGGGCTTCGGCGCGGGGGCGCTGCCCGCGGTCGGTGCGGCCCCGTCCGGAGCCGCGTTCACGTCCTTCACCGCGAGGCTCGCCCCGATCCGCCCGGCGATCTCCACCGGGGTCAGACCGATGTCCGCGAGGACCTCCGCGCGCTTGGCGTGGGCGAGGAACTGCTCGGGGATGCCGAAGCGCCGTACCGGTACGTCCACCTCGGCGTCGGCCAGCGCGAGCGCGACGGCCGAGCCGACCCCGGCCGCGCGGCTGTTGTCCTCGACCACCGCGACCAGCCGGTGCCCGGCGGCGAGGCCGGGCAGGGCCGGGTCGACGGGTTTCACCCAGCGCGGATCGACCACCGTGCAGCCGATACCGCGGGCCTCCAGCAGTTCCGCGGCCCCGAGGCAGACCGGCGCCATCACCCCGACCGCGACCAACAGCACCTCGGGCCGCTCGGCGCGGTGCAGCACGTCCAGGCCGCCGACACGGTCGACGGCGGGCAGGGGCGGGCCGACGGACTCCTTCGGGAAGCGGACCAGCGTCGGCGCGTCGTCCACGGCCACCGCCTCCCGCAACTGGGCGCGCAACTGGTCCGCGTCGCGCGGCGCGGCGATCCGCAGCCCCGGCACGACCTGGAGGACGGACAGGTCCCACATGCCGTTGTGGGAGGCGCCGTCGGTGCCGGTGACCCCGGCCCGGTCCAGGACGAACGTCACCCCGCAGCGGTGCAGCGCGACATCCATCAGCAGTTGGTCGAAGGCGCGGTTGAGGAAGGTGGCGTAGACGGCGACGACCGGGTGCAGTCCCCCGGTGGCGAGTCCGGCCGCGGACACCGCCGCGTGCTGCTCGGCGATGCCGACGTCCCAGACCCGGTCCGGGAACCGCTCGGCGAACCCGGCGAGGCCGACCGGGTGCAGCATGGCCGCCGTGATCGCGACGACGTCCTCGCGGTCCTCGCCGATGGCGACGAGTTCCTCGCCGAACACCGAGGTCCAGGAGGGGCCGCCGGACGGGGTCAGCGGGGCGCAGGTGAGCGGGTCCATCGCGCCGACGGTGTGGAAGTGGTCCTCCTCGTGCGCGAGGGCCGGTTCGTAGCCGCGGCCCTTCTCGGTGAGGCAGTGCACGAGGACCGGTCCGTGGAAGCGCTTGGCGCGGCGCAGCGCGGACTCGACGGCGCGGATGTCGTGCCCGTCGATCGGGCCGACGTACTTCAGACCCAGATCCTCGAACAGGCCCTGCGGTGCGAACGCGTCCTTGAAGCCCTTCTTCGCTCCGTGCAGGGCCTCGTAGACCGGGGTGCCGACGACCGGGGTGTGTGTCAGCACCTGTTTCCCCCAGGCCAGCACCTTCTCGTAGGAGTCGGTGGTGCGCAGGGTGGCCAGATGGTCGGCGAGGCCGCCGATGGTGGGCGCGTAGGAGCGCTCGTTGTCGTTGACGACGATGATCAGCGGGCGGTCCTTGGCCGCCGCGATGTTGTTCAGCGCCTCCCAGGCCATGCCGCCGGTGAGCGCGCCGTCGCCGATGACCGCGACGACATGGCCCTTCCCGCCCCGCACCTGACGGGCCTTGGCGAGTCCGTCGGCCCAGCCGAGCGCCGTGGAGGCGTGGCTGTTCTCGACGATGTCGTGCTCGGACTCCTCGCGCGAGGGGTAGCCGGACAGGCCGCCCTTGCCGCGCAGCTTGGAGAAGTCCTGGCGGCCGGTCAGGAGTTTGTGGACATAGCTCTGGTGGCCGGTGTCCCACACGATGCGGTCCAGCGGCGACTCGAAGACCCGGTGCAGGGCGACGGTGAGTTCCACCACGCCCAGGTTGGGTCCCAGATGGCCGCCGGTCCTGGCGACCGCGTCCACCAGGAACTCCCTGATCTCCCCGGCCAGTTCGGCCGACTCTGCCCCGGACAACGCCTTCAGATCGCGTGGTCCCCGGATGCTTTCCAGAATCGTCACGCTCGGCCCCCTTCGGTCCGTGCTGATCAACGCGGGCTGCTCAACTCACGGTGACGGCCGGCTCCCCCGACGCGACGCCGTCCTGCTCCATCTGTGCGGCGATCTTCATCGCCTCTTCGATCAGGGTCTCCACGATCTTCGACTCGGGGACGGTCTTGACGACCCGGCCCTTGACGAAGATCTGGCCCTTGCCGTTGCCGGAGGCGACGCCGAGGTCGGCCTCCCGGGCCTCGCCGGGGCCGTTGACGACACAGCCCATGACCGCCACCCGCAGCGGCACTTCCATGCCCTCCAGACCGGCCGTGACCTCGTCCGCCAGCTTGTAGACATCGACCTGGGCCCGGCCGCAGGAAGGGCAGGAGACGATCTCCAGGCCGCGCTGTCTCAGCCCCAGTGACTCCAGGATCTGGAGGCCGACCTTGACCTCCTCGGCGGGCGGGGCGGAGAGGGAGACGCGGATGGTGTCGCCGATGCCCTGGGAGAGGAGGGC